>NZ_CADCXN010000134.1 GCF_902806695.1 Candidatus Methylobacter favarea | reverse complement strand
CCAACGCTGTCAGTTATACGCCCGTGATAGGAGTGGACTCTGGCGCCGGTAAGCAGTATTCCACTATCCAGGCAAGTGATTTCTATTCCCCGTTGGCTAATATTGCTGCATTAAGACGTACAGGCGGCCCATGGGACGCTAACAGTATTAAAGTCGATAGTTTAGGTAATATAGATGGATTTTGGGCAGGAGGAAAAGAATATGATCAAACATTTTCCACTGTTGTCACCGTAGATTTCGACGTTAATCCTGTCACTATTAATCCGGCATCCTGCGCCCGCTCTGTGACGTTCGAACTGGCCATTGCTGATATTTGCGATAGCTCACTCCCGGATAGCGCTATCGCCACGGATGAACAAGTTCTCTATTGGTCTCCCATTCCTAATTTTCCCGGCGTGCCGGGAGCGCCCTTTGGGGCGCCTACCGCATCTCCTAATCACTCTGTCCCTGGCAATGACCCAAACTTTGTTCCTGCCGGCCCCGCTTATTCCAAGTATGATGGCTATGTAGACGCCGCTCACACAGTTGCGGGCGACGGCTGGGGCTCGCCGGCCACTTTGAAGGTTACCAGAGTGACGGCTCTTCCGGCAGGCTGCACGGGTAACGGGGGGTTGGGCGATGATATTTATATTTACCCATCAGCTCAACAGATTAATGATGAGTTGCCGGTCTGGTCAGGCCCGAAAGTAGGAGAAGGCACTCTTTATTGGAAATAATATCTGGATATTATCCTGATTTGTTGCGCACGCAAACCGAACAGCGAGAAATCAGTTTTAGCGGCTTTGCGCAGGTAAAAGCTATGTTTGACTTGCCCACGGCGATAGACATATCGTCGTGGACTTTTAATTTAACAGGCCTGCTGCAATTCACTCGTCTTGCTATTTCTTGTTGCTGCCGGCAATTAGTAAGTAGAATAATGGCATGTGATTGATTATCGAAAATGTATTATTTAGTGAATAATAGCGGGAGAGCGCATGATAAGTTCATTGGCTTTTAAAAAATTCGCTATATGCTTACCAGCGGTCTTTATAATGGTTGCCGGTCAGAGCATTTTTGCCGACACCCGGCTGCAAATACAAGAATGGCCGCTGCCATAAGAGTTTTAATGATGCCGATTTTTCCTTATGCCAAATTCCGGATTGTTTGTTCGCTCCTGTTGACGTCCAATATAGTGTTGGCTGCCGGAAATATCAGCAAACCTGATCAGCAACAAATCAGCGTGGTCATGACTAAGGATAAAGGCGTTGAACTGCAGCTGAAAATCAGACGAGCGCCGATGGCGCAGGTGCTTGGCGCCATCGCGGATAAATCCGGCGTGCCGATAAACTATACCGTACTGCCGGATGGATTGGTGAATGCAACCTGCGTCGGAACCACAGTCAAACAGGTCATGGAGTGCCTGTTTAATAATAAAGCCGACCTTATTTTTCGATACGCCGAACGATCCGGCAAAACGGAACAGCAGGCTCAGCCTTCTGAAGTCTGGGTTCTCGGCGCAAAAATCGGCGGCGATCAGGCAAGTTCAGCCGAATGCTCATTGCCCGGAAATCAGCAGCAGATAGCGGCGAATACGCAGCCTGACCCTGCGCCGGACGAAACGGATAATTTAGTGAAGATGGCATCCTCTAAAGCCCCGGCGGAACGGGCTGCGGCGGTCGGGCGTCTGTTAGCGGAGGGGCGCAAAAACGATCCGTCGGTCAGGGAAGCGCTGGAAGCCGCGCTGTCGGATAAGGACGCAAAGGTGAGGGCGCAAGCCTTGTCTACTTTGGCGCATCGCGAAGGAGCAGGGGCCGCGGCCGCTCTGCAGGAGGCGATTCACGATGACGATGTGTCGGTGCGTCTAACCGCAGTGGACAATGCCGGAAGCGATCCCGGATTGCTTCAGCAGGCGCTTACGGATGAGAATGCATCGGTGCGCGAACTGGCGGCCTTAAGGCTGAGGCCGATTCCGAAGCTGGGCAGCACTCAGTAACGGCAACCCTCACTATAGAGAGACTTGCCAATTGGGTGCCTATGTGAGTGAAAAGCGGCTAGGAGGTACAGCATAAATACCGGAGATTGAAAAAGAATAAAATAAACAAAATCTTTATAAAGGAAACTCTGAACAAGTTGATTCCGCTTATGGTTCGACAAGCTCACCACGAACGGAATCAACTACTTACCGTTCGTCCTGAGCCTGTGGGAGGACTTAATCAGAGTTTTTTAAAATCTATGTACCCATGCCTTTCGGAAGATATTTTCTTTAAAAAAGACAACTCAAGGGTATTTATTTGTCATACAGACGCCTCGAAAATGAGGCAATCAGGACTTTATTAACTATTAATGATCTCTTATATAGAGAGCCGCGAGGATAGG
The DNA here is from genome assembly GCF_902806695.1 of Candidatus Methylobacter favarea. Classification (GTDB taxonomy): domain Bacteria; phylum Pseudomonadota; class Gammaproteobacteria; order Methylococcales; family Methylomonadaceae; genus Methylobacter_B; species Methylobacter_B favarea. The sequence goes on along the minus strand of NZ_CADCXN010000134.1, from coordinate 4,551 downwards.
ATTATGAAAAATGCATTTATAAAAATTCTTATGACAGCATCATTATTAGCTGCTGGCGGATACATCGGCGGCGCGTTGGCTCACGATGGCAGCGCCATTGTTGACGCCGGCGGCAATAACCCGAGCGCCACCGATCTGGCGGCTGTGACTTGTTTTGATGACGGCAACGGGGCGCCGGCCTATCTTTTTGGACAGATCAGGGATAATTCTCCACCGGTGCCGGGCTTATTATTGAATTTCCAGATTTACAAAGGAAATCAAATGACCAGTATTACCGATACCGTCTCCGGCGATGCCAACTATAGTCAAGCGGTTACTCTTAGCGGCGGCCCCGGCGTGTATTACATATCCGCCAGTAAAACCAAGGCAGGCTTGAGAGCGTTCGATGTTACTTACCATTGCCTGACCAGCGGCAATATTCATACCGGTACCGAGCTGACCGTATTGCAATTTCAGTAAGCGTTAATCCGGGCGGCGGCCGCGAACATTATTCTTACTCAAAAAAACCTATGTCGCGGCTACTAATCGATTGCTTAAATAAAATATCTCTAAATGAATCAGCGAATATCAGTTTTACTGTGCGCCGTACTGGCGCTTATTTTACCCATCCAGGCAATATTTGCCGTAGAGGCTGGCGGCAAAGCGCCCGATTGCGGGTTAACCTCCATGCGCGATGCGCAGCGTTATGATCTGCGGCAATTTCATGGCAAAGTGTTGTATGTCGACTTCTGGGCATCCTGGTGCGGCCCTTGCGCGAAATCGTTTCCCTTCCTGAACAGCCTGCATGAGAAGTTCAGCAAGGAAGGCCTGCAAATTTTAGGCGTCAATCTGGATGAAAATCCCGCTGACGCCAAGGAATTTCTCGGTAAATATCCGGCCGACTTTACCGTGGCGGCCGATGCGGACGAGCAATGCGCCAGGGACTTTGACGTCAAGGCCATGCCGTCCTCCTATCTTGTTGACCGCAAGGGCGTTGTCCGCCATATCCAGCTTGGGTTCCGGCCCGGAGAAGCTAAGGAACTTCAGTCCCTGGTGGAACGGTTATTAGCGGAGCATGCGGGTGCACAGTAGTATCGTGTTGCGAACAGGCAGCTTCAGGATTAATGATGCACTTTACTTGGCGGCTAAGACCACTATTCATTTAACGGATTTTGATAAGAAAATATTTATTAGGAACAGTGAATGAAAAGAAGTCAACTTGCCCCGGCAGCCGCATGCCTTATATTTGGGGCCTGCCTGTCGGGCTGCGCGCCGGTGGCTCCGTGGGAGCGCGGCAATCTTGCCAAGCCGCAGATGGCTTTGGACGTCAACCCGATGCTGAGCACGCTGCGCTCGCATAATTACAGCAGCCGCGAAGCGGCCAGCGGCGGCAGTTCAGCGGCGGGCGGCGGCTGTGGCTGCTATTAAAAAAAAGAAAACTCTTGAAAGCAGTGCGGGCCGGTTGCTCGTTTCCGCGTGCCGCCGTTTGACCGGAGTTATAAAACCGCGTATTTCCAAACAGCAAGCCGCGGCCTCGGCCAGTTCGCCGCTGCATGCGCTGACCGCGGCCGCTCTGGCGCTGCCGGGCTTAATGATGACCCCTGCGCAGGCGGCTGATGAGGAAGCCGGTTTTCAATATGGGCACTACCAGGAGGGGAAACGCCAGCTTTTCGGGATTAAAAGCCGGTTCAAGCCTATCGAGGTGGAGAGTCTTCAGGGCAGCGGGAAAATTAAATTGGCTGACCGGGTAAGATTCGCCTTTAATTATATTCAGGATACCTGGGGCGGGGCCACGCCCATTGCGACAGCGCCGCTGTCTTTTCAGGGCAACAGGGAAAACGGTGTAATTGCCGGGGCGACGCCTTTCTTGCAGAATAACAATGTCTATTTCGATGCGCAATTGAATCCTTTGCAAAGAAACAATGCAGCCAATACCTTCAGCAAAGATCCGCAGCTGGTCCATACGCTTTCCTCCGCTTCGCCCGAAACCCGCAAGCAAGGCGACTTCAAGCTGAGTTATGAATGGGACGAGGCGGCATTGGATGTGGGCGGCGGCATTTCGCTGGAAAACGACTATGAATCCAGATTCGGAAATCTGGGCGGACGCTGGGATTTTAACCAGAAGCTGACCACCTTGAATCTGGGTCTGAGTTATACCGCCAGCGATACTCAAGCCATAATCGATCATGACGCCGCTCCCTATATTTATGATACAACCTCCGGCACGGCCAGTTACAATGCCATGTACGATAGCCAGATAGAAATTCTTCCGGGCGGAAAAAGAGTTCTGCACGGCAAGCGGCAGGATTGGGCCGCGCATTTCGGCCTGACCCAGATTCTGAACAGGAACGCGCTCTTTGAAACCGGCGCGGGCTATACCCGCAGCACGGGATACATGGCTAATCCCTATAAAGCCGTCGAGACCGCGTTCATCGACCCCGCGCAAACGCCGGGGCCGTCGGGAGAGCTGACCGGCCTTGCTATCGGCTTGCTTGAACAGAGACCCGATGCGCGTAATCAATGGACGGGCGATTTGCGGTATGTCCAGCATATCGACGGTCTGGATGCGGCTCTACATTTTGATTATCGTTTTTTTCACGATGACTGGGGGATTAACGCCCACACCTTTGCAGCGGATTGGGTTCAACCTCTCGGCAACGGTTGGACGGTCACGCCGCGGGTGCGGTATTACTCTCAGGATGCAGCCAGTTTCTACCAGCCCTACCTGGTTTCGCAGCAGGCGTTCAGCAAGCTCGTTGTCGATGCAAGCGGGCGGCCGATTCTTGTTGAAGCCGATAATCCGAATAACGGCAAGACCTATTTTCGCGATCAGAACTTTAATCTTGTCGATGAAAACGGCAACAGGGTGGATGAAGTTGCGGTAAATCCGATCAATAAAACGGTTCCGTTCGATCGCAAACTGCTTCCCGCGCATTATTCCAGCGATCAACGTCTGTCGGGTTACGGCGCTTTAAGCGGCGGCGTCACGATAAGCAAGCAATTTACCAAAGGCGTCAGCCTGGAAGCCGGTGCTGAATATTATACGCATGAAGGTTCTTTAAAACTGGGCGGAGGAGGCGAGGGCAGCTATGCGGATTTTAATTATTACGTGGTCAATGCCGCGCTAAAAGTGGATTTGGCGGCGCTTGCTCTTGCCGGAGCAGGACATGACGAGCACAGCGGTCACGGCGGCCATAACGATCACAGCCGCCACAGCGGACATGGGCCTGCCGGCGTGATGTTCGATCATATGCTGAGCCGGTCCGGCGATTTCATGGTGGGCTACCGCTATATGTACGGCAACCAGCACGGGGCCATGCTGCATGGCTCTGACGCCGCCGGTGACATGGATATTGTAAATAACGGCTGCCCCAACAGTAACGGCTGTTTTTTGGCGTCCAGCGGCATGGCTATGCATATGCATATGCTCGATCTCATGTATGCGCCTACCGATTGGCTGAACCTGATGCTTATGCCGCAGTTCGTCGACATGGATATGTCCATGCGGAAACTCGATGGAGCGCCGCAGCCGACTACTCCGGCTGAGGAAGCCGCCATTCCTCACCACGTCTTGCATGAGCATAATACCGGCGGCATCGGCGATACGGGGGTTTACGCCTTAATCAAACTGTTCGATGCGCCTGGACATCATGTGCACACCGCGTTGGGCATCAGCGCGCCGACCGGCGATGTCGGCATCAAATTCAGGGACACTCATGGGCTGGAAGGCGGTTTTATGCATTATGACATGCAGCTGGGCAGCGGCACCTGGGACTTCAAACCGAGCATTACTTACACCGGCCAAAAGAATCGCTGGTCATGGGGAGCGCAAATTAGCGGCGTCAAGCGTCTTGAAAACAGGAATAAATCGGGTTTTGCCTTCGGCGATATATTTCAGTCCACGGCATGGGGCGGCTACGATTTGTTAAACTGGCTTACCGCGTCCGTGCGCGGAGTTTATACGGTAAAAGGATCGGTTAAAGGCGAATTTAACGGGACCTTCAATAAACTGGGGCCGATGGATTACTCGACCAGTTACGGCGGCCGCTATTGGGACGTGGGTTTCGGGCTTAACGCCTTTGTGCCGCGCGGCGATCTGGGCGGCAACCGGCTGAGTTTCGAGTGGCTGCAGCCGGTTAATGATGATGTCAACGGCTATCAGCTTCCGCGCGAGGGCGCGCTGTCAGCCACATGGAGTTATGCGTTTTAGCGGGCTCTCGCTCAAGCCGCGCAAGACATTAAGCGCCAGGCCGGGTCTGGGGAGATGATAATCAAGGCAGACTGCTTGAAAATTTATCATTATCCCTTCAAAGCGATGGGATCGCCCTGCGACGTGCAGCTATATGCTAGTAGCGATACTAAGGCTAAACAGTCGGCCGATGCCGTCATCGCGGACGTGAACCGGCTGGAAGCGCTCTATTCGCGCTACCGCGGCGATAGTTTCGTGTCGGCTATCAACCGGGCCGCAGCCATTGGCGGCCGTATTCCGGTGGATGATGAGACGGCGGGCTTGCTGAATTATGCGGCTGCCTGCTATGAGCAAAGCGGCGGCTTGTTTGATATTACTTCCGG
>NZ_CADCXN010000133.1 GCF_902806695.1 Candidatus Methylobacter favarea | reverse complement strand
GGCGAAACGATTTTAAGCGAAAAGGCTTTGGAAAAACTTCAAAAAGACACCTTCAGATATTTCTTAAAGGAAACCCATCGCGAAAACGGTCTGGTGCCGGATAACACGCGCCCGGATTCCCATTGTTGGGGTAGTACCACATAGCTGCCAAAAGTGCCATCTTTGTCAGAAAGCTAATATTAGTACAATATAATCAATAGATTAACTTTTTCTTGCTTTACCCAATACCCTATAAACTGTTGCTTCACCCACGCCAATCTGGTTGGCAATCTCGGCCTTGGTTAAACCTTTAGCGTTTAAACGGATAATTGCTGCCTGGCGGGTAGTGTCAATGGGTTTTCGACCCGTATATTTGCCTTCCCCTTTGGCCTTGGCGACACCCTCGCGTTGCCGCTCAAGCATCATTTCACGCTCGAATTGGGCGATGCCGCCTAAAATGGTCAACATTAACTTACCCGTTGTGGTTTTGGTATCCATGCCTAAATTCAAAATGCGCAAACCGACTTGTTTACGTTCAAGCTGATGAATGATAGACATTAAATCCCGCACTGAACGGGCTAAGCGGTCCAGTTTGGTCACCACCAGGACATCGCCTTCCCGGACAAACTCTAAAGCGGCATCAAGTTGTACCCGGTTGCCAACCGACGAGACCTGTTCCTGAAATATTTTTTCGCACCCGATGCTTCGAAGCGCGGTAATCTGAGATTCAAAACCAGCCATTTGGTCGACTGTCGATGTGCGTACGTAACCGATAACCATTTTACTATCATAAGATTCTAGTATAGGTGATAGATTAACTATCTAAATTAAAAATTAATTCTAAAGATAGTTTTTATCGCCATTTTTTAAGCTATCACTAGGGCTTGCCCTATTGGTAGTATTGTGCGGCTGCTTATTTTCAATCGGTTCATTAGGCTGCCATCCTTTCGATGGGCAAGCGCTTGTCCATATCCAATTCAAACCACCCGTAGGGATTTATGTGAGCATAAATCAGCGGTGTCAACGCCCTGAAATCAGCAGCGGTCATTCGGCTATGCCAGATACTTTCCTTCAGTACTTGCTGTATCATGAGCGTGTTCACATAAACCAGGCAAAGCTGGAGTAGATGCAGCGATAGTATCGACAGTTCTTGGTCTTCGATTCGGTTACTCGCTATTTCGCGACCGTCGCCATAAAAAATAAATCCGTTAGCGCTGTTCCAATTTTCAACCACGTTCGGTCCTGCGTGTATCTCCTGGCGCAGGGTTTCTGAAATAATGTATTGGCACAGAAAGAGGGTTTTGATGGCTTTACCTAGTTCCGCCAGTGCTTTGTAGGTCGGATGTTGGACGTTATTACGCGTGAACCGGGACAAGATGGCCTCAGCCTGGGCCGTACCCAATTTTAACGCCGTTGTGTATTTCACCATTTCATCGTACTGCTGGCGAATCAACTCCCAGTTGATGGAACGGGTCAATATGGGATCAAGATGGGGGTAACGAGTACCGCTGCCTTTTTCCGGCAGGTAGATTTTTGTGAGGCAACCCCTTTTAACCGGGGCATTAAGTTAAACCCCAGCAAATGGCAAAATGCAAAGCCGACTTCACTTTGGCCATGGGTATCGGTATAGCTTTTCTGTATATCAATATCGGCTTTATGCCGCAGCACACCTTCAATCATTGAAGCTACTTCAGAGGATGAACAACGCTTTAACTGAGAGTAGATACAGACAGATTGTGCCTCGACGTGCCAATAAATCATCACCCCGCGACCGCCATAGCGAACATGCCATTCCGTCATGAGATTCTGATCCCAGGCACCGATTTTTGTGGAATCAGAGGCGCAACTGGTTGTGCCTTCACCCCAAATTTGAGGAAGCCTTACGGCCAGCGTCGCATTGGCGACTTGCGCAATCGCCTCACGTAAGGTATTTTTTTCAAGAAATGAATGTCTGATGTGAAGCAATTCTTTATAACTGGCCTCATCTCCGCTTGCGGCAATTCGCTTTAATCCAGCATTGGTACCCAACGCAAATAGGGACAACAATAAACGTTTTTGTATCGTGTTTTGATCCAGAGTTTCACGTTGTCGGCTGCTCTGAAACAGCTGGGTAAAATTAACCCGCAGGTCTGCTTCCTTTAGAACATCAAGCAGTCCTGTTGCAGGCCAGCGATTGAATATCTCGGCTTTGAGGCCAGCTAGGTTTTCTGGCTCTGCTTGAGGCTCTTGAGGGGTAATCCGAATACGATTCTTACCCGTAGGAATAATTTTAACCCATGGATTTTTGGGTATTTCCTTATTCGTATGCTTAAGGGCCTTCTCTAAAGCCGTTTTCAATTTCTCTATCAGGTCTTCCGGATTCTTGGGTAAATTTAACGCCTCATAATAAGCGTCACTGTTGCTGCTAAAATCGCCCGGCAAGTCTTCATCCGGATTACGGTAACGACAAGCACCTACCACCCAGATTTCTTTGCTCCGCAAGCGCTCACGCAAAGCCTGTAATACCTCGATTTCATAATTGATGCGGTTAATCCGGTCATCGCCATCCTTATCTTGTTCGATGACCGTATCGAACCGTTTGAACTTAACCACACCTACAACGGGGATATCATCGATATCAGTAAAATATTGGCCCCGATATTCCCGATTGCTTTTGAGGTGATTTACGGCATCCAGCACAGGCGTGTGCTTGCTGTTATTGCTACGGAATTCCAGGGTGTCGAGTAGCGGTACGATCATACGCCGGTAATGGTTGCCGTAAGAACGCCAAACCACTTGATGGACTTCCTCCTGATAGGCCTTGCCGCTAGATTTGTACTCTTTCACCAGGTTTTTCAGGGTTTCTAAGCTTACTTTAGGATACAAGACATCTTTTATAATCCCTTCAGGCTGCTCAACCGCCACTTCGGCCAACTTGAATAACAGCCCAGTTTTGCCATGGACTAGTTTTAAATCCTCAAGCAGTTTCTTATCAATTTTATTTTCGACACATTTGCCAACGTTATGGACGACCTGAATCAGCAAGTCAATCAAGTTATCCGTTATTTCCATTTGGCGTTGCCAGCAAAAAACGGCCACCAAGGCATAGCAGATCACATCGGGGTGGCGGCGCAACTCCCATGCCGATTCAGTCGAAGCCCGGCGGTAATATTTTTGCAGCCATTTCGCAGGCAGTGATGCCAGCAGTTCGCCTGGGATGGACAGGTCTCGTAGGTAGTTTATTTTTTCGACGGCTTGCAAAATTCGGTCAAGTCCCACTTTTCCAGTGTCGTCTTTCAACCAACTGACGCTCGAAAAGGGGTTGCTTAACGCAGAACTTCCATCCGCATTGTCTTCAGCAACATTCAGCAAGCCATCTAGCAATTTTTTTGTGTTCGGATTTAAATCTTTAGCGATCCGGTTGAATAAATCCGTTTCAAACGTGTGTGTCGTTGAGCGGATCAATCGTTCAAGCCGCGCTGACCCCGGTGGCTCTATGTAGCGATTCCTAAACCAATGGATGGCATAGTCCTGCAACGCATTGAAGGTTGGATCGGACGGTAGCATAGCAGTCAGTAATGCCTTGGCAAACTCAGACTTGTCATTTTTATTAGCGCGACGAATTCCCAAAAATGAAAGGATTTCAGTCTGGTCACGCTTGCCCGTGCGTCCAGTGAATTCGTATTGGCTTAAATTATCGCCAGAAACGCCAATTTGATTGGCCAAATAACCCAAAACCGCTTCAGGAATTTCACGGCAATGCTCGGGGAAATGGCCTTCATTTTGAAAAAATTTGAGCAACACAACAAAACCCAAACGGCCATGAAGGGTTTTTTTATACAGCAGATCAGACTCTTCAGTCGTCAAAAGCCAATGGGCATGTAATTCATCTGCTTGCCATTGCCATTTAACGATAGAATCCTTTCACACTGATTTAATTGATAAAGATGCTATCATTAGATTCATATAATTGATAGAACTTTTTAGCAAATATTCCTTATGGTTGTTTTGCTACCATGAAATTCAATTCAACCAAGATGGCACTGTTGGCAGCTATGTGGTAACTACCCCAAAATCGACTGTCGGCTTTAATGTCGAACCATGCCGTTCGGCAATATTGGCCGATCGTCTCCTTTGGGTCGTGACCTGATGGCCAACCTGTTCGAAATGAATCATTGTCAGCGGCCGCTTTAGAGAAATTTTGCATAGCCGGATTTTGTTGAAACCGTAAGTTTCTGTTCAAATGCTCCCGCTAGTCCTAATATGCAAGTATAACACTTGGGAAATTCCTTGCTCCGGGACGATATCGCTATCCTGGAGTCTGTTTCATAATTGCAAAATTAGCTGGCAGCTTTACCTAAAGCAGTGCAGTTAGAATGCATTTCACTCTCATAGAGCGGAGCAAGTCTGCCAAATCTGCCCATACACTTATCCATTACGAAACCATCACCTATAAAAAAGGCCGGAGAATATCCGGCCTTTTTTAGTTTATCAATGATTAGTGCAATAAACCCTGCAACAACCCGTTCAATTTATGCACGAAAGCCGCCGGATCATCAAGCTGCCCGCCTTCGCTCAGGATGGCCTGGTCGAACAGGATATGCGTCAAATCCGCAAAACGGCTGTCATCCTGTTCATTTTTCATACGGGCAACGAGGGGATGGGCGGGATTGACTTCAAAGATCGGCTTTCTGCCCATGCCCATCGATTGTCCGGCTTCCTTCATGATTCTTTCCATGTTAAGACTCATGCCATAAACATCCGCGACCAGACAGGCCGGGGACTCGGTCAAGCGATGGCTTAAGCGCACTTCGCTGACCTTATCGGCCAACACGTCCTTAATCTGTTTAAGCACCGGTTCAAACTCTTTATTGACGTCTTCCTGTTCTTTCTTGGCTTCCTCGCCGTCCAGCTTGTCTAAATCCAGATCGCCTTTCGCCACGGACTGCAAATGCTTGCCGTCAAATTCGCTCAGATTGGAGACCAGCCATTCATCGATGCGGTCGGACAACAATAGTACTTCTATGCCTTTTTTACGGAAAATTTCCAGATGGGGGCTATTTTTGGCCGCAGAGAAACTGTCTGCCGTCACATAATAGATTTTGTCCTGCCCTTCTTTCATGCGGCTGACATAATTTTCCAGAGAAACATCCTGTTTATCAGTATCGGCATGAGTTGAAGCAAATCGCAACAGCTTGGCAATGCGTTCTTTGTTGCTATGGTCTTCAATCGGGCCTTCTTTCATGACCGTACCAAACTCAGACCAGAATTTCGCATATTTTTCCGGATCATTGCTAGCCAATCCTTCCAGCATGCCCAATACTTTTTTGACTGCGCCGGATTTGATGGTGCTGATTTGCTTGCTTTGCTGGAGAATTTCTCTTGACACATTCAGCGGCAATGAACTTGCGTCAATTATTCCACGAATAAAGCGCAGGTAGCGCGGCATTAACTGCTCGGCATCATCGGTAATAAATACCTTGCGAATATACAGCTTCACACCGTGTTTGGCATCCCTGTCCCACAGATCAAACGGGGCCCGTGACGGCACATACAGCAGTAAAGTATATTCATTGGTGCCTTCGACCTTGCTGTGCACATGAACCAGCGGATCCTGAAAATCATGAGCGACATGTTTGTAGAACTCGTTGTAATCTTCCTCGGAAATTTCCTGGCGGGCTCTTGTCCATAATGCCGAGGCGCGGTTAATTGTTTCTTCTTCGACGGGGGCTGGTGCTTTTGCTTTTTCAGCTTCCTCGCCTTCCTCATCCTTATCCATTGACGGCATGATTTCTTTATCCATGACTATCGGCAAAGAAATGTGGTCAGAGAATTTTCTGACAATGGAACGAATCCGGTAGCCGTCCAGAAACTCGCTTTCAGATTCTTTCAAGTGCAAAACAATTTCCGTACCGCGCTGCGCTTTTTCCACTGATTCAATGGTGTAATCGCCTTCGCCCGTTGACTCCCAGCGTACGCCTTCGCTTTTATCGGCCCCGGCCTTGCGCGTGGTCAATGTTACCTTGTCAGCCACAATAAAGGATGAATAAAAGCCTACGCCGAACTGGCCGATTAATTCACTGTCCTTGGCCTGCTCGCCCGTTAAGGATTCAAAAAACTGCCGGGTGCCGGATTTGGCAATCGTGCCGATATGCTCCTGAACTTCCTCTCGGGTCATGCCAATGCCGTTATCAATAACGGTAATAGTCCGCTTCTCTTTATCATATTCCAGGCGAATTTTCAGCTCACTGTCGCCCTCATACAAGCGGTCATTTGATAACGCCTCAAAACGCAGTTTATCCGCAGCATCGGAGGCATTGGAAATCAGTTCCCGCAGAAAAATTTCCTTGTTGCTATACAAGGAATGAATCATTAAATGCAGAAGATGTTTGACTTCAGTTTCAAAGCCCAGAGTTTCTTTTTTTGTTTCAACAGCCATTTTTCTATTCCTGATTAAAAAGTGAATGTTAAAGAGGTGGGGATGTCATTATTTTTTTCAAGCGGAAAGAGAGATTTTAAAGCAATGAAAATTAACATTCACTTTGCTAAAGCGGGTGGTTTAAACCTTAGGATATGGAAAATAAACTGCTTAATCCACTGCACATAATATGATTCAGTACGAATGCTGTAATGCTTTACGCGTATGCGATCATGCACTTGTTCCAATAATTTTGAAGGTGATGATTCAGGTGTAGTTGTATTTTGCATTCGCTGCGAGACAGGAGTCGAGTAGTCCCCAGAAGCGATAGGGCATGTGTTTTCACGGAGCGTTTTTTGCGTAGTGAAAATGCAGGCTTTACGAAATCGCGTCGAGTCATATAGGGACTCCTCCCCAATTGCAAGCCAAGTTTTTACAGAAATTGATGTTTCCAACAGAAATCAAGATTGCAGCCATGTATTCGGTCTCTTGGGAGAGGTATTTAACCTCTGGACCCTGATGAAGCTATTC
>NZ_CADCXN010000132.1 GCF_902806695.1 Candidatus Methylobacter favarea | reverse complement strand
AGGGTCCAGAGGTTAAATACCTCTCCCAAGAGACCGAATATATGGCTGCAATCTTGATTTCTGTTGGAAACATCAATTTCTGTAAAAACTTGGCTTGCAATTGGGGAGGAGTCCCTATATGACTCGAACACGAGTCTGAGAGAAATTTTTCAGGCCATCCAGAACTAAGGTTACGCCTGCGTCCCCCTGCCTTTACCCGAATCCCGGCGGGCAAAAATAAAGACAGCACTCATGGTATCTTTGGGCTTGGCTGGAATAGCCGCGTTGATTGTAGTCGGCGCACTGCTCACGCAAGGTCGGCCGCATATACCTCACTTCGACCAGGGCGTCAGTTACGGGTTATTGTTCGTGACGGGATTGTTGACCGGATTTCATTGCATCGGCATGTGCGGCGGCTTCGTGATTGGTTATACAGCACGGGAATCCGAGCAAACCAGCCCTTCCTATGTGATGGCCCACCTGATGTACGGTATCGGCAAAACACTCTCCTATGCCGCGATGGGGGCGGCATTTGGCTTGTTGGGGTCATTCGTGACTTTCACACCCTATTTATGCGGCGTTGCCCAGCTGGGGGCCGGTATTTTTCTGATTCTGTTCGGATTGAACAACCTCACTCACTTACGTTTTTTTAGGCTGTTCAGCCTACGCATGCCGTCTTTCCTGTCACGGTTCGTGTTCGTTGAGTCCAAAAAAAACAACAGCCCCTTCGTGATTGGCTTGTTGACCGGCCTGATGAACGGTTGCGGTCCTTTACAAGCCATCTATGTGCTGGCAGCTGGCACCGGCAGCATGGTGGAAGGTGCCAAGATGCTATTAGTCTTTGGGGCGGGAACCTTACCCGTCTTGTTGGGTTTCGGCGCGATGACCAGCTTGATTTCCCACAAGCTCAGCCAACGGCTGATCGCCTTATCCGGTCTCATCGTCATCGCCCTGGGATTGATGATGTTCAACAAAGGCTTGATGTTGACCGGTTCCGGCTATGATCTTCAATCGCTTTCACAGTCGATTAAGAATTAGCCTACCATCCCTGTTCGATGTGATTTATGGCAAGTTGATCTTGAAATAAAGGCTGAGACATAGCCAGAATTTTCGGCGGTTTGGGCTTATACCCCCATTCAGTGTTCCCCAATCGGCCCCGGTTTTTTAATTTGCTTCATGATATCCTCATTCCAGGCGCCCTCTACTTCTACTTCCGCTGCAGCACCGAGGAGCATAGCCTCGATTAGATTGTGGTTCAGATACATGTAGGTTCCTGGCTGGCGGAATTCGTACAACATGGCGATGGCTGAGCCCCCTGGAACGGCCCACGTCTCGAGGTTGGTTGCAGGAGGATCGGCGAAGGAACCTCCTCTCCAGACAAGATCGCCCTGCCCCCCAATCAGGTGAATGCGTGTATCGCGGTTCGCCTGTGAGTGGATAAAAAGCACCTTCTCCCCAACCCGAGCCTTGAGTGCATGCTCGCCTGTAAGCGCACCAACGCTTCCATTGAATACTTCGAAGGTGGGCGTGAGCGTCTTCATCACCTCCATCATGTTGCCAAACCCGGCGGCAGGTGTTACATAGGAATTGTAGGCGCCCTTCTCATCTTTGGGGAGGTAGAAATCCTGCTCGCCAATGTAGAATGCCCGATCATAGTGGATCTTTTTGCCTTGGGCGTCCCGAAGGCCGTCGCGCGGAAGCACCATGATTGCACCATTCATCCCGGAAGCGACATGGAGGGGAGTCATCACTCCGCCGGGTTCGCAGTGATAGACGAATACTCCGGATTTGATGAGCTTGAAGCGAAGTACGACTTCTTGTCCGGGAGCCACATGGGTCATTGCGCCGCCGCCCAGCGCCCCTGTTGCAGCATGGAAGTCGATGTTGTGGACCAATGTGTTCGTGCCGGGATTGACTAAAGTGAGCTCCACGTAGTCGTTCTGATGGGCGACGATCAGGGGTCCAGGAACCGTGCCGTTGAAGGTCAGCGCCCAAATGTTGGCGCCGTCGGAGGATACCTGCATCCGCTTCTCCTCGACTACGAGACGGATACGCACAATGACCGGCGGGCCTTTGGCCTCTTGGGTATGCACGGGGACGGCGGGCGGGGCGACGAGTTTTTCTTTAACCCGCTCCAGTGAATCTGCAGAAGGCTGTTCTGCCGAAAGAGCGACAGCCGAGTAAAGGATGACAAGAGCAACTCCGAAAAGGCTCGCCAGCATTCGCATTTGTTTCATCAATCTACCTTCCAGAGGTTCGTGGATTGCAAGCCCGACTGCTCTCAAACGCGAGCAATTACATTTATGCCTTAATATATAGACGGTCCTTGTTTCAAGCTACTAAAATTACCCCATAGCCCCATAGATTGATACCCCTTTTTCTGTTTGGCCTCGACAAGCCTTTGCCTCGCGGTCAGGGCTTTTTCCTCGGTATCAAACCAGTCTTTGCGCACGCTGCCTGGCGATCCAACCCTACCCCATTCCCGGACCAATGCCTACTCGCCTGATAAGCCAGGCGCCACAAATAACTGATAAAACCGGTGCATATCTTGCTCGGCATCATGCCGTACTAATAAATGTGATGCATGGCTTGCCTCAACTATTTGCTTTGTTGCGATACCAAAGCCGCTTCCCTGATGCGCATAATGGTTTGCCGGGTCGTCTTGAATTCACGCGCTAACTCAGCCACATTAATACCAGCCGCCAGTTTTTCCAGAACGGCTGTGCGTTCCGCCTTATTCAGTGCGGGTGGTCTGCCGAAGGGTTTGCCGGCCGCCTTAGCCCGGTTAATCCCTGACTGCGTGCGCTCAATCAACAGGTCGCGTTCAAACTCGGCGACCGCGGCAATCACCTGCATGGTCATCTTGCCCGCCGGGCTGGTCAGATCAACACCGCCCAAAGCCAGACAATGGACGCGTACGCCTAAACCTGCCAGCTGCTCGACGGTTGCTCGTACATCCATCGTATTACGCCCAAGCCGGTCCAGTTTTGTCACCACCAGAATATCGCCCGCTTTCATCCGGTCAATCAATTTGGTAAAACCAGGACGCTCCTTTGCCGCCGCTGAGCCACTGATGCATTCCTCAATCAGGCGCTGCGCTGCAATAGCAAAGCCTGCCGCCTGGATTTCCCTGCTCTGATTCTGAGTGGTTTGATCGGTCGTCGACACTCGACAGTAAGCAAAAACGTGTACAGCTCGCCGCAATCGGACACGACCCAAATTGATTCGAAGTCTGATAGTGCGTCGTCAACTCAAGCTGAGATGCCAACTTCGACAGTCGATGTCGGCCCAGTACGCCCGTTTGACGACATCAAACCATGGTAAATCTCAATCACCTAGGTTCAGAAGCGAACGCACTTGCCATGCTACCCGGTATTGAGCGTCGTGCTCGTCTCAGAATGGAGCGTTGGATCGGCTACACCCGTGCTAACCAAACACTAGCGCAGCTCGAAGCGCTACTCTCTGACGAACCCGGCAAGCTGCGTCCACAAAACCTCCTGATTATAGGCCCAAGTAACAACGGCAAAACGCTGATTCCGAAAAATTCCATCGAGCGCATCCCCAACAGATTTCCGATGATGGTGAACACGAGGTCATTCCAGTACTCATGCTGCAAATGCCAGCCGAGGCAACTGCTAACCGATTACACACAGCACTGCAGATTACACTCGCTACTCCCGTTGGCTTTTACGGTCGCAATGATATGCGCGAGGCGCAGACGTTGCGGCTTATGCGTACCGTCGGCGTACGCATGCTGATTATTGACGAGGTACATAATTTACTAGGCGCAACTGCCAGGCGGCAACGAGAGCTGTTGAATCTGCTCCGTTTTATTGGCAACGATCTGCGTATTCCTATCGTTTGTCTGGGCATTCGTGACGCTATCTTGCAATTCGCAGCGACGACCAGCTTGAGAATCGGTTTCATCCTTTGCTACTGCCACTATGGGAACAAGGAGAGGAATTCGCATGTCTGCTGGCTAGTTTCGAAACTGTTTTGCCTCTGCGTGAGCCCTCCCATTTATCAACCGCACCACTATACGAGCTGATTTTGCGCCGATCCGAAGGTACGATTGGTGAAATCGGCGCACTACTTACCAGTGCCACCGCAGCGGCATTACTGCATGGTGAAGAACGTATTAATTGCGCCGTCATTGAGCGTGCCGATTATCATCCTCCCAGTGTGCGCCTGCGCATGGTTGAACGGGAATTACGTTGAATAGGGCAGCATGCAGAAGCGCTGGCCGCTGCATCCAAAACCCCATTCCTACGAGACCTTGGAACAGTATGTCCGCCGACTTGCTGAGTGTTACGGTGCACGTTACGAACACTTTTGCCTGCGCGCACTTGGCATACCTGCCGACGATAGTCAGGCAAGGCGATTTCAGGAACCAACACCGGAATTACTGCGGCGACTATCCGATGGCACGGGTATTCCTGTTGGGCTGCTTGAGCAGATGACCTTACTGCGCATTTGGAATCGGTTAATGGACGAAATGCGTCAATACGCAGAAACACCTGAAGGTCAAGCTGAGTTAAAAGATTTCTCAAACCGGCTCCTGTCGCAAAACTCCTAAGTTTTGCGACAACAAAATAGGCATAGGCAGAATCAAGCTTTACCGTGTCGCAAAACTATGGTGCAAAAGCCTTCATTTATGATACATTTTTGCGACATTCTTTTGGAGTTATACGATGTTGATAGGTTATGCCCGTGTATCGACCGATGACCAGCATTTGGATCTTCAAAACGATGCCTTAAAAAAAGCAGATTGTCGTGTTATCTATGAGGAAAAAGCCAGTGGAAAAAATACCGGGCGGGTTGAACTTGAACAGTGTCGTAAGGCGTTGAGGGCAGGAGATACATTAGTCGTATGGCGACTGGACCGCTTGGGGCGGTCTTTGCCCGACCTGGTGCGAATTGTCGCCAAACTTGAACGGGACGGCATTGGCTTTGAGAGCCCGACAGAAAAAATTGAAACCACGAATGCCAACGGCAAACTGACGTTTCATATTTTTGCAGCCCTGGCTGAATTTGAAAGAAATCTGATTCGCGAAAGGACGCAGGCCGGGCTGACTGCCGCGAGAGCCCGAGGCCGGAAAGGCGGGCGAAAACCGGCTTTGGATGAAAAACAGATTCGCGAAGTAAGGGCATTGCTGCGCGATCCGTCGGTCAATATCACCAGTGTGGCTGATCGCTATGGCGTTTCACGCACCACCCTCTATAAATATGCTGCTACCTAGCCATCCCTGGATGAGAGCATAAAAACAGTGGCAGACCGGTGAGGGAAGTGTTGACGCGTATTCATCTGGAACGGCATGAGTCTGACAAAAACCTGCACCGGTTCTATCAGCTGCATGTCACGCCCGGCATTTTCGAAGATTGGGCCTTGGTCAGGGAATGGGGCCGGGTGGGCTCACCCGGTACGGTGCGCAAAGACTGGTTTGAGACCGAGGAAAAAGCCCTGACCGCGAGACAAAGGCTCGTCGAGGCCAAACAGAAAAAGGGGTATCAATCTATGGGGTAATTTTAGCAGCTTGAAACAAGGACCGCCTATATATAAGGAATAAGTATACTGCTCGCGTTTGAGAACAGTCGGGTTTGCAATCCACGAATCTCTGAAATAACAACGATAGTCAACTACCGACCCAAACGAGACAACCGGCGACCTATTTTCAGCGGCAGTTATAGATCCTCAACCAAACCTATATAAATTCGCATTATTGTCTCACTTTAACAGCAACAATGTTTTAGGAACTAGTCCCCTAGCTGGAGGGTTAAGTACGTTCCCCAACATAAGCGATAATACCGCCCTATTTAATTCCATTCCCGCTAATCTCAATTTTTGCCAATTAAATGTTGATTAATTTACTTAGTTAAATTAAATGGAACCATTTGAAATAAAAGCTTCCTAATTTTGACTATTACATTACAACATATACTCTTTCTCTTACTCAAGATAAATAGTATTGCGTAGTAGCATATACTCCTTCTCTTACCCAAGACAGGGAGCTTGTAGCTCTATATTATGTAATGAGAGGTTAATATGAATGTATTTACTCTATTTTTGGCGTTTTTCCTGGCTTTATCTCCTCTTTCCCAAGCTCACGCAGCTGTCAAAAATGGCGTTAGCTGGGTCATTCCAGTTACTGGTTCTATCAAAGTCATTGACCAGGCGTCTGGCTATTCGCCAGGAAAGATTTAGCAAGGGACCCTCGCAATAAAAGACTTTAGAGAGGACTCTGGGAAAGTGGTTGCCGATGGCGTTCTGTCTGGAACGGTACAAGGCAAGACTTTCTCCACTAATGTTTCGGTGCCCGTGAATGTAGGAAAAACACCCGTGACTGCATCCGCTGGTGGGATTACCACTCAGCAGGTAGGCTGTGATATTTTGAATTTGGACATTGGCGCCATAGATTTGAATCTACTTGGGCTAGAGATTCATATAGACCCTATTTCGATAGATGTAGAAGCTGACCCCACAGGTGGGTTAGTGGGTCAATTACTGAGCGGTCTGCTTTGCAATTTACTGCCCAATTTGGACCTGACCAATATCACCGCTGTCGTAGCCTTCCTGCTTCAACTATTAGCGATATTAGGATAAATTAAATCTAAACAAGGACTAAGTTAATGATCTGCATATATCAGCGATTAGCTAATTCGTCGCCGACGTATGCAGATCAACCTTTCCCTGACGAAACATGCATTACTAAGTGCGGTATCAAACAGAAGCTCTCACTTATTTAAGCCAGAATAACTCTAGCTTTGCATAAACTGCGGATGAAAAAAACAGGAATCAAAGCGCCCTAACCAATAATGGATAAAGAAAATGAGGTGCCCCCATGAAAATGCAACGACTAGGACTAGCGGGAGCATCGGTGCAGAAACTTACGGTTATGGTTTAATTTCAAGCCTGATCAACAAGATACTCCTACACCACTCGGGCATAGTCAGACAAGCTATTGCTGATCATGGGCATCTTGGCTTATTGTTTTTTATTACCCTATAATTTTCTGTTTTGTGAAACCGCAGGTTTCCGTTTAAATGCCCCCGCTAGTCCTAGGTGGATAGGCTTGCCGCGCCCGCAATTGCTCTGGCAGCATAACTGGTGCACTTTAGAGAAAACCCTGGCTGACTTGAAATAAGGGGCTGGCTTGGCGGCTCGTTTAATCGGTTTCACTGCCTGCGCGACCACAGCCGTAAATCATCAAAATAAGGGTGAGGCATGATGAAATTTTATTTCCCTATGAATCGCCATTCTATGAAAAGGGCCATGCTGATTAATAGAGAATTGCTCTAGTACAACAAACCGCAAATAACCCGTAATAAAAATCTTGTTTCACTCGATCAAGCCAAATGGTTATAGTAAACGTTATTGACAACCCGAGATAATGTCATCAGGGAACCGATGAAAAGACGAA
>NZ_CADCXN010000131.1 GCF_902806695.1 Candidatus Methylobacter favarea | reverse complement strand
GCGCCGAAAACATCACTATTGCTCAAACGAAACCGGCAATCTATGAGCTACAGGAACGCTCTTTCTAAGGATACAGGGGGGTTATCTATCAACCGTGCATTATTGTACTGAAAACAAGGGAACCCCCATCGTGCCTTCAGTACTGATGCCGTCGTCTAAAAAACGGATGGCGACGCCTAGTTGATCGAATTCCTTGATCAAAGCGATCATGTCCGCCGTATCCCGGCCCAGTCGATCCAGTTTTTTGACCAGGATCACATAGCCTGCTTCAACCTTGATTCGCAATAAATGCAAGCCTTCCCGATCCGTGTGGCTACCAGAAGCCTTATCGGTAAAGATGCGGGTTGTTGCAACTCCCGCTTCTTTTAATGCGTTGACTTGAATATCTAATGACTGTTGGCCGGTGGAAACCCGTGCATAACCGAAAAGCCGCATCTCACCATTTTGACCCCGCAAGAAATCGACACGCTGTATGCAATACCGTCGCTGGATGATGAAGAGGGGTCTTTTTTGTTCAGCCTTGATGAAATTGATAGGGCTATTCTTGATACCCTAGGAAACGACACTGCCCGCAAAGTTGATTATATATTGCAGCTTGGGTATTACCGTGCCATCGGCACCTTCTTCCTGTTCAGTTTCCAAAAAGTAAAGGCTGATGTTGAGTTCATCATGCAACTTTATTTTCCGGGAGAACCCTTCCCAAAAAAGCAGGTGTCGAAAAATCACCACTACCAAAACCGTTGCGCGGTAATGAACCAGTTCGGGCTGAGAGATGCCGATGCCGGATTTCAGTCCCAACTGGCCAAGGAAGCGAAGGCGCTTGCCAAGCGCCATGTGTTGTCGCGGTTCGTTTTGGAAGAACTGCTGTCCTACTGCCAATTGCAAAATGTGCTCAGGCCTGCGTATTCAAGCCTCCAGGAAATTGTTTCGATTGCGCTTCGGGAGGAACGAAAGCGTTTGGTCACCAAGCTCTATACGGATGCCAACAAAGGCCTTAAGGGGCAATTGGATAAGTTGTTGGATAACGATGAGTTGTTTTATAACCTGACCTTGCTTAAAAAAGACCAGAAGGATTTAGCACCACCGAGATCAAGAAAAGCGTTGCCAAACAACAACTGGTTTTTGGCATTTACCGGGAGTCCCAACGGTTGATGCCCAAACTGGGCATTTCAGAACAGAATATCATTTACTATGCGAACCTGGCGGAATTTTACAGTATCCAGAAGCTCCGTCGCTTTGCCGACAAAAATCTGGTGCGTCTGTATTTGCTCTGTTATGCCCATCACCGCTTCCTCAAAATCAATGACCATCTGGTCTCCAGCCTGATCCAGAAGATGTCCAAATATGCCGACGGTGCGGATGATTATCAACGCTCCAAAATTGAGTTGATGGAAACTGTGGACTCGCAATTGAGAAAACAGGCTTTCCAAGTGATGGCCATTAATATCGATGACCGCATCCCGGATCACCAAATCAGGGCTAAGGCCTTTGAAGTGGTGCCCCTAGAGGGATACAAACAATTCCTCAAGGATTTTAACAAGCCCAACCTGGACCGGGACTTTTACCGCTGGCAATACTATGGGGAAATTGCGCTGACTATCAAAAAGAACATTCGCCCCCTATTTAAGGTATTGGAATTTTCCTGCACCAATGACAACTTGACCCGGGCGGTTGCGTTTTTAAGGCGGCACCTGGAAGGCGGCCAGCCGTTCCGGGATTACCGCTATCAAGACGTGCCGATGAATTTTTGCCCAAAGTCGCTGAAAAAGTTCCTGACCTATAAAGTGTCCATCAACGGGCAGCCCGCAGTCAAGAAAGTCGATGGCGACCGCTATGAAAGCATGGTGTATCATCAGTTAAAGCAAGGTATCGCCAACACGGCGGTGTTCGTTAAGGACAGCCACTGGTATTGTTCCATGGAAGATGACCTGATCGACATTGGCGAATGGACGCAGAACAAAGAAAAGATTTTAAAAGAACTCAATATGCCGTTGCTGTCGATGGACATTGTGAACATGTTAAACCATTCGAAGCCAACATGAAGGTTAAGTACGGGCAAGTTAACCAGGCTATCCGTAGCGGTGACAACCCAAGCCTGAAAACCCATTACAACAAGCAAGGGGAATTGTTGAAATGGACCTTGCCTTATGTCCGGCTTGATGACGGCATGAACAACCCGTTTTATGAAAAACTGCATGTCTCAGGTATTGGCGATATCCTGAAATTCACGGCACAGGCCACGGGATTTATGAAGGCCTTTACGCATCTCCAACCCAAATACGCGAAATTAAGCCCAGACCCTGAAGTTATCCATGCCTGTGTCATCGCCAATGCCACCGGCATTGAAGCCAAACGAATGAAAGAGATCAGCGACATTAAGGAAAGCGACCTGGAACGGGTGGGTAAAAACCATGTCCGCTACCAAACCATCTATGCCGCGAATGACCTGATCATGAACCATACGGCCAAACTGCCTATCTTTGCGGAATACAATTTAGCCGATTACGGTGTCCACGCCAGCGTGGACGGCCAAAAATTGATCACCAAATACCACACGATCAAATCCCGCCATGCAAAGAAGTATTTTGGGATGTTGAAAGGCGTGGTCTTGTTGGCAATCAACGCGAACCACCTGCCGTTGTGCCTGAAAGTCATTGGCGCCAACCAGCACGAAAGCCACTTCTTGTTGGATATTGTGGAAAGCAACACCTCCGATGTTGAAATCGCAGCGGTCTCCGGCGACATGCACAGCATCAACCGCGTCAATTTCGCCTTGATGTATTTGTTCGGTTACCGGTTCATGCCGCGCTTTACCCAATTGCAGGACAAGTCGGACAACAACCTGGTGTGTTTTGATGAGCCAGACAACTATAAGCAGCACATTATCAAGCCCAGCAAGAAGGTCAATAAGGCACATATCATCAAGGAGTGGGACAATGTATTGAGAATATTGGCTTCCCTGGCCCTCAAGAAAACGACACAAAGCACCATCGTTAGTAAACTGTCTTCCTATAAAAAGACTAGTCCGGCGCTAAAGGCGCTAATTGCCTTCGATGAAATCATCATGACCGATTATTTGTTGGATTATATCGACAGCAAGGAAATCCGCCAAGTGGTGCAAGGCTCGTTAAACCGAGGCCGAATCCTATCACCAGTTAAGCGCTACCATTGCCAAAGTCAGCGGCGGCAGGATGCTGAGCGGCAAGAATGAAATTGAACTCGACATCAATGCCGAAGCCATCCGTCTGATCGCCAATGCGGTGATTTTTTATAAGGCGACATTGTTATCTACGTTATATCAGCATTATATAGAAATTGACCCGGAAATGGCGAGGACAATAGCCCGGTTTTCCCCGGTCGCCTGGCAGCATATCAGCTTCATTGGCAAGTATGAATTTTATAACCGAGGGGATATTATTAATATTCAAGAGTTTATCGAGAATATTATTGCCACTCTAAAAAAGATATTTCGGCTCTAAGCTACGGATAGAAAGGCTTACAGGGGTAGCTGAGTACAAACCGGGCTTTTGGTCAAAAGACCCCAATTATTTATACGACTTCACGTCGCACTACGCACGAATCCTTACGCCTAGTCTTAATTCACACAATCAATGTGAAATAAGTCATTGTTCCTAGTAACTGATGTCTCTAACCTAAGCTACGTGCCTGTCTCGGTGCGGATTTTGGGTTGCCTCTTATCGAAAAGCGATATGTGATGCTGAAGCCGTTCTGGGGTGGGAGCTTAACAGTGTAGTTATTTCCCTAACGCGAGATATTTTCAAATAGGAGCTACGGTAATGATAAATTCGAATTGGTTAGCACGCCCAGTCATTCTAGTTGCCTGGACTGCCGGTGTATTATTAGGTTTTACAACCATCAGCTCAGCAGAAACGGTAGCCGGCTTTGCCAAAGGGTACGTTCACCCACCTTACGGCGCCAGTGGCATCCCGTTGCTGGATTCCTTCTATTTTCGATACTCCGATACAGATCATCACATCCAAGATCTTGCGGTTTATCCGGAGCAAGGGGGACAAATTCTGCTAGCATTCGCAGACAAAAACGACGACGACACATACTTTTACAGCATTGAACATAAACGTTATTCGCTAGCGGGGGGTGTGATTACGGGAAGCTTCGTCGATTTCTGCAACGGGAAGTGCCTCTATCCACTGGACCCGCCGGGGCCGGACTATATCTTCACCCTGCGTGGATTCCGCTTTTATTTTCGAAATGGTGACCACCAAATAAATGAAGTTGGCATTCTCTGGGAGGGCGCTGGTGTAAAGACATACTTCAACGATCGGAATTATGATGATCCTTACGTCGTCTACGTCGATTACGCATGGCTGCCGGCATCCCTAGTTAAGGAGACTGGCGATATCTCCGGTACGGAAGCTGGCGGCGCCCAGAATATGCTGGCTAATGCCAACCGCGCAATTATTACTGGATTCAAGTTTGATTATCTGGGCGACGACGTTGACCATGAAATCCAAGACATTGGCATTCAGACCCGCGACTCGGATATGCAAGTGTTCTTCGGTGATAAGAATCAGGATGACGATTTCTCCTATCTGGTCAACTACGCAATCCTAGCTGGTAGGATAGTCCGTCCATTCCCCCTTCCTGAGTCTCCATTGCCGCCAATCAAGGCAGCGAATTGACCAGGCTGCGCTCACTGCAAAAGGTAGGGGTTTAGGGAGCAATGGAACGTAAAAACCCGTTAAGGGTTAATCTCATCGGCACTTAAATCGTCAATGTATTGACGATCATAAAACTACAGTTGAAGTCATTGCACAAACCACCGTTTGTGCAATGACGGTCAAATCAACGAAAAAAATGGGTTTTGGTGTTGCAAAAATGTATTGCGATTGCATTATGGATCAACAGGTTTGTGCAACCAAAAATACAGCGTAGATCAGTATTCGTGAAGTAGTTGCAGTATGACACTCATAGGCTTAACTAGGTTTTACGTTCCATTGATCCCTAAACCCCGGATTCAATAACAAGGGGTGTTGGCATCGGCAAAAAAAGCAATGAACAGGCGGCCAGTCTACCGTCACGACCGTTGCGTTAGGCCGGAAAAACGGTGCAACGGTTGCCAAATAACGCGACACAGGCGCGCAAGGCCGCGGCGCCCCTAGCGGCTATTTTGTTTCGCTTTGTACTCGGCGATTGCCCGCTCGGCGTCACGGTCGGTAAAAATGTTCTGCAAATCCGGTCCGTCATAATGGGCGTGCGGCGGATTTTCGATCATGACGTCGTAATCGGTCGATAACGGGATGTCCTCGTCGAGAAAGGTCTCCATGCCCTCGGTGTCGCCGGGCTGCAAGGGATGGTCTGCGTCGGTTTCAAATACTTGGGCCATGATATTAACTCACATATGCGTTAAAACATTTCATTATAGTAGTCTACCCCACGCCCGTGGGGATGTTAAAATGGTTGATATGAGCCCCAGTCAGCTTTAATAAAACTGGATTCAGTATTCATTCAAAACCTGCTTAACTGAATTTTACGCTCCATTGCGCCCTAAAGCCCATGGACGAAATTTAATAAAAAAATCCCGGCATTATAAATAACCCTCTATCTGACCGGTCGAATAAGGTACAATAGTCTAAACCTAACCCGGAAGGTGGGATGCAGGCGGGCCGTATACGGGCGCACGAATAGGCCGGTTTTTTTAATATACCCGCTAACCAGCGCCACAATCCACCCCTATCAGCAAATCGGCCAGATCGTCCAGCAGTTCCGGAAACCGCGGGCCCAATGCCGCAAGCCGACCCTGCGCTTCGGCCTGGATCAACTTACTGCGCCTGCGCGAATAACGCGAACAGTCGCGCCACCAGCTGCCGGTCATCAGCTGTCCCGTCCAGCGGATAGCGGCGCACGCCGCGCAGTAAAGCCGGCAGGCCGCCGCCGGTATTCCAGGCGCCGACTGTCTCATAGCCGGCATCCTCGCCCAGAAACACAGCCCCCAGCTGCAAGCAAGCCTGACGATCCGCCTGCGCGGCGGCCGAAGCTTCCAGTTCGCCGCGGGTAACCTGTTCATAACGCGCCAGCACGCCGGCAGCGAAACCTCGCAACAACTCCAGTACGACGGGCTTTGTTGCCCAGGTACGGCTTCTTGCCGGAGGCCTTGCCCAAGGCCACATGCCAGCCGGATGAACCGGGCTTACTATCAATATCGGACGTTTCCATTTTTAGCTCCTAACGTATTAAATGATGTCATGGTCGGCAAAATAATCGCTTCCACCAATCATTGTGAATGGGCGCCGAAGCCGTCGCCGTCGGGCTTAGAGCCCTTGCCGACATACAGCCCTTTAACGCCGGACCCGCGGGTTAATTTAACAGAATGCAAATCCCGCACCTGAAGGAAGGGGATTTACATGCATTCTGTTAAAGTGGCTGGCTTGTATTGTAATCGGTGGCGGTTTTCACGTGAATATATAATGCTGTTCAAAACGGGTACAAAGCTTATTGACGCGACGTGCTCAACCTTGTTTTTTCATCAGTTCGCATGAATTGCACTGACATGGGTAGTTATCATAGCTGGATGCATATATAAATTCTGTGAAACTTTAGAGTGATTTGCTGATTAGCACCCAAAACCAGCCATTCAGGACTAGCGAGAGCATCTGTGCAGAAATTACGGTTATGGTTTAATTTTAAGCCTAATCACTAAGATATCCCTACATCACTCGGGCAATAGTCAGACAAGCTATTGCTGATCATTTACATCTTGGCTTATTGTTTTTTATTACACTATGATTTTCTGTTTTCTGAAACCGCAGGTTTCCGTTTAAATGCCCCCGCTAGTCCAAGTAATGTCGGTTTGAACGCCCGTCAGTTGCAAATAAATCCGGTCGAAAATTGCGCTGATTGCAGGTTGTTACAATTACCCAAGATCAGCAAATTCCAGCGCCAGCAGTTTATCATCCCCTTCCGCCATCCGGTTAACGGCAAGCCGGAACGCCTTAAGCTGCGCCTCGGACAGACCCAACAAAGGCGCTGTCTGCAAACGCAAATGACCATCTACGATCAAGCCGCCGGAGTGCGCGATAATTAGCATCCTGAAGTCAAACTCGCGGATCACGCCGGCCAGGCAAGCGATATGCGCGTCAGTAAAACAGCGTGGATTACCGGGATATTCGATCAGTTTATCCAGCGGCCAGGATTCAACAACAGTCGAACCCCCTCACGGTCCTGCATACTGGCCGTGGTCACTCTGACCGTCAATAGCAGTCTCCCGCGTATCAACTAATAGGTGACGTTTATGCCCGTTGACTTTTTTCGGTATCCTAGCCCGGATATTTCATCAGCCCCAGAAAACTGCTCCAAAATCCGAACTAAATTTTGGAAAACCGGAAATGTTGAGAAATCGATGGCTAAAGCTGGAAATTAATGACTGATTTCCGTTTTTCAGA
>NZ_CADCXN010000130.1 GCF_902806695.1 Candidatus Methylobacter favarea | reverse complement strand
TTGAAGCTAATGTCCGCGAGCGCAATGTGAAGGCTACCCCCGTCAATTGGCGCTTTACCACCCAAGAGGCACGACGGAAGCTGGCTCGGCTTTATCCTTGTACTTCATCATGACTGACTACTAGTCGATAATGGCACAAGTATTAGCAAAGCGGTTTCTGAAGTAGGTATAGGTCGGCGTACTTATTACAAAGCTATTGAAGAAGGCCGGATTTAACTCCGGTTTTGATTGGAGATCAGTACACAAACTTACGGTTGTGAACTGGAAACCGATGGCAAAACCGTAAGTTTCTGTTCAAATGCTCCCGCTAGTCCTATTAGGGAGAATGGCTAGGCATTAAATGAAAAAGGTCGCATTGAACGGTATTTTTTAAGAGTCAAGGGAGTTTTCAAAAAATAGTTCAGATTTTTATTGTTTTTACTCAATGTAGATTAATACTTTATGAATGTTATGTTTCAAATAAGGAAACAATAAATATATTTATTGTGACATTGTCAACAATACCAAACTACTCTATATTTATGATGTAATTTAAATAAACCTTTTCAACTTTCTGCGAGAACTTACTCATGAGCAATTTTTACAAGGATATTTTAACTGGAATAGTATTTATAATTGGTCTGCTGGGCTTTGTTTCCGGTGAATTCATTATCTCATCCACGCTATTCGCAACTGCGGCCATTGCCAGCAATATTAACCTGAACCGTAAACGCGAAGCTAAGCAGTTATCATGCGAATAGTTCCTTTATCTGAACTGCTTAACCAAGCAACTTGAAAACTTCCAAGGCTTAACAGCCTTGGAAGTTTTTTTAGGCTTTCATATTTACCCTGGGCTTACATTCTGGCATAGGCTGGGAATCTTCAAACTCCTATTATCTATTGCCCTGATTCCAATTAGCAGAATCTACATCCCATCAGCAAAATTTTTGTTTATTCTTTTAAACACTTATAAATATTTTTACTTAGCACAGATCTTAGTGCTAAAAAAGACGGAGCGTAAGCTTCTAACACCAGCATTTCGTCATAAGGTTTTATCAAGTCCGCTTCTATCTTCTATTTAATTATCTTTAATGTTGGAGTTATTCAGTGGTAAGGTGCCGAACTGTTTGCGAAGAAGAATTAAGCATATTTTTATCCATACCATTTAACCATTTAGAGCAAAAAAACAGGCCGAGTATATTCATCACTCGCTTCAGGTAAAGGCTTGGAATTTCATAAAGCTCGGTTTGAGATGATAACCCGGGTCCAAAAGCAATATAATGTTTGACTCGCTCCCAAAGAAATATAAGTATTATAAAGGCCTTATCGTTCAACCCAGCATTAACGGCAACCGAGGACCCCTTCTTTGGACTGGGCCATTCAGAATAGCGGGTATGAATGGAGCGTTGCCTTGCTGAAGCTCGTGAAGAAATGGATAACGGGATATGTAGCCAATAAAACCTTTCCCATGCGTAAGGCAACCAAAGGCAGTCGCTTCTGTCGGTTCTATTCGTAAATAACGCAAGTGGCAATTGATTGTTTATGGGAAATTTTAACCTATTTCTATGCCCCGGATTTTAAAATGAAAAGGCTCTAGTTTTTAGAGGAATTGCCAAAAAAATACACTGGTTAAGCGCTATTTTTCAGCACCATAGCATTTATGGTAGTCACTACAGACATCACAGGAGGGAGCGCGGCACAGATACAAGCCCTCCGCTTCGCAAAGCTGTTTATACAAAAACTTTTTCCATTTCATATCCTTGTCATTTTTTGCGGCCAGTTCCGGAAAGTTGTAATTAAGCATAGCGCTCAGTTGCGCGCGTGACCAAAGCCCTAAATCCTGCCATAAATGATCGCTGCCCAAACAACCGGCAACGATAATAGCAATCATCCAGTCAGTTTCGAGGCTATCAGGTTTACTGAAATGCTTTAGCAGATTGACCAGATCGTCTTTTTCCAGCATCCGGCTAAAGTCCGACTTGCGACCTGATAGCGCGTATTCCGGAATGCTGCAGCATGGGGAAAAATACTTTTTTAACGCATTAAACTGCTCAGGTTCTAACCCCAGATAATCAGGCAAAACGCCTTGCCCGGCACACCAGCTGGCTACCATACAGGCCAGCCATTTATGATTCGGCGATACCGGAATCTGTGACGTTAGCCGGGAAAAGAGCTGTTCCCGGTCGTCCTGGAGCTGGAGCGCCATGGACAGGGTTAATATTCGACCAGGATATCCTCATCCCTGACGATCATCTGACAGGCCAGCCGCCATGGCGGCGGCAAGTCATCGACGATCACTTGTTCCATCTCTTCCTTGCTGATTTTGCCGGATTGTCTTAATACGGCTTTTTCTTTTTCCGTTAACGTTCCGCCCATGCGTTCGAGTTTTTTATCAATACTGCTGACTTTAACGATACAAGTGCCGCACTCGCCGTCCTGACATTCAAAATTTATCGGAATTTTGTTTTCCCGCGCCAATTTCAATAATGTTTCTGTATGACTGCCGGCAACGGCATAGACGGTTTTATCCCGATATTCGGGATTTGAAAAGGTAACTAAAGCCATAATGTACTCCTTTAATAATGCAAGGTGCCGTGCTCTGATTCATGCTTCCGGGTTGAAATCAGAAACGGGGTAACTGCCAGATTCCTCGTTCTAAAGAGGAAAGTAAAATTTTACGAAAAGTATGTTTTTAAACCGGTTTGACTTTGATTGCTCCGCCCAGCACCTGTGCCTGACAAGCCAGACGATTATGTTTGCCGGCCATGTTTTCGCGCAGAACTTTATCTTCAAGCACGGACGGCTCGGTCAGATTGTTCCAGCCTTCTGTTACTTTCGTAATACAGGTGCCGCACTCGCCTTCACGGCAGCCATAAACAATACCTGAACCGACTTTTTCGGAAATTTCGATCAGCCGTGTGCCAGCTGGTGCGGTAACAGTAATATTTATATCTTCAAAGGTAATCGACGCTTTCGCCATGTTAGTCTCCTGGTGTGTTAAATAAATTTTATGCAAGATCAGCCATATCAATCACTTTTGCTTGCCTTAAGCCCAATAGATCCTGAGCCATTTGACGTCCGAATTCCCGGCAGACCTGGATTTCCTCTTCTGTCGGAATTAACTTGATGCGTATACCCGGAATTGGAACCCGCAGCTTGAGCCCGCGCAAGCGGTCTTCGACCATTTTCACGCCCTCCCCGCTCCAGCCGTACGAGCCGAAAACACCGCCCAGCTTTGACTTGAGGTTGACGACGGCCAGTGAGGACAATAAATCCCATACCGGCTTGACTGCATCGCCATTAATGGTGGGCGTGCCAAAAATCAGGCCGTCTGCGCCTTCTATCAAATCCACGAACGGGGCGATTTCGCTCCCTTCCAGGTCGTATAAAGAGACGCGCACATGCTCCACGGCCATCGCGCCTTCATAAACGGCTTCGGCCATGCGCCGCGTGTTGCCGTATGAACTGATATAAAATATCAACAGGGTTTTTTCGCCTGCGCTAACTTCGTTTAGCAAGGCTGATCGTGATAATTCACGGTAGCGCTGTACATACTGTTGCGGTTGATCGCGCAATAAAGGGCCATGCGCGGGTGCGATGGTATTGACCGGTAACAACGGTTCGATTAAATCGAGAGCCTTGTTTACATAGTCTTTAAACGGCCGCATGATGTGGGCGTAGTAATATTCAAATGAGAAGCGAAAATCGCCGACAAAATCATTGAACAGGCGCGCATCACAAAAATGACAGCCAAACACATCGCCTGAAAACAGGGTTTTTTCTTCTACCAGATAAGTGCATTGGGTATCGGGCCAGTGCAAATAAGGGGTATGAAAAAACGTCAACGTGCGATCGCCCAGCGAGACCTTGTCGCCGCTCATGACCGGCGTAAAAGCAAATACATCCTGCTTCAGCAAGGCTTTCAGCATGGATTGCGCTTTCTGGGAAATGTAAAGTTGTGCTTGAGGAGCCCGGTGCATGAGTTCAGGCAAGGCGCCGGTATGGTCAGGCTCCAGATGATTCAGGATGATGACTTTAATTTCGTCATAACTTGCTACCGATTCCAAACGGGCGAAAAAATCGTCGGCGAAACTTTCCTTGACGGTATCGATAATGGCAACGCCTTCGTTGCCTCTAACCATATAGGCGTTGTAACTGGTGCCGTTGGCGGTTTTTAAAATGATGTCAAAGGTACGTAGCGCAGGATCGAGGCCGCCTATCCAGTGTACTCTTTCAGATAACGCAACGGCCTGCGGTATGCCCGCTATAGTCAAGACCGGAGGCTTACTCATGATTGCAGCTTGCTTGTGCAAGCGGCCTGGAACAGCTTTCCAGATCCTGAGTTGCCCCGCTTCCTTTTAAGCCAATCCAGTCAGCCGCCGCCTGTTGATCAAATCCCGTCATTAAGCTATCGCCGACTTGCATTAAGGGGCGGCGAATCAGCAATGGATTTTCCAGCATCATTGCTAAGGCCTGCGCTTCTGTCAGCCTATCAGGTTCAATCTCGCCGTGCTTGATCGCTGGAGCGCTGTAATTGAACCAATGCGGTACCGCTAAAGTACCGAAGAAAGCGCGCAAGCGCTCGGGCTGCCAGCTTTGAGTTAATAAATTTCTTGCTACAACCTGATGACCCGCAGCTGTTAACAATTTCTTTTGCCGCGTGTTGTTAACACAACCTGGTTTTTCGTAGAAAATGACAGTAGCCATCAGAGATGTCCTTGCTTAGTGAGACTGCAACTCAGCCATGGCTTCGGCCATTTTTTCCGGCGGAATTCCGGTCAAAGACCCTGGCGGATTAATCGGTACACCCAGCGAATCCAGTATCGCGCCTTCTATTGGACAGATGCTGGCGCATTGAAAGACGGGAAAGTCGCCTTCGCATTCCGTGCACTTTGTACTGTTGACCAGAAAATGCGGCTTGGCTTCGTAAATGGCCTTGCTTGGACAGATCGGCTCACAGGCAAAGCAGTTGACGCAGGATTCAATAATTTTTACTGCCATGACAGGCTCCTAAGCTAGGGTAATCAAACATCGGAGGGCGACAGGCCAGTCGTCCTATGCACTGGCCCTGACTGAATCGTTGGCATCATCGAGCTTGCCCGCGGCGGCCATTTCCTTGTAAACCGCCATGACGGCTTCTTCGATCGGCTCCATGGCGTGCTCGCCGTTCGGCGCAATGCCGGCCGCTTCCAGCTGCTCCCAGGGCTCGTAGCCGACTTTGGAGCATAGCACCGCTTCGCAGCCTTCCAGCGACCTTATTGTGCGCATCAGCGTCGATTCGGTTTCGCCGCAGGTGGTATCGCCGCCGCAATATTGATCAGCTTTGCGGTGGCTGATAAAGCGCACGCCGTCCGGGGAGGCTTCATAAATCAGGAATTCCTTGGCATGGCCGAAGTGCAGGTTTATCACGCCTTGGCCACTGGTCGCTACTGCCATCAACACTGGCCGCGTAGTCAGTTTGGGTTCTTGCCTGAACTGCTCGGCCTTGGCCGTTTTCTCCAGACGCTTGCTGTCCATTTCGGCCTGTATGGCTTCATGGATAACCTTGCGTTTTTCCATCGCCGCCTGATAGTCGATTTCCATCGTTTCGATCTTGTCGAGCGTGAATTCATCACCGCGGTCTTCGCCGAGCAATCCAACGGCATCGGCGCGGCACTGGCGGCAGTGGCGCATCATGTTCATGTCGCCCGAACAACTGTCCTGCAGGTCTTGCAATTCATCGGGTGTAGGGCCGCGCTGGCCCATTACGCCATAGAAAGTGCCGTGCTCGGCTTCGGCGATCAGCGGCATGACGTTGTGCAAAAACGCCCCCTTGGATTTTACAACTTTGCTGACTTCGGCCAAATGCTGGTCGTTGACGCCCGGAATCATGACCGAGTTGACCTTAACCAGAATGCCCTTGGCAATCAGCATATCCAGGCCTTTTTGTTGCTGCTCGATCAAAATTTTGGCGCCTTTTTTGCCTTTAATGCGGCGGTTGTTCCAGAATATCCACGGATAAATTTTCGCGCCGATTTCAGGATCAACACAGTTAATGGTTATGGTGACATGGTCGATATTATGCTTGGACAACTCCTCGACCGCATCAGGCAGCGCCAGTCCGTTAGTCGATACGCACAGTTTGATATCGGGCGCTTCCTCGCTCAGCCGGCGGAAGGTTTCGAAGGTGCGTTCGGGATTGGCCAGCGGATCGCCGGGGCCGGCAATGCCCAATACCGTCATTTGCGGAATGGTGGCGGCCACGGCCATGGTCTTTTTAACGGCCTGGTCCGGCGTCAGCAGTTCTGATACCACGCCGGGGCGCGATTCGTTGGCGCAGTCGTATTTGCGGTTACAGTAATGGCATTGAATGTTACAGGCTGGCGCTACCGCCACATGCATTCTGGCAAAATAATGATGGGCGTCTTCCGAATAACAGGGATGATTCTGGACTTTCTCCCGAATCGAATCAGGCAGTGTATCCATCTGATTATCGGTTGAACCGCAGGAGCCTGCTGAACAGCCGCCTTTTGAAACGGGTGCATCGTTTAATACTGGCAATTGCATGATATTGACCTCGTAAGTGCGTTTACCTAAAGTAAAAGCACAGGCCATGCCAAGGGGAGATTTAATTTTATCCTATTGATTTATATTGCTGTTATTTTTATAAATAAGAAATGTTGTTGCAAATGTAACAGTCTTTTTTTCAGGTTTTGTAATGAATTGAACAATAAGTCTGAAGGAAAAACGACTGTAATTTCATGTTTTTGCGCTCATGGCACTAAAGACAGGGTAGGGGATGCGTACTTCGGTTCTTAGGGGTAAACCTCTTTCTTTTACAGCCTATACCCATATCATGCCATTGGTATATAAGTACAAGCTGATATCTGCTGATATTCAACTCATCCGTTGAGTCAAGGACGCTTAAGAATGACATGATAGAGCGTTGACATGCCTGCCATCCTGTGATCGCTGACATGGCAGTGCAGGAGCTAGTCTCTTGACGACCGCAGCACAATGGTCGCGGCACCCTAATTACTGCGGTCGTGCTGGCGGGCAATACTACGACCACGTCAGTCCGGCGCCCATGTTCAAGCAGTGTCTGACCATGCCAGTGCACGGTATAATTGTCCGCTTAGTTGCCCAGGGCGATAAGATGCCATCGCCCTCGCTTGCCAAGGTTTGTTTCTCAGCCCATAAGCGAGATTGTAAATAATTCCATGTAAGCGCTTGTTTTAAATAATAAGAGACCCGAAACTTGATCTGAAAATGAGCTCTATCATCAACGATTTGCCTCTTATTTTCGCTGTGCAAGAGTTAGCTAAAGGCCTAAAGTCAGAGCGGAATTTAGTGGCACTTAGGCACTGATTCAGGAGTTTCTGAAAATCACCGCGGCAGCGGCCTTGAAGGCCGAAATGGACAACCATCTAGATTATCCCCCGTATTCTCGGCAAGTTAAGGTTGCGGCAACAGTCGCAACGGCTAGGGCGCAAAAAAGCTCAAAAGCGGGCAGGAGGCGATCGAGATTGAAATGCCACGCGATTGTGAGGACGGTTTTGAACCGCACTTTGCCGCTACAAATCAAACTCGCCTGAGTCATTTCTTTATACAGCCTCCATTTGATCCTTTATCTGGACTACCTTGTTGTTAAAATACGGGTATTGCTAATTAACTATAGATAATCTCATTATTTCTTTTAGCCATCAGAAGCCTTACGGAATATTCCAACATCTTTTGGCACTTGCTGTAGCATTTTGACTTGCGGCGCAACCTGGCAAGGAAA
>NZ_CADCXN010000129.1 GCF_902806695.1 Candidatus Methylobacter favarea | reverse complement strand
CAATTACCTATCAAACATCGTGGCCTGTTTAGTCGCTTATTCTTATCAAGAGAAAAAACCCGCTCTTAATTTACGCGATGCTGATTTATTGCCCTTAATCAGCAACTCTTAAACCGAACTGAGGTTATATAGCAAGTTGGTGGCCCTGCAAAAAGATTTGGTCACCTGGCTCGACTATTACAATAATGAGCGCACCTAACACGGCTTGTATGCTGCGGACGAACGCCAATGGGGACATTACTCGATGGCAAAAGGGTCGAGCAAGAAAAGTTTTTAAGCTGTCAAAAACTTGACATTCACGTCTAAAAAATCCGTAATTGCCAGATTAGGTTTGGACCGATATTTATGATACATGTCAGTGAGTTTTGATGGAACCTTTAGAATACGATATTAATTTACTGGGTAAATGTAAAGCCAAACTTGTTTGGTACTTAGCGTCAATATCTTCCAGTGCGATTGGTATATAGCTAGGACTTTCTAACATCGAGGGACTGAAGCAAAACTCTTTGCTTTTTGAGTTGGCTTCGTATCATTCGTAATGCCGGCCATTCCAGGCTTTGATCCGCATTACGCGACGCTATGGCTTTACCGGCTTTGCTTTTGGGCCCAGTCGAGCTTTTCCATGGCTTCCACGTCTTGATTAACTGGGATTGGCGCGCTCTTCGCTCTTCTGTCCAACCGTTCGCCATGCGTAATTTCCAATAGTTCGTTTTCCAAATCGGTTGGCGGGACTTCGTCCGTTTTGCCGTTATTCACTTGAACTGCCTGGCCGATATTGGTTTGACGAACCACAGTCACAGCGGGTGGATTTTTGATGGCAGAAAGTGCTTCGAATGTCAGGCAACACTGTCGCTGCGATTGCAGAGCCAGTTTGAGGAGGGTGGCTTGCACGTCCAGCCCTGAAGCATGCAGGGATTTAACAGCCAGTGCGTTGAACAGCGTATCCAAGACAATGGCCTGGGCTGCCAGCGTTTCTTCCGCACGCCCCCGGTCGCCTTTTTGTAGCTGGTTGATTTGGGTGTTCAATTCGCCAGCCATTTCCATCAATCCGATCTTACCCAGCACCTGGTTGAAATGGCTTAGGGTATGAGCGGCGAGTAAGTTTGGGCGGGTTGCCGCTTTTGCTATTAATACGCCCCTGCTGTGAGGCTGTTCACTTGCTTCGGAATAATCATCGGTCATTTTATGTAAGGAGTGGGACATAAGGATGCTGCGCTAACTGGCTGGATTAACACTTATCTTCGTGTCACGAATAGCGTGATGCAAGCGATTAGTTCAGAATGACGCCCATTGAGCGGGAGGTAGGCCACGTTATCAGTCTGAGCCCTCCTACTGCAGTTATGCACCCTATCAAAAACAGACACTCAGAGCCAGATAACAACACACATTCCTTATCTGGGTTTTTGCACCGCAAGCTAATCTTTATTAGCACCCAAAAAGTAATTTTATTATAAACGTTCTATATTGTCGTACATGTGGATTATTCTTGTGATCAATCGCTTTTTTTGCAGTTGTGCGCACACTGCTCTAAGAATCTGTTCACGATCTTTGATTAGCTAGGTGTTTAGACCCACATTTAAATGGTTTAAAATACCCCGAATTTAAGGAGCAAAAGCCATGGGACAAATATTACACGGAACAGCCACGACTACGCACTTCATCCGAGGAAAAATACACAACGCTGAAGAGAGTATCAGCCGGTTAGCGTCGAAGTACAGCATCAACCCTAAGACCGTCCACAAATAGAAGCGGCGGGACTCTATTGAAGACCTAAAATGCGGCCGCCGTCTTGGGCAAGGCAGCGTGCTGTCCGCCGTGGACGAGGCCGTCATCGTCGAGACGCGGCGGAAAAGCCTATTGCCGCTGGATGACCTGTACGACCTGTTGCCGTACGAAGAAAAGGCGGCAACCAAAACCTTCAAAGCCTATGAACCAGGTTACCTGCATATCGACACCGCCTCGATCAATTTAGGCAAGGACAAGTTTTACCTGTTCGTCGCCTTTGACCGCGCCGCGCGGTATGTCTACCTGGAGCTGCACGGCAACAAACGCATGGAGACCGCCGACTTTCTCGGAAACGCCCTGGCGCAGTATCCGTTCAAGATCGAGAAGATACTGACCGACAACGGTATCGAATTCAGCTATAACTCCTTGCCCGGCGGCAAGAAGCCCAAGAGTAAGGAACATCCGTTTGCCTTCCTGTACAAGGATAGACAGATCGAACACTGTACCACGCTCGTCAAGCATCCGTGGACAAACGGAGGGGTCGAGGCCATGAATAAAAAAGTCAAGGCCAACACCCCCAACGCTGCCACTACGACAACGTTGACCAGCTAAAGACATACCTTTACCACTACCTGATGAACTACTTCTATAAAAAAACATTAACAAGCCGATGTTGATCCGATCAAGTTGAACTATTTGAGTAGTCGATTCATTTCCGATGCATAAAAATAGCAAATTGATCTTGATTTGGATGCGGATTCAATCTTCAAAAAATCGTCCGGTGTCACCATTAACAATTTACGCGCTTATTCCTGGTTAGCATGGAGCCAGTTTCTATAGTCAGACTGTAAGTGTCCAGCACTTCCATCTTAACAAACTATAAAGTCCTTCATGCTCATCATTTTTGCAATGAAGGTAAGAAATGGCAATAGCTAAACAGTGGCGACAACATATAGAGCTGTGGCAAAACAGTCTGGAAAACAATATCTAAATTTTGCCGCTTGTACAACAAAAGAACCTTCAAATTTTTCAGTAGTTAACCACTATCATATTGATATTATTTATATACGCCAATTTTTTACTAAAAACTCAACGCGCTCATTAGCAAATATTGGAAGTCGTTTTCCATATATATAGACATCAACTTAACTTTAAGGTAACAGGTAGTTTTATAAGTTTTTTAGACGCTCTACCTACACCTACAACCATTCCATCGGTAACAACCAATAACCCTGTCAATGTATTACCATTTACAATAGTTTCAAGCGTTGCTGTTTCACAATGCTCAATATGCCAGTCAGAATAAGATTTAAATAATCTAAACTGAGGATCACTATAATAATAGGCATCATTATGAATGTCTTTGAATTGTTGCCTGCCTAACGCTTTATCAGATTCTATTGAATATACTTCATTTTCATTGAAAAATATTTTAACTACTTCAGTGAAACTAGCTGATTCTTGATCAGGTGTTTCCTCACTGTTATGAGTTGGTTCCTCTGAACCGTAATCTCCTCCTATGGTAGCGAAAAATGAAGGATCGGTATGTGTTGCAATTAATATCGTCCGATAATCTGCCAATAGCGTATGTAATTGTTCATCGACGCGTTCTAATGCTGACTGGGGATCAATCCACCAATCTGTCGACCAGATACGAATGACTTCCCAGCCCAAACCTCTTAAAACCTGTTCTCTTAAAAAATCGCGATCTCTGGCAGTAGCAGAGCTATGATAACTAGCACCATCACACTCGATAGCACTCAGATACAGACCAGGAGCATCCGGATTAATCACACCAAGATCGATCCTGAATCCAGATACGCCCACTTGAGAATGCGTTACCCAGCCTTTTGCATGCAGCCTTTCAGCAACGGCTTGTTCAAATGGCGAATCAAAAAAACCGCCAGGTGCGCCAACGGCTTCTGTCAGCGCACAAACGCCTCGTTGCGCGTATTCAAGAAAATGCTTTAAATCTCTGATACCTTCCGCGCCGGTACGTGATAAATCGATTTGTTCCGGTTTTAATGAAGCAAACACATGCATTTCTTCTTTGGCTCTAGTCACCGCAACATTTAATCTGCGCTTACCACCGGTTTGATTCATGGGGCCAAAATTCATACTTAACTTACCGGCGGCATCTTTACCGAAGGTAATAGAGAAATAAATTAAATCACGCTCATCGCCCTGAACACTTTCTAAATTTTTAATAAACACAGCGTCAAACTTATCGTCAGCAAAGTGCGGTTCTATCTCTGGGTATCGGCTACGCTCGACTTCAAATAAATCACTGATTAATTTTTGTTGATCCGTATTAAATGTCACAATGCCAATTGATTTATCAAAGCCAGGTTGACGTAATCTGCTAACAATATCCTCGACAATCGCTTCTGCTTCACCTCGATTAATACGATTCTGTCCTTCTTTATAGATAGAATCAACCGCATGATAATGCACCGACATGCCGCGAGTATCATTATTCGGAAAGGTAACCAGTTTGCCGCCGTAGTATTTATGATTAGAAAAAGTAATTAACGATTCACAGCGCGAGCGATAATGCCAATTTAGATTCATACAAGGAATGTTTGCGGCTAAACACTCATCTAAAATGGACTCCATATCCTCTTCAATATCATCGGAGTATCCATCATCGCCAGATTTCCTAGCAAAAAAGGCGGTAGGCGAAAGCTGCTTTGGATCTCCGACCACAATGGCCTGCTTAGCTCTGGCGACTGCACCAATGGCATCAGGTACAGTAATTTGACTGGCTTCGTCAAAGATAACCACATCAAATGCCTTACTATTAGCCGGAAGGTATTGCGCTATACTCATTGGACTCATCATCACACAAGGGGTCAACTTGGTGATCACCTCCGGCATTTGACTCATCAATTGGCGCAACGGCATATGGCGTGACTTCTTTTGAATTTCGCGCGCTAACACGCCCCATTCAGATCCTCTCTCAATGTCTTGTGCTTTAGGAATACCGGCAGCTAACAATGCTTTGACATAGTCCTGTGTAAGCTGCATAAAGTCTTCATCTAACTGATGATATATTTCGATTTTTTGACGATGTTCAGCCGGAATAAAATTTTTCAACACCTCGTCCTGATCAATAACCGAATTCACCCACCATCGTGAATAATTAACCAATAACAACTCCTTTGCGGATAAGCCATCGGTATACCCTTGTTCAATACCGTCAATTAAAGAGGCTAAACCAGCGGAAATAGCATGCTGCCTCACTTTTCGCCAGGCACACCAGTAACGCAGTTTATTTTTGTTTGTTAACCAGACATCACATTGCTCAATAACCCCCTGGAAGAAATCATTTTCCCCTGTAGCTTTAAAAACATCCCCCGATTGAGAACCGATAACGGTAGCCAACTGTCCTGCATGTTGTTGATAATGACTGAACTGCTCTAAATAGGCAGCGCCTTTGCTACCGATTGGCGCATTGCGTTCTAGTAACTCATTTTGATCGATTACCAACTGCGCGATACGCTGCTTATTAGCAGCCGCCTGTTCTGCGTCTGCACTTATATTTGCCAAGGCACTTAACACCCCATCCAACCATTGACAGGCGGTTCTAATCCATACAGTATCCGAATCTACGCCCTCCCAATATTTTCCAATCACAGCGCCTAAATGTTGATATTTAACAATTTTCTCTTGTAAATGCTTAGCTTCAATTAATTTAGCGAAATCATCAGGAATACTTTCCGGATGAATTTTTTTACCTACATTTTTACCTAGTGCTTTTTTAACCGAGCGCTTACCTAACCACTTTGCTAAAAACCCTTTCTCTTCCGATTCAATCCATTTATCTTTAAAATCTTCTAGTTCACAGTTCAATACGGAGCGTTTAAAAGGATTTCTTACGCCATTCATTCGGCTATGAAACTGTTCAACCAAGTCAGACAGTTCCAGCAGTTCTTTACGCTGCATTGCCCCTTGAGGCAAAAAGCCATAGCCATAATTTTCTCCAAAAGCATCAGGTAATAGCTCCGCTAATTTTTGTAATGCGATTAACTGGGAAAATTGGTTAAAGGTTAAACTTAAGCCCAAGTGCTGTGCATACTCATTCGATGCAAGTTCCAGTGCTTTAACTATTTGCTGCGCACCGCCGGCTAAACTTAAGACTTCACTTTGCCAAGAGGGCGACCATTCGACAGTCGCAATGTGTGAAAAAATATCTACACCAATGCTCGCCAACTCAATTCTATTGGCATCAATACGATTAGTAATATCATGCAATGCTTCAAACGCCTCTAAAGAGTGTTCCTCCGGACTGTGCCAGTGCAGTTTCACCACGGGCACATCACTATACTTTATAACCACGCCCATCGCTTGATGTGGCGTCAGTCCATTGGGGTAACGATGATGTAAGCGCTCCACGTACTTATTCAAATCGCTTCTGACCAGTGCTAAACGTTGTGCTTCTTTTTCCCAATTTTGCCATGAACAATTAACAGAACCCCAAGCCTTACCTAATTGCGCAATAACGTCTGACTTTTTGGCTTTTGCAGAGTGTAATTCAAGACAGTGCTCACCTAAGCCGACTTGATGCAAGCGTCGATAAACCACTTCCAGAGCCGCAGTTTTTTCCGAAACAAACAGCACAGTTTTTCCAGTCGCTAATAATTGAGAAATCATATTAGCAATGGTCTGACTTTTACCCGTACCGGGCGGTCCGATCAAAACAAAATCTTTACCTGCTTCGGCTGCATACACAGCGGCTATTTGCGAGCTATCGGCCAACAGGGGAATAAACGAATCTCTGGGGTGTCGGGCGGCATCGAGTTGTCTCGGGTCTGGAAATTCAATACCCGTTCCGGAATACATATCTCGGGGATTTTCAATCAAATGTTTAACTACCGCGCTTTCTTTCAAGGCATCGATACGTTCACATAGATCGCTCCACATCAGATATTTCGCAAATGAAAAAGTGGAAATAACCACGCTCTCTTCAACTTCCCAACCGGCAATATCTTTTATCTTTATTCGCAGGATAGTTAAGATTTTCTTAACATCTAAACCATGTTCATCGGTAGGTAGCTTTGCTTTAAACTCAGGGATTTCAAGCGCAAAATCTTGCTTTAGCATTTCCAGCAAAGTGGGATTAAACCGAGGTTCATCCTCATGAGCTTGTAACTGAAAACCTGAACTTACACTTTTACGGGTGATTTCAATTGGAATTAAAATCAGTGGAGCTCGATAGGCCCGTAGCGTATCTTTACCGTTAGACCAATTTAAGAAACCTAAAGCAATATAGAGAATATTGGCTCCGCTTTCCTGAATGGACTCTTTTGCTGTGCGGTAAAGTTCCAGCAAATCTGTGGTGAGTTTTTTGCTATCTGTATTCGCAATCAGCTCTTTTTTGGATAAATGTCGCTGCAATTGTTCATTAAGTAAACTTTCCTGATGTAGTTGCAAATGCAATTGCTCTGAACGCGGATCACTGGCAAGCTTTAAGGCATCAACTGATAAAATCTTAAATTTTTGATTGTCAGCCAGCATATCTTCAAGGCTGGCTATATCAATGCAATTGATTTCGATTGCTCTGCTGCGACTGGTAAAGTTTAATAGACGATTACGCATAGTTAAATCCAGCAACTGACGTTTCCAGTTTTCTATACGTGCTTCTGGCGTATCTAAAACGCTCGCGGAGACATTATCAGAATGAAAACTTTGCTCGGGGATGTCGGTGATAATTTCAACCGGCAAGTCAACTTCATCCACGATAACATTTGCCTGGTATCCGCTCACTAACTCGATATCAGATAATGGTTTAATACGTGCGGATCTGGCACGCTTAATATCTATCGCCAGAACAAATTCCGTATCATGATTTAACTTATCTTCTGCTTCTTGTTTGGCCAAGCTAAATTTAGCCGGGGGTTTATGGGTACATAGCGTAGTTTCAAACACGATCAATTCATTTAATTGACAACGCTTACGCAAAGATTGAACGTCATAAATCACTGCGGTTGAAAGGTCTTCATCACTTAGAAGCTGTTTGGAAATTCATCTTTTCGCCCATAAGGTATCAATTTTGATTATGAAATAAATAGTATGAGCACAAAAAACGGAAAAAACGTTACCCGAGTAATTTGAGTGAGGGGGCATGGCGG
>NZ_CADCXN010000128.1 GCF_902806695.1 Candidatus Methylobacter favarea | reverse complement strand
TCTGAAAAACGGAAATCAGTCATTAATTTCCAGCTTTAGCCATCGATTTCTCAACATTTCCGGTTTTCCAAAATTTAGTTCGGATTTTGGAGCAGTTTTCTGGGGCTGATGAAATATCCGGGCTAGGTTACAAAACGCCAGATGATGTGTATCAAACGGCTACTGGCGGCGGTGCCAAGATTGTCGATAAATTTGGCGGCGCGCGGGAGACATCCGCCGTTCCGCTACGCTACACGGGGGATGTCTCCCGCGCAGAATTGGGGCAGCGCCATTCCGCTGCGGTGTGAACAGGACTCTATCTTAAACTCGATAAATAATTGTCTGGACAGTGGGGTCCACTATAGTACGACACATCCGAAGTTGAGCGTATTCGTGGCCTCTACACCTTGCGCTTTGCTTCCCTGGCGTTGAATGATAACGAGGTACTTCTGACTAAAACAAAGCTCAAAAAAGCCGGGTTTTCTGATAAGGAAATTGCCGACCTGGAACCCGTTGCCGAACGGCAAAACCCGCACAATTTTGAATGGTACTACTTTATAAGCTCGAAAAAAGATTAACCGGCACAGGGTGACTCTTGCGGTGTCCAAGAAGTTGTTCAATTGATAAAGCTGAAAGGGTGGTCTCAAAGTGAATCGGCTGCTAACTTTAATCGTTTTAACTCTATGGGATTGCCCACTTATGGATCAGCCCCTCTCTTCTAACGAACAAACAAAAGTTGTTCTTTTTTTCTTGCTACTGCTTCCGACTCTTGGACTAGCTATAGGCGGCTTTCTTATTATAGCTTATGGCTTATTCATGCTTAATAAGCAAGCCGACTTTACATACTTAGAAATAATAAAAAAATTATTTACAGCTTATACTAAATTAATTTTTGTAATTCTCATTCTGATTAGCGCAAGTACTGCCTATTCTGAATATGTTAAGGTAAGAAACACTATTAGTGAAAATACTAAAAATCTCGTAGAGTTCACAAAAGAAAAGGAAGAAATCTACGCCAAGGTGCAAGCAAATACTGAAAAAGAAAAAGAATTACGAAAAAGTTTATATTTCGACATGCAGCGAAATGCCGATCAATATGCTGACTCTACTAATCTTGAATTAGGAAGGATTCCCTTATTAAATCAGGTGATTGATAACGCTTCTCATGATTTAGATGACGGGTATTCAACATACACTCTTGAAGTGCTACTACCTGCTTTTATTATTCCATTCATTCCTATCATATACTTATATTTATTTACTTACTTATTCTATACCCCTATAAACAATCATAAGGATTGGATCATTGCTAATGGAATATTTGCTACTGAATTAAAAGAACCAATATCTACACCTCTAATATCCTTACCTTCTTTCTTTATTAAGAAATATTCTAATCTTTCAGTAGCTGATGAACTTGTAAAGATAAACAAGCTAAAGGATGATGGGTTAATTTCTCAAGAAGAGTTCGATAAGCTTAGAAAAGACCTATTAGGATAGTCCAATAGCTTGTTGATTTTCTCCGCCCTGGAAGATGCTTATTCTGCTCATAAACAAACGCGACAATTCATCGAATAAGCTAAGGCATCGTAGTTAACTCGGGCCGCAAAACTTCACGGTGCTTCGCATTTTGTGTCCGGTTATAACTTGTCATTAAGTGTTCGAAGCGAAATTACACAGATAGGGAAAATTTTGAATATATTGATAACTCCACCGGAAAAGCATTTTGATAGAGGGCTTGGTATTTCAGCATGGCATTTTAGAGATGCCGCAAATGTACTATTAGAATCTGAGAAAAAACGTGATCTGCTTTCTCCAATTGCTTACCTTCAAAGGCATGCTATCTGTTACGGCCTGCAAACATCGCGATTTCCGGCCCGGATTAACTGCCAATAGCCCACCCCTTCGATCCGGATTAATTACCAATGGACCCGCATTATTTGCCAACAGCCTGCAAATATCACTCAGGACTCGCTTTAGTTGCAAATAAAAAAACAGACTATTCCAATAAAAGTCCAATAAAAGCAGCCATTGGGAATTAATTAATTTACGGTTAGCTGACCTGCCGCTATTTGCCAAAAAGAGACGATCAAGAATTTCAAGGGAAGGGTAGGTAAAGCCAGAAAGCAGCCATTCAACGGCCAAGCTCACCGGCGCGACGATGAGGAAAGTCGGGTGCAGCGCGTGGTTGGGCAGCTTAGGTAGCACATAGCGCCCGAACCCAAAACGCAACCACGAGTTCGCCGACCCCGAACAAAACGGCAACCAGCGAAACTACGAAGGCTGTCCTCATAGCTGTGAGATAATTGTCCATTCGCGCTCTCATTTGAGAATTATCCAATCGTTCCTGCTTTGCCAACCGTAGGGGCACACGGCAAGTAGAACTATACCGAAGCCGTGCCCCTACACAGGGCCGAATGTACAAGTCTCATAAAGAAACTATATTAGCTATAGGGAACCTCTATTAATTGAAATTTAAATTTCCCAACAGCTATCTGGCTGAATTTATTTCGAAGTTATTTCAAAATCCCGGTGTATTTGGGCTGTTTGAAGTAAAAATTGCATAAAATCCCTTGGCTTTTGGATTATCTCCCCCTTTTTATGCCATTTCGGTCGCCCCTTTCCTCTATGGGGTCACCCAATCTTGACTTTG
Source organism: Candidatus Methylobacter favarea (assembly GCF_902806695.1). Taxonomy (GTDB): domain Bacteria; phylum Pseudomonadota; class Gammaproteobacteria; order Methylococcales; family Methylomonadaceae; genus Methylobacter_B; species Methylobacter_B favarea. Next base: position 5,408 of record NZ_CADCXN010000128.1, on the reverse strand, counting down.
GCCCGCTGCAAACCGATGGTGGGCACTAAATGCCCACCCATCGCCTGTGCGCCAAACACATGTTCAACTCGAGCCCTGACTTTCGATTTAGTCCGGTTTGATTGCTTTTGCTCTTCAGTTAATGGCTTGCCTCGCGTACCTTTTTCACAAACCTGGCTTTCCATGTCTGCGTCGACCAATCTCTGCTCTTGGGCTTCCGAACGATAAGCACTGTCGGCATAAACCACGCGCTTGTTGCCATTCACATCAGTCGTTTGATCAAGCAATTCATCGAATACTTGGCTATCGTGAACCGCCGCCTGGGTCACTGAATAGCTTTGGATCAGTTTGTTTCCCTCATCGGCGTTGATGTGATTTTTGTAGCCGTAATGCTTCTCGTCGTTTTTCTTTGTCCAGCGCGCGTCGGTATCTGTCTGCCGAGGTTTGACCTCGGCTTCCGGTTTATCCCACGCTTCCGGTGTTTGGCCCTCTTTAATCAGGGCATTCTCTTCACAGGTATTGCGCTGCTTTGGCACTTCGAGAAAGGTGGCATCAATCATCTGACCCGCCCGTGCCCCATAACCTTGCTCCGCCAGTTGTTCATGAAACCGGGCAAACAAGACGTCAACCAAGTCTAAGCTCTTGAGCGCTTCGCGAAATGTCCAAACCGTTGTTGAATCCGGCACTCGATCTTCTAATTGCAAACCCAGAAAACGTATGAAACTGAACCGATCCCGGATTTGATATTCGATGTCGTCATCCCATAAATGGTGCAGTTGTTGGAGCACCAAAATTTTGAACATCAATACCACATCGAACGGCTTGGCGCCCGCCTGGCTTTTTCTTTCTTTTTCATGCACTCGTTTAAGGTCAGGCCGAAACGCTTCCCAGTCTACCCGGGCTTTCAACCCGACCAACGGGTCACCCATTTGAGTTAGTTGCCCGGCCCTATCTTCGACGTCGAATAATCGGGTTAGCGGCGTTTCATGGGCTGATTCACTATCAGTGGGCTTACCTGTATTATCTCATTTCAACTCAATTGCTTCTCGCCCAAAATTGGAGTGAGAGACGTGTATTTTTTGAGATGCTCTATAGTTGCCGCTGCCGCCCACGCGAGGGTGGCCATAAGTCCGAGCGCAGGCGTCTGCCGCTTGCGTGTATGGTCACCGGTACCTTTCTCATGGACATCCCCCAAGGCTTGCTCGACCAAGTTCTCTTTTGGGCAGTAGGTGAGCAGATAGCGCAGATGGAAGCGGGGATAGGCCGCCAGTCACCTGGCGGCCCTCCCAGTTTAGGCAGGTATGTAAGGAGCACGGAACGTTATGGAATGGGGAAATTGATGTACGTGCCTACCGCAGTGGGGTTGCACGACGTACCCGAACGGGACAGCTCCAAGTCGACCCAATAATAGTTAGCAGAAGAGTTCAAAATCTCCGGAATAGAAACATTCCCGAGACTCCGTCCCGTTTCCAGCTCTCTTACAGAGAAACCCGTATTCGAGTCAAACCCGACAATCGTATTGCCCCGTTCCAGCTCGTTCAAGTTTGTACGCAGCAAGAACGCCCGCCCGCTACATGTCGTCCCCGCGTCATCGGGATCATAATAGTTAACATTCAGATTCGCGGCACTCTCGGCATTGATGGGGGGGTGACGGGACAGGTGAGACGTATAGTACCTGTACTGCTACCTTTGAAGCTGACGGTGCCAAACACCGCATCGGTCATGGCACGCGGGACGCTGGCTTTTTCGAGCGCACAACCTGACGCCACTGAGCTCCAGACAGTGGCATGGGCCACTTCGGTCGTCCCCACCAGACCGACCAGAGTCAGCGCACTGAGCGCTGTAGGCATATTGTTGTATATAGAAGTGAAGTGTTTCATCGTTATTCTCCTTTCAGGAAATATAGTTAGAGGTTGAAGTTGTACCCTCTGCTCTGTGCCTTTGCCATCCTGCTGATTTATTGGTGAACCATTTCTGCTGGCGCCGCAATGTGAGGTACGCTGCCAATTATCATCGGTTCAATCAGCTTTGGTCTGTGGAATATTTCCATCTTTTCTGTGACATGTGACATATTCACATCCTGCCTTGGCGACTGCCCTTCAGTATGTCGGGTGAATATCTACGCGCAACCCTAAAAGCCCAACAAATTATTATCCAGGTCTGTATATTTACACTTGAACTGTCTTGGTTGCCAAACTAAGGTATAGTAAAAAAGACGAAGAACTTGATTGACCAGGCGGGATAACCTACATAATTGTCACGATAAACAGGTCTGGATAACTTCACTACCTGTTTTTGCAACTGACTTGCCCAAGCAACTCAGCAACTGGCCGATACTGCTAACTATTGTCATTCAAAAAATCCGAGTGAAAGACTGCAATGGGTCGATAACTACAAATAGCATGAAATTCAAACGGCTGCTTTCAAGCCTCTATTCCAGCAGGAAGCCTTAAAAGCGCTTAAACACAACTGTAAATTGACAAAAAACCGTCATCCTTAACAATAAACCACCATACTTTCATATTGCCTAACCCTTGAAAACATAGGTGCGGCGAAGATGGCTTGCAAAAGTATGATACTTTCTGTCAGCTTTCTTAATCTATTTAGTGACAAATGCTACTTGAAAGGATGATAGTTTTTATCGGAATCTGGACTAGGGCCCATGTAAAATCAATAGGATATGCGATAAAATGTATGATACTTAATTGTTAACTTACAACAACTGGTACTTTTGGAGGCGTTTCACACAAAACCCCAATATCTGACTATTTTCGGTGACCAGGCTGTCATCGTACGGATTCAGCTATACCGATTCGAGCAGCAGTTCGTTACCCAGGACAATACACGAGTCGTCATGGATATGACCGTCTAGGCGCGGAGTAAGCAGAACTACGGCTTGCTGGGCGCAAAATCAATCGTATTGTCGCAAGCCACTGATCGTGGTGATGCTTCCGGGGCGATGGCGGGCTTTAGCGATTTGGCAAAACAAGCCCGGATAGAAATTCAGTATCGGTTGGAGAATCCATGATCACAGAGTCCAGGCAGCGGTATCTCCCGATCGAGCAGCAGGCGCTCAAATGGATCAAGGCAGGCAGGGTTCGTAAACGGCCAAGTCGTCAGCAAATTCAACGGGGCCTTGAAAAGTTTTGCGGATTTCTTGTAACGTCTCGGTTTCCATGCCTTCGGTGCGCTGCATGCGATGCGAAAGCAGCAGTTTTTTGGCGCCGGCGTTATGAACGGTCTTGCCGATCATTGACGGAGTCATATGCAGGTTGCGTGCGGTGGCTCCTGCATTTTCCGGAATAGCATGATGGACGATGAATAAATCAGTGTCTTGCGCCAAGCGTTCAAGGCGTGCCCCGGCGTTATTGGTATCGCCTGAAAAGGTGACCGAACAGCCATCAACATCGATGCGCCAGGCCAATGCCGGCAAGGGGCCGTGGTGGACCGGAACGGCGCTGGCCGTGATTTGCCCTGGCAGCGCCAGGACAGTGGCTTTGTCGCCGGCGGCGATGATATCGACTGGGCGAATTTTATATAAGCTGGATTCTCCGGGTTGAAGATATTCACTTAAATACCGGTAAATGCCATGGACTCCGAACAAGCCATCGATAAAATCGGTTGCGGACGGCATAAGCGCATTGCTGGTCGGCCCGTATAAATAAAGATCGCGGTTCCGGCCGGTAAAATAAGCGGCTTTAATGAACGCCGGCAGGTCGCTGCTATGATCGACATGAAAATGCGTGTACAGCACCGCATCCAAATCGTTTAATTGGGCGCCGCTTTGCTCGAAATGCAGGCTGCTGCCGGGGCCGGTATCAACCAATAGCCTGGCTTTGCCGTTCAGCCAGATCAGATAAGAGGTTGACGCGCGTCGGTCGGTCAGTTCCGGCCCGCCGGAACCGAGGATTTGAATTTTCATCAACGGGGGTTCGGCCTGGACTGGCATTGACCATAGGCTATTCAATCCTACCCAAAAGAACGCCAATACAAGGTTTTTTCGTACTGTTGAGCAGGTGCTTGTTAAAGCTGTGCCGCAGAGTGTAGGTTTATTTGGGATCATTGTCTAGAGATACCGTACGTTTATGGGTGTTTTAATGGTAATGGAAATATTTTGCCGAAGGCTCACGAACCGTGCCGAAAATTAAGCGAACGGGGAGTATAGTGTTGTTTTTTAATTAAAGCCATCCGCCCGTAAAACCTGCCCGGCGTAAACCAGTCGCCATATAAGGGCAATCGCGCAGCAATTGCCAGAAAAATCCCGTCCTGTAATTTTCAATCATCAAAACAATCGGACCCTGGTCGAGTCCGTAATAGCCTTTGGAAACCCATCCACGGGTATCTTGATTTCCGCTTTCAAAGGTTGGATTGAAACTGCATTTAAATCCGTATTTACTGGTCATATCAGGATAGTTCCTGTTGAAATGATCAAGCGCGGGGAGCACTATTTCCGGGGCGAACGGAAGCGAGGCGATTGCCGCCCACGGCGCGAGCGTGCCATCATCGGGACCGTTCGGGATTTTTCGCGCCGTATAATCGTAAAACTTCACTATTTTTCCGCCTATTTTTTGCGTTGCCGGACCGGGACCGTCGCTGGCGGTAATTCCCCAGCAGTTTTTTTCATAACCCTTGAATTTTTTCGGATTGCGAATGGCGTATTGCTGCTGAATATAACTGGCGCGGCGGCTGTTTTCAAAGTAATCGATGCCTTTTTCGCGCATGAATTCATCCTGAATGCCGCGAAAATCTATCCAGACGTGCGAGAGCTGATGAATAAAGAGCGGGCCGGCATAGAGGAATTCGATGCCGTAGAGTTTTTTCCATTTATAGGTTTTGAGCCAGGCCTGGTAACTTTCGGCCGGCAGAGGAAATGTCGGCGAACCCAAAGCGAGCGCGTAAAGTATCAGGCCTTCACTGTAGCCTTCCCACCGGTATTTCAAAAATCCGCTTTCCGGTTTCCAGCCCATCGTTACTCTTTTCCCCCCGTTTAACATCCATTTCCAATCGGCGCGTCGATAAAGCGCATAGCCAAGCATGCGGATTGATTCTTCTTCCTTGGTATGCCGGTTAAAATACTGGACGGCGGCAAGCGCGCCTGCCAAAAAAAATGCGGTATCAATAGATGACAGTTCCGATTTCCAAACTCGTCGGCCGGTTTTCATATCGAGAAAATGATAGAAAAACCCTTTATAGCCTGTTGCATCCTGCTCTTTTCCTTGCCGGCTTTCCCAAAAAAATTGCGGGGAGTTGCTATTTTTGCGAAAGCTTTTATGAGCCTCCCTGCCCAACAAGCGGCAAAATCACGCGACCGCTCATGCCTGCGGCAGCCCCAGCCGTCCTGCTTCACTCGTTGCATACCCAGCAAGGGGTATGCAACATAGTTTTCGCAATGATGATATGGACTCCTCCTTACCCACACGGTGTCATAA
>NZ_CADCXN010000127.1 GCF_902806695.1 Candidatus Methylobacter favarea | reverse complement strand
TCGGCAGAACTTCACGTGAAGAGAAGGTCTTCCATCTTTTGGACAAAACAGGTCTGGGTCTGGAAATTGGCCCTAGCCACAATCCTATGGCGCCTAAAAAAGAAGGATTTAACGTACATATCCTTGATCACGCGACTGCGGATCAACTTCGAGTGAAGTATAAGGGGCAAGAAATATATGGCGTAAAACTTGAAAACATAGAGGAGGTTGACTTTGTCTGGCACGGAGAGCCTTTTCAGGATCTGACAGGTAAAACTGCTTGCTACGACTGGATCATTGCCAGTCATGTTATTGAACATGTACCCGACTTGATTTCATATTTTCAGCAGTGCGAAGCGCTACTTAAGCCAGATGGCATTTTGTCTTTGGTTATACCGGATAAGCGCTATTGTTTTGATTATTTCTCTTCAACCAGCTCTACCGGGAATGTGCTGGATGCCTATGCAGAAAAGCGGGTAAGGCCCAGTCATGGACAGATATTTGATCACTTCGCCAACGCAGCCAAGCGAAATGGCAACATTGCATGGTCATCAGATGTGCAGGGAGGTGCAGACGAGTTTCTGTACACCATTGCTCAGGCGCAAGCGGTCTGGGCCCAATCGGTTTCTGCGACCGATTATATTGATGCGCACTGCTGGCGATTTACACCGGCGTCGTTTCGTCTTATGGTTTCAGATTTGCTGGGGCTTGGCTTGATCAAGCTGGAAATCAAAGCGGAGTTTGATACGACGGAGTGTGAATTTTATGTATCACTAGGCAAAAAGAGTGATGCTTCCATACCGTTAGACCGCCTTTCGGCTCTGCAAATCAGAAAGCTTGAAAATGCCTGATGCCGCGGGGCTTCAAACGGAAAAAAATAGATAGACATTTCTGCAATTCCATCTGATATGGACAGTGTATTAACTGGCGCCAGGGGAGTGGTGTGATACGCCTTAGTCTATTAGACCTGGTATCGGCCTTTTAATGACCTGCGAGTCTGCCGATGGATAAGAAGTTTGAGGTGTTAATACTGGGCCGTGGCTTATGTGTTGAGCTATTTTGAGTCCGTTCCTGCCTATAGCCTCTGATCAGACGATAGATTGTAAAGTCTTTTCCTGGCGTAACAGCCACATTTTAATTCAATCTGAAGAAAATTAGAATTCATAATGAAAATCAAAACAATACTAACGATGGTGTACTCGGGAAATGCTGTTTCTGTTTTCTTGGGGGGGCTTTTTTTATTTTTGGCTGGCGTCAGTAGTGCCTATTCAGAGCCAAGCATAACAAGTGAATCTGTTTTAAAAGGGCATGTAGATTCGCTTGTCGTGGATGGTGATAAATTAACAGCTCAAGGCTGGGTAGGTTCGACAAAACCAGATAATAAAGTTGTTTCTATCTCCATTTGGTTCGCCGATAAACTGATTTATGAAGGGCCTTTTGAACGATTTAAACGCCCAGATGTTGTTAAAGCAATGGAGCGCAATGATTGGGTTAATTCTGGTTGGCGCATTAATATGGTATTGCCAACTAAGTTGAAATCAGGTGAATATCTAGTCAAGGTATTGGCGGAGCTTGATAATGGCCAAGTAGAGAAATTAATTGTTAATCCTGCGGTTGAACGGGTTCATGTTAAGGAGGGTTTTAATCAGTCCAGACAGACCCTATGGGCTATGAGACTGGCGCTAGTATTCCTGTTTATCTTGCTTTGTACGGTCTATTTTCAGGCTGATACATTAGCTGGAATACTATTTTCAAAAACCAATTATTTGATCAAGCCGTCTGTAATTTTTGGTTCTACGTTGTTCTTGTGCTTTTGTGTACTCATTAGTTTGGGCATCACAGGTTCTTCAGTGAACTTGGGGCTACAACAAACGCCATTTGTTCAGTCTGATGCAACTAATGTTTTGGGACATGATCAGCCTGTCCGGAGTGATGAGTATCGTGTATTCACTCCCTTTGCTATAGCTCAATACAACTATTACCCGAAATTCCCGATAGTTAATACCAATCTTGGCGAAGACGGTCAGAATATGCTCGTTGTCGGTATGGCCGGTGTTCCCGTAGCGCATATTTCAGCAGTAGCCAAACCGGCTACTTGGGGGTTTTTTCTATTTGATTTGAAAAGAGCCTTATCCTGGTACTGGTTTTTTCCGATATTTGCTTGTTTGTTCGCTCTCTGGGGGGTTGTTGCTTTACTTTTGCGGGGGCAATGGAGATCAAGCTTTCTAATTGCTTTGTGGTTTAGTTTTTCTCCTTATGTGGCGGCATGGTCTAATTGGCCTGCCTATGCCGTGTTTTTTCCAAGTCTTGCCTTACTTTCTGCAATCGCTATTTTGAGAACGCATAGCCAATTTGCATTGCTAGCATTAGGCGGTATTTTGGGGTTAGCTTTAGCTGGTTTTGTTTTGATTTTATATCCGCCTTGGCAAGTATCTTTGGGATATGTATTTCTTGCGCTGGTCATTGGTATTGTTGTTAGAGATAAGCTATACAGAAACTTCAACAAATTCAGGCTGGCATCATTTGCAATTGCAATCATTATTTCGGGTTTGATATTGTGGAAGTGGTGGTCAGATGCTAATCTGGCAATTCAAGCTATGTTAGCCACAGTGTATCCTGGGCAAAGAACTACACTCACGGGTGGAAAAGTTGAATTACCAGAATTGCTGCGCGGCTTTACGAATTTGGTCACGTTAAATAAGCTGAATAGCACGTATAGCAACCAGAGCGAAATAGCCTCTTTTTCCTATATGTTGCTGCCACTGGTTTTATTATTCGCTCTCCGGGTATACCAAAAAGTGATTGGTGCGGTAGAAATTGCCCTTGCAGTGTCAATTAGTTTTATTTTGTATTTTACTCTGGTCGGCATTCCTGTCGAAGTAGCTCAATTTTCACTTTGGGGACGCGTTCAGCCGCAGAGAGCCGAGATTGCTTTGGGGCTATCAAACATATTGTTATGTGGATTGTTGTTGTCATCTAGCCTAAAACCTTTTCCAAACAAAATTCCAATCAGAACATTGGCAATCGTGGTGGCATCGATATGGGCAGCTGTGGTGCTCAACAGCATTTCACACCTTCATACGAGCATAATCGCTGGCTTTTCGCCAGGTGTGTTTGTGATGCTTTTTTTTATTATCGTAGCTGCTGGATATTGGCTGGCACTGAGTAAATTCAGAGAATTCATCTACCTTAATTTGGCGTTGTCAGTAGCAACAACATTGCCATTCAATCCAATTAATATTGCTCCGCACAGTATTACGGTCGCATCATTTATTAATGACTTTGATGAAAAGAGATCAGATTCTGTTGCGAGTGAACGAATACTGGTACTCGGCGAAACAGAAGTACCAGCAATGCATCTATTGGCAAGTGGTCGTTCTGTAGCAAATGGAACTTTTTATTATCCGCAGAAATCGCTGTGGGAGCGATTAGACAAAGATCATATCGAATCGAATACATACAATCGATATCAGCATCTGGTTTTTTCTGGAGAGAGTATCGAAGACATTGATAATTATCAAATTGACTCGCCCTATCCTGACATAGTGAGAGTTATGGTTGACTTGGAGCACTTTGATTTTCGCAAGACTGGGGCAGGGGTTCTGGCGGCTCCTCAACATGAGGAGGAAGCGTTACGGAAAAATGCCAAATTAACCTACATAAGGAATGAAAAAGGGTGGGCATGGTTTCAAATAACAGGGGACTTAAATGCTGATTAAAACGGAATTGACAATAGCTGTTGTTATACCTTGTTACCGGGTTACTAACCACGTATTAAATGTGATCGAAAAGATAGGTGCTGAAGTATCAGTCATTTTCGCGGTGGACGATGCTTGTCCTGACGGCAGTGGAGATTTCATCGTAAAGAATTGCCTTGATGATCGTGTAGTTGTGTTGCGTAATTCCCAGAATCTGGGAGTCGGTGGTGCAGTATTAACAGGATATCGTGCCGCAATTGAGGCGGGAGCTGAAGTAATTGTCAAAATTGACGGTGATGGGCAGATGGATCCAGGTTTAATACCTGCATTTGTCGCACCCATCATTGCAGGGGATGCAGATTACACCAAAGGGAATCGCTTCTTTGATCTTGAGGAAATCCGGGCCATGCCCAAGGTCCGTCTTTTTGGTAATGCAGTGCTGTCGTTCATGACCAAGCTTTCCTCGGGTTATTGGGATTTGTTTGATCCCACCAACGGATATACCGCCATCCAGGCCGATGTAGTGCGGCATTTGCCTTTTGATAAAATCAGCTGCCGTTACTTCTTTGAAACTGACATGTTATTCAGGCTCAATACGCTGCGTGCTGTTGTAATGGATGTGCCTATGGATGCCCAATATGGCGACGAAATAAGCAATCTGAAAATCTCGAAAATTGTTGGCGAGTTTCTTTTTAAACATATTCGCAATTTTTCAAAACGAATTTTTTATAATTATTATCTACGCGATATGTCTCTAGCTTCTATTGAATTACCGATGGGACTATTGCTGCTAATATCAGGCGGTGGGTATGGTTCTTATCACTGGATCAATTCGTTACAAAAAGGTGTTACCACTCCAGCTGGTACGGTAATGCTGGCAGTATTGCCCATTTTAATGGGAACTCAGCTGATATTGGCTTTTCTTGCTTATGACATAGCAAATGTCCCACGCAGACCATTCCATAAGATGCGCCGGAATTCAAATAACAAGCAACTATTACTCGGAGAGTTAAATGAAAAATGAAGATCAGGCTTGGCTGGATTATCGCGCCCGATTTGCGGATGTGTATGATGAGTCCAACTATGCCAGTCCCTTGCAATCAACAGTGATGAGGGCAAGCCATCGTCTCGCCGAAAAGAATTTTAAGGAAAATGATCATTTCGCCAAAGTGTTGGAAATTGGCGCGGGAACAGGCGAACATTTGAATTTTGTTCGTCATGGTTTTGATCACTATGTATTAGCCGATTTGGATGCAAAGACACTTGAAGTTGCTGAACGCAAGTTGAAAGGTAAGTTCGATAATAAACTGTTATATGAAACGCAAAGTGGTGAGGAGTTGCATTATGTTGATAATAGTTTTGATCGCCTGATTGCAAGTCATGTGCTTGAGCATATTAGTCAGCCACACTTGGCGCTTAAGGAATGGCGGCGCGTAGTCAAAAATAGAGGCGTACTTTCTATACTTATTCCAACTGATCCAGGTATTGCCTGGCGATTGGGCAGGCATTTGGGCCCCAGGAAAAATGCGCTTGCACAAGGCATTGCCTACGACTATGTCATGGCAAGAGAGCATGTTAATTCATGCAATAACCTGATTGCCTTGCTACGCCATTACTTTCCCGAGCGTACTGAGTCCTGGTGGCCTTTCCCAATTCCATCCATTGACTTGAATCTGTTCTTTGTTTGCCATGCAATCGTCGACAAGATGGAAGACTGAATGTTGGTTCAAATTGTTGCGGTGATATGTGTGATTGGGCTGGCTATAGGTCAGATTCTGTTCAAAGTTAGCGCTACTTCTCTAGCTCAGACTGGAAGTTTCTTTGCGCTTAAAACCGCCGCGACACTCCTTGCAGCAATGACTCTTTATGCAATTACCACTATTGCGTGGGTTTGGGTATTGCAAAAGGTAGAGCTTGGGCGGGTTTATCCTTTGATGGCTTTGGCTTTTGTTCTTGTTCCTCTAGGTAGTCATCTAATTTTCGGAGAACGTTTTCACTTGCAGTATTTTGTGGGTGTAGCGCTAATTATGATTGGAATTGTAGTGACAGTGAAGGCTTAGTAACTAAGTGAAGCCCTTGATAAAGTTAATACGAGATGTCCGCCAGAATGGGTGATAATAGCCGAGCCTCTGTCATTATCGTCAATTGGAACGGCGAACCATTCCTTGAACGCTGCTTGATGGCATTGATGGCTCAGACGGTCAAGCCTTATGAGATTATTCTGTTGGACAACGCAATTAAGCTGGATGGCGACTAATTATATGAATGCCAATTTATTAATCATAAGTTTAGCTTTTGCAGCATTCTTTTTTCTGCAGGGTTTGTAGTTGTTGTTCATAAGAGAATAAAATCATTAATTCGTGAGGTAAGAGAGTTATGAATGAATTATTTGTTGTTGCATCCTTGGTTATTACGATTGCTCTTCTTGGTTATTTGGCTTGGGAAGTGAATCATGATAATTAATAGTAATCAGACGATTAGAATATAGGTTCAGACTCCACTTCTATCTTTCCTGGGCCTTCTCTTCAGCAACGGAGCTACTCAGCGCTGAAGCAATTTCTTCCATAAATCGATTGTTGCCTAACGCCCATCCTTTATGGGTTGCCTCGCGGCTTGCAACAAGTGTCGCTTCACACTCACATGCGCTTTGAATTACGCCGGGTGCGCTGCTTGACGCGCCTCATTTTCTTTCTTTAAGACAACGTACAGGGCGTGATCGGCAATCATTTGTCAAGCTTGCCCTCAGCATGGCAGAGGCAGTTTGACCAGAATGCTCACATGGATGCACTACCTTATTGGCGCGCACTGGATTGAGTTCGATATAGCGGTAAGCAGGTATCGCTCACTATCGATCAACGTTGCTTTGTAACGCCGATGAGTGACCGGGTTTTCAGCCTCGTCATTCACGTTTTGAAATGGGTAATAGCTTCTACGTTCAAATCGAAGGTAAAAACACCGACCAGCTTCGGGGAAGGGAATCCCGCCATATAACTCTGAAAATCAATTGCTTCTTTTAAGACCTAAGTTATCATTACGTTAACCTGGGTAAAATCAGCCTTACCCCGATGATTCCCTCGCGGAGAAAATCCATGCTTAAAACCGTCGAAGCCATTTTAGAACCTTCCGGCGAAGTGCGCCTGTTGGAGCCTGTCCATGTCTCCAGGCCATCACGAGTGCTGCTGACCCTGCTTAAAATTAGAGTGGGCAATATCTACAAGGTACCGTTTTCATTTACCGGCCTTACCCAAGTCAAGGCGCGGCCGGCGTTGGGTCATGAGATACTGGAGTTCTCTGCCAGTAAGATCGCAGGCTTTCCGGGAGGAAGTTTATAAGCTATGAAAATCGTTCCCGGCCACACGCTCATCGCTCAGGATCAGACCAAGACTGTGCCTTTCATAATCGACAATCAACTGCGGGAGGTATTGGCGGGCTTTCCGGAATTGATACTGGCACTGGTATTTGGCTCGGTTGCCCAAGGTCGACAACGTCCAGATAGTGATTTGGATATTGCGGTAGCGGCCAACCAGCCGTTAACAGCGGTTGAAAAAATGGCTATTATCGCTGCCTTGGCAGAGCAAACGGGCCGCCCTGTTGACCTGATAGATCTAAAAGTGGTGGCCGAGCCTTTATTGGGGCAAATTTTGCGGCATGGCCGTCGCCTGCTGGGTAGCAATGGGGAGTATGGGCGCTTGATTAGCCGGCATTTGTTTGAACAGGCCGATTTTATGCCGTATCGCAACCGGGTGTTGGCAGAAAGGCGGACTGCATGGATAGGGAAATAGTTGGGCAAAAACTGGAATCGCTGCGGCGCTGCTTGCAACGCATCGAAACCAAATGCCCCCCGGAAGCCGATACCTTAATCACCGACCTTGATCTGCAAGACATTATCTCGCTCAACCTCAGTCGAGCCGTGCAGATATGTGTGGACATTGGCGCACACCTGATTTCAGGTATGGATGTACCGCCGCCCGACACGATGGGCCAAACATTCGATATACTTGCACAAGCCGGAGTATTAACTGCGGCACTGGCGCTCAGCTTGAAAAAAGCCGTTGGCTTTCGTAACATTGCAGTCCATAACTACGATGTAATCAACTGGCGGATTGTGCACAGCATTGTAAAAAACCATCTGGCAGACTTCACAGAATTTGCGAAGATAGCGGCGAAAGAACTGGATTAACACGATAGAAAGCTATCTGCCCAAAGCATCGCCAGTTTTTAGCTTATGGAACTTTAATTTTTCAAAAGAAACGACTTGGTTATAAATATACTAAAAACAACTGCCGATTGCCTTATGGCATTGCTAAATAAATATAGACAATGTATAAGTTTTGGAACATTCAGGTGCCTTGGGAGGGCGTGATGGATTGTCCAAAATGCGGCAAGCAAGCGAACTGCAAAGACGGCCGAGCGAATGGCCGT
>NZ_CADCXN010000126.1 GCF_902806695.1 Candidatus Methylobacter favarea | reverse complement strand
TCCTTGCCAGGTTGCGCCGCAAGTCAAAATGCTACAGCAAGTGCCAAAAGATGTTGGAATATTCCGTAAGGCTTCTGATGGCTAAAAGAAATAATGAGATTATCTATAGTTAATTAGCAATACCAAAACATAATGTGCATACATAATAATTGTCTAGTAGTCCATTTATATAATAAAACTACAAATAGGATTAGTAGTAGCCTTCATGGTTTAGAGTATTTTTAATACTTCTTATGAAATTCAAGTTTATTTTTTATATTATTTTTATGACCCTACTTGCAAATTCCAAAGGCAATCCGGAACTGGAAATGAAATTGGCAGCATGCCCGCAAAGCCCCAACTGCGTTTCAAGTCAGGCAACGGATAAAGATCATTTTATTGCCCCGTTTAAAATCAGCGGCAAAACTGAAGATGCATGGAAGGCTCTTAAACAAGCGCTTGCAGGCCAAAGCCGCACGCTTATCACTCAGGAAACCGGGAATACCTTGCATGCCGAGGCTGCCAGCCTAGTTTTTCGCTTTGTGGATGATATTGATGTGGTCATTGACCACAATGCGAAACTCATTCATATCCGCTCTGCATCCCGAACCGGTTACAGTGATTTTGGCGTTAATCGCAGGCGCATGGAAGCGCTGCGTTCGAAGTTGCAACAGGCTCATGTTATCGATTAAATTTGCTTGTCAGATCGCCCGATATAAAGCCTGACAACCATCCCTGTCCGATTTGACGAAAGCAGGTACTGATTTAGGCAGGGGTCAAACGTAACCATCTGCTTTATAAAATTTTGACTGCTTTTTAGAGTAATGCGCAGCCCCGGTCAATTGCCATGGCCCGGCACCGGCTATTGCTTATGCTTGTGCAAGTTAAATAGCCTCTGTCTGCTTTTAAGAACGTATTTTAAAAGTCTTATCTATCGGGCCTCTGTAGCATCAGATTAATCATGGCTATATAAGCGGCTGTCGCTATGACACCCTACCATAACCCCAGGTACCGACCCGCCTATGACATTTACGTCCTGGTATCTTCTTACCTGCGCCATAGCCTTTTTCACCTGCTAATGCAGTTGCTTTACACGTTGACTGGCCAGACTAGCCGCAGTGGCAGGGCGGCGTCCCGCCTTACCCCGAACATCGGCTCGTAAGGTGTCAGCTATACGCGGCTAAAGGCCTTCCTGTGTCCACTTTTAAAAATAACCATATACCGTTTCCCAGGGCGGAAACTGATGGGGGATAATAATCGCCCTGCGCCACTTGAACGCAATCCCTACCATATGGCAGTCATTATTAGCCGTAATGAAGTTGCCGATGGGCTCCCGCCAGCCAGCGCATTGGGCAGCAATACTTTAAGGATATCCCAAGGTCTTTTATTCAGATCAGTTGGATAACGCTTTTTAGCGGCTTGTCTTTTTTAGTCAGGTAAGATTGAAATACCTTGATCTTATCAAACCTTTAATTTGTTTTTGGCGCTTTTAAAATACGTTCTAAGGGATAGATCATTTCGTATTAATAAGAGGTTAATATTTTCAGGCTAATGAGTTATTCGTGGTCTTTGGATAATGCCTGAGTTAATGCGCAAGCAAGATCAGAGTATTGAAAAGTGAAACCTTTTTCCAGCAGACGTTCAGGTATGACGCGCTGGCTGCCCAATACCAGCTCCGACATTTCACCCAGCAGCATTTTCAGCAGCCAGGCCGGAACCGGCACCAAGGCAGGCCGCTTCAAACAGTGCGATAAAACGCGCGTAAATTCGCTATTGGTAACGGGATTGGGAGATGTCGCGTTATAGGGCCCGTCCATGGAAGTATCGACCATCATGGTCTGGGCGATATTGATCCAGTCCTGGCGATGAATCCATGACATCCATTGCCCGCCATCACCCAGACGTCCGCCCAGACCTAAACGAAAAGGCGGCAGCATGCGTTGCAGCAATCCTCCTCCGGGGGCCAGTACCAAGCCGGTTCTGACCAGGCAGACCCTAACTCCGAACTGTTCGGCTTTTTTGGCCGCATCTTCCCAATCTGCGCACAGTTGCTGCGAGAAATTCGGGCTGGGGCGGGATTGCTCTGTTAGTACGGTATCACCTTGATCCCCATAATAGCCAACTGCAGAGCCGCTGATTAACAGCTCGGGTTTAACAGCCATCCGGCCTATGCATTTTATTAACCGTTCAGTCAGTTTGATACGGCTATTTCTGATCAGCTGTTTGCGAGCCTCGCTCCAGCGGGCTGCAAAAGTTGGTTCGCCTGCAAGGTTGATAATGACCTGATAGGAAGCATCCGCTTTAAGCGAGTCAAGATCGCCCAGAGCATCAATATCCGGCCCGCATATCTTTGCTACTTTAGCAGGATTACGGCTTAGAACCGTGACTGTATGGCCCTGTTCAACCAAGCGTCGCACTAATGCGCTGCCGATAAAACCGGTGCCGCCGGTAATTAGTATTTTCATGGTTAGACTCTCACGGTCATTGCATTCAATAGCACAATATTAACTGGTCAATAGCGGTAGAGTTGAAGTGACCTATTATATAAGCGGTTTAGGTAGTGAAAGTATAAGCCATTATTCCTTCAGTAAAAAACTAACTATATTATGCATATAAGGACGACTTGAATCCCTAAAGTATTACTTGGCGATCAATATCGTACCCACGTCCCTATATTGACTAGTTGAACTAAACCGCGGCGCGGCGGCTTTGGCGCCGCTCTGATTTTTCCCTTCCGTAACAGTAAGTCGCCCACTCCTGATTGACCACTGTGGCTCAGTCTTCAGAGGAGAAATGTGATGACTCCGTTACGTCAAAAAATGATCGACGCCATACTGGTACGTGGTATAGCGCCGAGAACCCAGCGCAGTTATCTGATGGCCGTCACCGAACTGGCGAAGTATTATCATCGTTCGCCGGATCACCTGTCTGGAGAAGAACTGGAAGCGTTCTTCCTCGCAATGGTCAAAGAACACCGGCCACATGCCGGTTGTATCTGAACGCGCTCCGTTTTTCTATCTGCCCGTCTTTGGCCGGGACAGCTTTGGCGTCAAGCTGCTGGTACCTAAACAGGAACAGCGCATTCCGGAACTGCTGATGCGCAGTGAAGTCAGCCGCATCCTGGCTGCCCACGGCAATCTCAAGCATTGCCTGTTGCTGACGACCTGTTACGGTTGCGGACTTCGTGTCAATAAACGGGTGTAGATTCAGGTTCGGCATCTGAATGGCGAACGGCGACTGTTGCGGGTGGAGCAAGGCAAAGGCGCTAAGGATCGGGCTGTAATCCTGTCGCCTAAATCGATACGCGACTCTCAATGAGCTCATGCAAACAGACTGGGTGGTGTATACCAAAGCCTATCTCAACCGGGTCGATACGGTGGTCCAGTATCTGGCCCGCTACAGCCTTAAAACCGCGCTCAGCAACAAGCGGATACAGCAGATAGACGAAGACCTGGTGCATCTGCGCTACAAGGACTGCCGGGATCATGATCGCCACAAAGTCAGGGTGTCGGGGGGTGAAGAACTGATGCGGCGCATCTTATGGCATATTCTGACTACCGGGTTTATGCGCATTCGCCATTACGGCTTTATTGCCAATCGATGAGCGACAAAAGCTGGCGCAAATCCGGCGAAGCCTGCAAGCCACAGCCGAGCAGGAGATCAGCGGGCAGGCATTAACCATCAGCCCATGACCGTACCGGTCACTGAAAAACCGCGGTCCTGCCCGCCATGCAAAACAACCGGCATGATCGTCGTCGGAGAGATAGCGCCCAAGCGCATAGATTATGGCTAGGCGATAAACCTATCGGCAACCTTAAGCCACAAACGGCACAACCCGCCGACAGACGTCAAAGGGGTCCGGGATAGCGTGCGGCCGAAAGCAATGAAAAACCCAAAAACTCACCGATGAAGCGAGCAAAATGGAAAAATCCTTTCCTCAAAGGATAAAACAGACGCTAAGCTGTCAGCTGCCAATAAGCCTTACGTCCCAAAAAAGTCGATAAGTGTTAGACAGTCCTGAGCGGAAACAATACAATCCCCATTAATAAAGAATGCGGGTTAAGCCAAATATCCAGGGCGGCTTAGTCCAACACACATTTATCTGCCATGCTCGCGCACGACAGATAAAGTGCTTATTTGTTATGTCAATCAAATCGGCTTGGTGGTTACAGGCTTCGGCCTAAAGGCCATGGGAGCGCCTGCGAACACACCTCGCCCAGATTTTGGGCTTCATCCCCAAGGGCATGTTTCCTTAGGGCTTTTTGTATCAAATATTTAATGCATAAAACGGGTAGCTGTATAAATCTAACAAAGACCGAATATTATTCTTGTTCATATATTGTACAGCTATAATTTGACAATTCTGACATAAGCCACTAAGTTATCGTTATAAAAGCTTTGCTTTCCAGGCAGATTGACAAGGTCTTTCAGCAGGTAATTGCTGACTAACGAATTAATTTAAACCAAAAACAGTATTTAAACTTTCGATAAGTTTCGTGCTCTAAATTGTAAGAAGTTATGACATTATTCCCTGTCCTCCTCTATAAACCCTCCCAAGCTGTATAGGGAGGGCTTTTTTTGTTGACAACTATCGCAGCGGATGAATGATATGACGATGGCAACTTTTCCAAGTCCCAAACTTCTTGTTGAAATCAATTTTTATATTTCAGTTATAGTGCTGGTGCTCGGGAGCATTTTGCCGGTATCAGGGGCTTATCCATTCTTTGAATTTAACGAAGAACTGTATGGCCCCGTAGCGAATAATTTACGGATAATGATGGTTTATCTGGCAATAGCCGAATGTATACTTGTTGGCTATTGTTTTCTTAGTAAAAGGTTTCGGATATTTATAGTTGCAGGAGCTTTTCTGATCTCGATGACCGGATATCTGGCATTTTATGGCGCGGTCAACAATATGCCCATAGATTCAAATTTGCACGTATTCTTTCTTTATACAGGCATCTCCCCTATTCTGTTGGGCGTAATATCCGCCAGGCAAAAAAACGGTCCTGGCCGGCCTCATGAATCGAGTGACTTAATTAAATAGCTCGGTTACGTTATAGAATATATTATCAATAACCTGAACGAGCTTGTAATCATGAATATAGTTCTACTGATGGTAGCGTTATTGACCAGCTGTACCCGAATTCCCGAAGGGCTCAAACCGGTTGAGAACTTCGACATCAACCGCTACCTGGGCACATGGTATGAAATAGCCCGCCTTGACAACCGTTTTGAAAAAGGCCTTGACAAGATTTCAGCGACTTACAGCAGGCGCGCTGACGGTGGTATCGATGTGCTGAACATCGGCTGGAATCCGCAGACCCGAGAGTGGGAGAAAGCGGAAGGCAAAGGCTATTTTATTGAACAAGCGGACAAGGGCAGATTAAAAGTGTCTTTTTTTGGCCCTCTCTACGGGGCCTACAATATTATTAATCTGGATAAAAAAAATTACGCTTACTCGATGGTAACAGGCCCCAATAAATCCTATTTATGGATATTATCCCGAACCAGACAACTGCCCAAAGCCGATTTAGAGGGCTTAATAAAGCAAGCTAAGGAGCAAGGCTTTGATACTGATCAACTCATATTTGCCAGACAGGATTGAAACCGTATTCACATGTATTATCCGAGCTTATCGATTTTGTAATTATTATTTGCGCAGGGCAAGCTCGTAAAGTACTTTAGTTTTTTAATAATCTGAAAGTATTTTCGGAGCAATGGCCGCCCTTAAGGCATTCAAAATGGCAAATACATCTATAATCTCCTGGGTAATGGCGCCGGCTACGGGAGGGAGATATCCCAATCCTGCAAATGCCATACCGATCAGGCTGAATATCATGCCGCCTAAGGCGCTTTGCAAGGCAATTTTACGCATGCGTTCGCCAATATGAAAAAGCTCATCGACTTTTAATAACGAACTGGTCATAATCACGGCATCAGCTGACTCCCCGGTAATATCACTGTTCTGGCCGAAGGCAATGCCGATAGTCGCAGCAGTCAGGGCAGGCGCATCGTTAATGCCATCGCCCAGATACACCGTTTTTGCCGCTTTGGTTTCGTTGCGCACTAATTCCAGTTTCTGTTCCGGGCTTTGGCTGAAATATACATGTTCAATGCCGACCCGCCCGGCAAGATAACGGACTTCGGATTCCCGGTCGCCGGACACCAGCATGACTTTGTCAAACAGATGATTAGGTTGTAAATGATTGATAAAGGTTGAGCTGTCCGTGCGTATCTCATCCCTGAATTGCAGGGTCGCCGCGTAAGCGTCATCAATCAGTACAATACATTCCAGGCCGCCGCTGATGGGTGGTAAATAGGCAGCCTCGACAGGATGTTGCTCAACAAATTTTTTCCGGCTGGTTACCTGAACCCGTTTCCCGGCAACATTGCCTTCCAGTCCTTCTCCCGGTATTTCCTTTATACTGGCAATATCCAGCAGTTTTAAAGCTGATTTCTCAGCTGCCTTGAGGATGGCCTCCGATAAGGGGTGTCTGGAATAGCTTTCCAGACTCGCAACTAATGTCAATACCTCCCGTTCATTATAGGCATCGCCAGTAATCAATGCAGTCAGCGAGGGGCGGCCATAAGTCAGAGTGCCGGTTTTATCAAAAATTGCAGTTCGGCACGTGCCTATCATTTCCAGTATCGCCGGGTTCTTGATAATGATATCGCGCCGCGCTGCCAGTGAAATCGAGCTAATAATGGTAACCGGTATGCCAATAAGTAAAGGACAAGGCGTGGCTATCACCAGTACGGCAAGAAAACGAACCACGTCGCCGCTTGCGGCCCAGGCAATCAGTGCGATAGCTATGGCTATAGGTGCGTATAGTGCACCTAATTGATCGCCAAGCCGTCTGAGTTTTGGGCGATGCTGTTCGGAGGCGCGCATCACGTCCATGATTTTGGCATAGCGCGAATCAAGCGCCAGCTTATCCGCGCGAATGGTTAACGCTGAATCGCCGTTAATAGCGCCGGACAGAACTTGCGAACCGCTGATTTTTGACATCAGATACGGTTCTCCGGTCAAATAGGACTCATCCATGGCGCCTGAGCCGTCCACCACTGTGCCGTCAACGGGGCAAATTTCATGTGGAAGAATCAATAGGATATCGCCAATATTGACCTGCTCTGTAGAAATATCGGCAAGTCCCTCCACCGATTTTCTATGCGCAACCGAAGGCATGCGATTTGCCAGAGCCTCAAGCACCGACGAGGCTTTGCGTACCGCATAGGCTTCCAGAACCGCTCCGCTGGACAGCATTAATACCACCAAACTGCCTGCCAGATATTCCTTCAGTAAAACTGCGGTAATAATGGCAATGCCTGCCAGCAGGTCAGCGCCTAAATCTCCCTTAAGCAACTTTATAATGAGCTGATAGATTAGCGGAATACCGCCAAGCATCAATACGGCAATCAGCGGCAGTTGCACCAGCGCAATCGGGTAGACAAATTGCCGCTCGTAAAGCTGGGCTACAGCCGAGGCTAATGAAGCGTTTAAAGTTAGCGTATAAATTTCCTGGCCCCAATCAAGCGCATAATGCAGCACCAGATAAATGCCTATGCCCAGCAGGCTCAATCCAGCGATGATTGTTTCTGATGTTGAAGTCGCTTGCCGTCTGCTGGTCATATTCTTGATAAATGTGTTGGTGGGCTACCAGTCATAGCCTTTGAGGAAAAACTTTAGGACATGACAAGCCATCAGGAATGCCAGGTTTTTATCGCCTTTTATCATTAAAGGCCTTTATATCCATGCCGCATCGCTTTCACCCGATTCTCCTTATCTATAAGCTTTCAAAGCAGCGCCTGAAATATTAAACATGGATGAAGCCCGTATGTAAGCGGAATTATCTCTTATTTTTCATCTTCAATAAAAGCAATAAGGTAAGATCGCGTTGGGGATGAAGCCATGATCGGGACGAGAGTCGCACCCCAGTCCCATCCGCGTCAGCGAAAGCAACGCTGCTGCGCTGATGGCAGGCGCTCCTTCGGCCTTCAGGTCAGACATTGGAGAGAAGGAAGATAAGTCGCGCCGAATTTACCACTAACCCTCGGCGCAGTCTGTTCGGACGCAAGGCCGCCTGCACAGAGACAGCGCTGCCGATGCGCTTCGGCCTGGAAACGCCAGGGACGCTCCATCCCTATTTATAGGGCAACAAGGCCCGCTCTTGCAGGCTTGGACATGTTGCCAGGTCCTTCGGTTAGATGCAACAAGCCGACTTTATGTGTGATTGATTCTTAGAAGCTGTTTGGAAATTCATCTTTTCGCCCATAAGGTATCAATTTTGATTATGAAATAAATAGTATGAGCACAAAAAACGGAAAAAACGTTACCCGAGTAATTTGAGTGAGGGGGCATGGC
>NZ_CADCXN010000125.1 GCF_902806695.1 Candidatus Methylobacter favarea | reverse complement strand
ATGCGGCAGACCGCCTTCGTCATTGCTCCGTGGAGAGATGGGATTACCGCCATCAACAAGCCATATTTTCCCGTGTCGCCAACGAAATCCTGCCGCTTGCCGCTATTGACGCCAAAATTTAAAATTTTCAGAATGCCCGTGGGGGGTGTTTCTTCAGATTCTACTCTTTCGTCTTCCCCACGCCCGTGGGGGTGTTTCTAAAATATTGGTTGCTAATCAATAAAAGGCTCTAAAGTTTCACGGGATTTATCTGCGCATCCACCTGTGATTAACGATAAAAGTCAGGGCAATTCATGCGCAGTGATCAAAAGCAAGGTTGAGCACGTCGCGTCAATAAGCCTTGTATTCTTTTTTGAACAGGCTGGTATATTCCAGTAAAAACCGCCACCATTTACAATATAAAACCAGCCGCTTTAACTAACTCAAAAGCGGCCCCTGATAATGAGAGAATTAATGGCTAGCCTACCGGCAAAAACCGATCCACAAGATAAATCACTATGAATGTCGCACAGATAAAATGTCTTTCCGTTTTTTCATTGTTCGCAATCATAGGCTTCGGACCGGTTTCTCCAGGGTGCTTGACAGGCATGTATATAGTTATCAGGCGTCCGGTTTGGTTCTTGCGGTTTATTAAAAATATGTACGACCATCCGCTTGCATCTGATTCAATTGTTACAATCCAGCAAACCCGAAACTCTCGGCTCAAGAGCTTTCTAAGCCTATTGACATTGTTTATTATAGACATAGCGCCTGTTCCCGTAACGCCGGCCATTGCCTTTGTGATAATCCTGAGTAGACCGCAATGGTTTTATCGGGCGGTAAATAATGTATACGGAGAAGCGGCGTAAATTAATGCTCAAATTCGGCATTAGTTGTCATATTTTTAACGAGATCACAATCTCCACCCAACTCTAAGCAGTCTATTTATACTGATTTTTGAATATTGATTCAGGTTAATCTCGAACATTCAAACTATGGCTTGGGAATTATCCCTGTCTGTCTATCATGCATAAAATGCAGGTTAAAGCGTTTAGAAAAACGGGTACTGAAGCTCATTCTTGACAATGAACTGAAAAAAATCGTATGTTTACCCGACCTGGATAATAACTTGTTGGGCGGAGCACAAGAGTGAATGAAGGATTAATCGAAGCCATGGAGAAGCTGTATGCCTGAGCTGAAATCTTATGCCGTGTGGGATGTAAGTACCCGCTGGTTCCATTGGATCAATGCGCTCTGCGTCATCATGCTCGCGTTTGTGGGCTTCATGATTCTCAACGCGGGCAATCTCGATATCTCCAATGCTGGCAAAGTCGCCCTCAAGAAAATGCACATTTGGATCGGCTTCGTCTTCGTGCTCAACCTAACTTGGCGCATCGTATGGGCTTTTCTCGGCAACCGCTATGCCAGGTGGCAATCGGTTTTTCCTGGCGGCAGGGGCTATTTGCACGCGTTACGCAGCTATCTTGCAGCTTTCATCGCTGGCCGCCCCGAACAATATTTGGGGCACAACCCAGCGGGACGGCTAGGTATAGCTGCGGTGTTTCTGCTAATCACTCTTCAGGCAATTACCGGGCTGATACTGGCTGGAACCGACCTGTTCTATCCGCCCATCGGACCCTGGATCGCGCACTGGATAGCCGCACCTGGTATTGCTCCGGAGTCACTGATTCCCTATGCCCCCGAGAGGTATGACGCGGCGTCCTACGAAAGTATGCGTGCTTTCCGCAAGCCCTTTGCAGTGGCGCATCTATACAGTTTTTATGGGCTGGTTGTTGTCGTCATTTTGCACGTAACAGCTGTAATTATCACCGAGCTGCGGGAGGGCGGCAGCATCATTTCTGCGATGTTTACGGGACGAAAGATTATCAGCAAACGCCCCGTGGATGAGGAGCGCAACGGCCATGACTGAGATGGTACGATCCAACCTGCGCCCAACCCCGCCTTCAAGCGGAGGCCGGAAAGCAAAGCGGGGCTTCGCGGTAAAGGTCGGCAGCGCCCGCCGCTTAGTGCAACGTTATGTCGCACAGGAGTCGCTCGAGATTCCGACGGCGCTGTGGCGTGACAGCTTGCGAATGTTTGCCAAAAATACGAGCGCATTGGCGGTGTGCAGATTCGGGCTTATTATGAGGAGAAGCGACATGGTTAAGCAAGCGAAAAACACAATTTGCCTTTGGTACAATGGCGACGCCGAGGAAGCTGCGCGGTTTTATGCCAAGACCTTTCCCGATTCGTCCGTCCGCGCGGTGCACCGGGCGCCCGGAGACTTTCCGTCCGGGAAGCAAGGCGACGTATTGACCGTCGAGTTTACCGTGATGGGAATTCCCTGCCTCGGGCTCAATGGCGGACCTGCGTTCAAGCACAGCGAAGCCTTCTCGTTTCAGGTCGCAACCGCTGACCAGGCCGAAACGGATCGTTACTGGAGCGCGATCGTCGGCAACGGCGGAGAAGAGCGGGCGTGCGGCTGGTGCAAGGACAAATGGGGATTATCCTGGCAGATTACGCCGGTCGCCCTTACCACAGCGTTCACCGATCCCGATCGCGTTGCCGCCAAGCGCGCGTTCGAGGCGATGATGACGATGAGAAAAATTGATATTGCCGCAATCGAGGCGGCGCGGCGCGGTTGACTTTGCCAATCTTCATAGCAGGCATTTCGTGCCCGGCCGCGTTCTGGCAATGACATTTCATGGCAGATCAATCGTGCCGCACGATTCCTGCAGAAGGTAGGAAAAGGCAATGGAAATGGCGGTTCTGTTATATACCGACACTCGTACTTTGTGTTCTCACCATGGGGTGCGCAGTTTCTCTTACCCCAGCGACCGTATCGCCGGCTCCCACCAGAAGCTCGGAAAACTTGATGGTAGAGGATGCCCATCTGTTTCTGATGTGGCGCGGAGCGGATCGGCACGCACCCCTATTACTCTGGCTGCACGGAGGACCAGGTGGAGCGGAGCGGCCGTTGTTCCGCTATTTCAACAGCGATCTTGAGGACCATTTTGTTGTGGCCTATTGGGACCAACGCGGCGCGGGGCGTTCGTTCGATCCGCAAGCAGACCCGCAGAGACTGACCATTGCCCGGCATCTCGCCGACCTCGACGTGATCGTGGATCATCTTAGGCAGAGCCTCAGCCAGGAGAAGATCGCCTTGATCGGCCATTCGTGGGGGGCTGCGCTCGGGCTGCTTTATACACAGTCCCATCCTGACAAGGTGTCGGCCTTGATGGCAGTGAATCCCCTGGTTTCCACCCGCAAGGCCCAACATGCGCAATACGATTTCGTCTTGAACAAGGCTCTGCGGTGCAAGGATGACAATGTCTTGATACGCCTGCGAAGCATTGGCCCGCCGCCACACAAAAGGGCTACCCAGGCGTTGGAAGTCGAAAAGCTAGCTGACCGATATGGCGGCGTCTTTCACAATAAGCCAGATTATACATGGGTCACGGTAAGAGCCATCCTCAGCGGGCTCGTGACGCCATGGGAACTGCCTGGCTTTATCCGCGCCAACAACCTATCGCTTGAGGCAATGAATGATGAACTCCTCGGGCTCGATCTACCACACTCGGTTCCACGCATCAACGTGCCAGTTTTCTTCTTTCTCGGTAGGCATGATCGGCATCTGGGAGCAACTGTGGCGGCTACCTATTTTAGAGCCTTGCAGGCGCCGATTAAACAACTTATTTGGTTTGAGGAGTCTGCGCACAACATTCCGTTCGAGGAGCCGGACTTGTTCAATGTAAATGTCCTGAACGCATTGCAAGAAATTGGCATTGCAGAGGTAAAAACATGCCGATGAGCAGCGTAGATTAGGTTGCCATCGTTTGGCAACCTCACAATTTCCATTTGGCCTGACAAAACGGTCAAAAGGACGCACTAGCCAATTATAAAAATGTTGTGGGCGGAACGAATTGAAGAAATAACCGCTAATAAAGCTTTGCAGCGGACAAGCCCCTGAACACTTCCTGAATATCTACTCTTGAACCTTTGCCGGTCTTTAAGCAGGATTTTAAGATCGTCCAGTTTTGGCCGGATAGGGTCAGTGCGGTTTTGCTTGTCTCCCTAAAATATCCTCTCCCACACACTCGGTTTTGACGCATTTCCTTCATCGGCAAAGCTCAACTTCACCGGCACCTCACCGGCCTAAGCCAACGCTTCGCCCTGCTTCCACTCAAGCTTAGCTTTCACCTCAGCCGCCCGGCCAGATTCGTCAGCCGCTTGTGCGATTTATGCGTCCTGACCGCCATGCCCAGCGCTTTCGGCTGCGCGACGATTACGACCAGCTTTTTCCCGCGCGTCACGCCTGTGTAAACCAGATTCTGCTCCAGCAAGGTGTAATGCTGCATTGCCAGCGGCATGACCACGACCGGATACTCGGAGCCCTGGCTTTTGTGAATGCTGGTGGCGTAGGCCAGGCTGATTTCGTCCAGCTCGTTGAATTCGTACTCGACCAGCCGATCGTCGAACTGGATATGCAGTAGGCTTTCTTCCATGTCAATGCGCCGGATGCGGCCGATATCGCCGTTAAACACGTCCTTGTCATAATTATTGACGTTCTGGATCACCTTGTCGCCGGGCGCATAGGTGGAACCGTACTGGCTGATTTTCGGCTCGCTGTCGCCGTTCAGGCGGGCTTGCAGCTCGACATTGAGCGAGCGTGCGCCCAAGCCGCCCCGGTTCATCGGCGTCAATACCTGGATGTCGTCGATCGGA
This sequence comes from Candidatus Methylobacter favarea, assembly GCF_902806695.1. Taxonomy (GTDB): domain Bacteria; phylum Pseudomonadota; class Gammaproteobacteria; order Methylococcales; family Methylomonadaceae; genus Methylobacter_B; species Methylobacter_B favarea. Next base: position 3,872 of record NZ_CADCXN010000125.1, on the reverse strand, counting down.
TCGAAGCCGAAGCGCTTCGGGATGCGCCCGGTCACAACCTGGATCAGTTTGGCGAAGATGGCTTCCGGCGTATCGGCATGAAGACAATAAAAATCTGATGCTTCTCCAGTCTTTTCCGCTGCTGGTATTTGGCCATGATTGATCTTGTGGGCGTTGACGATGATTTTGGAGCTTGCCGCCTGGCGGAAGATCTCGGTCAGGCGCACTGTGGTGATTTGCTCGGAATCGATGATGTCGGCCAGCACGGCGCCAGGGCCGACCGATGGCAATTGGTCGACATCGCCGACAATCAGCAAGGCCGCGTAAGTCGGGAGGGCCTTTAGCAGCTGGTTCATCAGCACAATATCCATCATCGAGGCCTCATCGATCACCAGCAGGTCGATAGCGAGCGGAGTGTCGCCGTTGTGCTTGAAGGCGAAGGCCTGTGGGTCGAACTCCAGCAGCCGGTGCACGGTCCTGGCTTCCAGGCCGGTCGATTCGGCCAGGCGCTTGGCCGCCCGGCCGGTCGGGGCGCACAGTCCAATATTGATGCGCTTGGCCCGCAGAATCTTGAGAATACTGTTGACCAGCGTGGTCTTGCCGACGCCGGGGCCGCCGGTGATCACCGATACCTTGCTTTGCAGCACTTGCTCGACCGCGGCTTTTTGCGATTCCGAAAGCGCCAGGCCGGTTTTCTCCTCGACCCAGGGAATCGCCTTGGCCGTGTCGATTTCGCCCCACGGCAAAGCGCCTTCTTTCAGGCGCAGCAGATGCGCGGCACAGCCGACCTCGGCCCGGTACAGCGGCGTCAAAAACAAGGCTTCCTGCCCATCCATGATCTCCGATACCAGGTTTTCCTCGACCAGCTCTTCGCCAATCGCTTGCTCGATAATGTCAGCAGGGATCTCCAGCAGCTTGACGGCCATCTCGGCCAGCTTATCCCGGAACGCGGCGCAGTGGCCCTCGCCGGACCATTCCTGCAGCACATGCCGCACCCCGGCTTGCGCCCGGATCAGGGACTGCATGCCGATGCCCAGCTTTTGCGCCAGCGTGTCGGCGGTCTTGAAGCCGATGCCGTGAATGTCCAGCGCCAGCCGGTAGGGATTTTCCTGGACCTTGGCGATGGCCTGGTCGCCGTAGGTTTTATAAATTCTGACCGAACGGGAGGTGCCGACGCCGTGCGATTGCAGGAACACCATGATCTCGCGGATGGCTTTCTGCTCCGACCAGGCCGCCGTAACCCGCTCCTGGCGTTTCTTGCCGATGCCCGGCAGTTCCAGCAGGCGTTCGGGCGTTTGCTCGATCACGTCGAACACATCCATGCCGAAGGCTTTCACCAGTTTCCTGGCAAAATGAGGCCCGATGCCTTTCACCATGCCGGAACCGAGGTATTTCTCGATGCCCTCCAGTGTGGTTGGCGGCACAACCTTGAGTTCCTTGGCGTGGAATTGCAGGCCGTGCTGCCGATCGTTGTTCCAGAAGCCCAGGCAGTCGATGAATTCGCCGGCCGACACGCTGGCGGCCGAACCGATGACCGCTACCACCTCGCGGTGGCCTTTGACTTTGACGCGCAGTACGCAAAATCCGGAGGCCTCGCTGTGGAAGGTGACGCGCTCGATGGAGCCGGACAAGCGTTCAAGGTTGGATGCGGCGGCGACTGGGTTCAAAACGGCAATTTCCCACCCTGCCTGGTTATTAATGGGGCTAAGGCGTGTACCGCATTGCGGGAGTCGCTTTGGCTAAAGTAGGTATAACTTACAGATGGCATTTCCCTACCTTTCAATCAGCAGTGATAGTCAATTTTCCACAACTTCAATCTGAATTGAACATTCAGTTATTTGCTAATTCCTGCCTGAATTATTCAGGCATCATGTTCTTGAATAATTTTCCCTGCAAGTCTTACTCGTAAGTAATTACCTGTTTTCCTGGTACGGCTACTCGTATTTTTGGAATAATTTGGCTTTGTGCCTCCATCTTAACCTCATCGCCGTCCTTTAGGTCAGGGTTGTATAGCGGGCTATTTTGCTGCCTGAGGCGGCTGCATACTTGCCTACCCTCAATTGGTTATACTCTATATACCAGGAGGAGAAAACTATGGCACCATTAAATGATGACCTGACCGAAATGATTCACGATATAGTAAAAATCGGTATGTCCACAATGCCTACGCTGGTGTTTGACGAGGCGTTTTACAATTACGCGGACGACAAAGGGTACTATATACACGATGCCAATTTGCTGAAGATTAAAAATGTCCTCCCGCTTCCTGAAATTGACAACCCCAGGTTTTTGAAGCCCTTATTGACGCTTTGAAAAAATCAGCCGCAGGGTAGTTCGAATTTAAAAACTACGATAACATAAATTGATATCCGGAAAACTGTTTATGCGATGTCATATTTAATTCATTACCTTCATATACAGCGGCAGACTTACCTGATATTTTGCGGTCATCATCCAAGCCAGCGCCGCTTCGGGGAGCAAGCCTTTGGGGGTCACACACGCCTGTCCGTGCTGTGATCCGGATGCCCTCGTCACCGCTTGGACAGGCCTACTTGACGCAGGGATGCTGAAGCACCTTCACCTGTTGCGGAATGATGTCGAGTTGCTCCCTGATTTCAGCGCCGATTTCGAATAGGCGCGCCGTCATGGGCACAGACATGCTCGGACTCAGGCAATTTACGACGTCCAATCTCGTGCGGCAGTTGGAGATCGCGTGGGTTGCGGATGCGCTGCTTGCCGATGAGACTTACCACCTCGACTGCTTCAGGCGCTACTTCGTCGGCGACAAGCGTCCCCGCGCGCCAGGACTTCGACTTCATTCAGAAACAGGTCGCACTGAGCGATGTGAAGAGCTTCGGACCTGGCCGCGCAGAATCGGCGCCGATAGGCAGACGGCCGCTCTTTCAGCAAATCACGCTCGACCTTGGCGACATGGAGTTGCTGCGCCAGACGCTTGCGTTGGCCAGCCACTCATCATAGTCGGCCGCAGTCAGCATGATGATCGTCGTCAGGCACTTATTTTAATGCCTTTACGCGGCTATTTTCATCCAACTTTTGTATTTTTCGTTTTGGATACGACTGCATGGCGGCCAAGTCAATACCTGCCAGCAGCCAGCACAATGGCTTAACGGTGAGTTCGACGATCGCAGCGTCGTTCGGCCCGCGAAAATGATCGGCTTCCAGCCGCTTACTCATCAGCCAGAAGCCGGTGCGGTCTCATAACAGCAGCTTGATCCGATTCCGCCGGCGATTGCTGAAATTGCCGGGGAATGAATTATTCTCTTTTGTTAATTCCTGTGAGCACGAATCATTAATTGACTCTTCTCGGGATATTATAAATTTGAAACTGGCGTGGATAAGTTGAAACAGCAAGGGATTGATTTAGAGCTGATGCTAATTGCCTTGTAACAAGAATTAGCCAAGCAGCCACAGTTTAAAATCGATGTTGGAAGATTTTACAGTAAAAAATAGAAAGCCAAGAAATACCTATGAATAACCGGCTTATCCCCGTAAAAAACGCTTGGGTAAAATATCAAATGTCATCCCGCGAGGAACGCCTGGGTCGTGTCGAAGCTGCTATTTCACGAACGGACGGCATTCAAATAAAAGTCAAATGGGCATGGCAATAATGAAAGTAGCCTGGTACCGCTGGCAGTGTTGAGAAGACCAAGAGTCGACTGATTTATCGGCTTGATCTCGTCTATTCGACCCCGCCTGAAGCTTAGAGGTGACGGTGTCGATACCCGGTCCTCTTCTGGTCCTAATCGCCGTACACATTGACAATGCACCGGGCTTTCATCGATGCCGGCTCCCGAAGACGGTTCAGGCCCAGCAGCTTTACCTTCAACGTCAAGCATGTGCGAGCGTTGACCTCGCTCAAGCGCCGCCTGTAA
>NZ_CADCXN010000124.1 GCF_902806695.1 Candidatus Methylobacter favarea | reverse complement strand
ATAAGTGGGAATATTGATGACTAGAATTCCCTGCCAGAATAAACGCACGACAATATCAATATCAAAATCCATGCGTTTGCCAATGGCGGCAAAACCGGCTAATCGCTCTACAGCAGCCAGGGGATAGGCTCTGAAACCGCACATCCCGTCAGCAATCGCAAGAGACAAGGTGTTTATATGAATCCACAGGTTGGTGAAATGCCGGCCGTAAAGACGGCTTTTGGGAACTGTTTCATCAAAAAGCGGCTTGCCCAGAATCAATGCATCCGGATTTAAACGGCTTGCTTCAACAAACCGGGGAATATCAGTGAAGTCGTGCTGTCCATCGGCATCAATTTGTATGGCGTGGGTAAATCCCAGTTGTCTGGACAAGCTAAAACCATCCATAACAGCCGCGCCTTTGCCGCCGTTTTCGCGCCTATTTACCAGGCTAATCCAGGTCGATTCATTTTCGGCGCAGTTTTCCAGCACTTTGGAACATAGGGCTGAACTGCCGTCATTAATCAGTAAACACGGAATTCCGTAATTTTTTAATTTTGAGATAACCTGAGGAATGGCCTGTTCGTGATTATAGACAGGCACAATAATGCATATTTTGTAACTATTCAGCACACAGTTTATATACCGGGTTGATAATGATCCCACTTGCCGATTTTAAGACCTGCTGAATAAGTTAACATATTTTCATCAATTATTTTCGTAATGTCAGGCCCAGCGCATAAGCTATGCCCCGACAGCACAGTGTAACTCGGTATCTAGTTGTGCTGCCTGCCTGAAGGAAGAACCGCCTCAGCTTGACTATTGGCGCATCCGGATAAGGGCGGCCAGTGTTAGGTATAAAAGGCTGGTCTGTATTTTCATCGCTATACCCATTCTGGTTTTACAAGGCGAGTTAATCAAGCAAAGGGATGTTCCAGAATTATAGTTTCTTCCCTATCCGGGCCTGTTGATAAAATAGTCATTTTAACACCTATCAGTTCTTCAATTCTCTTGATATAGGCTTTGGCATTGTCAGGCAGGTCATTGAAATCAGTTATGCCTGCGGTAGCGCCCGTCCAGCCCGGCAACTCTTCAATAATGGCATGGCATTGTTCATACTGGTCTGCGCCTAGCGGCGCCGTTTCAGTAACAGCTCCTTTCAGTCTGTAGGCCGTACAAATGCCGACTTTTTCAAGACCGTCAAGCACATCCAGCTTGGTCAAACAAATTCCGCTTAAACTGTTTAGCCTTGCTGATTTTCGCATGGCTACGGCATCAAACCAGCCGGTACGTCGTTTGCGTCCTGTTGTAGCGCCAAATTCCTTGCCTCTAGCACTCAGATGTTCGCCTTTTTTATCATGTAATTCCGTAGGAAAAGGGCCATTCCCTACCCGGGTGGAATAGGCTTTAGTAATCCCCAGCACATAATCAAGATCAAGAGGGCCTATGCCGGTACCGGTAGCCGCGCCGCCTGCTGTTGTGCTGGATGAGGTGACATAAGGGAAAGTGCCGTGATCTATGTCCAGCAATGCCCCTTGAGCGCCTTCAAATAACAGATTTTTTCCTTCCGCCTGAAATTTATACAGCTCTTCACTGACATCAGAGAGCATGGGTTTGATTTGTTCACCCAGCATCAATGTTTCATCAAGCATCTGCTGATAATCAACGGCATCCGTATGATAATAATGACTTAAAATAAAGTTATGATACTCCAGCAATTCTTTAAGCTTTACCGCAAAGCTCCTGGCATTCAGCAAATCTCCGGCACGTAATCCTCTTCGCGCGGCCTTATCCTCATAAGCAGGGCCTATGCCACGGCCTGTGGTGCCAATAGCTTTATTGCCGCTCGCTTTCTCTCGCGCCTGATCAATGGCGGCATGCATAGGTAAAATTAAGGTACAGGCTTCACTGATCAGCAAGCGATTCCTGACCGAGATCCCGGCTTTTTCCAAAAATTCAATTTCGTGGAGCAAATCAGCAGGCGATAAAACCACGCCATTGCCGATCATACACTGCACATTATCCCTGAGAATACCGGAAGGAACCATATGCAATACGGTTTTTTCTCCACGTATAACCAGGGTATGGCCGGCATTATGCCCTCCCTGGAATCGTATTACAGCCTCCGCCTGATCCGTTAATAGATCAACCACTTTACCTTTTCCTTCGTCACCCCATTGGGTGCCGATAACAACGACGTTTTTTCCCATAATTATTCCAGACTTAATCCAAGGGCCTGACAACCCAGTGGTGATTATCTTTTTCTAAAATTGAGGTACAGCCCAGTTCTTTTGCATTTCCGGCCTGACCTGGTAATTGCTGAATAACAGCTTGCCGCCGTGCGCGCAAGTCCCTGATTTTTTCATTCAGAATCCCATCATCGAGATGCGGAGCGAAAATCCGCGCGCTCTGTTGTTTTTGGCCGGAATCCTTGCTTAATAAGGATAACGTTTTCAAATCGGCGCTAAAGCCGGTGGCGGGACGGGCGCGTCCAAAAACAGCACCGATATTATCATAGCGGCCGCCTCTGGCGATTTCTCTGCCTATTGACGGAACGAAAGCTGCAAAAACCACACCGGTATGATAATGATAGCCGCGCAATTCAGCTAAATCGAAACTGATTGGCAAGGAGGGAAAATGGACGGCCAGTTTTTCCGCAATAGCCTCCAGATCGGCTAATGCCAGTTTTACTTCATCATTGGCCGTGGACAGCAACTGACGCGCTTTATTAATAATTCCCCTGTCACCGTTCAGTTCCGGTAATTTCATAAGCATCATTTTAAGGTCACTATTAATACTGTATTCAGCCAGTAAATCCTGAAGCTCGGGTCTGGCCTTGCGTTGCAATACATCGAATAATTCACTTTCCTGAATTTTTGTTAAACCGGCCTGTTCTGATAAAGCCCGGTATATTCCGACGTGTCCCAAATCAAGATGCACAGCTTGTAGTCCTGCCATTACCAGCATTTCCAGCATGAGGCGAATCACTTCTACATCGCTTTCCTGACCCGCATGCCCATAAAGTTCGGCGCCAATCTGCATGGGGCTTCTGGTCTTTTCCAGGGGATCGCCGCGGGTATGTAAGACAGTCCCCACATAACACAGACGGGTGGGCGGCTCATGCTTAAGATTATGAGCATCTATTCGGGAAACCTGGGGTGTCATATCCGCTCTGACTCCCAGCATTTTACCGCTGATCTGGTCTGTCAGCTTGAAAGTTTGCAATTCCAGGTCATGCCCTGATCCGGTCAGCAATGAGTCCAGAAAATCTATAAATGGCGGTATAACCAGTTCATAGCCCCAGCAGGCGAACATATCCAGCAGCGTGCGCCGCAAGTTTTCAAGGTGCCTGGCCTCGTCGGGCAATATTTCTTCTATGCCGTCGGGCAAAAGCCAGAAGTCTTTTTGTTGCATGTTTTATCTGTCCGCTCAAACAAAACGCCCCGCAAGCGGAGCGTTTTTATATCAAAAAAGCAGGCTAATCAAATCGCCTTGCCGGTTTCTGACCCCGGCCTGAAGGCCAGCGGGGAGGGCCTGCCGCCAGCAAAGCAGTGTTGCTTTCGCTGCCGCCGAGGTGACGGGAGGCAGGCCTCGTCCCGATCATTGGCTTGATACCAGAAGGCAGGCTTCCTTTTTGCCTTATTTCTGGACATGACCCTTAAAATACTTGAAGAAATCAGACTCAGGATCAAGCACCATCATATTTGAATGTGAAAAAGTATTCTTATAGGCATTCAAGCTGCGATAAAAGGTAAAAAATTCAGTATCTTCCCCAAACGCCCTGGCATATATTTCTGCGGATCTGGCATCACCTTCGCCGCGCAGTTTCTCGGCATCCCGAAAGGAATTTGCGAGAGTAACCACCCTCTGTCTGTCCGCATCGGCACGAATCCTTTCCGCTGCTTCTGAGCCTTGGGAGCGGAATTCACGAGCCACTCTCTCACGCTCTGCTTCCATTCGGCGATAAACAGAACTGCTGACTTCACTAGGCAAATCAATGCGCATTACCTGAACATCAATAATATTCATACCCAGGTTAGCTGCGATTTTTTTGGAATTCTGAATCAAAATCTCACGTATAGCCTTGCGATCCGTTGACACTAGCTGCCTGATATTGCGTTTGCTAAATTCGCTGCGGAACGCATCTTTAATGATTTGATCCAGCCGTAAATTAGCCTGTTCTATATCACCCGCAACCACGGTATAAAAAGTTGTTACATCGCCTATGCGCCATTTAACAAAAGAATCCACAATTACGTTCTTCTTTTCAGCCGTTAAAAAGCGTTCGGGTTTAGCATCCATGGTTTGAATTCGGGAATCAAACTTTTTTACATTATTAATAAAGGGCACTTTAAAATGAAGTCCCGGTTCATAATCAGATTTTATGATTTCACCCAAACGAAATTTAATGGCTTTTTCTGTTTCATTGACTGTAAACACGCACATCAGGCCAATAAGCAATAGTCCTGCTACACCTACCAATATTTTATTCAATGTCATTAGCGTCCCCTTGCGTCACGGCCGCGGGTTATTGTTCGTAAACCGGGTTGATCTTCAACCTCATCTGCAGCGGATTCATGTACAGAGCTTTGAGCTGTCTCTGTTTTCTGAAGCGAGGGCTGCGGCTGACGTTCAATTATTTTATCCAGCGGCAAGTAAAGCAAATTGTTGCCTCCTTTAACATCAATCAAGACGGTATTGGATTCAGTCAGCACAGATTCCATTGATTCAAGATAAAGACGCTTCCTGGTTACGTCAGGGGCTTTTTTATATTCTGCAAGTAATTGTGAAAAACGGCTGGCTTCACCTTCAGCCTGCGCAATAACCTGTTCTTTATAGCCTTCGGCCTCCTGTATCTTTCTGGCTGCCGCACCGCGTGCTTTAGGGACCACATCGTTTGAATAAGCTTCAGCCTCATTGATTAATCGCTGCTGATCTTCACGCGACTTAATGGCATCTTCAAAAGCATTTTGCACTTGTTCCGGCGGCTGCGCATCCTGAAGATTGACACTGGTGATCTGAACGCCGGATTGATAATAATCCATAATATCCTGTATTTCCTTTTTAATTTGCGCGACAACTTCACTACGACCTTCGGTTAAAACAAAGTCCATTGTGCTGCTGCCAACTACTCCCCGTTGCGCGCTTTCGATGACCTGTTTTAAGGTAGCCGCGGGATTTACTACATTAAACAGAAAATCCTTGGCATTCTTTACCTGGTACTGAACTGCCAGACGAACATCGACAATATTTTCATCCTTGGTCAACATCAAGGCTTCTTTCGGCACCGAGCCGCGGCTCTGATCGCTGCCGCCGCTGCGATAACCGACCTCAATAAAACGTTGTTGCCTAACATTAATAATGTCAACCGTTTCAATAGGTACAGGAAAATGCCAGTTTAATCCGGACTGGGTTGTTGCAATATATTTACCAAATCGCCTTTCAACGCCATGGTTACCTTCATCAACAATATAAAAACCGCTTAGCCCCCACAATAACAAAGCACCGGCGATAAAAAAACCAATTGCTTTCATTGATGCCCCCTCAGTGGGGCCTCTGCTACCGCCTCTGCCGCCGCCAAAAATCTTGCCTAGTTTTTCTTGCAATGAACGTATTGCTTCATCTAGATCAGGAGGAGTTTTCTGGTCACCTCGACCGCTCCAGGGGTCTTTCTTATCGCCACCAGGCTCATTCCACGACATATATTTGCTCCATATTGGATTATTTAAATTTTATTATAATCATCCCGCAGGATATTTATCTTTAAGGGGGTCGGATGTTGCCATAGCCGAGCCATGCAATATTGGTATTCTATCGTAAATAGTCAGATTCTCATTGTTTAACTGGGAAATTTTATAAATAAGAACATCATCATCGCTAACATTAAAGCATTTCTTCAATTTTTACGGAGTTCAATAAATTCAGCTGCCTGGCATCAATTTCAATCACTAATTCACTCACGCCGGCAGCATCAATTTGCTCATCAATTATCTTTGCACAGCTAAATAACTTTGCTCGTATATCGCCTTGATCAGGTTGTAAATAACATTTTCTTTTAATCTTTGGGATTGAAAATATTTCCGCTAATACCTGATAAAGCAGATCAATACCTGCCCCGGTCTCTGCGGACACCCATACCCGAAGCGGATTCCCGGCCTCATCCCGGTCAACTCGAGGACTGATTTTATCGAGTAAATCTATTTTATTGAAAACCTCGATCTGCCTGATTTTATCAGCCTTTATATCTGTCAAAACCTGATTGACCTGGACAATAGTTTCATCTCTGTCTTCGGCATTAGCATCAATGACATGCAGCAATAAATCCGCTTCACTGGCTTCCTGCAACGTGGATTTAAACGCCGCCACCAGTTCATGCGGCAAATGCCGTATAAAACCCACGGTATCGGCCAAAACAACTTCTCTGTTGTCAGGTAATCGGCAGCTGCGCAAAGTAGGATCCAAAGTAGCAAACAATTGATCCGCAGTATATGTGGCTGCACCGGTCAGCTTGTTAAATAAAGTGGATTTGCCGGCATTGGTATAGCCTACCAATGAAACTGACGGAATTTCGGCCTTTTTTCGTTTGCTGCGCCCCTGATGTCTTTGCTTATCGACTTTTCCCAAACGCTGCTGTATCTGTTTAATGCGCAAGTCCAATAATCGCCTGTCGGTTTCCAACTGGGTTTCACCCGGCCCGCGAAGGCCGATACCGCCTTTCTGGCGTTCCAAATGAGTCCAGCCTCGAACCAGGCGAGTGGACAGATGGCGCAACTGCGCCAGTTCAACCTGGAGCTTGCCTTCAAAGGTCTGGGCTCGCTGCGCAAATATATCAAGGATCAGACCGTTTCTGTCGACGACTCGGACACCCAGAGTCTCCTCGAGGTTTCTCTCCTGGCTGGGTGAAAGCGGATGATTGAACAAAACGATGTCGGCAGAATAGGTCTCGATAATATTCTTAAGCTCATCAAGCTTGCCTTTGCCTACGAAATATTTTGGATCGGGACTTTTGCGACTGCCGGTTACTACATAAACAGGATCAGTCCCGGCTGATTTGGCCAATTCTTTTAATTCTAAAAGATCTTCCTGCCCGGAATGAAGGGTCAAATGAACCAGAACTGCCCGATCACCTGAATCGGGACGATCAAACAACGAGACCCTCCATTGACATGTTTATATAGCGGATTTTATTTTCTTGCGTTGTAATGATCTTAACCAACAAGAGACTTGCCTGAAGTGATGAAAGCGATTACTCGCCTGTTTCGTCATCCCGAATAAGTTTGACTGCCTTACTCGGTACAATTGTCGATATAGCATGTTTATAAACCATCTGACTGACGGTATTTTTCAGCATGATCACATACTGATCAAACGAATCTACCTTTCCCTGTAATTTTATTCCATTAACAAGGAAAATTGAAACAGGGGTATGCTCCTTTCTAAGCGTATTTAGAAAATTATCCTGCAAATTTTGACCTTTTGACATCCGGTTTCTCCTTATTTTTATATGAAACTGCTTATTAAGATAACTGCAATTGCATGCCAACACAATTCATTAATTATAAAGCTAAAAAACTGCATGTGCAGCCAAGCTGACTGAACATCAATTTTTATAATTTATCAGCTTATCGTCATATTATAAAAAATTCGGCTTATGATAGGCAATCAGCCAACAAAATCAATCATTACTCGCCTGTTTAACGCACGTCCTTCAGGCCGCCGGTTGGTTCTGATCGGCCGCTCTTCACCATAGGCTTTGATATGAATCATGGCAGCGGGTACGCCCTTCCTTTCGAGGTAACTCTTGAAATTTTCGCCTCTTTTCCGGGCAGCGGCCTGATTATCGATTCTTGAACCCTTGCTATCAGTATGACTACTGATGACCAGCCTGCCTTGATTAAAATATTCACGTATATATCGGGCCAGCAAATCCAGCCGCTGTTTATCTTTTGAATGCAAACTTGTATTATTGCTATCGGTAAAATAAAAAAATCTCAAGTCATCGGGACCGAATACATGAAGTGCGATGACTTTATCTTGTCTTTCAGACCAGGAAGATAAAGATTGCCTGACTGATACTCTGTTTGCTGAAATGCCCATCTGTTTCAGTTGTGCAATAACAACAGCGGCCCTGCGGGCAAACCATTCTCTGTCAGTACCGGCTACTGCCGTATCACTACTGACAATAACCTTCATTTCCGAAGACTGTTTCATGTAATCAGCAATTTTAGCAAGTTCCCGCTTAGCCAATATATTCAGGCGGTTACTGCCTTGATTAAAAAACAAGGTGCTGCTTTGCAGGTTTTGAATGTCCTGTTTTTGCTGTTCCTGCACTCGAGTTTGAACCGTATAATTTTGCGCCGCAACCGGATGCAGATTATTACGGCAATTCAGGAATTCTTTATAGCTATCGCTAAAGTTGATTGAAGATACCTCAACGCGGGTTTCTTCGAGATTAATGACAGAAGAATTTCGCAGGTAGGTAAAGGTTGGATAGTGTCCCTGTAATAAAATGTCAAGCATCGATTCGGCCGCATCGCCGTATACTGATAACCGGCCGTAGCCGTCACTGTCACCCGCTTGATCCAGATAGACCGGATAGGCAGAGGAAGAAAATGCCGCATCAGGCATCCACGGCGAGGGCATGGCTGTTAAAGTGGCCTTGATCACAGGAGACTTATGGCGTTGTTCCTGTATTGAAAACTGCAGGGGTTCGCCGGCCCGTTGGATAAAATCAGCGCTGCCGTAAAAGGGAATAAGCTGCTGCAAATAACAGACAGTGCGGCTGCCCGTGGCCTGCCACTGGACCTCCTGCATAGGGGTCTGATAATAATCCGCAAAGCTCCGCATGCTTAGCGGTAATAAAGTAATGATAATAACCCGTAGCCACGCCTGCATAATCAAAAACCTGTTTTAGCTGACGATAACTATCGGCAGCAAGAGGTTTTTTTTTACTCATGTTGTAAAAATTTTTCCACCAGCGCTATAAAAACCTCCGGCTGCTGCACATGCAGCCAGTGTCCGGCCTTGGCGATAACCTTCAGAGTAGCTTGGGGAAATAATCCGGCTATGTCATCAGGCTTGATATAGTCTGAATCTTCGCCGGCAATAAACAAGGCTTCTCCCGTAAATGGGGCCAAATGACTGGCATCCGGAAACGCTATAATATTCGGCGCCATGCGGTAAAAAATATCCAGATCAATTCGCCAGCAATAAGCGCTATTTTTCAAAACAAGATTTTGCAGCAGAAACTGCCGGTAACTCAATGCCGGAATAGCAGAGGCAAGCCGCATCTCGGCCTGTTTACGATTGCTGATTTCACCCAGCGGCAATTCCTTTAACGCCAGAATCAGCTCATCGAAGCTATGCGGGTAGCTCACCGGCGCAATATCAACAACAATGAGTTTATGGACATAGCCGGGATAATTAAGCGCAAACCACATGGCCACCTTGCCGCCCATGCTATGGCCCAGCAAACTGGCTGATTTTAACCGGTGATTATCAAGAAACAGCAACAGATCGGCTGCCATGGCGGGATAATCCATAAGAGGATGGTGAGGAGAGTTGCCATGATTGCGTAGATCCAGCGCGTAAACATGAAATTCAGCCGACAATTTTTCCGCTACGCTTCGCCAGTTACGCGAGGACGCAAAAAAACCATGCAGGATGATCAGGGGCAAATCATCCTGCCTGCCGAATTCCTCAAAGGCCAAATCCACGCCAGCCATTAAAAGTACACGAACAAGGCGCCCAGCAAGCCGCCGAATACGCCGCCCCACACCACCAGCCAGCCCAGATGCTCGCGAATAATCGCCTGAACCATCTCCTTGACCAGTTGCGGAGTTAATTCATTGAGGCGTTTATCAATCACTGTTTCAATTTTACCGATAATATCTTCGCTGATTTTGTGAGCATCCAGGCTATGCTGCAGGGCGGATTTAAAATGGTTGGACTCAACCATTTCGGCCACAGTGATTTTTATTTTTTCGGTAACCGGGGCTTTTAACGGCGCCAGAGCTTCTTCTCCGCCCATCATCACCAACAGGCCGCCAAAAGAGGATGCCATAATCGATGAGACCAGGCTTTCATAAATTTTGTCATAATCGATCGCCTTTAGCAAAAGCGTAAGATTCAGCACCTTGCCGGCCTGCTGTTCCTCAGTTTCAATAAACTGTTCAATATTGTTCAGGGTAAAAAACTGCTGCATCATCAGTTGCTTGATTGAGAACTTAAATTCTTCAAACCGGTTCGGTATAACGCCAGAACCGTATAAAAAAGGAACTTCCTCAAATAGCATATAAATTGCCAACCAATTCGTGATGGCACCGGACAGGGCAAAAAAACCAACTGATTTGATTAATTCCTGTTGAAAAAGGTAGCCTGTTAAAATAATAGCAACGGCGATCAGATTAGTAACGGAATTTTTATTAAGGAAGGGTTTCATCGTTTTTTAATAAAAGGATCATAATAAGTCTTCTCTTGTTTCAGCTGAAAATCCCGACGTTTCAGCTAGAGCTGGGCGCATGAAGCGCTGGCTTCAAATCTTCAGGGCCAGTTTATGCTTTGTTCAGCATCTGAAATACTATCTGGAAGAGGAGTAAAGTATAGATCAGGACCAGCTCTTGTAACCAGGGCAGGTTCATACCTATGCAATTGTTTATAGGTTGCAAACATTGTGCGAATTAATATTTTTTATACATACTGGCCCGCACACCACCCCGATGACCATGCCCATTGAAAGTTGTAGCCGCCCAGCCAGCCGGTCACATCCATAACCTCGCCAATAAAATAAAGTCCCGCTATCTTCTTGCTTTCCATCGTTTTAGAAGAAATAGCATTGCAGTCAACTCCACCGAGGGTAACTTCGGCGGTACGATAGCCTTCAGTGCCATTGGGCCTGATTGACCAGTTCTGAAGCTGATCAGAAATCTGCTGAAGCTGCCGGTCAGATAAATCCTGTAATGACAAATTCAGCAAATCCTCATTTAATAAGCACCTGATCAATCGCCTGGGCAAATAGTTATCCAGAATGGTTTTTAAAGTGCTTTTTATTTTTTGCCGCCGCTTTGATTTCAGCTCTGCGCTTAAAATTACCTGAGGCAGCAGGTTAACGATAAGCTCTTCTCCAGGCTGCCAATAGGACGAAATTTGTAGCACGGCCGGCCCGCTCAGTCCGCGATGAGTAAACAGGATGTTCTCCTGAAAGCTTTGATTTTTATTGCTGATCAGGCACGGCTGCGCAATTCCGGATAAAGGTGAAAGTTTATCTTTATCCGCCGGATGCAGGGTTAAAGGCACCAGACCTGCTCGCGTTGATACCACAGGTATGCCAAATTGCTCGGCAATTTTATAGCCCAAGGGCGTAGCGCCCATCTTGGGTATTGATAATCCGCCTGTCGCGATGACCAGCGATTTGCAGACAAAACCGCCGTTACCGGTTTTTATATAAAATTGCTTGGCGAGTCGTTCAATGGCATCTATGCGCGTATTCAACTGCACAATCACGCCGGCCTGAGCGCATTCTGATAACAGCATAGCCAGAATACTTCTGGCGCTTTCATTACAAAACAACTGTCCGTGATCTTTTTCATGAAATGCTATCCGGTATTTTTCGATTAAAGCCAGAAAGTCCCACGGGCTATAGCGGCTCAGCGGGGACTTGCAAAAATCCGGATTAGTGGAAATGAAATGTCCGGGTTCAATAAAATAATTAGTGAAGTTACAGCGGCCGCCTCCGGACATCAGAATTTTTTTCCCCGCTTTATTGGCATGATCCAAAACCCTCACCCTGCGGGCGCGTTTGCCCGCTTCAATGGCGCACATCAGCCCCGCTGCGCCCGCCCCGATAATAATGACATCGGTTTCAATCATGAGCTTTACCCGTAGACGAATTTAACTATACCGTAACGCCGGCTTTCTTATCTACTGCAATTATGAGGCTTTTTGAGATTTTTTTATAACTGCTTGCTCGGGAAAAAGGCGAGAACCAAAGCTCATTAATTGCAAAGTTCAAATTTTCCCGGCTTGCCACCGATTCAGTGATAAACTAGTATTTAAGAGGATTTTTATAATCTTTTAGCTTTTATACCCTTCACCCGAAGATAAGCACTGCATAATAGAAAAAGGAATACCTGAAAGCCGTTATGCTCAGAAACCTATAGTCAAGGAGATTAAGAATGTTAAAAACAGCGACCATTTTCATTTCAGCTCTGCTAATCGCATCGATGAATGGCTGCGCCTATTTCCGTCAGTATGAAACGAAAGACGCAGATCTGGTCGAAGTCAGCTATGATGCAACTTGCGAGCTTAAAGATAATCTTAAAAGGACGCTGCCTAAAAATTCCCTGGTAGTCGTCAGTACGCTTCTGAATGTAGATAACTTGAACAAGACTTCTTCATTTGGTCGTATTATTTCAGACCAGATCGCTTCGGCTTTTCATAATTCAGGCTATCAGATTATTGGCATGGAAATGCCGATAGATCTGTTTGTCATGCAGGATAAAGGCGCCCTGCACCTTTCCGATGATGCCAAAGCCGAGCTTAAGCCTTATCGTCCGGCGGTAATAGTAGGCGGCGTATATGCTCCGGGGAAGAAAAACGCCTATGTATCGCTTCGAATTGTTGACTTGCATAGCAAGAATATCATTTCATCTACTGATTTTTCCGTACCTATGGGACCGGATGCGAAAGTTTTGCTTGAATCAAAAGAAGTGGGCTCCGCAGGATCCCGTTCCGGGTCAGCTGTTGAAGGCGCAACAACACCTGCTGTCGAAGAAGCAGCGCCCCAGGTCGAAACCGAAACGCCAGCCGGCCCTATCCAATAGCTATGGCTGAAGCCGGAATCAGTTCAGTCGTTAGCGCACTTTAACCAGCCGGAAACCAAGATTGGCCTGGCGCGACCAGGCTACACTCCAATTACGGGATGCGGCCCGAAGTCTGGCGGCGTCTGCATTCCACCCGCCGCCGCGAATTGAAATCAATAACTCATTAACCGGTTTTGCATTAATGCAAACATCTTCATTACCAGTATATTTCTCCTCATATTTCGAGCATGTCCATTCCCATACATTGCCCAGCATGTCATGAAGATTAAAGTTATTGGCGCGAAATTTACCTACGGTAGCCGCATAAAAATAACCATCCTGGCAATTATGCGTCTCAGGCCATTTGAAGGACCCTGATTTTGTGTTGTCAGCTACATTCGCATAGCCGCAAGCTATATCAGGATTATTTCCCCAATACCGTGCAGTTGCGGTTTTTGCTCTGGCTGTATATTCCCATTCGGCTTCTGTAGGCAGCCTGTATTGCTGGCCCGTTTCCCGGTTCAACCAATCAATATAAGCCATTACATCGTTCAAACTTACGCAGGAAACGGGCCAGGTTTTTATCAGATAGGGACCCTGAATAGGCTTCTTCCAGCTTGCCCATGACCGCCAAGCCCAGGGCTTTTTAGAGTTTTTTTCATAGCTCCAGCAGCCTTGTTCTTCTCTATTCTGTTCTGCATCAGTAATAAAATGCGTGGCAATGACAAATCTGCTGAACTCTTCTACAGTCACTTCAGTTTTGGCCACTTTAAAACCTTTGATACAGACTCGGTGAAGCATTTCGTCATCACTGCGCCCCTTTTCTGTTTCCGAACTGCCCATCTGGAAACACCCAGCCGGGATATTAACAACATTGGGCAGTAAGACGGTGGCCTTTTGCAGCTGCGGAATTTTTAAAGACGTGACTATTCGTCTGCCTGGTTCTTGAACTCTGCCAGAGACGTCGCTATCAGCCGGTTTTAATTTGGCTACATTCTCCTGAAGGTTTTTAATTTTGACCAAATCACTTTTTGGCCGGGCTTTTGCCATGCCTGCAAAAAACCCGAGCAATAGACTCAATACCAGACATATCGCTTTACTGATCTGCATGCTGGAAATTCCTTTTCATAATGATAATCGATTGCCTGTCATAATATTACAAACAGCATAATTATCGCATTTTTTAACTTGCCAGACATTGGCTCTTATTGTACTTACTTGAAAATTGCCCATGTCTATCAGGATAAATTCCTGGCCAGTACCTTCAAGCCCTGGAAATTTCTTGCTTGAAAAAGTTAGGGCCAACAAGTGTTCCGGAAACTTATCTGCAAAGCCCGCACAAGTTGATTGTTAATCGGCGTCTATCGGCTTTATGATAGATAAAAATTAAGCCTGAAGCCCTGTTGTCTAAAAAACAGGAATGAAAGCATCTATTCATGATTGAGAGTCGGTAGTTAATTACAGCTTGGCAAAAAAATTTCATTCCTCAAGGAGCAGGCGGCGTCGATCGTTATCTATGGGAGTAAGGCTGCGGAATGTGCTGCTTTATTTACTACTGACGTTTATGGCATCATCGATCGTTCTGGTAACATTGCTGCGCTGGCTGCCTCCGCCAACATCAGCCTTTATGTTATACCGGCATGCTCAGGATTTGGCGGAAGGCCGATTATTCAAATCAATTCGCTACCACTGGGTAAGCTCAAAAAAAATTTCTCCTCATGCGTATTCAGCCGTTATTGCGGCCGAAGACCAACGCTTTTTTGAGCACTCGGGATTTGACCTGCACTCCATACAATCCTCAATTAATGTTTATATGGATGGCGGACGGCTCAGGGGAGCGAGTACCATTTCACAGCAAGTCGCTAAAAATTTATTTCTGATGCCTTCCAAAAATTTCCTCCGCAAGGGCCTTGAGGTATGGTTTACCCTGCTCATAGAAGGCTTGTGGAGCAAGGAACGGATATTGCTGGTTTACCTTAACATAGCTGAATTCGGCGATCATTTATTTGGCATAGAGGCGGCAAGTCAGCGCTATTTTGGCGTCTCCGCAAAGCAACTCAGCCGGTCGCAGGCGGCCATGCTGGCGGCAACTTTACCTAATCCGTTACGATTTCGGGCAACACAGCCCTCGCGCTATTTATTCAGGCGACAACTCTGGATACTCAGGCAAATGCAAAATCTTGGCTCCAGGAAGTATTCAGCCAACAATTAAAACCGTCTCGGGCGAATGCGGATAGGGTAGATTGGAATAGCTAAAGCGGGAATTTTTTATCCAGGTCTTTCAGATGCTTTAGTTTTTCCTTGATTTTAATCTCCAACCCTCTTTCCACAGGCTGGTAATAATGCGCACCTGCCAGTTCAGCCGGCAAATAGTTTTCACCGGCCGCATAAGCTTCCGGTTCATTATGGACGTAGCGATAGTCCTTGCCGTAATCCAGCGATTTCATTAATTTTGTAGGCGCATTTCTTAAATGCGCCGGAACAGCCAGACTGCCGCTTTTTCTGGCATCATGCATAGCGGCATTATAGGCCATATAAACTGCATTACTTTTAGGCGCGCAAGCCAGATATACAACAGCCTGCGCCAAGGCCAGCTCGCCTTCGGGGCTGCCCAGCCGTTCCTGAGTTTCCCAGGCATTGATGGCAATCTGAAGGGCTCTGGGATCCGCATTGCCTATATCTTCGGATGCCATTCTGATGATTCGCCGGGCTAAATAAGCCAAATCACAGCCGCCGTCCATCATTCTGCACAGCCAATAAAGCGCAGCATCGGGAGAACTGCCGCGTACGGATTTATGCAAGGCGGAAATCTGGTTATAAAATTCGTCGCCCTGCCTATCAAAACGCCTGACGCCGCCGGAAAGCACTTCGGCTGCGATGGCCTCATCAAGAGTCCGACTGTCTTTTGCAGCGGCAAGCTCGACGGCGATTTCAAGTAAATTTAATAACGTCCTGGCATCGCCGTCAGCAGCCTGGGCGAATTGAATTTTAATTTCATCCGGCATTTCAATAGCCAGACCGCCCAGACCCCGTTTCTTATCAGTCAGCGCCTTTTTTAACACAGCAAGCAAATCTTCGCTGCCTAATGAATTAAGCACATAAACGCGAGCCCGCGACAACAAGGCGTTATTGAGGGCAAAAGACGGGTTTTCAGTCGTTGCGCCTATAAAGTAAACTGTGCCGTCTTCCAGATGTGGAAGAAAAGCGTCCTGTTGGGATTTATTAAAACGATGTGCTTCGTCAACAAATAAAATCGTGCGTCTGGCTTGCTCCTTGCGGATTTTTTTAGCCTCTTCAACAGCAGCCCTGATTTCCTTAACACCGGCCAATACCGCGGAAACCGACATAAATTCCGCATTTGAATGATGGGCGATTAATCGGGCCAGCGTAGTCTTGCCAGTGCCGGGCGGCCCCCAAAAAATCATCGAGTGCAGCCGGCCGGATGCGATTGCCTCATAAAGCGGCTTGCCGGGTTTCAAAATATGCTGCTGACCCACATAATCATCCAATAATAAGGGCCGCATCCTGTCGGCGAGTGGCCGGGTCAAATCTTCGTTCATGACGCAAAGACAGGCCCAAGGGGAAAAGCTGCTAGATAAAAAATTCCCGCCCCGGTTCTTTCGCCCTGAGTTCTGATTTTATTCAGCAAAAACATCGACCCCCTTGGGTGCTTGAAATCGAAATACAGTCTGTTTAATAGGCGGATTCAGCACAACATGGGAAAAATATATACGGGTAAGCTGGCCAAAATTATCGCTTATCTCCATTCCGCCCAGCGAGCCTTTATTCAAACCTATCAATATATATTTAAAACTGCTTTCTGAATTTTTAGGTAACAGCTTTATCCATTGCATATCGCCATCGACGCCTTGCTGTTCCATCGTGTAATTATCTTCCAGCGATACGTCGCCGCTTAGCAGTAATGCCGGAGTAGAGCCCAGCGACTCATCCAGCTTCTTGATGGTAACCTGCTCCAGATCAGCGTCATAAAACCAGACCTTGCCTGAATTGGAAACAATTTGCTGTTGAAACGGTTTTTGATAATCCCAGCGAAATTTTCCTGGCCGCTGGAGATAAAAAACGCCATAACTGGTTTGAGCAGGGTTGCCGGCTTCATCAATCAGCACCTGTTTAAAATCAGCTGTAAGTGATTTTGAGGCAGCCAGAAAGGCTTTCAATTGCTTAACGGGTTTATCTTCGGCATAGCCCGTGCCGGTATGAAAAACCAACCCTATCAAAACCAGTTGAAAAAAATTTACTTTATTCATAACTATTATTTTTAGAAATCGTTCGGTAATAAATCATTAAGCCAGGATTTTATCGGGCTGACAGGCAGTTCTGCGCACGGAGAGTAGGCAATCGGCGCCGACCCGGCAATATAGGGGTACTGTCTTGCCCCCGGGCAAGTCTGACTGGCCAGTAAACCGTTGGCTGGATCAATCCAGGCCATTTGAATATTATCGGGCGGAATCAGATTCACCGGCTGACTTGAAATCTGCCTCATTAAAGGTATCCAAACCTGCAAGGCGCCACTGGCTCCTGTCAAACCGGCCGGCTTATTATCATCCCTGCCCACCCAGACTACAGACAGATAATCACCGCTGTAACCTGCAAACCAGCTGTCTTTGGAATCATTGGTGGTGCCGGTTTTCCCAACCAGGCCATAATCTCTCGGGAAATAGGAATAAGCAGAGCGCCCTGTCCCTTCATGCATAGCCTCCTGCAATATCGTATTGACGATATAGGCAGCAGAAGGATCAACTGCTTGCTTAACAGTAAAAGGGTAGCTTTGCAAGTGCTCGCCATCGGCCGCTACTACCGCCCTGATGCCCTTTAATGGCGTGGAGAAGCCATCCCCGGCCAAGGTCTGATACATTTGGGTGACCTCAATGGGCGTTAATTGTACTGCGCCCAAAAATAGTGACGGAAATAAATCGACTGCTCTGGTGACGCCCATGTTTCTTAACGTTTTAGCCGTTCTTGCTACACCGACATCCATGCCTATGCGTACTGTGGCTAAATTATAGGAATGCGCCAGTGCAGTATGCAGGCCAATATTGCCATGTTCTTTATGGTCATAGTTTTTTGGCCGCCAATCCGTACCGTTCTGACCTTTAACCATAATAGCCGTATCGCTGACCGGTGTGGTAATTGTGTATCGGTTGGGATATTCCAGCGCCGTCAAATAGACGATTGGTTTTATTAACGAACCTATCGGCCGGACTGCATCCAAAGCGCGGTTAAAGCCGGCGGCTGAATTATCACGACTACTCGCCAGCGCGGCAATCTCACCGCTATCTCTGCGCGTGACCACCACTGCAGCTTCCAGATTTTTAGCTTTCGGCAATTTTTCCAGCTGATTTAATTTAGCGGCTACGGTCTGTTCCAATTTATTCTGAATCACTGTATCCAGCGTGGTAAAAATTCTCAGACCTTGTGATGTTAAATCTTCCTCGCGGTATTCCTGGCTTAGCTGACGTTTAACCAAATCCAGAAAGCCAGGATATCGGTTAACTGAACGATGCGTGTTCGCAATTACATTTAACGGCTTTGCTTTCGCATCATCAGCCTGTTTTTCGGTAATGTAGCCTTCGGTTTCCATTTCATTAAGCACCAGATTCCGCCGCTGCAGGGCTCGATCGGGATAGCGCCGCGGGTCATAAAAAGAAGGGCCTCGAACCAGTGCAACCAGCGAAGCTATCTGTTCCAGCGGCAGATCCTTTAAAGAACTGCCAAAATAGAATTCACTGGCCAGACCAAAACCATGAACGGCGCTACCGACATCCTGACCCAGATAGACTTCATTTAAATAAGCCTCCAGAATTTCATTCTTACTGTAGCGGTATTCCAGAATCAAGGCCATAAATACCTCGTTTACTTTACGCGTCAGGCTTCGCTCCGAGGTTAAATAAAAGTTTTTAACCAGTTGCTGGGTAATGGTGCTGCCACCCTGAACAATGCCGCCGGCAATAAGATTCGCCCAAACCGCTCTGGCTATTGCCCGAAATGAAATGCCGAAATGCTGATAAAAATCCCTGTCTTCCGTAGCGAGCAGACCTTTAATGAGAGCATCAGGCGCATCTTTCAGTTTAATTAAAATCCTGTCTTCTTTTATAGTGGGATAAAAACTGCCGATTTGCACAGGATCCATGCGGATTATGGCAATGTCTTTTGCTTCTTTTAAATCTGTTATTCGGGAAATGCCGGAACCGGTAAAATTCAGCCGTATGAGACTGCTGGGCTGCTGTTGATCCCAGAATGTAAAATTACGCGTTTTTACGCTGATGTCATAGCCCTTTTTAAAATAGGTTCCTTCCGAAGACAAACGCGCATCCTGCCGATAATGCAGCACCTGCAGCAGTTCTTCGAATTTTGTTTCAGTCAGATTATAGCCGTCATAAAGCTCGACAGGATTGGCATAAACCCGAGCCGGAATAGCCCACCTTTTACCTTCAAACTGTTTGCGAATATTGTAATCCAGGTAGCCCAGATAACTCAGTAAAACGAAAGTAAAGCCAGCGAAAAGTATTAGCACCGTATTTCTGAACCAATGTGAACGCGGCTTATTCGACATCCTTTTAGTGGTATATCTGGATCCGCGCCTTTTTCCTCTTTCTGCCATAGTCTCTTGCTATATTTATTATTTTATTGATCATCCATAACCCGAATATGCATTATACATAAACATGATTGGCGGCATCAGCAACTGTCAATGTATTGTTAAAAATGATTCTTAAATGAACAATTCGGCTTGTCCTTAGACGCTCACCGGGTTAATGATGCCAGTGAGTTGGCACCTTAATAGGACTTACCACCTTGCCCCATCAATTATTCAATTCAATAAGGTGTTTTTTGAAATTTGTTGAGAAGTAAAAAAATCCTGCTTACGCCCAACAGTTCTGAGCGATTTGAGCTTTCATTACTGCATATCTATATTGCGCGCCGGATTTAGCAGGGTCGGAGGTTTATTTTAATAATTATAAAGTTAAGGAAACATGAACTGGGCAGATCGGTTACCGGAGACTCGGAATATGAGATTCGAAGTAACAGAGAAAGTTTGGCAGAATGGATGGTTAAGGCAAGAAAAAGCGCGAGTTTACCGAACGCCTGTAAAAGGACACTCCCAAGTTACCCTTGCACATACGACAAGTAAGGTCTGGGCGACAAAGGGGGGAATCTACTATCGGTCGCCGATGGATACTGATGGATGAGGCCTTGAATCGAGTCGGCAGGTATTGTAACAGGCAGGCTGGAACGACAAATACTTTTCTAATTGGCATACTATTTCAGGCAAGTCCCAACCTTATATTAGCGGTGCTTATCATGCCTTTGGTTTCTCCAGCCAGGCCTTAAAATTTTCTGGCCGCATTCACTTATCGCTTCAATCATCACTTCCAACTTCCTACTTTCCAATTGCATCTTCTTAGAACCACCATTGCTATTGGCCTTTCCAAACGCATGCAATTATTCAACTGAAGCATCTTGCTAATTAAGAAACTCTTTGTGCAGCACTGCTGCTGGAGTTAAAAATCGAGCCGCTCATTTTTTATTGGATAAAAACCTTGGCCTGGAGACTAAAATTTAATTCATCAGCAATCTAGAGAAAAATAAATCCCTTTTTATAAAAATACCTCGGATATCTGGCGGCTTTTACAAAGAGTTAACTGCGTTCAATTCACGGAAAGCTTGTTCTAAACGCGTTACCATGCCTACCTGGCCGGCGCGTTGCCAAACTCGCGGATCATAATATTTTTTATTCGGTTTATCGTCGCCTTCCGGATTGCCGATTTGACGTTGTAGATACCCTTCATTTTTCTTGTAGTATTGCATTACGCCTTCCCAGGTAGCCCATTGGGTATCCGTGTCAATGTTCATCTTAATCACGCCATAGCTAATTGACTCCTTGATCTCGCCAGCCGTTGAACCGGAGCCCCCATGAAAAACAAAATCCAATGTGTTGTCAGCTACGCCGTATTTCTCGGTTACATACTTTTGTGAATTGGCCAAAATGGTTGGCGTCAGTTTAACATTCCCGGGCTTGTAAACCCCGTGCACATTACCAAAAGATGCGGCAATGGTGAACCGGGGACTGATCTTGCTCAGTTCTTCATAGGCATAGGCCACATCTTCAGGCTGAGTGTATAGCAAGGAATGATCCATGCCGGTATTATCAACCCCGTCTTCTTCACCGCCTGTCACGCCCAATTCTATCTCAAGCGTCATACCCATCTTGGACATGCGGGCTAAATATCTGGCACAGATTTCAATGTTTTCTTTCAAACTTTCTTCAGATAAATCCAGCATATGAGAGCTGAACAAAGGCTTGCCGGTTTCAGCAAAGCGTTTTTCGCCAGCATCCAGCAAACCGTCAATCCACGGCAACAGTTTCTTCGCGGCATGATCCGTGTGTAAAATTACTGGCACACCATAGGCTTCAGCCACTGTATGGACATGTTGAGCCGCAGACATGGCGCCCAGAATGGCCGGTTGCTGGCCTTCCAGTTTAAGGCCTTTACCCGCAAAAAATTGAGCTCCACCGTTGGAAACCTGAATAAATACCGGGGATTTTACCTTTGCAGCTGCTTCCAGTACCGCATTGATTGAATCAGTATTAATTACATTTACCGCGGGCAGTGCAAATTTGTTTGCTTTACAAACAGCAAATATTTTCTGCACGCCGTCGCCGTTGACGACACCGGGTTTTACTACGTCTAAAATTTTTTGTGACATATTGGATTTTTATTAAAAATGATATTATTTTCTATAGTATGCAAGAGCCATATAACTCGCGGGTAAATAAAACCTCCAATTCTGGACTGAATAAGAGGTTTTAATAGCAGGCTTTTTATGCGGTATGGCTGATTTTTTCCTTTGCTTCCAATGCTGACAGACGGGCTGACAAAAAGTCTTCCAGGGACTCTAATGATTTCTCAAACCCGGCAATGCCTTCCGCTAGTTTGTCGGTGGCCATTCTGTTTTCTTTGTGCATCCGGTCAAACGTTGCCTTATCCATAACTATTTTTTCAATAGGCGCGTCGGCAGCTTTTTTCGGATCCAGTTTACGGGGCAGATCGCCCTCGCTAGACTGTAATTCGGCCAACAGGGAAGGGGCAATGGTCAATAAATCGCAGCCGGCCAGTTCCATAATTTCACCGATATTTCTGAAACTTGCACCCATAATCTCGGTCTTGTAACCAAATTTTTTATAATAGTTGTAAATCTCGGTCACTGATAAAACACCCGGATCTTCAGCGGCCGGATAAGAATCGCGTCCCGTATCTTTCTTATACCAGTCCAGAATGCGCCCCACAAAGGGGGATATCAAAGTGACACCGCTTTCGGCACAGGCGATTGCCTGATGCAGGCCGAATAGCAGCGTCAAATTGCAATGGATCCCTTCTTTTTCCAGAATCGCTGCGGCCTGAATGCCTTCCCAGGTTGAAGCAACCTTGATGAGTACCCGCTCGCGGGAAACGCCCTGCGCTTCGTATTGGGCAATTAGTTCGCGGCCCTTGGCAATACTCGCTTCAGTGTCATAGGAAAGGCGCGCGTCCACCTCAGTGGAAACCCGGCCTGGAATTATCTCAAGTATTTTTAAGCCGAAGGACACAGCTAGCCGGTCAAAAGCAAGTGAAGCCACCTGTGCCGCCGGCGCATCGTCGCCGAGCGTTGCTCTGGCGCTTTTTAACGTGTCATCGACTATGCCTTGATATTGCGGCATTTGTGCGGCAGTTGTAATTAAAGAAGGATTAGTAGTGGCGTCCTGGGGTTTGAAGGTTTCGATAGCCTGGATATCGCCCGTATCAGACACAACCACGGTCATCTCCCGAAGTTGTTCAAGTAAATTCTTTGCCATAATTAGTACCTTTTATTTTTGAGTAAAAAATCGACATTTAAATACATCGTGTTCCGAAATAAAAATGAATGTCGAATAAATCGTGAACTGACAATTAAATTATCGAAACCATTCTTGTTCAAATTCTAACAGAAGCTAAGCTGGAATGCATACTTAACAACAGGCAAATTATTTTCCTGTAATCTGCAAAAATTCATCCGGATTTAAAAGCAATTTCCAGAATTTTTCCAATCTCTTATTGTTAATTGGATATTTTTGCCTTGGCTTTGATAATCAGGTGTCTCTAGCTTTTTGGGCTTAAATTATTCTCCTCTTACTATTTATGTAAGTCAGCAATTAAAACCTGACATATTTCAGTAATCGCAGAAAATTTGATATCGGCGTTGTTTACCAAGCTCTCTTGAGTAAATACCTATCAACTCCAGTCAGACCTGGAGCTATATTTTTAGTTCCGGATAGATGCTCTCCCAGATAGCTGGAAACGCCGGTAATTTTCTGTTTTGCCAATATAACCTGTCCTTCCAAATATTTGGAAACGCCCGTAGGTGTTGCAATGTCTTTAGCCGAAATGAACTCACCTTCCAGAAACCTTTCCACTTCCAGAAACCTTTCCACTTCGGTTGCAGTTGAGGCTAAGGAATCTTTCATAGACGTAACCTGTTTCTCCAGATAGCGGGAGACTCCGGATTGTGCCTTTGTTTGAGCAGATACTGCCGAGTCTGCCAAATATCCATTAGCTATAACGGCAACCGGCTTTTCCCTAGCTGCTGCAGAATGATCGGCCAGATACTTTGCAACTCCGCTTGTAACCGATTTTATTCTTGGAGTTGCATACTGTCTTGCCAAATATTTGGCAACGCCGGACCGAACCGGTCTTTTATTTGAAGCGATGGATTGCTCTTGCAAATATTGAGCAACTCCGCTCAATACCGGTTTTACTTTTGGAGTTGTATAATTTCTGGACAAATATTTAGCCACACTCGATGGAACCGGTTTTTTACTTTCCAATACCATTTGCCTGGCCAGATACTTGGTAACTCCGCTTACCGGCGGTTGTTGCCGGGCCAATATCATTTGATTTTGTATATACCGGCCAACTCCGGTTGCCGCCGGCTCCTCTGTAACAGGGATAGACTGTTCTTCCTGAGACTTCGTTCTTTCGCTGGCTAGAGCTTCCTCTTCTTTGGCTTTGGCCGCCCGCTCCTCTTCCAAATACTTGGCTATTAAAGCCTTAGCGGCTTTTTTTCGGGCACATAAGGCCTGTTCCGCCTGATACTTGGCGACTCCGGTCAGTAAAGTAAGTTCTCCGGCAGCTTTAAGCTGTTTGGCAATATACTTCTCAACTCCACTTAATGCAGGCCTATCTCTTGCGTTAAGAACTTGCTTTGCCAAGTATTTATCCACTCCGCTTGCAGAGGGCACCTCACGTTCTGTTTTAGCCAAATATTTGGCTACGCCTGTTAGCGGCAGTGTTTGTCTGGCTGATAGTGCCTGCTTTATTAAGTATTTGGTCACACCAGTTGCTGGAGATGTTTGTTTTCTTTCCAGATATCTGGCAACACTTGTCGCAGAAGGTCTGGCAGCCAAGTATCTGGTTACTCCGGTAGATCCCTTGGCATCGTCAGAATATACAGTCGAACTTTGCAATTCCTGAGCTTTAGATCGTTTCCTGAACCAAAATAATCCAGCTACAGCCGGAAAAACGAAGCCTCTCGCAGCATTCGGCTCCATCCTTAACCTCGTTCGCGCATATATTTTTCAACGCCGGTTGCAGATCCTCTTGCTGATCCCGCAGTCTTTGCTATGTATTTGGCAACTCCTGTTGCTCCCGAGCCTGATTTGACATGTTTTTCCAGGTATCTAGCCACTCCTGTGCCTGAAGACCGGTTTAAGTATTTAGCAACGCCGGTAAGTTGGCCTGCAGCACCGGAAGATACTGAAGGCTTAGTCTCAACTTTCTTGGCTTTAGATTGTTTTTTAAAGTAGACCAGTCCCGCCAAGGCCAGAATGATTAAACCAGGCCAAAATTCACTTAAGCTGCTGGCGGCTTTTTCAGTTGTTGTTTGTGAGGCTCCGCTTGAAGCTGGACTCGGCGCCGCCGCTACCGGGTTTTCGGTAAGAGCCTGGCTGGGCTTATAATCGGCATCCTTGTAAAGAACCTTTGGCTGAAAGTGGGCAGCCGGGTATTGCGAATCTGCTTCGCTAGCGGTTTCTGATTTCGAAACAGACGGCTCGCTTGTTGTGTCTGCTGTTTCAGATTTGCTGGGTTGATAAGTCTCGTCCTGGTAAATGACCTTCGGCTGAAAGTCCGCTGCAGGATATTGTTCCGCACCTGCAATAGGACTTGCTAAAAGCAGGCCTGCAAATAAACTGTTTATTAAATTATTTTTTTTCACATTCTTCACCTGATTATTCATAAAAAGCTGATTTAGATCTCGATGGGCTGGACAGGAAGATCACATACTCGTAAAAAACAGCCTGCTTTCGCCAAAAGCAATACCCATGATTCCCATTATTCGTCTTTTATATTTAAAGTATGGCTTCCACGTTGTTTACGACGTTTTCAACAGTGAAGCCAAACTCTTTAAAAAGCTGGCCCGCCGGCGCTGATTCCCCAAAGCGATTTAAGCCCACTACCCTGCCGTTGCTTCCTACATATTTCCACCATCCATCCGTTACACCGGCTTCTACCGCTACCCTTTTAGTCACAGATGAGGGCAGAACCGACTCCCGATATTGCGCATCCTGACAATCAAAAATGTTTGTAGAAGGCATTGAAACAACACGAATTTTCTTGCCTTTGGATGTTAGCGCATCCGCTGCTTTAACGGCCAGTTCGACTTCCGATCCTGTGGCAATGATGATGGCTTCGGGCTGTCCTTCACAGTCGCTCAAAATATAACCGCCGCGGTAAATAGCTTTAATCTGCTCGGGAGTTCGAGGCATATGCGGCAAATTCTGGCGCGAGAAGATCAGAATGGAAGGTCCATCCTTGCGTTCAATAGCCGCTCTCCAGGAGACGGCTGTTTCTACCGCATCGCAAGGCCGCCAAACCTGCATGAATGGAATCAAGCGCAGCGTCGCCGTCTGTTCCACGGGCTGATGGGTTGGTCCGTCTTCGCCCAAACCAATTGAATCATGGGTATACACAAAAATCGAACGAATTTTCATCAACGATGCCATTCGCAATGCGTTGCGCCCATATTCTGAGAACATCAGGAAAGTCGCCCCAAAAGGAATTACGCCGCCATGAAGCGCAAGACCATTTAAAATGGCAGACATGCCAAATTCTCGTACGCCATAATTGATATAGTTTGCATCAGGCTTATTGGCTCGCATGGGACGGTAAGCTGACCATTCAGTCATATTTGAACCGCCTAGATCGGCAGAACCTCCGAACAATTCAGGCAATAACCTGGCATAGCCTTCAATCGATGCCAATGAGGAAAGCCTTGTCGCTGTGGTTTTCGCTTCGTCATTAACAGCGCTGATAAATTTATCTGCATCCTGAGTCCAGTTTTCCGGCAAGTCACCGGTCATACGACGCTCATATTCAACAGCCAGCTCGGGATAGGCTGATTTATACGCGGCAAAGCTATCATTCCATTCTTTCTCAGCCTTGGCTCCTTTAGCCCTGGCATCCCAACCGGCATACACCTCGGCGGGAACCTCGAATGCCTCGTGATCCCAACCGAGCGCCGCCTTGGTCAGATTAATTTCGTCCTGACCCAAGGCCGCCCCATGACACCCATGAGTACCGGCTTTATTGGGCGAACCAAAACCAATCGTTGTCTTGCAGCAAATCAGGGTAGGCTTATCAGTCATGGCTTTCGCAAATTCAATGGCTTTATGTAAAGCATTGGAATCATGACCATCCACATTGGCAATAACATGCCAGCCATACGCTTCAAAACGCTTGGGCGTATCGTCGGTAAACCAGCCTTCAACATGACCATCAATAGAAATGCCGTTGTCGTCCCAGAAGGCAATCAGATTGCCCAATCCCAGCGTACCTGCCAATGAGCACGCTTCGTGCGAGATGCCTTCCATAAGGCAACCGTCGCCCATGAATACATAGGTTTTATGGGCAACAATTTTATGACCATCTTTGTTGAAGTGAGCTGCCAATGCTTTTTCAGCAATAGCCATGCCCACTGCATTGGTAATGCCCTGGCCCAACGGGCCGGTAGTGGTTTCTATACCGGGTGCATAACCATATTCAGGATGGCCTGGCGTCCTTGAATGAAGCTGACGAAAGTTTTTCAGTTCTTCAAGGGGCAGATCATAACCGGTCAGATGCAGCAAGGAATACAGCAGCATTGAGCCGTGGCCATTTGAAAGAACGAAGCGGTCGCGATTTGACCATTTCGGATTAGAGGGGTTGTGGCGCATAAAGTCGTTCCACAAAACTTCGGCAATATCCGCCATTCCCATGGGTGCGCCCGGATGCCCAGAATTTGCTTTCTGAACGGCATCCATGCTCAATGCGCGTATGGCATTCGCTAATTCACGGCGCGAAGTCATAGTCTTCTCCTTAGTCGGTTAATTATTATAATTAGTGAAATGCTTAATCAATAAATTTTATCGATTTTTACTATTCTGCATACATTGGAACGAGTGACGATGGCCACCCGTTCATTGACTCATTCCAGATTAGCGTGCCTTGATCTCATTACTTCTTCAGAAATGCCTTTTTCATGTATGATATGGGAAATAATTGCTTCCAAAAA
Source organism: Candidatus Methylobacter favarea (assembly GCF_902806695.1). Taxonomy (GTDB): domain Bacteria; phylum Pseudomonadota; class Gammaproteobacteria; order Methylococcales; family Methylomonadaceae; genus Methylobacter_B; species Methylobacter_B favarea. The sequence goes on along the minus strand of NZ_CADCXN010000124.1, from coordinate 70,633 downwards.
GATCAATGTAGACAATTCAAATACCGTTCCCATTGGCATGCCTTTCACTTTACCATACTGCTCGGAGCGGCCTATCTGGAACACTGCATCTGCCATATCGCCAATTGTCGAGTCACTTTTCGCAGAAATCAAAACAATGTTAGCGCCTATTTCCCTGGCGCGTTTGGTGAATGCGATTAACTGCTCCGTTTCTCCCGAACCGGAAATAATGATCAACAAGTCACCCTTTTTAATACTCGGCGTAACAATCTCACCCACTACGTTTACATCATAACCGCCGTGCACCAGTCTCATCGCAAAAAAATTGCCGACCAGTCTGGAGCGTCCCGCACCGGCGATGAAGATGCGCTTGGCATTGTCAAGCAGCTGGGTAAGCTTTACCTCATACGTATCGTCTGTGGCCTCAAGAATACTTGAGATCTTTTCTGTTATAAGTTGCTGATGCATAATTATGCGGCTTCAACCAGTTCGCGGATTTCACGAGCGGCTTCGGCAGGTGAAGGCGCTCCATATATTGCGGCACCGCAAACGACAATGTTGGCGCCCGCATGCACAACGTCCTGAACGGTCGCCTGTTTAATGCCGCCAGCTACTGAAATTCTGAGGTTCAGGCCCAATCTGGCGATATCATTCAAGTCGCTAAATGGAGTATGGCCGGCAGCCTGCGCATCAAGGCCGGTGTGAACTCCGATAATATGGGCGCCTGCTCTGGCGGATTCTCTGGCGCACTCTACTTTATCCGGCACATTAATGAGATCGACTTGCGCTTCTGCGCCGTGCGCGTTTGCTGCTTTGACAACGCCGGCAATGGTGGCAAGACCGGATACGCCCAATACCGTGCAGATATCGGCTCCTGCTGCATAAAAAGGTGTGGCTTCATACTCGCCAGCGTCCATAGTCTTAAGATCGACTAAAACCAGTTTATCTGGAAATCTTGCTTTCAGTTCCTTGACTATATTGACGCCGTTATGTTTTACACATGGCGTTCCAACTTCGAAAATGTCAACATAGGGTGCTGCTTGTGTCGCAAGCCCTATTGTTTGATCGAAATCTAGAGAATCTAATGCCAATTGTATTAATGGTTTTGCCATGATACGTGCTCCGAAGGATTATTAATTATTAATAGTTATAGTTGGTTACATACTTGTTTTGCGATCATAACTGTAAAGTACAAAGGGGAGGAATGTCAATGCCCAATGCTTGATGCCCGATACTTAAGGTGAGCGCCTTAAATAAGGTGAAGATAAATTAATCTTTCAATCAGAGCGTTATCGATGTTATTTAGAACAAGGCTGAGAAACAGGCCTATCTGTACATGCCTTACTTTAAACCTCTACGGAAGCTTGTGTTCTTTCCAAATCATGGATAAATAGGCAAAGAAATTTCAATTTGCCGGAAAATGAACTGAAGCCTTTATATAGCTAAACGAAACGCGGCCTCGCCTTAATGCTGCTCATGCGTGGTTTCCCAGATCGGCAGCAGTAAGGACTCACAGTGCTGCTCAAAAGATTCGCCCAGCACCAGCCCCATATCCGTTACATCATGATAAAGCCGTCTGAGCTCCAGCTCATAAGGCCGCTCAAGGGCTTTAGCCAGATATTCTCTGGCGGCATCAAGCGCTGAAACAGTTGCTCTTGAGCCGGACTTTAATTTATAGGCCTGCTTGACATAAGCTAAAGCCGGCTCCACAAAAAAAGCATCCGGCTGTTGCTGGCCTAGCCGGTATATTTTTATAAACTCAATTAAAGGAGTCAATTGGCAATGTTTCGGCAATAAGATCAAATCCTTGTCAATGCTGAGCAAAAAAGTGGATTGCTCCTGAAGCCGATTAATAATCATGTGATGCAGCACAGCACAAATAAAATCCTTGCCTTTAAGATCGGCATAGCGATAAAAAAAACTGCCGTTTTTATAACGATTGCCCAACTTGCCTACCAGACGACAGTCATCCATATCTAAATCAACAGGCAAATCGGGCAACGGCTCACCCATATCTTTAGCTTTTATAATTCCAACAAATTCATTAAGCGCTTTTTGATGCCCCTCAAATTCCAGTTCGCCCAATATGCTTGGCAGCCATCTTCCCTGCGCCTGGAGTTTTTTAATCGATAGCGCTCTGCCGCTTAAACTCTCGCGCACCCATTCCTGGCCTATTGAGTAGCTGTCGAGCCTGTCTATATTAAACGGCTCCCGCTCCTCGGCGTCCGCCTCGATGCCATTAAATCGCAACTCCATCCGGCGCCGCATAAAATAGCGCTGCGGATGCCGGAAAAAGCTGAATAGTTCGTTCAGGTCAATAATCTCTTCAGACGCCGTGTTTAGGGCGCCCTGCCACCACATGGCTGTCTGCGGTTTGGGCGCAGATAATGCCCTTGCTGTTTCGCAGTCGGCCTCGGAAAAACTGAATAAATCTGAATTGCCGTTAAAATAACGCGGACTGAAAGGCTGCAAGGGGTGCCGGGTAATAAGATCGGCAAGTTGATAACCGTCTTGCAAGACTTCCAGCAGCTCACTAATAACGACAGACGGGGGAATAACAGCATTGGTGGCATTCGACTGTCCGATATAAGTCATGATCAGCTGTTGTCTGGCCGATAACAGAATTTCCAGAAACTGATAACGATCATCCGCTCTGCGTGAACGGTCGCCTTGGCGGAAGTTTTTAGCCAGCAAATCAAATGTCGGGTTTGTGGTCGCGTTAGGGAATTCGCCGTCATTCATCCCCAGCAGAGCGATAACTTTAAACGGAATCGAGCGCATCGGCAGCATCGAGCAAAAAGTCAATTGGCCGCGTAAAAAGCCGAGAGATGATTTATGTTCCTCAACCGCTCCCTGCAGCCAGCTGACAATTACCTGCAACTCGACTTCATCATTATGTACAACAGCCAGCTCGTCGGATAATACGGCCAATAACTCGTTGATTTGCCGGCGGTCGCCTGGGTCTGCATCAGCCAGCAACTGGTCGGCATAATAATAGAGCTGCCCGCTCCAGGCTTTCAGGGTCTTCGCCTGTTTTAACTCCATGCCGGCTTTGAACACCAGTTGCAGAAAGTCATGCAAGCCGCCCAGAGCCAGAGCGGATGAGCCTTCAATATCGCGGTACGGAAGCACAGCATCAACAAAATCCTCATCACTGCCCACGGCATAACCCATCAGCAATCTATCCAGCATCGCCTGCCAGGTGTTTTCATTAAAGCCGGGCAGCCCCAGTTCCTGCTTGTGTATTGCCGATTTGCCCCAGCGCACATGGGTATCACGCACCCAGTGCCTGATTAATTCCAGATCGGCCTCGGACAAGCCAAAGCCGGAATAAACCGCCGGCTGCTCAAGTAAATCCAGCACGCTTTGCCAGCCAAAGCGGCTTTGACTTAAATTCAGAAAGCGGATTAAAGCATCCAGCGCACTATTGTTCAAATGCAAGCTGCGATCGGCAATCGCATGTTGAATGTCGTTGAAAATGGCGGCTATAAAAGGTTCATAGACTTGTATATCGGGCGCCATAACCACCATATCGCGCAGTTCCAGATCGGGGTCATTTTCCAGAGACTGCAACAACAGATTTTTCAAGACTTCGACCTCGCGCATTCTGGAATGACAAGCGTGAATGCTGATAGAGTTATCCTTGCACAGAGTCCGTCCAGCCGGGCGATTGTTTAAAATATCGTTTTGCAAATGGTGAAGATTATTGCCGGCTTCGGTCGTTTCAAAACTTTCCGGTTCAAAATCAAACTGCGCCAGCTCCAGCAGCATTTCCTGAAATTCGCGTCCTTGCTGGCCCAAAGTCGACAATAGCGGATGACCTGAAAAGTTTTCCGCACGCGCCTGTTGCCGCCTGGTCTCAAGATCAGCCCAGAAAGTCCGGGCCGGATTAAGCAAAAAAAGATGCACCTGGCAATGTTTTGCCAGCGCCTGCAAGCAGCTTAAAAATAGCGGCGGCATGGTATTAAGCCCGAAAATAAAAACTCTTTCCGGCAATTGCAAGTTAAATGAGCCTTCCTCTGCAAGATTTAGCGCAGCGATAACGTCCAGCCATACCGCGCCTCGATGCTTAGAGCCGATTTGCGCAGTTACCAGCCGCCATAGCGCCTGTTGCCAGTGTTCGGTTTCTGTATCAGACAGGACACGGCCGCTTTGCCATTCCGCCAGCATATCAGGGCGCATTATCTGGTACTGATCAAAAATCTGCGCCAGCTGTTGCGCCAGCTGATAGCGTTTCAAGGCAATATTTTCAGCTGTAAGGTATTGCGTTAACGGCAAAAACTCAGCGCCATCCAGACATCTGCGCAATACTGCTTCAAAGCGCCAAAGCAGCTGACTGCGCTCAAACGCCCCATCCTCAGCCGACAGACCAATTTTTTGCGCCAGAGAACTGAAAAACCTGGCGGGGAACAGGAACTCGTAATTGCCCCAAACATTAAAATGGCTGGCCAGCCGCTGCGATAGCCAGCGCTCCATGCCCTGACTCTGAATTAAAAAAACTTCCTTTTCAAAAGGCGATGCCGGCGGCGAGCTTTCAATGACAGCTATCAGATGAGCAACCAGATTTTCAGTTTTATTGGAGCTGTGCAGAATGAACATTGAAATGCATGGAAATAGGGAATTATTGAATTATAAGCGGCTATGCGAATTTATTGATACTCAGGCGGACACTCACATCCATGTAACCTCGGTTGTTCACCGCCGGAATGATGGAAGAAAAAAGCACAGTTTAAAAATCACAAATCAAGCTCGGACAATCCCGGATGATCTTCTGGGCGGGGGCCGAGCCGCCAGTGATACCTGCGCTCTGAAGCGTTGATGGGCAGATCGTTGATACTGGCCAGGCGCAACTTCATCAGCCCGTCCTCATCAAATTCCCAATTTTCATTGCCGTAAGAGCGAAACCAGTTGCCGGCGTCATCATGCCACTCATAGGCGAAGCGCACGGCAATACGCGCGTCATTAAAAGTCCACAGTTCCTTAATAAGACGATAATCCAGCTCTCTTGCCCATTTTCGCTGCAGAAATTTCACGATTTCGCCGCGGCCTGAAAGAAATTCAGCGCGATTACGCCATTTGCTGTCCAGGGTATAGGCTAATGCTATTTTTTCGGGATTACGTGAATTCCAGGCGTTCTCGGCCGCGCGCACTTTTTGAACGGCTGTTTCATAAGTGAACGGCGGTAGCGGCGGCCGGCTATTGTCAGTCATATGTTTACCTTTTTATTTACAAGCTTCAGCCACAATCGAAACAGTGAATATCCTGCGAATTCGCCTAAGGAACATCACCCTGGCATTACCTTGGCATTGATTTACCTCAGGCTACCTTAATTTTTCACCCAATACTTAACTTCCGCAGAATTGCGTCGTTCCGGCACTCCCTGCGGGTATGACGGTTTCTGCAAGCAGATGAAGCATCTTGCTAATCCTATTCCCAGACGAGCTTAGATGGACACACAAGCTTAAATCAGCTTCAACGCACAAACGCCCTACTCTTTCATGCTAGCCAGCTCTTCAACCAGCAGCCGTACCTTATTTTGAATAATGCGGGTATTTTCAGGACCCATGCGTATCATCTGTTTGCTTACCGGGCTTAAGGCTTCAAGCTTTTTATCGGCAAATTTATAGCGCACCGACGGCCTTACCAAGGCAATCGGCTCTTCAATAATGGGCGCCGCCAGAATTTCCGCGGCAGCTTTTGAGAAAATATCTTCCAGCTGGTGCTCGGCGGGATAGCTAAACTCATCAAAAACCTGCAGCATTAACGGCCGAAATTTTTTATATACCGACATGGCGGCTCGTACATCGATCGCATCTATCGCCGCGGCCAGTTTGTCATAACGCTGATAACCTTTATCGGACATAAACATGACGCCATCGATCAGCTCGACTTTAAACGGCTGGGCCTGTTTAAGAAAGCGCATGTGCCTTTCAAGCCACGCTCCCTGGGAAAAATCATTCGCGATCAACATATACTTTCTGATTAACTGGTCGGTATTCAGCCACGGCGAAAGTCCTGGAGAAACGCTGTTTATTGCCTCGCGAAACGGCCTGTCGCTGCCAAGAAGATCCGGCAAAACAAACCGCTGTTCCTGCATCGTGGCGCCCTCCCTCCAGGCTTCAGTATCGTACGGGATTTCTTCCGGAGCAGGTTCCGGCGCCGATACATCTGCATCCGTTTCGCCTGAATCAGGCGGGATAGTTAGAGCTTTCGTTTCAGGCACGGCGGCTTCTTCCTGCTTCAGTTTATTAAAATAAAGCCAGCCGCCGCCGGCAAGGATGATAAAAATAGTTGCCATAACTACAATTATTCCGGCAGGTTTTTTATCCCTGGTCTGATCGTATCGTCCCATCGTTTTAAGCCCCTTCATGTCGTCTTTCCAAATTAGGAATAACGTAACACATTTTGCTGTGGTAAAGGGAAGCAAAAAATAAAAGGCAAGATTGGTTGTTTATTTGAAACGGTTCCAGCATTGAATTAGTAAATGGCAGGCAAAAAAGCCTGCCCAACCTGGGCTGCTTCGCTCTCAGAATGAATTATTTTTGCCAACAATTTGCGACAGAATCAGTACCGGTCACAGTTTGGGTTCCTGCCTGATTGATGCCAAGTACATTGCATTTGGCGTCAGTGAAAGTAGGCGTGGCGGTAATTGTGTAAGACGTTGCAGAACCAGCAGTTATAGCAAGCGTATATTTCCCGTCCGGCGAATCAGTGCTGCCGACCAGATTGTGCGCGCCGCCTGCAACACAAGTGAACGTTGTGGCATGAATGCCATCAGCATATTGAGGACAGTTCGCCCTGTATTTCTCTTGCGCCAGTTGTAAGTTTAACAATCCCGCTTTGCCATCCGCACGTTTGGCTCGCGTTACATATTCCTGATAGGCCGGATAAGCAATGGACGCAAGAATGCCAATGATGGCCACCACAATCATCAGTTCAATTAATGTAAAACCCGCAGGCCGTTTGAATCTGCACATCGTTTCACCCCTGTAAAGTTATTTGGTTCATCCAAGCTTAGCATAACCGGCGCTAGGGAAGGCCATTCGATTAACCTCTCCTTCAATAGACGAATTGTAGATTAGCTTCCGGGTAAGAAAACAATATTAATCTATAGTTAACTCATACATAAAAGGTGGAGAGATATGAACAAACAAACGAGCTCCGGCGTTACTTTGGTTGAGGTCATGATAGTGATTGCCATAATCGGCATATTAGCAGCAATGGCAGTGCCATCATTCAGCGAACTCATGAAACAACAGCGCGTGGAGGGTGCAGCGGAAGGATTGGTGGCAGCTTTGCAAAATGCCAAAGCCGAGGCAATTAAAACCAACAATAATATGGGCATTGTTTTTACGCCGGCAACAACAGGCACTGATCTTAACACTTGGTGTTATGGCATGACGCCGGCTGGCGCTGCGACTTGTGATTGCACTGTAGCCAATGATTGTGCATCAGGAAGCGTTGTGCAAAGCGCTGATTTTACAGGCATCACTGTCAATTTCAATACATCAAATTCGCGGGCCTTTAGCCCTTTGCGCGGCACAGGAACACAAGGCACCATTAGATTTTCTGCCGGCAATAACAAAACCCTTGGCGTTACCACTACTACGATTGGCAGAATCCGGATATGTAAAGACACTACTTCGACAATCCCTAGCTATAACGACAGTGGGGCCTGCCCATGAATATAACCGCCAATTTAAAAGCAATGAAATATAAACAACGAGGCTTTACATTAATCGAACTTTTGATTTCTATGGTAATAGGGCTCATCGTCCTCGCTGCTGTCCTCGGCATGTTCGTTACCATGATCAAATCTGATAATGACAATTTAAAATCCATACGGCTCAACCAGGAGCTGAGGTCTGCGATGAGTCTGATTACACGGGATCTACGCCGCTCCGGATATAACGGCGCGGCGGCTGCAGCAGTAATGGCTGGTAATAATCCGTTTCAGGATATGAAATTCGACATCCTCACCCCTCCTATTAACAACGCAACCTGCGTCACTTATACCTACGATGCGGACAACGATGGCGTAGATGACGGCAATAGCGAACGCTTCGGCTTTCGCTTAAACGGCGGAGCCATTGAAAGCAGGGAAAGCGGTGAAAACTGCGCCGGGGCTACAAACTGGGACAATATAACCGACGAAAATCTGGTACAAATAAACGCCTTCATCGTTAAAGATAGCCCTACGACCTCCGCTGGCATTACTACCCACCAAATAACCATAACCTTGAGAGGACAGCTGGTTCGTGACAATTCCGTTACCCGAACTATTAGCGAGATAGTGGAGATTCGAAATGATGAATACTAAACACGATACAGTAAAGCGGATTTTCCAAGGTGCACCTCGCATCCATCAAAAAGGAATGGCAACTTTAGTCGTAAGTCTCGTCGTATTAACAATCATTACTTTAATGGTCATCTTTGCGGCCAAAGTGGGCATATTTGATCAGCGGATGTCCGCTAATGAATACCGCTATAAAGAGGCTTTTGCCGCCGCTGATGGCGGTTTGGAATACGCAGTTCAGCAATTTTCTGAAAATATTAGCGTTGGAGCCGACGGAAATTATATATACGACCCTGATAAAAACGGCATCCCAAACGCCATTCCATATCCATTTCTGAGTAAAAATAATCTGGTTGGCGGAGTTGCCAGTGCCAGTGAGGCACGATTTACAGCGACGATTGCAATCCCCCCCGCCGTGGGCGGTGTAACTGTGTATACTTTTACTTCAGCAGGTGAATCGATAGACAGAACAGGTTCGGCATCGGTTAGTGAACAGGTAGTTTTTCGGCATATCACCGGGGGTAATGTCCCTGATACACCGGTTATTGCAGGCGGCAGCATGGCGGTAACCGGCAACATGCATGTTGTGCCTAATCCCAACGCTTCGTGTCCGGATGGCACCTCAGATAGCGGCTGTGCGGTTTCAATATGGACGCATGATACGGTTAATACTTCCAGCTCCATTTCTACCTGCCAAATTCAAGGCTTTTCCGGCGGACAATGCCCCAATCCTACCAGTGATCCTTTGCACGCCCAAATAACCAATGGTACTTATCAAGGCGTTGATATTGTCGCAAGCGATCATTATACAACTGATCCCACTCCAGGGCATTTCCCCCCAGATTTATTTGATTTTGTCTTTGGTGTGCCTTATACCGAGTGGCAATCTATTAAATCAGCGGCAGAAAATCTAGACCCTTCCCAGGTTTATTCAGACTGCAATAGTTTAAATTCAAGCTCTAAAGGCCTTATCTGGATTACGGGAGATTGCCAAATTAATGGAGGGGTCATCGGCAGCGTTGCGAATCCCGTTATTCTTGTGGTTCAGAATCATCAACTACAAACCGGCGGTAATGCGACTATCAATGGCATTGTGTTCGTATTTGATGATACTCCAGCGACAGATGGTGATGTTCAGGGGCCTGCTCTCGGCGGCGGTACGGTAATCAGAGGCTCATTGATTACTGATACCGGTATTAGTGGGGGTACGGGCACGTTTGCTGTCGTTTGGGATCCAGACATATTTGCCAACATCCAAAACAACTCCGATGAAAACTATCGGCAAGTTGCCTCTATACCAGGCAGCTGGCGCGATTTCTAATTTACACATCTATCTTCAAAAGGCGAAGCTATCATGAACAGTCAAAGCAAAAAACAACGGGGCGTGGGGCTAATCGAAGTGCTGGTAGCTGCCCTGGTATTTGCGGTTGGCATTGGTGCGGTCGTTAAATTACAAGGAACTTTTTTTCAGAGCGGCAGCAATGCCAATGCCCGCGCCACGGCAGTCAGTATGGCTCAAGCAAAATTGGATGAACTTCGCGCCACTGATTTTTCCGCCATTGCCGCTGGCACAGATAATCCAAGACCGGATGGCGTCACAGATAATTCTATACCGTCTAGTGGCACAGCATTCACCTATGCGAGAACCTGGACTTCAACAGATTACTATTACAACGCAGGTGTTTTAACCCCATGCGGTAGTCCATGCAGCGTTGATCAAAAAGCGATTACCGTAACAGTTTCATGGAATGATCCTGATACCAACAATAACACAGTAGCCTTGACTCATGTTATTAACAAGAATCCCTCAGATGCTTCCAGTACATTAGTAGGATACACACCCGGTGGCAGCGGAGAAAAACCGGTAAGAATTCATAATCCGGGGTTGCTGCCGGATGTTGTGCCTGTTTCCGTTGGAAATGGGCAAAGCAAGGAGACCAGCAAACCACTTCCCGAGGTGAGTCAAAATGACCAATTTGTAGAAACCAAATTTACAGTTGATACATACAAGCCAGGTGGCGGCAATGAACTGGTACGCGAAGAAGAGTTTTTGACTCTGAATTGCGAATGCACATTAGGTACTGCTGGCTCTGTGTCTTCGGGAACCGCCGGCCGGGCGCCCAGCAGACAAACCATTGAGACTAACAATGGAGAAAGTCATCTTGCTTATGTCACGGGTGAAAAAGTAGACGGGAAAATTATCGGTTCACGTATCAGTACTGGTCAAAGTGGTCAGCAATCGGAGCTTTGTACGGATTGCTGTCGAGACCATCATGATAGTGACGGCCCAACTGGTGCGGTATTGTATGATCCTTTCCGCTTACCCATTTATTACAGCAATGGAGATCATAATCATTATGCTCTTAATAATTCAGGCAATTTGGTCCTGGCAAGTAGTGCTGGGGAGACTTATCTCGAAGCCTGCCGTATGAAACGTATAGATGGCAATTGGCGCGTTCTGCAGGATTGGCGCATAGAAAAACTTAAAGTTATGCCGTCATCTTTCTTGCTGAATAGTAGTGGCCTGGCAAACTATCAAACTTTTATAAGCCAGTTTGTTAAAGATTATGTGTCAAGCATTCCTGACGGTAGCAGTAATGCCGGCACGATCAGCACGGAAACAACATTCACAAATGAACCCCATGACATAGCGCTTCAGGCAGGAGTCAATGATAGCAGTAATGCCAATGACAGAACCATGTCGGCCCGTGCAATTTATATAGATTTTATGGATTCAAACATGGTTAAGACCATAAAAGATCAGGCTGTGAGTCATCCAGATACGGTTCTTCAGCTAATTCCGTTTTATGAAGTCAACGTCACTAAATTGGCTACATGGGGGAGTTCGGACAGTTCTCAGGCATTAGTGACCAGCGAGCCTGTACAGGATAACAATACACATAGTCGAGGAGTGGTGACTACGATTGCAGCGGGTACGCCCAATATTAAGGCTACCATAGAAAAAAGCAATACAGGGTTAACAGATACAATCACCCTTGATCCCGAAGACAAAAGCCAGTCCATAGCAGACGATATTACACTGGCAATTACTGGAGGCTCACCTCCGCCAACTGGTACACACTTAACCGGCTCAATTGCTGTGTCTGGTAGAGGCCCAACAGATACAGGCAAAAACCCGAACGATATAACAGTCACTGTGGAAATTTATAGTGGTGCAACTCCAACTCCAATTTCAAGTACTGTCTGTAATAGAACAGCAAATGGCTCATCCGTTGATGGCAATTTTGATTGCCTTCTTGATGTATCCGGTAAAACTAATAAAATTATCTTTGGAAGCATAAGTACCAACAGTAAAAATAATCATGTATGTCCTGAATCTGATGGTAATCCAAATGCGGCGGTTGTCTACGCGAATGATGGCACAACGAGTGAGTCGGCAACTTATACATACACTTATTCCACTGCGCCTTCCCCTGCACCAATGCTCGATATTACTTTGAAAAGAGAGACTAGCGGCTGCTAGCTAACCAGGTAGGGTGGCAGCGCTAAGCTGCCCACCATTTTCACCGGCAAATGGTGGGCAAACGATAAAGCTGTTTGCCCACCCTACTTTTCGGCCCTCCTTTATAACAACCAAAGGTATGGATTTATCAATGTGGGGCAAAAAAGTATTGCCCACCTTGCTATGAAAAATCCAAGATGCAAATCCCCCCAAAAGTTTAAAAATCATACGGCGCCCCAAGGCATACCCATGTTATTATTCAAATTATGAAGCCTTTTAATTGGAATTCCGATAAAAATTATAAGCTTATAAAAGAACGCGGCATCTCTTTTGAGGATGTTGTGTTCTGTTTACAAAGCGGCGGGTTATTGGATGACATTTCCCACCCGAATGATGAAAGGTATGCCCATCAGCGTGTTTTTGTGGCCGCTATTGATGATTATGTCTATTTGGTTCCCTATGTTGAAACAGAAGATGAGATTTTCTGAAAACAGTTATTCCTGCCAGAAAGGCGACCAAGCAATATTTTGGAGGTAATTTATGAAAAAATTTAAATTAGATGAGGATGAACAAGCACTTTTGGAAGCGTTTGAAACGGGTCAGTTTGAGTCGAGCTTAACGGCTGAAAGAAAGAAGTTTATTGCAAAGTCCGCCGCAGCAACCTTTAAAAAAGACAAAAGAATCAATATCAAACTATCAAGTCGCGATTTGTCCACTATTCAACGAAGAGCGCTTGAGGAAGGCATCCCTTATCAAGCCCTGGTTTCCAGTATTATTCATAAATATGTTTCTGGAAGTTTACGTGATGTTTTGCCCGCTAAGTCTACAAATAATACGTAAGGCCCCCATCCGTAACCTGTTTGCAACACACACTCGTCATCTCGTGTGGAGATCCAGCCTACAAGGATATATTTACCGCCAGGCAGGGTGGGCAGCGCTTTTCTGCCCGCCACTTTTATTAAGCAATTGATACAACCATCCCCCATAGCTCCTCCACCCCTTTAACAAAAGGCTTAACTATTCAGTTTTTGTCATTCCGAATGGAGCGGGGAATCTTAAGCTTTTTTCATGCTCTGATATTTAAAATTTCTCAGTAAGGGCAGAAGTGCAGTATCTAAAATGAATGCAGCAAACACTCCAGCAAGTTGTTCTCGCGCATTATTGAATAGAAAAAAACCGGCTATTATCTTTGTTATACTGAAATACAATCAGATTTGCTGATTCTTGGCTGGGCAGCCCACGCAACAAGTAATTTTTAACGCAGAAGGAATATTTAAAAATGTTAAGAGAAATAACAGTGCCACATTCTGAATTTTTAACCATCAGAATACCTAAAGATTATCTTGAGCAGGAAGTTGAGATATTAGTTTTTCCGATAAAAAAAAGTGCAGTTAATAATGAAGAAGCCGAAATTCAAGCTTTCTCCAGCCACAGCGCAGCAATCATTGAAGACTGGAAAGACGAAAATGAAGATCAGATATGGATATAAACATTGGCGATATTTTGTTGTGTAAATTCTATTTCAGTGATCTTCAGACAAGCAAGAATAGACCTGTTTTAGTATTTAAGGATAATCTGCCGTTTAATGATTTTGTCGGGCTTCCGGTAAGCAGTAAAACCTTAAAGCTTCAAAGTGATGAAATTATCATTACCAACAAAAATTTGTCGGAGGGTGGTTTACCTGTTGAATCAAAAGTTATGGTTCGTAAAGCTTTTGTGATTTCTAAAAACAATCCGGTCAAAAAATACGGTTCACTCAACGAAGAATGCTTGATAGAAGTTAAAAGAACTTTTTGCAAGTACTTTGAATGCAGCAATCGGTAAAAAACGCGGCATCTCTTTTGATGCCAAGTAGAGCGGGCAGCGCTAAGCTGCCCACCACTTTTACTGCCCACCTTTCACCGGCAAAAGGTGGGCAAACGATAAAGCTGTTTGCCCACCCTACCCGCTGAATTTTGACGATGTATGCGGGGATTTAATACCTCTGGGCAAATAACCCCAAAGGCGGTTTCGCTTTAGCCAGGCGGCTGGGCAGGCCTTTTTGCCCGCCGTTTACAATTAAGTACATCCGATCATGCTTTGACAAGGCTTTCATGGGGAGAGCCTAAGAGCTCAGGACGAACGGATTTACTTTTAAAAGCTGGGTGGAGATATCCGGGTGTCCTTGCGTTTCGGTTACGTTCCATCTATCATGAAACTACTTTTGTAGCAGATAATTTCGGAGTGAAGCCATGGGAATACCAGTACGCATAGATGACGCCTTGTACGAACAAGCACGAGCGCAAGCGCAGGCCGAGAGGCGCACCATAGCCGGTCAAATAGAATTTTGGGCTCTGGTGGGGAGAACTGCCTTGGACAATCCCGATCTTCCCATTGATTTTGTGCGCGACTTGTTGATTGCGCGCGCGGAAGGGCCAACGCTTGCTACACCGTTTGTGCCTGAAGGAAAGCGTAGCTGATGGGTGGTTCTCTCCAGGTTCAGCAAAGCGCGATGTTTAAACGGGCGTACAAACGCTTGCATCCGAGCCAGAAAGCCGATGTGGATGATGCCGTGGCCGACATTGTGCGAGATCCGACAATTGGCGAGGCCAAGAAAGGTGACTTGGCTGGGGTGTTTGTGCATAAGTTCAAGTGTAACGGTCAGCCAACGTTGTTGGCTTATGAATACGATCCCAAAACTCTTCTGTTGCTGTTGCTGGGCAGTCATGAAAACTTCTACCGGGATTTGAAGCGATAGCTGTAAAAGCAGCCATGTAGGTGGTCAAGCTTATTTTCCCGCCGTTTACAATACCAAACGCCGGGCTCATCAATATGATAGGCAGCTTAGCGTTGCCCTCCTATACAACATTAATGGGTTGCAGTGCAATTTTGTACATTTAGACTGGCTTATCCACAAAATCCCGGGCTAACCCATTCTTCATTGAATATCATCAAGCCCGGTGTAGCTCTTCCCGTATCACCTCCCGCAACGCTTCTTTCACGCTATCTGCCTCCAATGCCCGGCGCAAAGTATCATTGATGAGTGTCTGGTACCCCCGACCGCCCGCTTTGGCCTTGTATGCCTGCACCACCGCTTCATCCAGCATAATGGTGATGCGCTGTTTACCCAGACCCAATCCCGGCAACATTTCGGACACTGGCCGCAACTCGGCAAACTCTGTTGCGGTCAATTCTGGGCTATCCTCATCCGGCACATCCGCTAAAGACGCGGCATCCACCGCAGTCCAATCGATTTCAAAGGGTTTGGTTTTTAAATTTTTTCTGCTCACGTTGGTTCGCCTTTCTAAAAGAAATAATGTGAATACGGTCATCAGCCGGCGCGCAAAACACCACCCCCATCCAAACGCCCATCTATGGTGTTATATCCGATAAAACGCCGCTCCGGATACACCTTGCGGGTATCTTCACGCACCAGCAGATGGCTATTGAACAGCAGGCGGGCAACCAGTAACGGCAAGCCCCGATCACGGATATTGGTTTCGTTTTTGATGGGGTTGCAAGTAAATTCCACGAGTCATATTATGCACATAATTATATGCATTTGCCATTGTTTCTGGCAATGCAGGCTGCGAGTCATGCAGGGTGGTGTTTTTGCACCGTTTAAAATACCAAAAGCATGGATCATCAATATGGTAGGCAGAAAAACGCTGCCTACCCGTTCGGATTTTATCCAGACCAGATGATAGCGGGCTCCGGCGGCTCCAGGCCAAATATTTCCCATAACGGCAGTTCAACTTCCGGCAAGCTTTGTAAGGCCAGTGCTTCAGGCGAACCGAAAATCTCGCTGGCGCCATAATGGCCGTCATTTTGCAGCCAGCAGCGCTGCACGTATTCTTCCAGCGGATCGATTATTACGTACTCTTGCACCCCGGATCGTTCGTATAACAATTTCTTTTCGCGCAGGTCTTTGAGCGCAGTGCGCGGCGACAAAACTTCGACAATCAAATCGGGAGCGCCCTGAATATTTTTTTCAGTGATTTTGTCAGGATTGCATACAACCAGCACATCCGGCTGCACGACGTCGTTAGCCGATAACACCACATCCACCGGTGCGATGAAAGGAACACAGGATTTGCCTTTTAATTTTTGTTTTAGCTGGCTGTAAAACTCTCCTGTAATATTTTGGTGCTTAATAGAAGGTGCAGGGCTCATGTCAAAGATCTGTCCTGCAATTAATTCCAGGCGCTCGTCGTCCGGCCAGCTCATATAATCCGCTACGGTATAACAGGCTTGATGTTTTTTAATCTGACTGTTCACAATTAATCTCCGCGGTCTTACATGCCCTAAAGCAAAACTGAGGTATTGATGCCGCTTAGGACTCGGTTGGGGGTTCTTCAAGAAATTTTCGATAATTGATTGAGACTTTAAGCCCTGCAAAACGGCCTGCCATTTTAATCAATTCCTGGGTCGATTTATCAAACGTGAGTTTAACCTCGCTCAATGCGCGGTCTTCATAGCCTTCTTCTATACTGGGTGTTTCCAGAAGAAAATGATAAATATACACCTCCTGTTCCTTTTCATCCCGGATTTCCAAAGGCGCTCCCAATTGCGCCAGAACGTCTGACTTTTTCGGCAAGTCCGCAGAAATTTTGTCTATCAAGCTGGTATCGGCCCGCAGCTGCATTTTATCCTTATTGATTTCAGCGCCGCCAAGCGAGCGCAGGGAAATCTCTAGAAACTTGGGCGGAGCGATCTGTAAAAACAAGGATGAAAATGACCAGGCCGCTATGCGGTCTTCTTTGTTAAAATCAAGATCGGAATAAAATCTGACTTCAGGCCTTATTAATTTGTTATTGGCGTCAATCTTTCGAAACCAGTACCGCCAGTGCCTGCCTTCAGAGGTGTAGCTATTCAGGCTGGGCTGCAGTTTCGAGAGCGAAACAAAATCCTTGCTGTAAAGAATCGGCTTTTTAAAGTGCAAGGTAAAATCATCGCTTACCGCAACGCTGAAATAGCGGTCAAATTCATCCATCTGCAAATAGGTCTGGTAAGCCCGCCACCAATAAATGCAGCCGGATAACGACGCGGCCAGCACTATTATAAAAATGAGGCGCAGGCCCCGTTTAATTGCTTCAGTTTTCAAACTTTTATTAATGCCGGGTTGCAGATTCATTAACCACGAACTCCTGAGACAGGATACTTTCAACATCAATTTTATCAAAGCAGTACTGTGCATTGCAGAATTCACAGTTTACTTGAATAATGCCCTGCTCCTGCAGAATAGCTTCCACTTCCGCCCTTCCCAATAGGCGCAGGGTCCGCTCGATTTTTAGCCGGGAACAGGCGCATTTGAATTCAACCGGTTCGGGGCTGAATAATCTGACTTTTTCTTCATTAAACAGCCTGTACAACATTTTTTCACAATCCAGCTCCAGCAGTTCCTGTTCAGTGACGGTGTCTGCCAATATCTCAATACGCTCCCAATCAGCTTTATAACTTTTGTGCTCCGGCAATTCCTGCAATAACAAACCGGCGGCATGGGTGTCGTTGGAAAACAGCCACAAACGGGTTTCAAGCTGCTCGGACTGGACAAAATAGGTTTGCAGGGCGGCGGCTAAATTACTTCCCTGCAACGGAACTATGCCTTGATATGGGTCGGCATTTTCTGATTCGATGGTTAAAACCAGACGTCCCTGCCCGAACATTTTCGCTAATGATCCGGCTGGCACATTGTCGCTGCTTTTGACCAGGCCTCTTATTTTCCGGTCATGAGTCGATTGGGCGACCAGGGCTTTAAAATCGCCTGAACCTTGGGCCTGAAGAATAATTGAGCCTTTAAATTTGATCGTCGCCGACAACATAACCACGGCGGCCAGCGCCTGCCCTAACTGCTGCTGCACGATTTGCGGCCCGTGCTGATGTTGTTTGGCTGCTTGCCAGCTGGCTCCTAATTTGACCCATTCCCCGCGCACGCCCAGTTCTTCGAATAAAAAGCGGCGTAAAAAATCTTGCTCTATCATCACTCTCCAGTTAAAGATTTAGACTTTATTAAAATTAATAATCGTAGTAATCTTGGGTCAGACCGCCCTTGAATTTAATGGACAAAATAGCATATTTGCCATGATCTTTTCATCAAAAAAACTGATTTTGCCTGATCCGGCCCATGCCTTACCGGGCCGAAATACGCCCATGCCTGTTTCAAACAGGCATTTTGTGAACGGTAATCCCATGCTTCCGCCATTTCCTGAAACCATGGAACAGGCAGTGTTTGGCCTGGGATGCTTTTGGGGAGCTGAACGGAAATTCTGGCAATATCCGAATATTTTCAGCACGGCGGTCGGGTATAGCGCCGGCTATACCCCCAACCCGACTTATGAAGAAATCTGCAGCGGTTTAACCGGACATAGCGAAGTTGTAAAAGTTATTTTCGATCCGGCATTAACTCCCTACCATGAATTACTTGAGCTGTTCTGGACATCGCATAATCCGACGCAGGGAATGAGGCAAGGCAACGATCTTGGCACTCAATACAGGTCCGGAATTTATACTTATACTGAAGAACAACATCAGACAGCGCTTGAATCCAAAAAATACTACCAGCAGCGGCTCACTGAGGCGGGCTTTGGCCAAATAACCACGGAGATAATGCCGGCAGGCGAATTTTATTATGCTGAAGATTACCATCAGCAATACCTGGCCAAACAACCGGGGGGATATTGCGGCATAGGAGGTCTGGGCGTGGCTTTTGACTAAAACAGGATTACAGCAGGCAAAAAAAAGGCAGTTTATAAAACTGCCATAAATAATATTAGGAAGGATATAACGCAACTTTCAGCTATCGGGCTTGTTAAAACCCTAAAAGTTAGGTTAATAATAGCAACACTTATTGCAAATAAAAATGTGGCATATTGTCGCAGCTTAGCCTATAGGATCAAGGGGATAAAGATCGCTTAAAGTTATTTACAGTAACAAAAAGTCTACCGGCTCGCGCCGTGATAATGTCATCCATATCAGCAACGCTGCCGGATCGCAGTTCCCAACTAGCGTCCAGACAGGCATAGCCTGGAAATCGCAGACCAATTACCGGGATGAAAAGCAAACGGCATGGCAAATTCAGGGCTAGCCGCTTAATCATCTTCATTAGGAATTTGCCCGCGAATTTCTTCGGACAGCAGCATTTGCCCTCCTGTGATGACGACTTGGTCGCCGGGCTTGAGTTCCTCACTGACAAAGTAACCGTCAGTTGCAGCTGAAAAATGATCGATGCTACGGCGGCTAAACTTTTCCCTGCCGGTTTTAATATAGACAAATGCCTGATCCAGATACCAGAGTAAAGCGGATTTGGGAATAACAACGCCGGGCCGCTCCTCATTTTGCTCAGGTATCCAGGCCGCGATGCGCATGCCTGTTCTTATGCGGGCGTCAGCCGCAGTCCGGAAAAAATAGCTCTCACCCTGGATGGAATTATCGGTTTGCGGAGCGGGCGAAATCAGGCTGGCTTTTTGGGCCGAATTGCGCACGCCTGACGGCTCTATGTAAATAGTTTGAATGTCGTCCGCTAAATGTTTATCGGCCGGCAGGGTAATTTGCAGCAGCGCCTGACGGCCGGATAAAAAATCATTCAGCTTGTCCGAATCGGCAGACACTACCCAGTCGGCGAGCTTTTTACCCCAGTTAAGCAGTACTTCATTGTAAATGGCCTGGCCCTGAAAGCGCACGGCGTCCAGTTGGGATTTATCGGTTTGCCATTGCGCTTGCTGACTTTGCAAATTGTGCTTTGAAGTGACTCCATGACGATATAAATTCTGCTGGCGCTTGATGTTCTGCTCGGCATGGTTGAACTTTGCCGCGGCGCTTCTGCGTTCGGCCAGGGCCAGTATATATTGATTATGCAAAGCCAGTAACGGCTGTATATTGATAGCCTTTCCATTAGCCGTGAATTCGGTATGATAGTTGACAGACTGAAGCGTCGCAGTCTGTATGCCTGAAATCGACTGCGTTTTATCGTCCAGATGGATAACCGGCTGAGCCGCCCTGACCTGTACTTTTGACGGTTGCTCATCGTCATTGGCAAAGGTTGCAAAGGCTGGAAGCAGACTGAATAGAAAAATACAGGGCATCAGCAGCCCATTACTATCGGCGGGAAAAAGCATACTGTCGAAAAGCAGGTTTGAAAATAGGCATAAATTATAAGGTTAACCGCTAAGTTAAATAAATTTTTTGTTGTTTTTAAAAAATAGCAGGTTATCCTTTTGTGAAGAATCAAGCGGATAACCCCAAAGTTTTTTTGAGAGATGAACATGAGTGATTTACCGGAAAATTTAAAATACACGAAAACCCATGAATGGGCGCAACTGGAAGATGATAATATCGTTCGTGTCGGCATAACTGATTTTGCTCAGGAAGAGTTGGGCGATCTGGTTTATATCGAGCTGCCCGAACTGGGGCGAAAAGTTCAGGCCGGAGAACAATGCGCCGTAGTAGAGTCGGTTAAAACAGCCTCAGACTTGTTCAGTCCGGCCGCAGGTGAAATTGTCGCCGTCAATGTGGCGCTGGTGGATGAGCCGGAGCAAATAAACAAGGATGCTTATCACACCTGGCTTTTTTGCATAAGAGCGGACGCGGTAGCGGATCTGGATCAGTTGATGGATGCGCCTGACTATGCCCAGATGATAGAGCACTAAATTAAATGGCAAGGCCAGGCGGATGGTTTTCCGCCTTGAAAATGCGCCTTTTCCAGTCCATTTTGTATAAAACACTTCGAAAACACTGATCGTAACAAACAATGGCAAATCAGAATGCGAGAGGTTTACAACGGCTGATCAATGCCTGCATTTTCTCAATAGCCGGTTTTAAAGCAGCCTGGGAACATGAAGAGGCCTTCAGGCAGGAAGTATTGTTGTTTGTGGTAACTACGCCGGTGGCTATCTGGCTGGGAAAGACAAATATTGAAAAAGTTCTGTTGATCGGCACTATGATTCTGGTCCTGCTGGTTGAATTGTTAAATTCAGCCATAGAGACTATCGTTGACAGAGTCGGCTTTGAACATCATGAATTATCCGGCAGGGCCAAAGATATCGGCTCTGCAGCGGTCATGATGTCACTGGTTTGGGCAGCCATAACCTGGACATTGATTTTACTTTAAAGAGGAACGCGATGAGTGCATTGATATGTGGATCCATGGCTTACGATACCATCATGGTCTTTCATGACAAATTTAAAAATCATATTTTGCCGGAAAAAGTCCACATCCTGAATGTGTCATTTCTGGTGCCGGTAATGCGCCGCGAGTTCGGCGGCTGCGCCGGCAATATCGCCTATAATCTGAAATTGCTGGGTGAAGAACCGTTAATGATGGCTACCGTAGGTCATGATTTTGAGCCCTACGCGCAATGGCTGTGCCAGAACGGATTGTCCAGCGAATTCATTCGTATTCTGGATAATACTTATACCGGCCAAGCCTACATTACCACGGATGAAGACGATAACCAGATTACCGCCTTTCATCCGGGCGCAATGAATTACTCGCATCTGAATTCAGTGCCTACAGACAAAGGCATCAGCCTGGGCATCGTATCACCTGACGGCAAGGAAGGCATGCAAGTGCATGCCGAACAATTCAAGGAATTGGACATACCTTTTATTTTTGATCCGGGCCAGGGCATGCCGATGTTTAACGGCGATGAACTGATTAAATTTCTGGATCAGGCAAGCTGGGTGACTTTAAACGATTATGAATCAGAGTTAATGCAGGAGCGCACCGGTTTGACATTAGCACAAATAGCTGAACATGTAGATGCATTAATTATTACGCTGGGCGGCAAGGGCTCCAAAATTTATACGCAGGGACAATGTATTACTATTCCGCCGGCCAAACCCTATGTGCTGCTTGATCCCACAGGCTGCGGCGATGCCCATAGAGCCGGTCTTTTATATGGCTTGCTGAATGAGCTGGGATGGGAAATTACCGGCAGGATTGCATCATTAATGGGCGCAATTAAAATAGAACATAACGGCACCCAGAACCATTCCTTTGACCTGGACAGTTTCAAACAACGCTACCGCGAAAACTTTGGAACCTCGTTTTGATAGTTCGAGCACTGATGAGTTATTGATGCTGAAAAATACCCGGAACCTGTTGGCTATCATGGCCAGACTGCGCCATCCGGAAACCGGATGTGCTTGGGATGTCAAGCAGGATTTTACCAGCCTGATGCCCTATGTCATCGAAGAAGCCTACGAAGTGGCGGACGCTATCGAGCGCAATGATCCGGATGACTTGCGTTCGGAGTTGGGCGATCTATTGTTACAGGTAGTTTTCCATTCCCGCATCGCCGAGGAGCTGGGGCTATTCGATTTCGAAGAAGTTTCCGGGGCTATTTGCGAAAAACTGATACACCGGCATCCGCAGGTTTTTTCAGATACGGTTTTTAACAGCGATGAGGAACGCCATCGGGCATGGGAACAGGCTAAGGCACTAGAGCGGCAAAGAAAAAACAAAACCGTTGAGCAGGACAGCGTTTTAGCCGGGGTGGCCGGCAATCTTCCGGCCCTGATGGAATGTGAAAAAATACAGGACCGTGCAGCAAATTACGGATTTGACTGGTCTGAAGTGTTGCCGGTTTTTGATAAAGTCAGGGAAGAGATGGAGGAAGTCAGGGAAGCGTGGGAATCCGGCGATCAGGCTCATATCAAGGAGGAAATTGGCGACTTATTGCTGGTCGTCGTTAACCTGGCCCGTCATTTAAAGGTTAATCCTGAAATCGCCCTCAAGGAAAGCACGAAAAAATTTTCCAGACGATTTCAATATGTAGAACGTCAGGCTAGGGCATCAGATCGAGATTTAAGGGACTGCGATCTGGCTGAGCTGGACGCATTCTGGAATGCAGCAAAAAAGGCTTTAATGAAGCGGTAAAATAAACTCCATTAGACGTATTCGTTCTGATTTTGAAGCGGTAAGGAGAAAGCATTATGCGTGAAGATGGACGTGAAAGCAGTAATATTGAAGATCGGCGCGGCCTGCGCATGGGCGGCAGAGGAATAATCGGCGGCGGACTGGGAGCAATCGTCATGGCCGTTATCGCGATGTTGCTCGGCGTTGATCCAGCCGTGGTTTTGAATCAGCTCGTTAATCTCGCGCCTCCTGAGCAACAGGCTCAGCCTGTGCCTTTAAACCCGGAAGAAGAGCGGCTTAAAAAATTCATTGCTGTCGTGCTGGCTGACACCGAAGACACCTGGGGCGAGATATTTCAAAAATCAGGCGGCCATTATGAACAGCCCACACTGGTGCTTTTCAGCGGCCAGGTAGAATCGGCCTGCGGCTTCGCCCAAGCGGCGATGGGCCCCTTCTATTGTCCGGGTGATCACAAACTTTACCTGGACATGAGTTTCTTCAACGATCTGGCCGCCCGCCATAACGCGCCCGGCGACTTCGCCCAGGCCTATGTCATCGCTCATGAGGTAGGCCACCATGTCCAAAATCTGCTGGGCATTGCGGACAGAGTCTATCAGGCTCGGCAACGCGGCAATCCGGCGCGAAACAATCAATTACAGGTGCACATGGAATTGCAAGCCGATTGTTTCGCCGGCGTATGGGCGAATCACGCCGATAAATCCCGGCAAATTCTCGAACCCGGCGACATCGAGGAAGCGCTGGCTGCGGCCAGCGGAGTGGGTGATGATCGCCTGCAAAAACAGGCGCGCGGCTATGTAGTGCCCGAATCTTTTACCCACGGCTCCTCTGAACAGCGCATGCGCTGGTTCAGCATCGGCATAAAAACCGGCGATCCGAAGCAGTGCGATACCTTTAAGACTGGAAAATTATGAGGCTGGCGGGCAGACTGATTTGTAAACAAAGATAACCGCCAGATTGGCTTGGCGGCTTTATTCTCTCACCGGTTTTTTATCCAGTTTTCTTTGCAAGGTGCGCCGATGCATGCTCAGGGCCCTGGCTGCGGCCGAAATATTGCCGTCATGCTGCATCAATACTTTTTGCAAATGCTCCCATTCCAGACGTTTTACCGATAAGGGGTTCTCACTAATCAGCACCGAGGGGTCGCCTTCATTTTTATTTAAGGCATTAACGATTTCATCAGCATTGGCAGGTTTGGTCAAGTAATGTATGGCTCCCAGCTTTATCGCCTCAACGGCTGTGGCAATACTGGCAAAGCCGGTTAGCATGACAATCTGCGTGTTGGCATCCAGAGAGATGAGTTTTTTTACCAGTTCCAGCCCGGATTCATGGCCAATGCGCAAATCAATCACTGCATATTCCGGGACATTTTGCTCGGCAAGCATGATGCCGTCTTTTACATTATTAGCCACCAGCACTTCATAATTTCTTTTTTCCAGGGCGGTTTTCAGTACCCGGCAAAAAGTTTCATCATCATCAACCAGCAATAACCGCGGCTTATCCAATTCCTGAGTTCTCATCATTATTTTCTGCCTTTAATAACGGTAGCGTGATTGCTACACAGGCTCCGCCTGATTCCACATTTGAGATCGTAATTCTACCGCCTAAGCGATTGATTGTGGAATAGGTTAAAAATAATCCTACGCCCAATCCCCGCTTCTTGCTGGCTATCGGTTGTTTGCCTGCCAACTCGGCTATTTCCAACGGAAGCCCTGAGCCGAAATCCCGAATTTTAATGGTAATAAAATCCAGATCCCATGACGCATGAAATTCAATGCCCGGCTCAACCGGTGACGCTTCCACGGCGTTATTTAAAATATTAATGATGGCGTGAGTGAGTGTACGTTCAGCAATGATTTTCGCTTGGGTCGCAACGCAGGGATTGATGAAGAAGTTCAGTTTTGCCGTAGGTTGATGAACGCGCCATTGATTGAGTACCGCATCAATATAATCGGCCACCAGCGTGATTTTGCCTGACTCCGCGCGCAGTTCGCCGGCCGAGGCTGACATTACCGAAAGAGCTTCCTTGCATCGATTGATCTGTTGCTGCATGATGAGTGTTTTTTCATGCAAATCGGGAAAACGATGAAGGGGGTACTCCTGCTCCAGTTCGTGAGCCACGATGGCAATAGTTCCTAACGGTGTTCCCATATCATGGGCAGCGCTGGCAGCCAGGGTGCCCAACGCTACAACACGCTCGTCCCTTAAAGAATTTTCCCGGGCTTCGGCCAGATTTCGCTCCTGGTTCTTGAGGGTCTTGGCCAGTTCAGCAACAAAAAATGCGACCAATCCGGCACTAAATACAAAACCAAACCACATGCCAAACAAATGCAGGCTGAAATAGCTTTTGTCGCTCATGGCATGGGCTTGCTGCAGCACTTGATAATGCGCCATATCCGAGTGCAGCAGCGCCGGATCCGGTATATGCGGTTCTATAGATGGCAGGGGAACATTGAAGGCAATTAAAACAGTATATATGGAGGTAGTTAAAATCACCATATACCAGGAATAGGATTGGGGCAGCATGATGGTGGTAATAATGACGGGCAACAGGAAAACCCAGGTAATAGGATTTGACGCCCCCCCTGTCAAATACAATAATGCCGCGATAGACAGGACATCTATCATTATTTGGAAAAAAATCTCAAACTCGGTAACCGGCTCGTCTGTCTGCAAGCGCATCGAGGTATAGATATTAACTGAACCTATCGCTAATATTACCAGCCAGAGCTTCTGCTCCGGCAGGCGAAAATCAAGACCGTGTATCGATAAAAAAATCAGAAAGGACTCAATGAGCATCATCAGATTCCTGAGGACATAAATCCATTTCAGGTTTTGCCGGGCTGCATCTTCTGACTTGAGAGAATGGGAAATCATTTTATTAGAAAAGTAGGGGCTGGACAGACTGTAATTCGAATTAAAATTTACGGCTCGCATAAACCTTGGTCATCGACAATTGCTTATTAAACTCTGCATTAGACTGACAGATAGCTGTTGGTAAATGCCGGTATGCTCGGAATTACAGTAGCCATCTTGGGTAAAAGATTTATTATTCAGGCATGAGCAATGAATAGTGTGCCCTGCTTCCCTGCAGGTATGGAAATATACTACTGCGACAATTTTTTATATTTTAGGCGATGTGGATTATCGGCATCACTGCCCAGGCGGCGATGGCGGTCGGCTTCGTAATCCGCATAGTTGCCTTCAAACCAGACAACAGTACTGTCCCCTTCAAAGGCCAGCATGTTGGTAGCGATTCTATCCAGAAACCAGCGATCATGTGAAATAACCACGGCGCAGCCGGGAAAAGCCAGTAATGCTTCTTCGAGTGCGCGCAGGGTTTCCACATCCAGATCGTTAGTCGGCTCATCAAGCAACAGCACATTACCGCCGCTTTTCAGCAGCTTGGCCAGATGCACACGATTACGTTCACCGCCGGAAAGATCGCCGATGCGTTTTTGCTGGTCCGCGCCTTTAAAATTAAAGCGGCCTACATAAGCGCGAGATGGTGTTTCATACTTGCCTACGGTTATCATATCCAAACCATCGGAGATTTCTTCAAAGACGGTTTTTTTCGGGTCCATGTCATCACGCAACTGGTCAACATAGGCGAGCTGCACCGTTTGTCCCAGTGTTAAAGCGCCGGAATCAGGCTGCTCAAGAGCGGCCATCATGCGGAACAGCGTGGTTTTACCGGCGCCGTTAGGGCCGATGATGCCGACTATGCCGCCCGGAGGCAATTTAAAGCTCAGGTTGTTAATCAGTAATCTGTCGCCAAAACCCTTGCAGATATGGTCTGCTTCAATAACAATGTCGCCCAGGCGCGGGCCGGGCGGAATATAGATTTCCTGGGTTTCGTTGCGCTTTTGCAGATCGGATGAAGACAGTTCTTCAAAGCGCGTCAGCCGGGCCTTGCTTTTGGCGTGTCGGCCTTTGGGATTGGAACGCACCCATTCGAGTTCAGCTTTCATGGCCTTTTGGCGAGAGGATTCCTGTTTTTCTTCCTGCAGCAGACGAGCGCTTTTTTGCTCCAGCCAGCTTGAATAGTTGCCTTCCCACGGTATGCCGGAGCCTCTGTCCAGCTCCAGAATCCAGCCGGCGACATTGTCCAGGAAGTAACGGTCATGGGTTACCGCGACGACGGTTCCGGGATAATCGTGCAGGAACCTTTCGAGCCAGGCCACTGATTCTGCGTCCAGGTGGTTGGTAGGCTCATCCAGCAACAGCATATCGGGATTGGACAATAATAAACGGCATAAGGCGACGCGGCGTTTTTCACCGCCTGATAATTTGCTGACATCGGCATCCCAAGCCGGCAACCGCAACGCATCGGCTGCGACTTCAAGTTTACGCTCCACATTATGGCCGTCACAGGCATTGACAATATCCTCCAGGCGCGCCTGTTCTGCAGCAAGTTTGTCAAAATCTGCATCCGGTTCGGCATAAGCGGCATAAACCGCATCCAGTTGCTGCAATACCGCCTTGATTTCAGCGACTGCTTCTTCAACATTGCCGCGCACGGTTTTAGTGGAATCGAGTTGCGGTTCCTGTGGCAAATAGCCGATATTAATGCCTTTTTGCGGGATGGCTTCGCCTTCAATATCCTTATCTATACCCGCCATGATTCTCAGCAGAGTAGATTTACCCGAGCCGTTTAAACCGAGTACGCCGATTTTTGCACCGGGGAAAAAAGAAAGAGATATGTCTTTGAGTATGTATTTTTTGGGCGGGACAATCTTGCCGACCCGATTCATTGAATAAATGTATTGCGCCATGATTTTTGACAAAAATAGTAAATTGAACAGGTTAACCTGATAAAGATTAGTATTCCATAGGAATTATGAATTTTTCATGGTTGCCAGATGCTGAATCAAACTTTGCTCACCTTTTTTCATGACCCGCGCATGGTTCCAGGCAAAAATTGGGCGAGTCAAGGAAGCAAACCAGTTCATCCAGGGTTTGCAGGTATATACCCGCCACTTAAATTCAACCTGAGTTTGATTTGTCGAGCCTGCGGAAGTTAATTGACAAATGCCCTCCCCCTGTAAATCGCCTGTTACTTCAACATTAATGAAGCGATTAGCTTGAATTTGCGTTACCCGCAAATTCAACATCAGGCTATACGGCAAACAGGTACGCCAGTAATAACGTCTGACATTGTTAATTCCATTTATATCCCCTTCTTCCATTTGCTCGACTGCAATCACGTATTTCCACCAGGATGGCCATGTTTCAGTATCGACCAGGCATGACCAAACCGTTTTGACAGGCGCAGGAATCAGCCAGAATGTAGTCAAGTGAAACTTGGGCATGCAGGCAAAGGTTTATTTATCATGCAGGTATAGTATGGTTTTTTGCTAATAAAACAAGAGCAGCGGCAGGGAAGCGGGTAGGCAGTCCTTCTTACTGACAAATATCTTGCTCAGGCACAGTCTGTGCGTGTAATGTGTCGAGGATTGAAGACAGGCAAGGCGAATTGCTTTGGCGCGGCTTTCGGAAGTCCGGAATATTAATAAAGAACGCCAGGGGCTAGCAGCGGATATCGGCGAAATTTATCCAGCATAAAACACTGCCACCGGTATTCATCTTACGCAGAAATGGACAAGCCGGTTTTAGTTACAACATATATAGCTATTAATACAAAAAGTACAAATAGAATAGCCTGTCTTTAAGTCTTTGCCAAACCGATTCGCACAGTGGCGCTTTTAGCAATCCCTTGCCACTGGACAATGGCAGGGAGTTGTCCGAGTCATTACATTCAAAGAGCGAACCCAAAGTCAGTTGACTTTGGGTTCGCTTATCGGTTTGTTACGCGGGGGTTACATTCTCTGCTTGCGGGCCTTTTTGACCCTGAGTTACCTGCATCGTAACTCTTTGGCCTTCCCGCAAGGTTTTGCGGCCGGAACCGTTAATTGCGCTATGGTGAACAAAAACATCTTTGCCGCCTTCTTGCTCAATAAATCCAAAACCTTTTTCATCATTGAACCATTTAACAGTACCTACAACTTGATCTGACATATCACACTCTTACTTAAAAAAACGCCAATTTTGGTCGGCTTTACAAATCCCAGCTTCATTAAATTAAAGCCGGCTCAAACTTTCACAGCGTCCAAATAGTAGCACTAAAAATGTAACTTGAGCAAAAACATTTTAACTCTTCTTGATTATTTTTTATCTAACAGTTTATCTATGCCTCTTCCTTAATGATACTTCCTGACTTACCGGCACTTGATCGATCAACAAATTCATGCGTAATAAGCGCTATTAGAATTAGAAAAGTACCCGCTATAACCTTTAAAGTCAGTGGTTCATTATTAATGGCATTTCCAATAATCAGGGCCAACACCGGCGAAACCATGGTAATCAGCGCGACACGCGTAGCCGCAAGCCGGGTAAGCAAATAGTAATACAGCACAAAACCTATGGTAGTAGCGATTACGCCCAGATAAATAATGGCTATCAAGTTGAGGGGCGATACTACTGCCGGCCAATGACCATCCATTATCGCCCAGGTTAGCAAATAAGGCGGTATTGCCACTGTTAGCCCCCCTCCTACCTGAGATAAAGCAGGGACTTTTGCATCAATGCGTTTTATCCAGACTGCACTTGTCGATTGCAGCAAGG
The DNA here is from genome assembly GCF_902806695.1 of Candidatus Methylobacter favarea. Lineage (GTDB taxonomy): Bacteria > Pseudomonadota > Gammaproteobacteria > Methylococcales > Methylomonadaceae > Methylobacter_B > Methylobacter_B favarea. Next base: position 41,419 of record NZ_CADCXN010000124.1, on the reverse strand, counting down.
CGGCGGTGAGCACGCCGATAATGCCCAGCACAGCATTATGACCCAGCTGCAAGGCCGAACCGAACATAATGGCCAGGCCGCTACTGCCCAGAACATACGATAACAACTTGCCCGCTTTCAAGCTGCGTTCTCCCAGCCACATTGCCGCCAGTAAAGCCGTGAGCAAAGGTGTCAGGCCAAATATTACTGAAATCCAGCCGGAAGGAATAAATTGCGCGGCCCAATAAACAGCCAGCATGGATCCATAGATCTGTACGGCCACGGCCAAATAAGTCAATCCGGCTTTACGGTGCCAGGCCAGGCGCTGCCCCTTTATTCCCATTACGAATAATATGCAGGCGGCGCCTATTACCATCCGTCCGGTAACGCCAAATAGAAAGCCTGAACCTTCGCCGCTCCATTTAATGGCCAGCGGCGTTGTCGCCCAAAGCAAAATGACGCTAATATAAGCCAGGGCTATACGCATCAGATTAAAAATACCTGCACAATAAATAATGAGAGCATGGCAATAGTCAGTAGCTTAAAAACTGTCATTTAAGTTGCATCCAGCCATAAGAAAAATTTCGGAGCAATTCCAAGCATACACCGATCAGGAACTTGATGAGCAAGTGTAACTCCAAGGCGTGAACAGAAAATTGCCTGACTTCTACCGCAAAGCCAGTTTAAACTTATGATTTTTCAGCACTCATTCTTAGCCAAAACCGATTAATACAGATGGAAATACATTATGAAAATAAATGAATCAGAATTTGCACCGGCGCGTGATTTTTTACAAAAACAACTGGAAGCCCACTCCTGGTGGCCTAAAGAGCAACCGGGCCAGGCTCGCCAGGAGTTTAATGTAATGAAAGCCAACGCCACTGCGCTTAATGTCTGGTGCAAAAAATGGCTGGATTCAGGGCAACTACGGCAGCTTGAAAAAGCAATAAAGCGCCAGGTTCTTTAAATTTGCCGATGCATTATTTTAGAACTCATACTGTCTTTTTGCGCGCGACAATAACTCCATCCCTGGTCGGATTTATAAAAGCGTCAAATTCAGGATCATTAAATATGAGCTGATTATGCTCCATTATGGCTTCGGTCCAGCCGATAAATACATCAACATAGTTGTCCACCGCTACGCGTCCATGCCACAGTACATTATCGGCAATATAAAGCCCGCCTGGACGAATCCGGTCTTTAGCCATTTGCCAAACTTCCGGATATTCATTTTTATCAACATCATTGTAACAAATGTCGAATAGACCGTCAGTCCTGGCAAAAACTTCCTGGGCGATTTCCGCCCGGAAATCAATTCTGTCCCATAAACCGGCAGCATCAAGATATAGCTGCGCTTTTACCTTATTCGCCGCATCGCCGTCTGTGCAAATCACTTGGCCATCAGGCCCAACTGCTCTTGCAAACCAGTAAGCGGAATAACCATAGCCGCTGCCAAATTCAAATACCCGTTTGGCATTGGCGGTCTTTGCCAGAGTCTCAAGAAAAATACCTACTAATCGCCCAACGATAGGAAAACTTTTCTCTTCCGCCAGAGTTTCCATCTGCGTCAATACCGGATGATCAGTTTGACTTGTTAAAGTGCGCATATACTTTTCAATGGCCGGATTAACCGGAATTAAAACGCTGGGATTATTTATAGTGGGAGATTGCATATTGGCCATTATCTGTTCCTCGTGGGTTATAAATGAAAACCGTTCAGCAGACTTAAGGCAGATTGCTAAGGCTTAAGACTGAATACCGGTTAATTAATGGCATTTATCAGCCATATCAATATCTTAACAGCTGCCCAAATAACAAGCGCCAGCCCGCTAATAAGGGAAATTGATATTATCGCGATAGAGACCGCACTTCTTCTGACCGCTTCTCGGGGTGAATTATGGTAAGCGGTCATCAGTTCAATATTTTTTTGATTTGCTTTAAAAACAATATCAAAAATATCGCCGGCTACAGGGATCATGCCTATGAGCGTATCAAATACGATATTTACGGCCATGCGGGCAATAACTACAGTAGGAACTCCCGTACTAACAGCCTGCAGCAGGAGATAACTGGATAAAGCTCCCCCCGTTACATCACCTATGCCCGGAATTAAGCCTATCAGACTATCGAGCCCCATCCGGATAGAAGTTCCAGGAATACGAATTGAATTATCCAGCAACCATGCCCAACGCTCCAGTTGTTTTATATTTTTCATAATGTTTAGGTTCCTTGTAAAGAGTTGTATAAAAAGTCAGGTCAGGAAATTCAGCCGGCAGCAGATCTGGTACAAAGCCATGCCAGCATTTTAAGCTAAAACTTTTGAGCATTAACGCTGTTTCAGAGATTCGCTGCTTTGCATTAAATTCCCTATAAAAACAAATTAAACGGGTGCTATTACGGAAGATTATTACAGTAGCTGATATAAATCGGTCATTTCTAAACTTCATAAATCGTTTTAGCAAAGCAAACCTGGAAAAAAGCGGCAGTCTTTCCGGCCATTGCACCTTATGCTTTAAAATAAATTGTCAAAGATGGCTCATGATTTATTTAATAATCCTGCATGGCCTCGTCAATTTAATCTGGCTGAATAGAAAAACAGAACCTACATAAAAAATACTCGCTACAATTAAAATCAAATGTAACAATGCACAGCACGATTAACATACTTGCCTAAAACTGTTCCATTTCCAACATTCAGGAGTTTCTTTCCAATGAAAAAGCTAATTTTTTGGTCGCTGCTAAGCCTTGCTCTGGTACTTAACATGTTAACAGCCGGTGCGGAAACATTGGGCCATGTTGATACAAAATTCAAATGGATGGGACCCGATGACAAGATTGTCGTTGAAGCTTTCGATGATCCGGCAGTAGCCGGCGTGACCTGTTATCTGAGCCGGGCGAAGACGGGAGGTATTTCGGGAGGTATCGGTGTGGCCGAGGATAAATCGGATGCGTCCATTTCCTGTCAGCAGACCGGCCCTGTCACCCTCCCTGATGATATCAGGAGCGGCAAACGTGACAATGAACAGGTTTTCAAGCAGCGCACTTCGTTAATATTTAAATCAATGCAGGTCGTACGTTTCTATGACAAAAAGCGAAATGCTCTGGTTTATCTGGTTTATAGCGATAGAGTTATTGAAGGATCTCCAAAAAACAGCATCACCGCCGTTTCTCTCCGACCCTAAGGGCTGAGGCATTTCGCCGCCCTAGTAATCAAGCACTGCTTTCTCGATAATATTGAGTTTTTCCGACTTAACGCCAAGCAGCAGTTCGCCTTTTAATAAGCCTACCAATTCCCTGCCCACCATGCTGAAGCGCCAGCCGTGCAGTAATAAGCACTCCTCCTCTTCATCATTAAACAGCAGCGCTTCCAGATCTTTACGGGCGGCGAGAATGACGGGATTCAAGGCATTCTCTTCAGCCCGTATTCTTACTAATGCCGTTAAAATATCCAGTACGGCTTCCTGCTGTTGGGTTTTTTTAACCGGCCGCCCTTTGGCATTTAAAGGACTCGGCGGACGTTGCTTGGCGGCGGTGATTAACCGGCACAGTTCCTGTCCATAACGATTAACGACGCGCTCATTGACGCCCCGCACATTGACTAACTGGCTAACCGTTTCCGGTTGCAGTTTGGCCAAATCAAACAGCAATTCATCCCGCAGCAGCCAGCTCTTGGGGCGATTCTCGGACTGCGCCGATTTTTCCCGCCATTCAGCCAGTGCCTGAACAATTGACAACTGCTTTCCCGTCAGTTTGTTTTTGCCTCTGATTTTCAGCCAGGCTTTTTCCGGCGTCACCTCATAAAGATTCGGATTGGCCAGCTCGGCAAAGTCCTGCCTGAGCCAATCCATCCTGCCCAGCTCAGTTAATTTACTGGCCATTAATTGATAAATCTTGCATAAATAAATCACATCATCTGCAGCATATTGAATTTGATCGCCGGTCAATGGCCGCCGGCTCCAATCCGCTCTGGTATGGGCTTTGTTCAGATTAACATTCAATAAACTGGAAACCAGCATCGCATAACCGGGATTTTCCTGAAAACCCAGCAGCGGCGCCGCTAGCTGGGTATCAAAAACAGGTGTCGGCAATTTGCCGGTCAGTTGATAAAAAATTTCCAGATCCTGGCGGCAGGAATGAAATATTTTGACAATTGATGGACTGTATAAGGCTTCAAAAAGACTATCCAGATCAGGCAGTGCCAAAGGATCAATGCAGGCCACCCATTCCGGCGTTGCTATTTGCAGCAAGCAGAACTTCGGATAATAGGTCTTTTCGCGTAAAAATTCGGTATCAAGAGCCAGCCAGGGTTCTTTCTTTATCTGCTTACACAGCTCCGCCAGTTGAGCAGGCGTGTTTATATATTGAATTTCTGTCATTTTGCTTAAATTAGCTGTCATTAAAATTAACTAGGCGCATGCTTCAACTTCTTAAGGGAGTCGCTCCGGGAATTGCATTATTTTTCTTAGGCAATCATATGGACGGCGCGGAAAGGGCTTGCTTAAATGCCCTATTTAATTGGCTACTCAACCCCGATTTTATTATCACCGTCATCAATTAATCTAGGCTTAGGCTGCAATGTCTGTCTGGAACGAGGATTCCGGCGCTTTTTATGGCGGGATTTTACCCGCTTTATATCGAGCTTATGGTGATTAATTTCCACTGATTTTAAATGCTCGAATATATCCAGCGGCATTTTATCGGGCAGTTCGATAAGCGTGTAATCCGCTTGTATATTAACATTCCGGATATTATTTTTATCGACGCCTGACTCCTCAACCAATACCTTCTTGAGTTCTTCCAGAGTAAGCTGGTTTTTACGCCCCACATCCAGACGATAGCGGACCATTTTCGTGCTCGTCTGGAGACTTTCAAGAGCGGTTAATTTATCCGGCTTTTGCGGCGTGCAGCAGAATGCATGTTTAAAAGCAGGGGCTTCCTGATTTAAACAGATCAGCAACGCGGCGGCGCAATCCAGAATATCAGTGTGCAGTTCAGCCGCTACTTCCTTGATTAGCGTACGCTCAGACTCTATGGTTTTACCCTGAAGTATCGGCTGCAAAAGAGTTTTCAACTGAGTCTTCGCGCCTTGCCGGGATGCGGCCGGTTTATTGCTGATATTCATCCTCTATTTCATGCTCTTCGAACGGTTGATCGCCGCTGCGTTATTCAAAGCCGGTCCTGATAGATTTCTACAAAAGCTTCGTCCCGTAAGCGGCGCAGCCAAAGTTCTGTTTCTTCCTCAATTTTTCGTTTGCGGATTGCCTCCCGAACCAGATTTCTTTTAAACTCCTCGCTGTTGTCTTTATTTTGCCGGTCCAGCACCTGAATCAAGTGCCAGCCAAATTGAGTCTGTACAGGTTCGCTGATTTCATTGACGGCCAGTTTCCCCATAGCTTCTTCAAACGGCTTAACCAGGTCTCCGGGCCCAACCCAGTCGAGTGATCCGCCCTTTAATGCCGAACCTTTGTCATCGGAATGCGCGCGTGCGAGCGCTGCAAAATCATCGCCGTCAGCAATACGCGCTTTTAAGGCGAGCAGGCGTTTTTTTGCCTCCGCATCATCAATCAGCTCATTGGTTTTTATCAGGATATGCCGGACCTTGGTTTTGGTCACCATGTGGGCATCAAGGCCTTTTAGCTCCAGCATTTTTATAATATGAAAACCGCTTGGGCTGCGGATAGGCTCCGCCACCTCGCCTTGAGCCAATTTACCGACCACATCCACAAACAATGTGGGGATGTCGCCCATCGTCCGCCAACCCAAATCGCCTCCTTTTAGCGCATTGGCGTCATTCGACTCGCTGATTGCGCTTTGCGTGAAATCCTGTCCTGCCCGCAGGTTCTTGACAATGACTTCAGCTTTACTGCGAGCTTTTTGTATCTGCGCTGCAGAGGCGGCTTCTTTCACGGCAATCAGTATATGGCCTAAATGATACTGAACAGCCTGTTCACCGATTTTATCCTGGGTTTCCAGGTAGTGATCGACCTCTCTATCCGTTACTTTAATACGCCCGCCTATTTCTCTGCCCCGCAGCTGATTTATGATAATTTCATTGCGCATATTATCCAGAAAACTTTTATAGCTAATACCCTGGCTTTCCAGTTCCGCCCTGAATTCCTGCAAATTCATATTATTTCTTTGGGCAATATCAGCCGCTGAACTATTGAGCATTTCCTCGGTAACATTAACTCCGGCTCTTTCGGCCAGCTGCCGTTGCAGCTTATCGACAATCATCTTTTCCAGCACTTGTCTGCGCAGCACGGACGCAGGCGGCATCGCCGCCTTAGCGGCTTGAATTCTTTGCTCGATTGCCGCTACCTCGCGCTGCAGCTCGTGCTCCAGAATAACGTCATCTTCAACCACGGCAATAATGGTATCCAGCACTTCAGCCTGAACTGGAAAGCTGCTGAATAAAAAACTGCAAAACAGGACAGATGCAATCACCCTGGTCATTTTTTTCTGATCTATCATTGTTGAGGTTTCCGGTAACCGTAAATACTCTGCTCGAAGAATCGGTCCAGTTTTTCTCCTATCCCTGTCAAGCCCTTAAGCTCTATCTGGAAAAATACACCGGTCTGGCTGGTGCCGCTGACTGTGGTATTGAGGCTATTGAGATCGCTAGTGGTATTAATGAGGTTATTATTGATAATACTGTTAATGTAGCGCCGCCCGATGACGCGAAAACGCCAGCAGCAATTTTCTTTTTCCAGGCCGATAAAGCTGTCCTGGGTGGTGTTGTAGAGCAGCGAATATTGCCAGCGTCCTACCGCATACCAGTTATTGTATATCGGCCAGCGAAACGACACGTCCGTCTGGATAATGTCATTGCTTCTTATAAAACTGGTATCTCTTAACGGATCATTCAGAGGGATATTATTGCTGTTCAGGGTATTCTCAATCAGGTTGTTTTTTCTGTAAAGATATCCCACATTAATAATCTCATCCGGCTGGTTGATAAAATGAAGCACTGCCTTGCCCCGGACAATATCATTCTGGTCAGGATCCCATTGCAAGCCGGTTTCCATAGAAACATGATCGGTCAGCTGGGCATATAATTCTGAAACCAGGGGCGATAGCGTACTGGTTTCAACGGGGCCTTCCAGGTACTTGCCGTTTTTACTGACGGTAATGACGGGCGCCGTAACTTCCCGGTCACGAAAATACAGGATTTCACCGATGTTCAGCCTCAGCCTTTCCCTGCCGGTTGCAGGATCTTGCAATCGCGAAGTTAAGGCAACGGTTACCTGATTGGCATCCTGCACCCGATCCGTGCCGCTAAAGCGGTTTTCCCGGAATAGACTGCTGTACCAGAAGTCATACAGGGCCGTATCAAAGATCGGAATATCGCTCTGATCCTTTTTGGGAATATATAAATAAAACAGCCGGGGCTCCAGCGTATGCAGCATGGATTTGCCGGCCAGATTAATATCCCGCTCCAGATACAAACCGCTGTCTACAGACAAAATAGGCAGCGCCCTGGAAATATTGTCGGGCCTGCCCGCTACCTGATTCTGCAGCAGATACTGCGTGTATTGCAATGACGCCTTGGGCGTCAGGAAAGCGCTGGCGGTTTTCAATGGAAAACTGAACGAGGGTTTGACATTTAATCTTTGTCCCGTGGGCAAGTCATTATTATGCTGAAAATACACCAGTTCATTTTCCATCGCTGTATCCAGCGGCATGAAACTGAACGAATGGTTCAGGTTCAAATTAAACTGGGGCAAGCGGCGATAAGGGATTTGCCGGCCGCTTAAAGCCGGGTCAACGGTCTGGTAGTTCTCGAGCCGGCTGACAAAGGCAATGCCCGGTCTTATATAATTAAAATCGGCAGTGCTTCTGATAAAACTGAAGTTGGGGAAACTGAGCGCATTGCCCAGCTCGGCAAAATAATCTTTATCGGAAACAAAATTCAAGTCCCAGTTTAACGACAGCTCGGGAGTAAAAACGCTGTTGTTTTTACTTGAAGCCAGAAACCGCGGCTTCTTTCTGAGCTCATCATTGGGCAGATATTCCCCGCTTATAATTCCTCTGAAGTGCTCGGTCAGATAACGGAAATTGCCGCCCAGCATAATGCCTCGCTTGGTGAAATAACGAGGCTTCAGGGTCGCATCGAAATTTGGCGCTATATTCCAGTAATAAGGCGCGGAAAAGTTAAATCCGCCCGTGCGCGTCGTGCCGAATGCCGGCGCCAGAAAACCCGAAAGCCTTCTGTCATCGGTCGGAAAAGACAGATAAGGCGAATAAAAGACCGGCAGCCCCTTGAATTCAAGCCAGGCGTTTTTAGCGGCGCCCTTGCCGGTAGTCTTGTTCAGTTTCAACTCGGACGCATGCACGACCCAGTCCTGATTGCCGGGCTGGCAGCTGGTATAAGCCACATCTTTATAGCGGGACAAGGCTTTGCTATCGCGATAAGCCGCTTTTGCCCGGCCTCTGAGCGGCGTCGCAGGAGCAATAAAAATCGTATTCCGCAGCCTGGCTTCATCGGAAGTCAATTTGAGCGTGGCGGCCTCACTATACAAACTCAATTCATCCTCGCTGTAATAGACATTTCCCTGCAGATTCAAGGTCTCCGAAACACTGTCGTAATTAGCTATATCGGAAGATGAGCTCTGATCGGCGCGGCTTATTTGGACATTGCCGTAATAACTGCCGATTTCATTCTCGAATATTTCGGAATAATCAGATTTCACATCCAACGGCGATACATTCCGTAAATCCTTGCCTGGCACAAAAACAGGCCGGGTTCCAAGCTGTATAGTGCAATTTTCCCAGGGATCATATTTCAGCCGTGACTTTAAAGTGCTAAAGGTTCGCTCCTGTTCATAATCAAACGCCGGATTCAGAAGACTGAATCCGGCTTCATCGGTTCCTACAATCCTGGCCTCGCCTTTAGGATCAGTGCCGGACAGATTGCAATTCCAGCCTTTATTTTCCTCATCAACATTACAGTTCCAGCCCGGACGCCTGGTTTCAGCCTGAGGCGCGGCTTCTCCCGGTGACGAGTCCTGAACCGGATACGGCCTCTTTGCAGGAATGTTTTCTTCCGCTTCAGAGACCGCGGATTTTTCAATCTGTTCAGGTTCCGCTGGTGCGGGTTGAGTATCAACAGGTTTTGACAGCGCCGGCCGGGCATTTTTAATGGCTTCAGGTTGCTCCGGAGGAGGGCTTTCAGCAGTTTTACTTGCAGGTTTTTTATCGCCAACACAAACCCATTCCTTGCTATTTTTATCTTGTTGACAATTCCATGAGGCTTCATTGGCAAAACTGACAGGGAGGTAAAATGAGGGTAAAAAAACCAGAAATAAACGGCGGAGCATAGAAAATATAAGTTTATTAGCTTAATGAATCGTAAATCGAATAAAATGCCTGAAAGTCATTTTACCTTATATTCACTGCCGCATAATAACTAATCCGCCTGCCCATGATGATGCCTGGAGACTTAAGAGCAATAGCTATGCTCGATTGGCTTGAAAACGATCTGTTGCTGACTATCAATTGTTGCGAGCCGGCTTCCAGCGATGCCAGTTTCCGGCGTTACTTCAGAATCAGGACGCCGCAGGGCCAATTCATTGTCATGGATGCGCCGCCGCTAAAGGAAAACGTTGAGCCTTTCATAAAAATCGCTGACTTGCTGGCCCGCTCTAATGTCAAGGTGCCGGCCATTTTTCATCAAAACCCGAGCGAAGGTTTTTTAGTGCTTGAGGATTTCGGTACGCAATGCTTTCTGGATCAGCTCACTGCCGGCAACGCTACAGCTTTATATCAAAGCGCTCTCGACAGTTTATTCAAGCTGCAAAGGCAAACGCCCTTACAAAACAGCGGCCTGTCCGGTTACGATGAGCCTCTTCTTGAGAGAGAACTGGCTATCTTTGACGAGTGGTTTCTGGATAAGTTACTCGGCATTGAGCTTCCGGAGCACATACGAAGCTCAATTCATACCGTGCTTATCGACTCGGCGCTGGAGCAGCCCAGGCTATGCGTACATCGGGATTTCCATTCCCGCAATCTTATGGTATTAAATGAGGATTCGCCCGGCGTGCTGGATTTTCAGGATGCGGTTATCGGCCCGATTACCTACGATCTGGTATCCCTGTTAAGGGATTGCTATATAGCCTGGCCTGAGCAGCAGGTGGAGGCATGGATGACCGGGTATTTCCAGCGTCTTTCTCATGCCGGGCTTATCGTTTGCAGTCGGGCTCAGTTTAAACGCTGGTTTGACCTGATGGGACTGCAGCGCCACCTTAAGGCCATCGGCATTTTTTCCCGTCTGCATTTAAGGGACGGCAAGCCCGATTATCTTAAGGACATACCCCGCACCCTGAACTATGTCATGACCCAGGCGCAAGCTTATCCTGAATTTTCTGACTTTAGTAATTTTCTGCACAGCCAGGTTTTACCGATATACGGCGTAACAGCATGAAAGCGATGATTCTGGCCGCAGGGCGCGGCGAAAGAATGCGGCCATTAACTGACCATATTCCAAAACCCTTACTGTCAGTCGCAGGCAAAGCTCTTATCGAACATACCATTAACCAGCTGGTTGCGGCCGGCTTTAGCGATATAGTCATCAATCATGCCCGTCTGGGCCGGCAAATAGAAGAAAAGCTCGGCGACGGCCACAGGCTTGATGCGCATATCAGCTATTCTCCGGAAGGCGAACAAGCCCTTGAAACTGCCGGCGGCATCATTAAGGCCTTGCCCTTGTTGGGTGATGAGGTGTTTCTGGTAGTCAATGGCGATATTGCCACCGACTTCCCCTTTATCCTGCTCAAAAATGTGCCTGTCGATTTGGCCCATCTGGTGCTGGTCAATAACCCCATGCATCATGTTCAGGGCGATTTTGGCCTGGATAGCGCCGGCATAGTCGTGGATAATGGCACTGCCAGGTTCACTTTTAGCGGCATTGGCTTGTACCGACCTGAACTGTTCCGCAGCATACCCGCCGGAAAAAGCAAACTGGCGCCTCTGCTGCGCCTGGTCATACCGGAACGAAGGGTTTCAGGGCAAATATTTAACGGCTTCTGGATGGATATCGGCACCCCGGAGCGTTTGCAGGAACTGGATTTTTATTACACCCAAGGGGAAAGAGACCATGAATGATCATATTTACAAAAAACTAGAACTGACCGGCTCATCAACAGTCGGCATACAGGATGCCATCGAAAATGCAGTCAGCAAAGCATCAAAAACTGTCCACGACATGCGCTGGCTGGAAGTCGTCGAAACCCGCGGCCATATAGCCGACGGCAAGATTTCCCATTGGCAGGTCACTATCAAAATCGGCTTTACTTTGGTTGAGTAAAGGAAGATCCTGATTACCTGTTCCTCCCGTTTTGATCATCGTAAAAGCCGCTGTTATTTCCAGCCTCCTCCCAGGGCCTTGTAGATGTTTATTGTCGCCAGGCGCTGGCGTTTGATGACATCGATTAATTCGAGGTTCGCCTGCAAGGCATTCTGTTGCGCAATAAGCACCTCCAGGTAGCTGGCCCTGGCATATTTATAAAGCGCGTTAGAGGTTTCAACAGACTGTTTCAGCACGTCGCTCTGTTGTTTTTTCAGCGCATGGATATTTTGTAAATTCCGAAGATTTGAGAGTTGATTCGCCACTTCAACATAGGCGTTCAAAATAGTGCGCTGATAATTGTACATAGCGCTCAACTGGTTTGCCTTGGCTGTGTTGAACTGTGCTTTCAAGGCATTCCTGTTGATCAGCGGCGCAGCCAAGGTGCCCATAAGCGAATATGCGAGCGAGGCCGGCGATACAAATAAAAACTCGGGATCGAATGCCTGATAACCCAGGGTGGCCGTGATATTGAAATTCGGAAAGAACGCCGCCTTTGCCGCTTTCAAATCGAATTTGCTGGCCTCGATCTGAAATTCCGCTTCCCGAATGTCCGGGCGGTTTGCCAACAATTGCGAAGGAAAACCCGCTGAAATTTGCTGCGGAATTTCCTCGAAAAAAACGTTTTTGGCCCGCTCAATGGGTTGCGGATAGCTCCCCAGCAGGAAATTCATTTTGTTTTCGATTTCGGTGATCTGTTGCAGCGCGTTTTTTTCCAGTACCCGGCTGTTGAGCAGTTGCGCCTTGAATTGCTGCACCGCTAATTCATTTGCCCTGCCGGCTTCTTTCTGTATTTTGATGACATCGACGGCCTCCTGCTGTTTGCGGATGGTCTGCCGGATAATGTCCAGCTCATTATCCAGCGCCAGCAATTCGTTATAGAAAATCGCAACGCCGGCAACAAGATTTGAAATGACAAAATTGGTTCCTTCAATGCTGGCCAGATAGTATGAAATAGCGGACTTGCGCTGATTTCGCAATTTTCCCCAAATATCAACTTCCCACGATGACTGCAAGCCCAGAAAGATGTCGGTATAATTTTCGGGCACAATTCGACCTGGCGTAATTTCAGTGGAAGCGTTGCCTGCGCCGTCCATTGTGTACAGCCCGAATTTCTGAACCCCGCCGCCGACTGCCAGCTCAACTCGCGGCAGCAGGGCGGCATTGGCCAGCTTCACGCTTGAGCGTGAGATTTCAATGCGTTGCAAAGCTGTTTCCAAGTCGATGTTGTTTTTTATTGCAGTGTCCAGCAGCTTTACCAGATGCGCATCGGCGAAGAACCGTCGCCAGTTGATGCTGGCAATCGTCGTGGTGCTTTTTTGCTGCGGGAAACTGGCAGGTATTGTCTTTTCAGAAATAGACAAGTCGGTATTGAGTGTGGTGCAGCCAGTAAAAATTATAACGATTAACGAACGGGTCAGGGAGTGATAAATTCTACGCTTCATTGGGATTAGATAGTTTCAGTGAATGCCGCATCTTCTTTTTTTCCGGCGCGATGACGCTTCTCTGCAATGCTTGCAAACACCACATATAAACCCGGGATGACAACGACCCCGAAAATTGTCCCGAAAAGCATCCCCCCTGCCGCGGCCGAGCCGATGGTATTGTTGCCTATCTTGCCGGCGCCCGAAGCAAACATTAACGGAATAAGACCGGCAATAAAGGCAAATGAGGTCATCAAAATGGGACGCAAACGCAGTGCTGCGCCTTCAATGGCGGCTGCGAGCGGCGTTTTTCCCAGCCGGTGCTGCATCGTGGCAAACTCAATGATCAAAATGGCGTTCTTGCCGAGAATGCCGATCAGCATAATCATCGCGATCTGCGCGTAGATATTGTTTTCAAGGCCCATGATCATCAGAAAAAACAGGGCGCCGAAAATGCCGATCGGCAGCGAGAGAATCACCGGCATGGGCAACAGGAAGCTTTCGTATTGGGCGGCAAGCAGCAGATAAACGAACAACAGGCAAATCATAAAAATATAAATCGCCTGATTGCCCGCCTGGGCCTGATCCCTGGATGAGCCCGCCCAATCGTAGCCAAAGCCTTTCGGCAAATTTTGCGCGGCCACGTCCTTGATGGCGGCGATCGCCTGCCCGCTGCTGTATCCCGGCGCCGGCTGGCCGTTGACCATAGCCGAGGTGTACATGTTGTAACGCGTTACCTGCTCAGGGCCATAGACCTTTTCAACACGAATGAAAGAAGAAAAAGGCACCATTTTTCCTGCATCATTTTTGATATACAGCTTCATCAGATCATTGGGCTGGGCGCGATATTCGGGCAGCGCCTGCACCATGACTTTATACATCTGGCCGAAACGGATAAAGTTGGTGGCATATTCACTGCCGATAAGGGTTTGCAGCGTATTCATGGCGTTCTCGGCGGTGATGCCTTTTTGCGCGGCCTTATCATTGTCAATATACAGCAGAAACTGCGGAAAACCGACGTTGAAAGTGGTAAAGGCATTCAGGATCTCGGGCCGCTTGTTGAGCTCTTCCACAAAGGCATCGGCCACTTTCTGCAATCTTTGAAGATCGTCCGAACCGGTTTTATCCAGCAAGCGCATTTCGAAGCCGCTGGAATTACCATAACCCGGCACCGGCGGCGGCGTGAAAAACTCGATGCTGGCATCTTTGATATAGCGGGTTTTTTCTTCCAGATCACGGATGATGTCTTTATCGGAAGCCGGTCTTTCCTCCCAATTTTTCAAGCTGATCAGATTCATGCCGTACACGGCGCCTGTACCTTCGGAGAGCAGACTGAACCCTGCCAGGCTGGAAACCGAAATCACACCGTCCAGGCCCGATGCAACGCGCTGCACCTCATCCGACACTTTTTCGGTGCGCTCAAGGGTTGCTCCCGATGGCGCCGTGATATTTGCGTAGATAGTCCCTTGATCTTCTTCAGGGATAAAGCCTGTAGGGACATAAGTTCCTATCAAACCGGATCCTACAGAAAATCCAACCAATACCCCAAAAGTTATAATCCTTCTGTCAGCGATGGCGCCGATCAGTTTTTTGTAGTTATCGGACAGCTTGTCGTACCAGTTATTAAATCCCGCAAAGAAAAGCTGTAAGCCCGATTTTTCAGCATGCCCGGAACCATGAATATGCTTGAGAAACAAGGCGCACAGCGCGGGAGTCAGAGTGAGCGCCGTGATCCCCGAGAGGACGATGGAAAACGCCATGGTCAGGGAAAACTGCCGGTAAAAAACGCCTTCGGGGCCTTCCATGAAGGCCACCGGCAAAAACACGGCCGCCATCACCAGCGTGATGGCGATAATTGCCCCGCTGATTTCGCGCATGGCCTGTTCGGTTGCTTTTATCGACCCTATGCCGGAATGTTCCATTTTGGCGTGAACGGCTTCGATGACCACAATGGCGTTGTCCACGACAATACCGATAGCCAAAACCAGTGCAAACAGGGTAATGAGATTGAGGGAAAAGCCCATCAGCTGCATGAAGAAAAAGGTGCCGACCAGCGACACCGGCACGGCAATAATGGGTATGAGGGTGGAGCGAAAATCCTGTAAAAAGATGAACACCACCAGGGCAACCAACAGGAAGGCTTCCACCAGGGTTTTAACGACTTCATGAATGGATGCGTCCAGAAACTCGGAAACGTCATAACTCAGGGTATAGTCCATGCCCGGCGGGAAGGAAGTTGATTTTATCGTCGCCATTGTTGCTTTAATGTTATTAATCACCTCCTTGGCATTGCTGCCCGGACGCTGCTTTAACAAAATGGCGGCGGAAGGCCGGCCGTTTTCTTTGGAAAGGACGTTGTAATCCTGGGAATCGAATTCAATTTCGGCCACATCCTTGAGCCGCAGGATTTCGCCATTCTCCTTGCCGCTCAGGACGATGTTTTCATACGCATTCCTGGTATTGTATTTGCCCGTGTACTTTAAAACGTATTGCAGCGCCTGCGCCCTCTTGCCCGAGCTTTCGCCAATCTTTCCCGGCGCCGCCTCTACGTTCTGAGCCTTCAATTTTTCGACTATCTCGATCGCCGAGATGTTGTACATCAACAGTTTATCGGGCTTCAGCCACACGCGCATGGCGTATTCCCTGGAGCCCAGGATTTCAGCAAAACCGACCCCGTCTATTCTTTTGAGCTCTTTTAGAACATTGATGTCGGCAAAGTTGTAAAGAAATTTCTCGTCCAGCGTGGGGTCCGAGCTGAGTATGTTGATATATAAAAGCATGGCGTTTTGTACTTTCTCGACAATAACCCCTGCTTTAATGGCTTCTGCTGGCAGCTCGTCCAGCACCGAAGATACCCGGTTCTGCACATTGACGGCGGCGACATCAGGATTGGTGCCTGCCTTGAAAATAATCTGGATTTCACCGCTGCCGTCATTGCCGGAAACAGACGACATATAGGCCATGCCGGGCACGCCGTTGATCGCTCTCTCCAGCGGCGTGATCACGGCCTTGACGACCACTTCCGCATTGGCGCCTATATATTTGGTTGTGGCATTGACCTCGGGAGGCGCGATATCGGGAAACTGGGTAACAGGAAGCCGGCTTAAAGACAACAAGCCTATCAAGGTAATGAGAATGGATATTACGATCGACAGTACCGGACGATGAATGAATTGGGAAGTCATGATGATCCTGATTTATGAATCTTTGCCGTTTAAAGACATGGCTTTTGCCAGATCGACAGGTGCAGGATGTATTTTCTTGCCATCTCTCTCATTGCCTGCGCCCTCGAACAGGATCCTTTCTTCGTTGGTCAAGCCGGACTCCACAACATAAAAATCAGGTAAGCGCAGTTTGGGGACGATGTTCCTTTGCTCCAGCACATCCTCCTGATTTACCACGAAAACATACAGTTTATCCTGAATTTCAAAGGTTGACTTTTGAGGCACGAGCAACGCATTTTTAAGCTGTTTTTTGACAATAACCTTGCCGTTTGATCCATGTTTTAAAATTGCATCGGGATTTGGAAACCTCGCTCTGAACGCAATATTACCGGTTGATTGATCGAATTCGCTTTCAATCATTTCTATTTTTCCTTCGTGCCCATAGGGCCTGTTATTTGCCAGTTTTAAACTTACGGTTTTTGTTTTCTGTTCGCCATTAGCCATATAATTCAGGTAATCAATTTCTGAGAGGTTGAAATAAACAAATACCTCGCGGTTGTCGGAAATAGTGGTCAGCCGCCCGCCTTCCTCTATCAAGCTGCCGACCTTGTTGGGAATACGGTTGATGACGCCGTCGAAGGGCGCTTTAATATGTGCAAATGAAAGTTTTAAAGCGGCCTGCTCTTTGTGCGCCTTAGCCTCTTCCACAGTGGCTTTTAACGCCTCTACTTTGGCTTTTTTTACATCCAGCTCTGTCCCGGATACAATATTTTTTGCTACCAGCAGTTTCACATTGATTAATTCAACTTCGGCCGCCTTCAAATCGGCTATGGCGTTTTTATAAGCCGCATCCGCTTTTTGCAATTCCTTTTCAAATACCAGAAAGCTGAGCGTGAACAGCAACTGTCCTCTCTTGACGGGCTGCCCTTCATCGACATGAATTTTTTCAATATAGCCTTTGATTTTGCTTCTGATCTCTACATATTTCACCGAGTGAATGTTGGCTACATAGTCGTTGCTGTAGGTAATGTCTTCCAGGACAGGATTTACTACCTTATGGGTATCGACGGTCTCGGCTTCTTTTTTTGAGCTGCAGGCGGCGATGATTAAGCAGACTGAAATAAACAGTAGTTGGCTAATTTTCATTATTGGGCGCTTATGCAAATTAAAATTTTGACCCGCGGCGCAAATGCCGGGACAGGTTCTTGCGATCACCGATGAGGCTTTTCCAAACAGATGAATTTGGGTGCAAAAGTTATGATCTGTTCACTAAACGGCGGCTTTTTACGGGCGCCAGCTAATGATTGGGCAGGATTAGGCGGGGAAGGAAAGAAGCGATTATCGGAAGCAAGCGTGATGTACATAAAAAAAACAATTGATGTATTAATAAAATCCTGATGGTAATAGGAATTCAGTATTTATAAATTAAAATATAAGCAAAATGCACGCCAGTTACTTATCCAGAAACTTTTACGCTATTTAATAAGGTTACATTAAGCACTTACCTGATCAGCAGGAATCTTCCCCAGGCGCGGCTCTCGCCGTTATATACAATTACGCGGGTAATTCGTCATACCCGCCGGGAAGCGGGACCAATCTGTCTGGAACAGATTGGCATTTATCCCTTGGGGTGCGGGGCAGGAAAGCCCCGCATGAATCCAGTGCCATGAATGGCGAACTTAAATACTTCCATGTAGCCTGGATTGCTCACCGCCTCCTTGCGGTTCGGGCTTCGCCCCCTGCTGCGCATGTCCAAATTCGCTCCCGGCGAATTAGTCCGGCACAAATCCGTCTGGAACGGATTTGCATTTACCCGAAGGGTGTCAGGCAGGACAGCCTGACAGGACTCCCAGCCGGAATGACGGGCTTGAACAAACGTGTGTATAACGGCGAGAGCCGCGCCTAGCTAAAAATTCTTGCTGATCAAGAGAAATTAAATAATTCAGCTCATATCGTGTTGCATTTTGCGACAATGGAGTGCAAGATGCAACGCTATGTCCGCTATTTATAAATTGGCCATTTCCTTGTTTGCCTTAAGTTGGATGGTTTTTGGCATTTACGGGACCTATCATCTACATACCGAAGCGCGAGATTTACTTAATACTGTCGAACAGGAAACCCGTCTGTTAGCCAACAGCTTGCTGGTTTCGGTCGAAAACGCCTTGCGGGATCATCAGACTGAAGATCTGCAAAAACTCATGCAGCAATTAGAACGGATCAAACCGTCTGTCGATATCCGCATTTATATTCAAAATCGCAATGTCATCCGCTCGAACGCGGAAAGCCTGGTATGGCCGCAACAAGTCGAACAGGGCTTATACCAGGCGGCAAGAGAGGGCGAAGTGAAACAGTTCTATTACCCGGCCGATGAACCCCGCTTATTCATTTTGTCCTTGCCATTTTATGAGAGGTCAAGCAATTTAAACGGCAATGTGGCTATCGTCAAATCGCTGCAAACGATGCATGAAAATTTAAGTAAAACCAAAACCTATATTCTTTTATCTTTCATTGCTTTCATTCTGTTTACTTCCCTGCTTTGCCTTTTGTTGGGCCATATTTATATTTCAGTGCCTCTACAGAGGCTTCGCGAGGCCATGCGGAATTTCAGAAACAGCACGGAGCCCCCGAAGCCTTTACCTGTATCCGGCAAGGATGAATTTGCTGCCGTGGCGCAAGAGTTTAACCGGATGACTGCCGAGTTATTTTCGGCTTACCGCCGCCTGGATGTTGAAACGCAGCATAGACGACAACTGCAACGGGCCTTACAGGATGCGAATAAATTGATTACGATCGGTCAGTTATCGGCGGGGCTTGCCCACGAAATCGGCTCGCCCTTGCAAATCGTCAACGGCAGGGCGAGAGCGCTCGCGGCCTGCAACGATGATTATGAAGAAGTTCGCCGCATTGCCAATATATTAGTGGACCAGACCGATCGTATCACGCGCATTGTCCACCGTCTTCTGGAGTTTGCCCCGCGCCATCCGACTGAGCCTATGAGTTGCGATGTCATCACGGCTATAGCCGAGGTTATTGATATGCTGGGCTTTGAAGCACGGCGTCAGGGAGTCACAATGACTTTTGTCCACCCGAAGTCGCTGCCCTTGATATCGATCAACAAGGACGGCATCCAGCAGATTGTTTTAAACTTGCTCACCAATGCCTTGGCCGCCAATATCAATACCGGCGCCTTAACCATCGAGTTGTCCCGGACTTCGATTAGCCATGCCGAACAAACAATGCCAGTGCTAAAGCTTAGCGTCGCCGATACGGGTACAGGCATTGCGCCCGAGCATCTATCCCGGCTTTTTGAACACTACTTTACCACGCGCGGCAAACAAGGAGGCACCGGCCTTGGTTTAGCTGTCGTCAAGTCGTTAGTTACTGAAATGGGCGGCACCGTCGTGGCCGAATCAGAACCCGGAAAAGGCAGCCTTTTTATCATTCATTTGCCGTGGAGAAAAGCCTGATGATGACAGCAAGTCGTCGAATTATAGTGATCGATGATGATCCCGGTATTGTTGATTATCTAATCGACATGCTGCGCCAGGTTAATTATTCGGCCGCTGGATTCACTGATACTGCTGATGCGCTCAATGCTATAGAAAACGAGTCCTTTGATCTGGTGATATCCGATGTCATTATGCCCGGGATGCGCGGCCTGGAGTTAATGGCGGCTATACACCGTAAACGGCCTGAACAGCTGGTATTGCTGATAACCGCTTTCGGCAGTATTGATTTGGCGATGCAAAGCATGCGCGCAGGGGCCTGCGACTTTTTAACCAAACCTTTTCGCATTGAAGAACTCTATACAGCAGTAGCACGGGCGCTTGAAGACCGGCAAATGCGGCGCACGGCTGTAAAAATAGGCTTTACTGATGATAAAAACAGCGCTACGGGCATTTTTATAACTCAAAGTCCCGGCATGCAGCGATTGGTCAGCATGGCAACACGGGCCGCCGCAGTAAACTCTACAGTGCTCCTGACCGGAGAAAGCGGCACAGGTAAAAGCGCAGTAGCCCGCTGGATTCATGACAACAGTCCAAATCATTCAGGCCCTTTTATCGCCGTTAATTGCGCTGCATTGCCGCACAGTTTAGTGGAAAGTGAGTTATTCGGCGTTCGCAAGGGCGCTTTTACCGATGCCAGCAAGGATAGGCCGGGATTGTTTTCACAGGCCGACTCCGGAACATTATTCCTTGATGAAATCGCTGAACTGCCCCTGGAAATTCAGCCTAAGCTGCTGCAGGCGCTGGAAACCGGAAAAGTCCGAGCGCTCGGTGATACCAAAGAAACCAGGGTCAGCATACGCTTGATCGCCGCTACCCATCAGCCTCTGGAGCAGCGCATCCACGATAGATTGTTTCGTTTCGATCTGTATCACCGGTTGAATGTAATCAGCCTTGAAGTGCCTCCGTTAAGAGAGCGCAAGGAAGATCTTGACGCCTTAACCAAAACCTTGATCGACACCGTTTGCCTGCGCCTTGGCAAACAGGGGCCGGTCAATATTTCGGTGGAAGTATTGCGCTGGATTCGGGCCTATCACTGGCCAGGCAACGTCCGGGAGCTTGCCAATACGCTTGAAAGGGCTATTGTGCTTGCCGACCATGATACCCTTTTGCTGGAAGATCTGGCGCAGGCTTCGAAACTGCCCGTCAACGATACCAGCTTTTTTGAATTGGCAATGATGCAAGGATGGTCGCTGGAGGACATTAATCAAGCCTATATTCGCCATGTCCTGGCAATGACCGGCGGCAATAAAATTCAGGCGGCCCGGATACTCGGCCTGGATCGCAGCACCTTATACCGGAAGCTGGGATAGTGCTTTCGAAAACTCATCGCAAGCCTCAACAGCGTCGTTCCCGCTTTCTTCCTGCTGATCCAAGAGATAGTGAACAGCTTCCCAACAGCATCGAGACCAAATTCATGATCTCATTTTGAAAAGGCAATAAAGCGCCGGTAGGGCGAGCCCTGCTTCCAGGTAAAAGCCTCCGTGTAGTAGTGCATTAGAGCCAGATAGCCCAATAATCCCAAGGTGACGGCTTTACGGATTTCCACGCCAAAAAAGAAATGGGTGATTAGACTGACCCATGCATCTCCATAAGCCTGCAACACAAACGCCAGAAAAAATGAACACACGGGCAGCACCACAAAGACATGGATATTGCAGCGTTCGGCATAGCGGTAAATAAAATTCTGCGGATGACCGTGATGCCTGTTGTAGTCGTGCGTGATGTAGAAAATATAGGCCGTCGCATCATGCACCAGCCTCGGCACCAGAATCGCAAAAAAATAATACTGCTGAACATACAAATAAAAACTGCTTAATACCAGAAAGATATTCGACCAGAGAAAGCACTTGCCAAATACAGTAGGCACCTTGCGCTGGCAATAGAACCCGCACAGCACCAGTGCTGCGCATAAGCCGCCGGCGCTATGCCTGAGCCATTCCGCCTGCTGCATTGCAAGGCTGTTTTTAAGAAAAATGGCTATATAGATAAAAATGCCCGCCGCCACGCTCAGCCATAACAGAAGCTGAAACGCCCACTCAGGCAGACGACAGATGCCGCGGCCAATGCCATGCTGCTGCTTGAGCACATGAAAGACAGTCCAGCAGGCTACCAGCACATAGAGCGCGCGGTAGGGAATAAACAGGCTGCCCAGGCCGAAAACAACGGCGATGGCAAGCGTCATCAAAATAATGTTCAGCCGGTAAAACTTCAGGTATTCTGTGTTGCTTGCCAGCACAATGGCGCTGGCAATAATATGCGGCGTTCCGAAAAGAATCTGGAATAATAGAAAATGATTGGGGCTGCTGGGCAGATTTTCGCGCAGATAGCCGTTCCAGAATGAGCTGTCAACGAATTGCAAGGCCAGACAAAGCGGGATTATTGAATACAGGCCCAACAACAACCGGAATGAGACAGTCATCTTTTTGTCATCAGGCAGATCTTGAGCCGGGATTATTTGCGCAACCATGGAACTATCCTTTAATGGCTTATATTCAAACAAAATATAACATACCGATTTTTCATCTGCTTTAAGGCATTGCCTTGATTTTCCTTAAAAATGGCTACAACCTTCACGTTACACCCTCGCCTGCAGCAGGACTGCATTGTCATCGGCCGGCTTCAATTATGTCAATTATTAATGATGAACGATAGCCGCTACCCGTGGTTTGTCCTGGTGCCGGAAAAAGCGCAATTAGTGGAAATTTATCAATTGAACAAGGCCGAGCGCAAACTGCTGATTGAGGAATCGAGCTACCTGGCAGAACATCTCGCGGCCCTGTATAAAGCGGATAAAATCAATATTGCGGCTATAGGCAACCTGGTGCCGCAATTGCATATCCATCACATCGTACGCTATCAAACCGATAAAGCATGGCCGGCGCCGGTGTGGGGAAAATTTGATGCCGTCCCTTATACGGAACAGGAAATAACCGATAACATCACTCTGTTGAAAAATCGGTTAAATTTATGATCTTCCAATACCGAAAAAATATCGGCTGTTTAACCTACCAAAAACTCAGTAAAAAATACCCCCTTGAAGCCGTCGCTATTTTCATATTTTTCCAGGACCCGCTTGAAGGCTTTAAATGTTTCCTGCCGCAAGGCCTCGCGCTGCTGCGGGGCTTGCAGTGTTTCCATTGACCTGCCGCTGTAAAGCATGATCAATTCATGCCTTAATGCAGGCAGATGTTTTTTTACCTTTTCCACAGCGTCTGCGCCTTCCACCAGTAATTGAACATTAATCATCAGATATTTTCCGGGTTCTTCCAAATTAACGGTAAACTTTGGGCTCATTTGCAGATATTCTATAGCCGCTCCGGATGGTTTTTCTTCAGCAACTGCCAGGGCAGGGATAAAAATAATACCCAGTAATAAAACCAGTAAACGCATAGCAGACATCCTTTTAACTTAAAAATTGATTTAAAGTATAGGTCAACATCCTAACAATGACGCCAAGCCATAATGCCAAGTAACTACCCTATCGGCCCGATAATGCTGGATGTTGAGGGCTTAACGCTGACGCAAGCCGAAAAAGAAAAAATAAACCACCCCAACACCGGGGCGGTTATTTTGTTTTCACGCAATTATCAAAGCCCTGAACAGGTAACCGAGCTTATCAGCAGCATTCGCCGCGCCCGCAGCGGAACCTTGCTGATTGCCGTTGACCAGGAAGGCGGCAGGGTACAGCGCTTTCAACACGGTTTCACGCGCCTGCCGCCGGCATCCAGCTATGGGCAAAGCCCGGAACTTGCAGAACCGGCGGGCTGGCTTATGGCGGCCGAATTATTAGGGGTGGGTGTCGATTTCAGCTTTGCGCCGGTATTGGATATTGATTGCTGTATCAGTAAAATCATCGGCAACCGCTCTTTTTCAACAGATCATAAGCTTGCAACCCGGCTTGCCAGCTCATTCAGAAAAGGCATGAAACAGGCAGGCATGGCGGCGACTGGGAAACATTTTCCCGGCCATGGCGCCGTAGCACTCGATTCTCACCTCGCCTTGCCGGTCGATGACCGTGATATGGACAGCATCAGGGCAAAAGACCTGCTGCCTTTCAAGCAATTGATAGATGAAGGGCTGGAAGGCGTTATGCCGGCCCATGTGCTCTATCCCAGGTGCGATCCCAAGCCGGCGGGTTTCTCGCGGTTCTGGATTCAGCAAATTTTGCGCACAGAACTTAATTTTAGCGGAACGGTTTTTAGCGACGATTTAAATATGGCAGGCGCTGCCTCCGTGGGCGATTTCCCGAAGCGCGCAAGGCTTGCCCAGGAAGCCGGCTGCGATATGATCCTGATCTGCAACAACCCGCTTGCCGCCGAACAGGTGCTGGAGGCCTTGCCGGTCACCCGCGATCCCATCAGGGAGCAGCGGCTTGGGCACATGCAAGGCAAGCCGCAGCTGAATCGGGAACAATTAATGAAGACCGAAAAATGGCAAACCGTTTCAAGCCTCATCACTAGCATCGACAGCCATGCTTGAAGAAATCAAACACATCCAGTCAACCGCCGATTTGTTGTGCAGCGAAGCAGAAGTTGAGGCCGCCCTGGAAAGGATGGCCCGGGAGATTAACCTGATGCTCGCCGCTGCCAATCCGCTAATACTCTGCGTCATAAACGGCGGCATAGTCACCGCCGGTAAATTGTTAACCCGCCTGACCATGCCGCTGAATATTGATGCCATTAACGCCAGCCGTTATCAAAACCAGACCTCAGGCGGCCGCATCGAATGGATACTTAAACCGGCAACGCCGCTTAAAGGCAGAACCGTCCTGATCATCGATGACATACTCGATGAAGGTCTTACCCTGGCGGCGATTTATAACTACTGCCTGGAACAGGGCGCGACAGCGGTTTACAGCGCTGTCCTGGTGGATAAAATCCTCGGCCGCGAAAAGTTGGTAAAAGCTGATTTCATCGGCCTGAAAGTAGAAAACCGCTATCTGTTCGGCTACGGCATGGATTACAAAGGCTACCTGCGCAATGCCCCGGGCATTTACGCCTGCAAGAAGGCTGCCGAGAAACTATCGTGACGCAACTCGCTATTATCGGCGGCACCGGCCTGACCCGGATTAATGACTTGAAAATTATCAGGCGCGATCAGCTGACTACGCCTTACGGCGCGCCTTCAGCCGAATTTATTACCGGCGAGCTTAACGGCAGGAACGTTATTTTTTTGGCCAGGCATGGTAATCCGCATAGGCTGGCCCCGCATAAAATTAATTACCGGGCCAATATCTGGGGACTTAGACAGCTGGGTGTTGAACAGATTATTGCCGTAGCCGCCGTAGGCGGAATTACCCATGAAATGGGGCCTGCGCATATAGCCATACCCGATCAGATTATCGATTACAGCTACGGCCGCATGCACACTTTTTTTGACGATGAGAATGATACGGTCACCCATATAGATTTTACTTATCCCTACAGCCAAAAGCTGCGCTCACGCCTGATTACAGCCGCGGCCCAGGCCAGGATAAAAATAACGCCGATGGGAACTTATGGCTGCATGCAGGGCCCGCGCCTGGAAACGGCTGCGGAAATCAGGCGCATGGAAAGGGACGGCTGCGACCTGGTAGGCATGACCGGCATGCCGGAGGCCGCCCTCGCCAGAGAACTGGCAATGGATTATGCCGCTATTTCGGTCATTGCCAACTGGGCGGCCGGTCAAACGGCAGGGGAAATATCAATGGCGGAAATTGAGCAGCATCTCCATAAAGGCATGGCGAATACGGCTGAATTACTGAAGGCATTTACAAGACTGGATAAATAAAAGGACATCGAAGCCTGCGCCGTAAACGCGATCTAATGATGGCATCCGGCGCCATGAATGTGCCCATGAGCCGTTTCTTCTTCAGTTGCGGTCCTGACATCCATGACTTCCACATCAAAGGTTAAGGCTTGTCCTGCGAGCGGGTGATTGCCATCGATAGTAATGTCGTCTCCCTGAATATCAACTACCGTGACCACAGCCGGGCCGGAACTTACCTCCGCCTGAAACTGCATGCCCACTTCAATCTTATCTATGCCTTCAAACATATCTCTGGAGATAACCTGAACCCTGTCATCTTCAACTTCCCCGTAAGCTTCTTTGGCCGGAATGCGCACTTTAAACTTGTCGCCCGCACTCTTGCCGGTTAACGCATTTTCCAGGCCGGAAATAATATTTCCGGCGCCGTGAAGATAGACTAATGCGTCATCATCCACTGAACTATCAAGCACTTCGCCTTCATCATTAGTGAGCGTATAGTGGATGGAAACAGCTCTATTGGCGGCTATTTGCATGATAAACCTCTTTATTGCCTGTTAAAAGGCCAACGATAATACAGATTTATAGCCTGTTTGTCTGAAAAAATACTGAGACTCGAGCGGGTTTTTTTAATTCGATAAATAATCCCGCATCTCCCCCTGGATATGCAGAAGGTGAGCACAATGGACGCTCCAGGCATGGTCCGGAAGGAATAGATCGCCAATAACCCTTCAGCCTCCTCAATAACAACGCGCCCTGGAGGCGCCTGAAGCCGCCAACCCGCTATTGCCCTGAAGCTTATTTTAATCATAATAAAATTTACCCGGCCAGCAACGCTCAAGCTTTTAAATAACCCGACAGTTTAAAAATGATAAAATTATTAAGCAATAAGGACACATCCCTTAGGGGATGAAGCCAATGCTGGGGCAAGGGCCTCCATAGGCGCCAGGGAAGCGGCGCTTTATGCAGGCGCTCTGTGGCTTGCATGCCGAAGTCTGAAACGTTTGATTACCTGTAACTCGATGCCATTTATATAGCCATGCCTAATCCTGCAAAACTTCCACTTGAGTCACTGCAACTGAATGTCAATCTGGCTGATTTTGAATTGCCTGAAGCGCCCCGATTACAGTCGGCCATTTTAGGACAATCAAGAGCTCAGTCGGCGCTGGAATTTGCCGTCGCCATGCCGAATCCGGGTTACAACATCTTTGTAATGGGAGACCCTGGATTAGGCCGCTTGTCCCTGATTACTAATTACCTGGAATCTCTCGCTCCGACCTTGCCCGCGCCTTCCTCCTATGCCTATGTTGATAATTTTGATAATCCCAGAGAACCCGTAGCCGTTGAGCTGCCGGCAGAACAGGGTCAGAAATTCGGCAGGGATATTGAAAAGCTGATTGATGATCTGCTGGCAACTTTCCCGGCCGCATTTGAAAGCCCTGCCTATCAACAAAAAAAAAATGCCATTGAGCGAGAGTTTAATCACCTTTATACCACCAGGATCGAGCTGGTTGATAAAAAAGCCCAGTCCATAAACATTGCCCTGTTCAGAGACGGTGAAGCCATTACTTTTTCGCCCATCAGAAATAATAAAGCTTTGAATGAAGAGCAATTCATGCGTTTGCCGCAAGCGGAGCGGGAGGCGTTTCACAGGCATGTGGGAGAACTGGAAGACTATCTCAGTGAGGTATTGCTGGAATTGCCGCAGTGGCGCAGGACTATGGTTGAAAAGATCAAACAGCTTGATACTGACACCATCAGCCTCGCGATAGCTCCCCTGTTTGCCGAACTGAATGATAAATACCAGAATATCGATGATGCCATCACCTATTTATCAGAAATCAGAAAAAACCTCGACAACACCATTCCGGACTATCTGTTGCCGGAGCAGCCGTTGGAGGCCGCCAACCCTTTGAAAAAAAAGATAATACTGGCCGAGCAGTATGTGCCTAATATTCTGGTCGATAACAGGGATGAAAGCGGCGCACCGGTCATTTACGAAGCGCATCCGACTTATCAGAACCTGTTTGGCCGCATAGAATATAGTAGCGACCAGGGCACTTTGGTTACCACTTACCGGCGGATTTGCGCCGGTTCATTGCATAGGGCCAATGGCGGCTATCTGATTCTCGACGCCGAAAAGCTGCTGACCAGTCCCTTTGTCTGGGAAGGCCTTAAACGCGCACTGCAATCGGGCTGCATTGAAATCGAATCACCTTATTCCGAACTGGGCATTAACACCATTACCTTGAAACCTGAAGTTATTCCATTAAATGTTAAAGTGATTCTGGTAGGCTCTGCGGATACCCATTATTTTCTGGAAGTGCTGGATAATGAATTTAACGAAATGTTCAAAATTCTGGCCGATTTTGAGGGCTACATTCCGCGCACCCATGAAGCCATGCAAAAGTTTGCCATGCTGATGATCAAGCACGCGGCGGATTCCGGAGCAAAGCCGTTAACACGGACTGCAATTGAGAGCCTGATTGAACATAGCTGCCGACTTTCAGAAAACCGGCAGCATTTTTCTGCCCGGATCAAGGATTCGCTGGAAGTCATTGGCGAAGCCAACCTGTTTTGCAGACTATCCGGCAGCAGCCATATCGACAGGCTCCATATTGAAAAAGCCTTGGCGGCAAGAGAACAGCGCAACGGCAGAATGGCCGAGAACATTCTCGAAGAAATGCTTAACGGCACTATTCTTATTGACACAGAAGGGGAAGCAATCGGCAAGGTCAACGGTTTGACCATTCTGGAAGTGGGCGGCAGCAGTTTTGGCGCGCCGGCGCGCATCACCGCCACCGTTTATCCAGGCTCCCGGGGTATCGTTGATATCGAACGCGAAGCCGAGCTGGGCCAGGCCATTCACTCCAAAGGCGTAATGATATTAACCGGTTATCTTGGGCATTCCTACGCCCAGCAATTTCCTTTGGCAATTTCGGCCAGTATCGCCATTGAGCAGTCTTATGGTTATATTGACGGCGATAGCGCGTCTCTGGCGGAGCTTTGCTGTCTTATTTCAGCATTGACGCGAACCCCCATAAAACAAACATTTGCCGTTACCGGCTCCATTAATCAATACGGCGAAGTCCAGGCGATAGGCGGTGTAAATGAGAAAATAGAAGGTTTCTTCAGGCTTTGTCAGGCGCGCGGACTTAACGGGCAACAGGCCGCCATTATTCCCGCCGCCAATAAATGCAACCTGATATTGAAGCAGGACGTTATCAATGCGGTAGCACAAGGTTTATTTTCAATTTATGCCGTCTCCAGCGTCGATGAAACTCTGGAATTACTGACCGGCCAAGAAGCGGGTATGGCCGACAGCACAGGCAACTATCCTGAAAACAGCATTAATTTCAAAGCTATTTCCAGATTAAGGGAAATATCCGATATGACTGTTGATGAGGATAAAGAGGAGGGGCCTTAATTTTGACAGAGGCGCAGGGAAAACGTCTGGCCTAAGCTGGCCTTTTTAAATTCAGTTACAACAAACGATTAAAGAGTCATTCAAATAGGCTTTCCTGAATCGGGATATTGACCCGCAAAAGCGCCACAATAAAAAATCCCCAAAAAAACTCCCTTCTTTTCGCACGCCCGAACATTTGGCTTGCCTGCTGCTCATTCTTGATTTCGACTTTATTGAACATTACGGTATTGGGTTTAGCCATGAGATTGGGGGCAGCCAGGGCAAGCAAGGCATTATCTCCCTGCTTCTGGTTGGTCAGCGTGATGCCAAACGCAGTTTCTGTAGCGCTGCCTCGCGGCCCATAATCAGCTCAATGTGCGCCAATTCATTACCTGTGCCCATCAGTGCTCCACTTACAGATATCTTATCGATTTTAAACGTTTGCATGGTAGTCTCTCCTCTTAAGTTCGCGGTTAAACAATAATCAAAAGACAAGATATAACTGCAAGTTATATCTCGAGGAAAATTTCTAACTGGATCGTGAGCATAGGCAATAAAAAGCTTTATGCGCGCCCCGAAAAAATCACCGCGTTCAACCAGCAATTATTTACAACTGTCTGCTCCGGCTGGCCATTTTTGGACACTGCGCTGGCTGTCAGCACATGCTATTTCATACTGACGTGCCGATGTGCTAGACAAACAATGTAAATTTTTGCATTTTATGGGTAATGGCTTAAGTCAGGGGCCTCTTGATTCTCACCGCTATGAAAACAGAGGTGCGGATTGCTGGAGGCCGGACCAGCTACCTCTTCAGACACTATATGTTGGGCATGATCAGGATAAACGGCAGTATGGAGCATGTAGGTTGGGTTAGGGGCCTATCGCGTAACCCAACATTTGGGCGCCAATTCGATGGGTTGTAGTTTGGGATATTCATTTGGCAACCCATAAAAAATGCGTCACCTTGCCACGATGTTATTTGATTGTGGGCCCTATTAACATCCTATGAATCAAGGCTGTGACTTATCAGTGTCTCATTTCTTGAATGCTTTTTAAGACTTCTCTAAATATGGCAAGAAGCTCCTTTAAAGATGGTTTTATTGTTGCACCCTCATGTGCCACAGCTTTCCCATGATGAATTAAATTTGCGCAGACCTGTTATAAGTCTGTTATCGATTTTTCTGGATTATTTGGATTAAGTTTATATAGACTCAAATCCGCTGAGTTAAATACTTTTCTCTGAACCTTGGCATCTTTTCTCAGGCTATTAGCGAAGCCTCTTCTTTTTTAATCAAATCGACTTGCAGGTTTCATATCTCAGCCTAAATGCCTCAGAGCGCCGGCGGCAGTCAAAGCGCCATGCTATCCTAAGCGCGGATGGGCCCGAATACAGCCCCCGTCCCGATCATGGGCTTCATTCCCAACGGCCTGTTTCCTTATTGCTCGCTTTTCTCGGTAACTACAACATCAATGCCGTTCTGTCTTAACCTGGCCCTGAGGGTGCTGACACTGGACATGCGGGCATAGGGGCCTAGTTTAACCCTGCTCCAGGTCACGTTTCCTACTTTTGCCTTTTCGATTTTGGATTCAATACCCATTAAGGCGAGCCGTGCTTTTAATTGGTCGGCTTCTTTAAATTTCTTGAACGAGCCGGCCTGCATTATATAGCGGCTATCCTTGGCCTTGCCGATCCTCTCTTCCCGGGCGCGGGTCTTGATCTCGTAATCGGGCACTACGACTTCTTTTTCGGGCAAAATGGTGTAAAAATCAAACTGCGGCGGCTTGGGTCCCAGTTCGGGTTCAATCTTTTTTCCCTGCCTGGGCGCTTGTTTTTTTGCTGCAGCGGGCGTTGCGGATCCTGGCGCCGGCAGGGTTTGTGAAATATGAGCAGTAGGCGCTTGTCGGGGCGCTGAACTCCGCAGATACACCAGAAAAACCACAAAGGCAATAATCAGGGCCGTAATCAGCATCCATTTCCACAGGCCGACGCTTTGCTGACGACCGTAGTTTTGCCGGCGCGAAGCAGCGCGTCTGCCTTCGGCTCTGTATTTGTAATCCCTGGCCATATTACATTGATTCAGGTGTACTGATATTTAACAAGCCCAATGCATTTGCCAATACCTGTTTTACAGCGCATATCAAATTCAAGCGGGCGTCGCGGAGCGGGGCATTCTCAACCAGAAACTGATGGGCATTATAGTAAGTATGGAAAGCATTGGCCAATTCGCGCAGATAATGGATTAGCAGATGCGGCTCATGGTGCAGCGCCGCGCGTTCCAGTATCTCCGGGTAGCGGGCCAGGGTTTCGACGATATTAATTTCGTGCTCTTCGGTTAACAGCTGCAGATTTTCCATACCGGAAAGCAGGTTTCTTTCCCAGCCCCTCTCATCGAGTTGACGCAATACGCTGCATACTCTGGCGTAGGCGTACTGCACGTAAAAGACCGGATTTTCATTGGATTTCGAGGTCGCCAGTTTCAAATCAAAATCCATATGCTGTTCAGAGCGGCGCAGCACATAAAAAAACCGCGCTGCATCTTTGCCGACTTCATTGCGCAATTGCCTTAAGGTAACAAATTCGCCCGAGCGTGTGGACATTTGCACTTTTTCCTCGCCGCGGTAAAGCGTTGCAAACTGCACCAGCAGCACCTTCAATCTGGCCTCATCAGCGCCCAGGGCGCGCAGGGCGGCTCTGACCCTGGGAATATAACCATGATGATCGGCGCCCCAAATATCAATTATTGTATCAAAACCGCGCTCCAGCTTGTTCATATGGTAGGCAATGTCCGAAGCAAAGTACGTGGACTGGCCGTTTTCCCTGACTACAACCCGGTCTTTTTCATCGCCGAGGCGGCTGGAGGCAAACCATATCGCGCCCTCCTGCTCATACAGATGTCCGCCGGCGCGCAAGCGCTCAAGGGCTTTTTCGACTGAACCGTCATCCATCAACTGACGTTCTGAAAACCATTGCTGATAATCCACGCCGAACTCTTGCAGATCAATCCGGATGTCCTGCAGAATGGTATTCAGGCCGACCCGGAAAAAATCCCGGTAGAGCGAAAGGCCAAGCAAGGTTTTTGCCCGGTCAATCAACGCATCGATGTAGAGTTCCCTGTCTCCGCCCTGCGGTTCATCCGCCGGCAGATCTTCCAATACCAGCATTATAGGCCTGCGGTAGTCATTGCCGGTTTTTTTATGGATGTCCCGGGCAATTTCCCGCACGTAATCGCCGCGATAGCCATTGCTTGGAAAATGTGCAACTTCCCCGCACTCTTCAAGATATCTCAGCCAGATACTGACGGCGAGTATATCCATCTGCCGTCCGGCATCATTGACATAATACTCGCGATGCACTTCAAAACCGACCGCCTGTAATAAGTCGGCGACCGCCGAGCCATAGGCTGCGCCGCGGCCGTGTCCCACATGCAAGGGCCCGGTGGGATTGGCTGAAACAAACTCAACCTGGACTTTTTTACCCGCACCGGCCTTGCTTAAGCCAAATTCCCGGCCTTCGCTGTGGATTCGGCTGATAATCTGATGCCGGGAATTGGAATTGACAAAAAAATTGATAAAGCCCGGGCCCGCCAGTTCGACCCTGGACACTGCATCATGCCGAGGCAGCGCGGAAATGATCTTTTCAGCCAGCTGCCTGGGATTTGCTTTGGCCTGTTTTGCCAGCGCCAGGGCAAGATTTGAAGCAAAATCGCCATGCTGTGCATCCCTGCTGCGTTCAACCGCAGTATTGGGGGTAATTTCCCGGCTTAAAACACCGTCTGCCTTCAGGGTTTCAACGGCTTGAAGGATAAGCTCCTCTATCTTTTGTTTCATTGCTTCACTGCGTTTGTCAGATCAAATAAATAGCCGTACATTATCCATGAAAACACTATTAATACAAATCCACGGGGTCAACATCCAGTGACCAGCGCACTTTTTTTGCCTGTTTGAGTTTTTCAATTTCCGGCACCGCATCATCAAATAATTTATGCAATTCCCGGCGTTTCGCGCTTTGAAAAAGCAATTGGTAACGATAAAGGCCTGCCCGCCTGGCCATGGGCGCTGCGACCGGGCCTAAAACCTGAATATGACCTTTATTACAGGGCCGCACCAATTCGACGATGGCCTGAAGAAAAAGCTGCGGCATCTGAGCGTCAACAGCTTGCGCCCTTAACAATATCTGATGACTGAAGGGCGGCAGCCCTGCTTCCTTTCGCTCCGCCAAGGCCGTTTTTGCAAAACTCCTGTAATCTTGCCTGAGCAGCGTAGTTAACAAGGGATGCTCAGGCCTTCGCGTCTGCATAATGACTTTGCCGGGCTTTTCGCAGCGTCCGGCCCGGCCGGAGACTTGCACAATCATTTGCGCAAGTTTTTCGGCGGCGCGAAAATCAATACTGAACAGGCCGCTGTCGACATCAAGAATCGCTACTAAAGTAACATTCGGAAAATGATGGCCTTTAGCCAGCATTTGGGTGCCCAGAATAATATCCACCTTACCCTGATTAATTTGCTGCAAGTAGCCTTCCAGCGAACCTTTGCGTTGAATGGAATCACGATCCAGGCGGATTATGGTTTTATCGGCAAATAATTCAGTCAGTACTTTCTCCACCCGCTCTGTGCCCAATCCCAGCGCCGTCAACTCCCCGGTCTTGCAAGCCGGACAGTGAGCAATCAGGCGCTGTTCATGTCCGCAGTGATGGCAGCGAAGCATTTTTTCAGCATAATGAATCACCAGATTGGCGTCACAGCGCCGGCAGCGCGCCACCCAGCCGCAGCCGTGGCAAATCAAGGTAGGTGCAAAACCGCGCCGGTTTAAAAATAACAGCACCTGTTCTTTTTTTGCCAAGGTTATTTTAATTTCTTCAATAAGCTGTTCCGACAGACCTTCCTGCATGGGTTTATTTCTGATATCCAGCAACTGCAAAACCGGCTCTATCGCATTTCCCGCTCTTTCGGGCAAGTGCAGCAGACAGTAATGCTTTTTATCAACATTATGCAGGCTTTCCAGGGATGGCGTAGCCGAACCCAGCAATACCGGAATATTGAGTATTTTCCCACGCACCACGGCGACATCCCTGGCAGAAAAACGAAAACCCTCCTGTTGCTTGAAGGAAACATCATGTTCTTCATCAAGAATAATCAGCCCCGGATTTTTTAAGGGCGTAAATAAAGCCGATCGCGTACCGAGCATTATGAAGCAGTCGCCCTGCTGCATTTTCAGCCAGGCTGCTTGCCGCTCCCGGTCTGTTAATTTGGAATGAGACAGGCATTGCGCTATTGCAAAACGCTGCCCGAAGCGCTCCTCAAGCTGCGGCGTCAAGGTGATTTCCGGTAATAATATCAATACCTGTTGCCCGCGTTCCAAAACGGCACGAATGACCTGCAGATACACTTCTGTTTTGCCGCTGCCGGTAATCCCTTCCAGTAAAAAAACCCCAAACCGCCCCAAGCCTTCTTTTATGGCCGCTACCGCCGACATCTGCTGCGGATTAAGCTGCAAGGTATCATCCCTGACTAGAGAGGCGGCGAACATAACCTTTGACTCAGGCTGGGCAAGTTGTATTAACTGCTTATCCAGCAACGGTTTTACTAACGGCCGCCAGTTCTTATTCCAGGCCGAAAGTTCGGTTTCAGACAGAGGAAGTTGCTCCTGTTGAAGTTTTTCCAGCAGGCTTTTTTGTTTCGGCGCCCGCTGCAATTGATTTGCGTCCACAGTTTTGCCGGATTCAGTCAAGTTATAGTATTTTTCAGTTTGAACTACGGCCAGCTTGCCCTGGCGCAATGCTACGGGAAAGGCGGCGCCGATCACTTCGCCCAAAGGATGATGATAATAGCGGCTGGCCCAGTGCAGCAAGCGTAAATCTTTTGCCCGTAACAGGGATTTTTCATCCAGTATCCGGCTCACACGTTTTAATTTACTGCTATCAAGTTCACTGTAATCGGCAACTTCAACCAGGAAGGCGATTTTTTTACCTTTACCAAACGGAACCTCCAGCCGTATTCCGGCTTTAATAGCAGCGGGTTCAAAATTATCCGGCGCCAGATAATCAAACAGCCGGTAAACAGGCACTGATACAGCAACTCTGAAAATCAGTTCATTTCCTCTGCCTAACTTAGCCATAGTCTTTAAGTAATTCATGATGATTTAGAGCTAAGTTATTACCGGGCTTTAAATTATTTCAGTTATTCACAGAAACTGTGGATAACTCTGGGGATAAGAGGTTTTCAAAATACCTTACTGACGGTTTTTATTACGGTTTTGTTACTTTGAATACTTTTGCTACATTAAAAATAAGTCATTAATTTTCAATAACCTAATTAAACCTCGACAAGCTGCAACAGCTATCCTGCTGTGTTTCAGCTTTAGTTAAAAATCAAGCTGTTTGATGTGTATATTTAAGCTGACAAACTAAGCTGCTAATAAAGGCTAAACGCAGATTTAATAGTCCCGGATCCAATTTACCTGGGCTTGATAAATTTAATCGTCATGCGATCGCTTTCGCCGATAGCCAGATATTTTTCCCGGTCTTTATCCTTAAGTATTAAGCTCGGCGGCAATGTCCAGACGCCTTCAGGATAATTTTTTGTATCTTTGGCATTGGCGTTAATTTCAGATTTTGCCAGAAACTCAAAACCGGCGTTTCTGGCCAGCGCAATGACATAATCCTGACTCACATAACCCGATAACGCCTGGGTGTCCTGAGGCTTTACCGTGCTGTTTCGATGCTCTACAACACCTAAAATGCCCCCTGGTTTTAAGGCCCTGTAGATGGCGCTAAAGACCGCCGATGCCTGGTTGTTTTTCATCCAGTTATGGACGTTACGAAAGGTTAACACCCGGTCTGCAGAGCCATCCGGCGCTATTTTCATTAACGCGGGCGGCTGCAGCACAGCCAGCTTGACCTCTCCATACAGATTTGGATATTGATGCAACTTTTTAATAAATTCACTTAGGCTCTTTTTGTAATAAGGCAACTCGGCATCAGCTGAAAAATGCGCGGCATACAGCTTGCCTTTAGCTTTCAAATAGGGGGCCAGAATTTCCGTATACCAGCCTTCCCCCGGCCAGATTTCGACGACAGTCATCGTATCCCTGACATCAAAAAATGCCAGCGTCTGCTCCGGATGCCGGTAGATATCGCGGGTTTTATGAGCTGCAGAGCGATGTTTCCCGGCCACCGCTTGCTGTAAAGAGGTCAAATGATCTGCCGCTTGTACGGGCGAAAAACCGATTACAAGCACTAATATCCATAAAATTTTTTTCATTGCATTAATTCCGCTCAAGACTGGTTGGTTTCACGATTCAGGATTTGCAAAAGACTTAGCGTCGCCAGCATTAAAAAGGCCGCCAACGTCCAGGCGGGCATGCTGAAACCAAACAATGTCCAGTCTACCTTGGCGCAATCGCCCGTGCCGCTAAGCATTAACTTGATAGTCTCCGCTAAAGGCAAGTTTTGCAGCACATAATCCAGGCCGGGGCCGCATTCCGGCACATCCTCAGGCGGCAAATGCTGAAGCCAGACATGCCGGATTGAAATAGCGGCGCCGGATAAAGCCGTTACAGCACCTGAAACGGCATACCAGGTTATCCCTTTCTGTTTGGGATTATGCAGCGCCGCTATTAAAAAAACCATGCCGGTCGCGAGGATTGCAAGACGCTGGGAAATACATAACGGACACGGGTCCAGTCCTTGCACAAATTGAAAATAAGCCCCCATTGCCAGCAAGGTCATGCAGCCCAGGAAGCCCAGTAAAAACCAGACTCTCGGAGTAAATTTTATCAGTCTCCACATTGTTCAACTTCTCTTTTAAATGATTTTATTGACCTTGCCGGCCCTATGACCACCAGAATATCCCCAGCCTTCAGCCGGTGCTCTTTTTCTCCAATTGCAAAATGCAATTGCCCATTCAAGGCGCCCTCTACAACACCGATGAGAATCAGGTTATGCTTTTCATTCAGCTTCAAGTCACTGATTTTGGTAGTTTCCAGGCAGGAGCCTTCAGGTACTTCAAATTGCGCCATATTCAAATCATGCCGGCCAAAAACCGTATCATCGAGAATATTGGTAATCTCCGGCCTGGTTAATATTTCATGCGTTTTTCTACCGCAAATTTCATAAGGATCAATAATTTTATCAGCGCCTGCGGCCAATAATTTTTCAGCTGACTCCGGATCATCGACACTAGCGACAATGGTAATATTTTTATCAATCGCCCGCGCCGAAATTGTTAAAAATACATTATCAAAATCTCTTGGAAAAAAGCAAAAAAGGATATCGATATCAGCCCCTACGCCAATGGCTCTAAGCTCATCATCATTTCGAAAATCAATGACTTTTGCATCAAAACCCTGTTCTGCTATGAGGGCGGCTTCGGCATCATTCTTGCCGATAAAAACAAAGCTGTACTGCTGCTGATTCAAGCGGCTCATTGCTTCCAATGACAGGGTGCTGTAACCAAATACAGCAATGCGCTTCATCGCCGTCCCACGCCTTTCAAGCGGTTTTCTTCAATCTGATCGCGAAAATAGTCAATAGCGTACTCCCTGCCCATAACCACCAGCAGATCGCCATCCCCTACTACAAAATGCGGCTCCGGATTAAAATAAAAATGCTGATTTTGTAGCGGATAACTGTTTTTATATTTTCCCTGCATGGCATTGGCGCTGATCACGCCTATCAACATTAGTTTTCTTTGTTCGAAGCCAATCCCGGCTATAGTCATGCCGTCGATGAAAGAACCCGAATAGACGTATAATGTACCCATGATAATATGGCTTTGTTCATGAATAATGCCCAAAATAGCCTCAAAAGCAACCGGCTGGCCGATATATTCAGCGGCTACCATGGCAGCGATTTCAAACGGCTGAATAACATTGCTGGCGCCCGCCTGATAGAGTTTTTTTACATTGCCCTGGTTGTTGGCCCGGGAAATAATCTTTATATCCGGATTTAGATGACGACTGGTCAGGGTGATGTAAACATTGACGACATCATCGCCCGCCGTACAAATAACAGCCCGTGCACCGTTATTAATGCCGGCCTCCTGCATTACACTGTTTTTACTGGCATCGGCATGTATCACTACATAGCCCAGCCGCCTTGCTTTCAAAACGCCGGCTTCCCGGCTATCAATGATAGCAAAATGCAGCTGGTCTTTTTCAAGCTGGGCGGCAATATGCTGCCCTACCCGGCCAAATCCGCAAATAATAATAAAGTCATCTAATCGGTTCAGTTCGGCATAGGCGCTGTGTTCGCGCAGTTCGTCCATTTCCTCATTAAATGCCGCGACAATAATGGAAATAAGAAAGGACAGAATGCCCAAACCAAGCAAAATCAATACCATGGCAACGACTCGACCGCCCGTAGTCTGCGGAGGTGATATCGCCATAACCGACCGTTGCCACAGTAACTATAGCCCAGTAAAGAGCCTCGAACAGGTTTTTAACCTGCCCGCCGTTGGCCGGATTTTCAAATAAATAAATACCGGTGCTGCCGGTAAATACCAGCAAGCCCAGAAAAATACCGAGAGTAATGAGTTCAAACCGCTTGCTTGCCAGAATTCTGGCAAATAATTTTATACTATTGAAATAACGGAACAGCTTGAACAGCCTGAATACAAGGAAAATTCTCAATATCCGCAGCGGCCTGTAACTGGGCAGAATAGCGAGCAAGTCAACCACTGCCAGAGGAGTAAAAACATAGCGGATTTTCCTGACAAGCATCAGTTTGGCAACCTTGCCCAGGCGAAAAGGAATATTCAGGTAGACGGCTTTTTCGTACTGCTCAAGAATAATTTTATGATTGTCACTGTACAGCCAGCCCCGCAGCAGATACTCAACTATAAAAAGACTGATTATGCCTTGCTCGAACAGCGCCTCGCCTGCGCTCTGTTTGGAATCCACTCCCTGAATAAGCAGAAAAATGCTGAGCATAACCAGGCCAATCATAAAAATATCAAAATAGGACTTAAGCCGGCTGTTTGGATTCTCCAACAGATTATAGAAAAACAGCTTGACGCGTTGATAGCGCGTTGAAGTTTTAAGAAAGTAGGCAAAATAAACGATCAGTCGGGTCAAGATAGGATTGCCTCAAAGTCATCGCGCAGCTTATTAAGCAAGTCATCCATTTCCTTGAAAAAATAGTTTCCCATTTTCTGGCGGTTTAGCGTTTTGTAAGGGCGGTAAAGCTTGGCAAAATTATGATAGATTTCCTTTTCCGATGCGGGCAATTTCATCGTGAGGGTTAATCACTTGCCATCGGGCGCGGTTCGAACATACTCAAAAAAATCTTTAATCTTTGCATCGAGATCCAGAAACATTGAATCCATTAAAGCTTCTTGCTTATCACGCGCGGCAATGATTTCAAGAATACCAAATTGATAATCGCCATGCTCAGCGCCATCCGTTACCGCGGCTAGCGGCTTTTTCTTGTCCGCCGGCTCGTAAGCGATGACTTTAATAATGCCGATTTGATTGTCGAAATAAAAACCTTCAATCGGGTTCTTCATCTCATCCCTATGATGCATTATGTTATAGAGCCTATTGAACTTGCGCCAGAATAATAAAAAATCAGGCTCCCTATAGTTGGCGTCCAGCTCAGGCATATTTAATGCACTTGAGGATAATGAAATACTGGGCGGCCTTGGCCTTAGTGTCCGTGGTGCTTGGCAGATTAGCGTTGAGGTATTTTTTCAAGCTGCTTTCAAAATCCAGATAGCTTTCAGGGTCATCGGGCTTGGCCGGGCCTTTGTAAATCACTATAAACCCCGTGAAAAACCTATCGAAAGCAGCCGATTTTTTAGCTTAGTCAGCAGAATATGCAGTGCCTTCTTATCGCCAAACGGATCAAATTCGCTCGTCCCTCCATCGGAGAACTGCTCAATGATAAGAAAAATCAATAATCTTGTAGTCGTTCTTATATTTAGCCGTGCAATTAACACGGAGAAATGGTTTGCATGGCGCTGATGGCTTTAATTACTATATCCAAAAACGAAATATGCACTCTTTTTCATTAAAACCGGTTTGCAGCTTTGCCGCCACACCCATCAAGCCATTTTTATTCAGCCCAAAACTTCCCCGGCCTTTTCTTCCGTCAAGCCGTTATTTAGCCCTGTGGCACTTGGCTCGTCCGGGCTGCCGGAATACACTATAGGCATCGGGGCATGGGTATATGTGGCATATTTGAGCAATTATACCCACACTTTAAAGTACTTGGTCATCGCTTGGCTATAGGCAATCACTGCTTTAATGAAATGAACTGCGAGCATCGCCTTACCTGTACCTCGTATTTGCCAATATAGGTCATTCACTGATTAAAATGCGGCATATCGGGCGATGGCATCAATACATTTACATTTTTCACAGACCTGTTTCTTCTGAGCGTCTTTGTATTTTTTTCAGTGAAACCTTCCGGCGGATTGCTTGGTAAGTCAAACAATATTTTAGATGCAAGGGCTTAATAATTTTTTCAGAGAATTCAAGATAAAACCGTCCTCAATAGCCGCTTTCATGGTATAGGTATCAAAAGGCCGCCAGAGTTTTTAGCTTTCGGCATAATCGCTGAATCCCCCAAACAAGCCTGTGCACGGTCAGCTGGAGTGGCTGTAAAGCCGATAATCAGGCTCGTTCTGGTGCTAACTGTGGTATACGCAGTATTATCAAATGGGTTTTGCAGTTCGTTGAAAGTACTTATCATTTCTTCATGCTGGTCGCTCTGTGGGAACGGTGGATCTCGTCAGTCAGAAACACATGCGCTTATGGGCGAGCTTTTGCAATACATCAGCATCAAGCATTTCACTCCCTGAACCGAATTTTTGCAAATTCCCAATCACCAGACGAGTATCGGACGCCCCTCTTGAAAGATTTTAATGCTAGTTGTAGCCGCTTGCATTTAAAACCTGCCCTGCTTGAAATCAAAAAGCGTTTCCTGCTCAAATCAGCTGCAAATAAAGAAAGCGATATAGCCACTTTATTTGCAACTGTGCTTGCATTTATCGATACATGTTTGCATTAAACAATCTCATACTCACGTTAACTGCAAATCTTTTTATAGCGGCAACCCTGCCTGTAGCATCTTGCCGCGTAATTCGGCAGCCCGTACCGGGCCCACTATGTTGTTGAACAATGCCTTGATTTCAGAGGGCTTAGCATCAAACTGATCCACCAAATCTTTTATCCGGTTGCCGTTGCGAGCCAAAGTCGCTTCTATCTCATTCAATTGGCTGAACAGTACGGATTCGAGGATTTCCATCGTGACCCGTTTTTCACCTGATGGGTACACGGCTTTTACCGCCAATTTCAAGTAGCGTTGGACTTGAAGCGGGGTGCGGAGTAAGGTTGAGATCATATCGAGCGCATCCTCATTCAATATCGCATCTGTCTTGACTTTTCCATGTGATGATGAGGCAATTAGCCAATAAATACATTCACGCTGGTTGCCGGCAAGCTTATTCAATGAAAAAACCTCAGTACGAAAACCGATTTCCTCCATGGTCGGCCCTTGTAGATCATTTTTTAGTTTAGGGTGGACAGCAAGCACAATAGATAACCTGCCGTCGCCATATTCCACCAATTCGATGAGCCGTTTCAGCGCGATAAGGGTATTTCCGTTCAGATCGTGCGTTTCATCGATGAACATGACCACTGGACGTTTATTTTTCTTCAGTAATTCCAAAAACTCACGCTCACGCCGTTCTACGCTTCCGCTGCGAGACAGGAGTCGAGTAGTCACCAGAAGCGATAGGGCATGTGTTTTCACGGAGCGTTTTTTGCGTAGTGAAAATGCAGGCTTTACGAAATCGCGTCGAGTCATATATGGACTCCTCCCCAATTGCAAGCCAAGTTTTTACAGAAATTG
>NZ_CADCXN010000123.1 GCF_902806695.1 Candidatus Methylobacter favarea | reverse complement strand
TCGCGTCGTCTCAGTAAAGCCTACGAACGACTGACTCGCATCGACGAAGCTTGGATTTACATCGCCATGACTCGCATCATGGTGAATCGTTTGGCTTGACGCGATAATTTCCAAACAGCTTCTTAGATGATGGTGCGTGTGAGCATCTGGAAAACATGCTGATGCCCAACGCTTCTCTATGGTCAACCGATGATCAAGAAATTAATCTATCCTGCTTGTTCGGCTGGAACGTAATTTTCTGCTATCCAATGACAGGTAGCCCCGGATTTTCCATCCCCGAAGGCTGGGTTCAAATTCCTGGTGCAGCTGGATGTACACCTCAAGCATGCTCGTATCGTGACAATTACACCGAGCTCAAACGTAATGGCGTAGGCGTTTACGGCATAAGCACTCAAACATCAGAAGCACAAAAAGAAGCATCTAATCGTTTAAGGTTGCCTTATCCGCTTTTGAGCGATACCGATAATTCTTTTTCCTCAGCTTTGAAATTGCCTCTACTTGAAGCTGGCGGTTTAAAATTAATCAAAAGATTGACGCTCATTCTTAAAGATGACGTGATTAAAAAGTGCTTTTATCCTGTCTTTCCTCCAGATAAAAATGTCGTTGAAGTAATAGCTTGGCTCTCTGAGAATCAAGCTTAATCCACGCGAGGTGGAACGCGTCAGCCGTGACTTGGAGATGCGGATACTTGCCAAAAAGGAAGGAATGCAGATATAGTTGTATTGATCTGTGCCAAGGATATGACTTCAATGAAATATGACTGGGATAAAAACAAAGCGGTAGCAAATTTGTCAAAGCATGGCGTCTCTTTTGAAGAGGCAAAAACAGTTTTTGATGATCCATTGTATGTGGATTTCTATGACCCTGACCATTCCTTCGGAGAACGCCGTTTTATCCTGTTGGGTGAATCGGCCCACCGGAGATTATTGTTTGTTTCCTATATGGAGCGTAACAATAATATTCGATTAATCAGTGCTAGAGAAGCAACGCTATCGGAGCGGAAAGCCTATGAACAAGAATGAAATAGAAGATGAATTACGGCCTGACTATGATTTGCAAAAATTACAAGTAAGGAAACTGGGACCGGGGCGCAAAAGGTTTTGTGATACCGTTCGTTTAGAGCCTGACGTGATTGCTGCATTTCCAAATGCCGAAGCCGTTAATGAAGCGTTACGTTATCTCATTGAGGTAGCCAAGCGTACGAACAGCCTAACCCAACACTCCAGCGGACTCCGCTAACGCTTTGCCGCTGAGCTTGGCGTTAGCAACAAAGGATTCACATGCAGGACACAACAGAACATAATCAAACCATTATCGATCAATTCTCTCAAGAGGCAATTCCGTTCGTAGAGGGGGAGCTTGAACAGCAATTGAAAGCCTCTTTTCCAAATCCAGGCGAGGCGAAAAAAATCCGCTAGATGTTTAAGGCCGATCTTGAATTGGATCGAATGGGCATTCACGTTCATCTACAGGATAATGAGATACATTTTGCCGTGCCTATCCTGGTAGTGACAGGTGAAAAACCTGCCTAACTATTTCGGGTGTTTGCATTTTAAAAAATAATCATTGATGCCCAAGAAAATAAGAGAATTGATCGGCAAGCTTGAAAGGGCTGTTTTTGTTAACCGTGGAGAAAAAGGAAGTCATAGAACCTTTATACATCCGACTGTGATGAAACCGGTTGTAATTTCGGGGCAACCTGGAAGTGATGCCCGAAAATATCAAGAAAGAGCTGTTCAGGCAGCAATAGAGGAGTCAAAGAAATGAATGAAAAAAATCGTTATGTCAAAATTATGGAGTGGTCAGAAGAAGATCAGTGTTTTGTAGGCAGCTGCCGTGGGCTTTTTTACTGCGGCTGTCACGGCAGTGATGAAAAACAGG
Organism: Candidatus Methylobacter favarea; assembly: GCF_902806695.1. GTDB lineage: Bacteria > Pseudomonadota > Gammaproteobacteria > Methylococcales > Methylomonadaceae > Methylobacter_B > Methylobacter_B favarea. Next base: position 7,144 of record NZ_CADCXN010000123.1, on the reverse strand, counting down.
TTTTCGCAGAACTGTGCGAAATAGTCGAGGAAACCATCGAGCTTTATAAACAAGAGGGTAAGTTCTTGCCTCCTGCCACATCAGGTAAAGACTACGCTAATAAAATGCTCAGTATCGCCTGATAGTGAGTTATCCCGATTAATGCATAACTTAAAGCCGAGCTATTAGCCGTTTCAAGTAGCCTTCTACCGGCATGGATTCGCTACGCTTTAACGGGTCAGTCCGGGCTTTCCTGCCCGACGCGCTTTAGGTTAATGTAAATCAGTTCCAGACAGATGGGTGCCGGTATCTATAACACAGGGATGTGGCTCATAACTTCACTAATCTCTGAGTTAACATCCCTGTAGCAAACCCTGGTAATTCCTGCAAGGTGACGTTTCTTAAAAAAATTGCGGGAACCTCACTTCTTCATTTTGGCTAAAGTTTATATGTAACCCATTAGTTAGCAAACTTGCTTTTGATATTTTCGAACAAACACTTCTGCAGATGGTCGATTGATAATCCGAATCATAGACTGTGGCCAAAACTGACAGGCAAAGATATAGCCCCTTGTTAACTGACGGCCTCGGGAGGTGGTGATATGAAAAAGAAGGCGCAATTTGAAGGTTGGCCTCTTATCGTCGGTCTCGCTCTGTTGTTGTTTTCCAGTCAGGCCATAGCCGAAGATTTTCAGCAGCAGCGTCAAGCATTGGTCAACATCATTAAGGACGATGTGCTCAGGACGCGTGATTTCCTGGGGCAGGACATGCTTGACGAGCGGGTGCTTGACGCTATAGGCAAGGTGCCAAGGCATGAGTTTGTGCCCGAGAGCGAACGTCTCTATGCCTATGAAAACAGGCCGCTTCCTATCGGTTATGGGCAGACTATTTCCCAGCCTTATATCGTCGCGATTATGATGGAACTGCTTAAGCCGAAAAAAACTGACCGCGTTTTGGAAGTCGGCACCGGCTCGGGCTATCAGGCCGCCATTCTCGCGGAGCTTGTCGACAGTGTCTACACCATAGAAATTATTGAAGAGTTGAGCCGACAGGCGGCAGGAAACCTTAAGCGAGCAGGTTATGCCAATGTTCATACCCGAACCGGCGACGGTTATTACGGTTGGGAAACAGCAGCGCCTTTTGACGGCATTGTGGTGACTGCGGTCGCAAGCCACATACCGCCGCCGTTAATAAAACAGCTAAAGCCCGGCGGGCGTATGATTATACCGGTAGGCGCTCAGTTTATGACGCAGTATCTGGTGTTAGTGAGCAAAGCCGGCGATGGCAAGATATCCACGCAACAAATCATACCGGTAAGATTTGTTCCTCTCACCGGGAAACATTAACAATGACGATAAAGCCAAGCTTCTCATTATTAGCTGCTATCGCCATTACCTCGGCTTCTGCACTGGCGTATGAGATTTTATTGATGCGCCTGTTTTCGATTATCCAATGGCATCATTTTGCTTATATGATTATCAGCCTGGCGCTGTTGGGATATGGCATTAGCGGGGTTTTTCTGGCGCTGAACCGCGACCGCTTAGTCGCTCATTTTCCTGTGGTAATCATGACTAACCTGCTGTTGTTCAGTTTTTCAGCACCCGCCTGTTTTCTGCTGGCCCAGCAAATACCGTTTAATCCGACTGAAATCCTATGGGCGCCTGTGCAAGCGTTGTATTTGTGCGCTGTCTATCTGGTTTTGACGCTGCCTTTCTTTTTTGCGGCCAATGTCGTCGGTTTGTCCTTTTATCGCTATCAGCAGCAGGTGTCTTCTATTTACGCGGCCGATCTGTGTGGAGCGGGTATCGGCAGTGTCGGTATTATCCTGCTGCTGTTTATGGTGTTTCCGCAAAAAATATTAACCGTGCTGAGCTTGGCAGGTATTCTCGCGGCCCTGATAGTGTCGTACGCCTTTCGGGAACAGCAGCCCGTTATGAAGCCCTGGATTATCTTCTCGATAATCATAGGAACGGTGCTTACTTTTGCTCCGGCAGAGTCAATCAGGCTGAATATTTCTCAGTATAAAAGCCTGAACCAGTTGCTGCAAATTCCCGGCGCCAGAGTTATTGACCGCAATTCCAGTCCTTTAGGGTTACTTGATGTTGTGGAAAGCACTGTTGCGCCGCTGCGCCATGCGCCAGGTCTGAGTCTTAATGCCGCGACAGAACCGCCGGAGCAGCTTGCCGTTTTTACCGATGCCGACAATATGACGGCCATTACCCGATACAATGGCCATCCTGAAACGGTCAGTTACCTCGATCAAACCACATCGGCTTTGCCTTATCATTTAAAGCAGCTTGCCGATATCCTGATTCTCGGCGCCGGTACCGGCAGTGATATTCTGCAGGCAAACTATCACGCTGTTAAGCACATCGATGCGGTTGAACTGAACCCGCAAGTTATCGACCTGGTTAAGGTAAAATATGCCGATTTTGCAGGCCACCTATATGACAGCGCCAATGTTACTTTGCATGTAGGTGAAGCCCGCGGGTTTGCAGCCACCGCAGATAAAAGCTATGACCTGATTAATATTTCATTGCTGGATGCTTTCGGCGCCTCGGCGGGCGGCCTTTATTCATTGGCTGAAACTTATCTTTATACCGAGCAGGCCATACAGGATTATCTGCGGCATGTAAGCCCGGGCGGTTATCTTGGCATTACCCGCTGGATTAAAATCCCGCCGCGCGATGAGCCTAAACTGTTGGCTACGGTTATTAATGCGCTTAAGCAGACCGGCGCCCAGCCGCCGGGCCTGCAAATCATCATGATACGCAGTTGGCAAACCAGCACGCTGCTGGTCAAAAACGGCGTTGTAACCCCAGAGGAAATCAGTCGGTTAAAGCAGTTCTGCAACGACCGCAGTTTTGACCCGGTTTACTATCCGGGCATATCGGCCCGGGAAGCCAACCGCTTTAATATTCAGCAACAGCCTTATCTGTACCAGGCGGCCACAGCATTACTGAGTGATCAAGGCAAGGCCTTTATTGAGGACTACAAATTCAATATCGAACCTGCAACAGACGATAAGCCCTACTTTTTCCATTTTTTTAAATGGCGAACCTTGACCGAGATTGTATCTTTATTAGGCAGCGGTGGGATCTTTTTACTGGAAAGCGGCTATTTACTATTAATCGCGGCGCTGCTGCAAGCCATACTCGCCAGCCTGTTGCTGATAGCGTTGCCGCTCTGGCTGGGAAAAAGCAAACTGGGCATCACAAATTTGTCCGGAACGGATTTGCATTTACCCGAAGGGCGTCAGGCAGGAGTGCCTGACGTGACTAATCCGTCCGGAACGGATTTGCATTTACCCGAAGGGCGTCAGGCAGGAGTGCCTGACGTGAAACCCGGATCAGGAAGCCATCTGCGCATTCTCGTGTATTTTTTCTGCCTGGGGTTGGCTTTTCTGTTTATTGAAATCGCCTTTATTCAGAAATTTATCCTGATCCTGCATCATCCGCTTTATGCCATTACCGTGGTGCTGAGCACATTTTTACTGGCAGCGGGGGCGGGCAGCCATGTCTCGAAAAAATTATCATCGAGTGCGGCAAGATCGGCGATTATGTTGCCCGCAGCAGCCATATCATTGCTCAGCATCAGTTATATCCTGAGTCTTGAATTCCTAACCGGATTTCTGCTGGAAATGGGTAATCTGAGCCGCTATCTGTTTTCCATTCTGTTGATAGCGCCGCTGAGATTTTTTATGGGCATGCCGTTTCCAATGGGGCTGGCTGGAATCAGTCAAAGGGCCCCGGCATTGATACCCTGGGTCTGGGGCATTAACGGCTGCGCCTCAGTCATCAGCGCCATACTGGCCACCCTGATTGCGATGCAGTTTGGAGTTACTGTGCTGGTAGTTCTGGCGATTGGGTTGTATGGCATGGCGGCCTGGTATTTCCCAGAGTCAACACCCGCATAGCCGAACAGCTGGATTTTACGGCGTGGTTTGTCCAGGTTTATCCAGTGCGCCTGAAAAATCAATCCGCCAGGCTTCAGGAAAATAGGTTGTCATAAGATAAGCGCCCAGGTTTACCCACTGCAGCGTCCTGTCCAGTATCGCTGAATCGGAAGTAATAGCGATTTTTTCGCTGCCTGAAATAACCTGATCCGGACTTTCAACCAGCTCTGCCTGCCAGTTCCAGCCCTGGATTTCGGCAATATTCCGTATCATTGCCGCCAGTCGTCCGCTGTTGGAAACCGGTTTATCAAATAACCACAGCACACTTTCAGGCGCGAAGGATTGCACGGCATTGCCGATGAGTTCAATGGCCTGCCGGGTTTCATTCACCTGCCGGTAAGTGCCGTGAACGCTGGCAATATCGCGTATACAGCCATCGCAGCAACGCAGCAGCAATCCTCCCGCCATGGCTGTTTCAACAGTAATAATCAGATTAAATCCGTCAATAACCAATGGCCGGCCCTTGATTTTTTCAATCGGCAGGCACTTGGCTTTTCTCGCCTCCCGGTTGAACCGTGAACAGGCGGCTCTGGAAACTACGAGGCGTTGCAGCTTGTTAATCTGATGATGATCGGCTACCAGTTGCATAGCTGAATCTCTTGCATAGCCGCGATTAAGCAGCCAGCAGAGTTCATAAACCGCATCCTGCAACTTAAGCAATTGCCGGTTGTCGAACAGCGCCTTATCATTTAAATGCGCGTTGCGATGTCTCTGTTCGTGGCTATTCATATAATCATGTGATCAAGATAAGCTCAATATTCTATATAATGTAAGTTTAACCCCCTATTTACCCTACCAAGAAACTCTATAATGCCTTTATTACGCTTAACCAATATCTCCATTGCCTATGGAACACACGCTTTATTGAAGAATGCCGATTTTCAGCTGGATGCCGGAGAAAGAGTGGGTTTGTTAGGCCGTAATGGCGAAGGTAAATCAACCTTAATGAAGATTATTGCCGGCAACGTCCATGCCGATTATGGCGATATCTGGCGGCAGCCGGAACTGAAACTGGCATGGCTGGAGCAAGCGCCCGAATTGCCGGATGAGGCAACTATTTATGATGCCGTCGCGAGCGGTTTGGGTGAATTAGGCGAATGGATTACCCGCTATCACGCGCTGTCTTTATCGATGGATTATGATGACGATAAGGCATTAAACGAGCTGGGCGATTTGCAGCACAAACTGGAAGCGCATAACGGCTGGCATTTTCAGCAGCGGGTTGAAACTACTTTAAGCAAGCTGGATTTGCCCGGCGATTTGAAAATCAGTGACTTATCGGGCGGCTGGAAGCGGCGCGTGGCTTTGGCCAAGGCTTTGGTTATAGAGCCGGAAGTCTTGCTGCTTGATGAGCCGACCAATCATCTGGATTTTGAAAGTATTACCTGGCTCGAAGATCAGCTGCTGAATTTTCAAGGGGCGGTGTTATTCGTGACGCATGACCGTTCATTTCTGCAAAAACTGGCGACCCGGATTGTTGATCTGGATCGCGGCAATCTGGTTTCCTGGCCCGGCAATTACGACGATTATTTACGCCGCAAAGCCGCCGCCCTAGAGGATGAAGCGAACCAGAATGCCGAATTTGATAAAAAACTGGCGGATGAAGAAGCCTGGATAAGACAGGGTGTAAAAGCCCGCCGCACCCGCAACGAAGGCCGGGTCAGAGCTTTGGAAAAACTGCGTAATGAACGCGCCCAGCGCCGCAATGTGCAGGGAACGGCCAGGATGGCATTGGAACGGGGCGACGCTTCCGGTAAAAAAGTGATGGAAGTCAATAATATTTGTTTCGGCTATGAGGACAGGCTGATAGTTGATCATTTTTCCACGCTGATTCAACGGGGCGATAAAATTGGCTTGCTGGGTCCTAACGGCGCGGGTAAATCGACCCTATTGAAATTGTTGCTGAAACAGCTGGAGCCGAACAGCGGCACGGTAGAGCAGGGCGCAAGACTGGAAATTGCCTATTTCGATCAGCTGCGCGAACAGCTCGACCCTGACATGACCGTTGCCGATACCGTCGCCGATGGCAATGATTTTGTCGAAATTGCCGGCAACAAACGACACGTGATGTCATATCTGGGCGATTTTCTGTTTGCCCCGGCCAGAGCACGTTCTCCGGTAAAAAGCTTATCGGGCGGCGAAAAAAACCGATTGCTGCTGGCGCGACTGTTTACCAAATCGGCAAACCTTATCGTCATGGACGAACCTACCAACGATCTGGATCTGGAAACCCTGGAACTGCTGGAAGAAAAACTGGTTGCTTTTGACGGCACTTTATTATTGGTGAGCCACGATCGAGCTTTTTTGGATAATGTAGTCACCAGCGTTTTTGTTCTGGATGGAAGCGGCAAAGTCGGGGAGTTTATTGGCGGCTATTCCGACTGGATAAACCATAGAAAACAAATAAAACAGACTGGAGCCGCAAAAAAAATGCCCGAACCCGTCAAACAGGAAAAATCAGCGGGCCTCAAAAAGAAAAAGCTGTCGTTTAAAGATCAGCAGGAACTGGATAAATTGCCGCAGATGATTGAAGCGCTGGAAATAAAACAGGCAGATTTAAATCAGCAAATCAGCGCGCCCGAATTTTATAAAAAAGACCAAAATTCAGTAGCCAGGACTTTGGATGAACTGAAAAAAACCGAGACAAAACTGGAACAGATTTATAAAAGATGGGATGAGCTGGAAGCCCTGGCCGAAGACAGCACTGGCTAAAAGTCATTGCACCAAAAGGCAATCTGCATTATTCTTTCCGGCTTAGCAAAGACTACCGTTAAAAAAGATAGCAGGAGAGATGGCCGAGTGGTCGAAGGCGCACGCCTGGAAAGTGTGTATACGGCAACGTATCGAGGGTTCGAACCCCTCTCTCTCCGCCACTTATGGACTTCTTTGAATCTGTTTGGATCGTTAAACCCGCAAGTCACAAGGCTTAGCGGGTTTTTTATTGTCCAGCGGAATACCGTAAAATTGATATGTCCTTAAATATGATCGAGCGTCAACTTACGACCGCAATCAGGGCAACAAGGACTTACAATCCGATTGCCTATTTATCACTCGGGCAGTTAAACAATACGATACAATTTGTTATAACCTCAGTTCGGGATAAGAAAAAGTAGGCAGGTTTTTGTAAAAACAGGAAAAATAGTGATTCCAACATCAATTTTTCCACAACAACCTACCTCCATGAAATTAACACAATTATTTTGCGATGTAG
>NZ_CADCXN010000122.1 GCF_902806695.1 Candidatus Methylobacter favarea | reverse complement strand
TGTGCTGGCCGCCAATAAAATGGATTTGGCCGACCCAGCAGCGGCTGATTTGTTTGCGCGTTGGCCGATGGCAGCTGTCCCCGTAAAGCGGTTATCGCTCAAGTCGTTCAAGGGCAACTGGATGTTGCATGGCTGGAGTTAACCAGAAATCCGGAAAGGCATGCCTCTTTTCCCGATGCCCATCCGGCAGAATCGATCCAAATTGATGCAGAAAATGGGAGAGCGGGAGCATTTGAACAGAAACTTACGGTTTCAACAAAATCCGGCTATGCAAAATTTCTCAAAAGCGGCCGCTGACAATGATTCATTTCGAACAGGTTGGCCATCAGGTCATGACCCACAACGGTCTGTCGGCTATGATTTTACTCTTCCCTAAAGCGGACAGTCGTGACGTGCTGCAAAAGCGCGAGTAAGTGACGTTCGACGCAATTCCAATTGACTGTCTGTCGCTCAATGTGAGCTTACTTATCCCGCAAGCCAACCGTCTAATGGTTATAAAATCCTATTTCGGAGACAGCTTAACTCATCTCAGATATATAGCATCAGTGGCGATTTTACCAGTATGGCCATCATCGTCACGGAAGGTGTAGCCGATTTCTGAGGTTATTTCGGTCCTTCCTGTGCATCTAGGATCACATGGACGCAATGGCCAAGTGTTTAACAAAAAGAACGTTGAGGGTATTTCTGGCGCTTCAATAAAGCCGTCTGCGGAACATCCAGGCCGCCAGGCCCAGATTGACCAGGCCAATCACGGCCATGGGCCAATACTGGTCCGCCAGCAGAGGCAGCGGTATGCCTTCCAGCATCACGCCGCGCACGATGACTAGGAAATAGCGTAACGGAATCAGCAGGGTGAGGGTTTGCATGGCCTCGGGCATGTTGGCGATAGGCGTAGCGAAGCCTGAAAGTATGATGGACGGCACGATGAACAGAAACGCTCCCAGCAAGCCTTGCTGTTGCGTAGCGGCCAGCGAGGAAATCATCAGGCCGACCCCGACGGTCGAGACGACGAACAGGATGATGCCGAGGTACAGCGCCGCGACGTCCCCGACGAACGGTACCTGAAACCAGTACACGGCCATCAGAACGATGAAAGAGGCTTCGACCAGACCGATCAGCACACCCGGCAAAGCCTTGCCTATGAGAACTTCCAGCGCCGTGACCAGCATGGTGACGACCAGCGTCAAAAGGCCGATGATTCCCGGCACGATAAACCACTGGCTGTTCAGATTGGGGTTGAACCAGGCACGGATTTCAAGCCGGGCCGACGGTTTTTCAAGACGCTGTTGCGCAGTCCAGCTGCGGTTGAAGTCGGCCAGAATCGTTTGCGCGTAATTGAGGGCGATCAAGGCGGTGTTGGAGTTGCGCCCGTCGATGATAAGCTGAATGCTCGCGGGCTTGCGTTTGGAAAGATCACGGGTGAATTCGCGCTCGACATGCAAGACCAGCAAGGCTTTTTTCGGGTTGATGAATTCAGCGATGCCGGATTGCCTTGTAATCCTGCCTGCCTCGCGGAAAGCCCTGGCGCCGGTAAAGCGGGCGATCAGTTCGCGCGAGGCTGATCCTGAGTCTTCGTTATAGATGGCGATGGGTACGCGGTTGAGATCGTAGCTTGCGGCATAGCCGAACACCAGCAACTGGATAAGGGGCGGGCCGATCAGTACAAAACGGCTTTTCTTGTCTCGGAACAGCGCCAGAAATTCCTTTTTCAACAAACCGAGCATAGCGTACAGCATGACTTTATCCCAGGCGGCGCGGCATGCGCCGCGCCGCCAGTGTCAGGAAAACCAGCGCCATCAGCGCCAACGCCAGAGCATTGGGGATGATGACTTCCCAGACATTGCCGGCCAGAAACACGGTTTGCAAAATGGCGACGAAATAACGGGCCGCAATCAGATAGGTGAAAGACTGCACGGCAACGGGCATACTGTCGATGTCAAAAATGAAGCCGGACAGGATGAAGGCCGGCAAAAAGGTGGTGATGATCGCCACTTGTCCGGAGAGGAACTGATTTTGTGCGATGATCGAAATGAAAAGGCCCATTCCCAGCGCGGCTAATAGAAACAAAGAGCCGGTTACGAACAACACCCACAGTGAACCGCGTAGCGGCACTTCAAAGAGAAAGATAGCCATGCCGATGGACAGGGCCATGCCGCCCATTCCCAACAAATAGTAGGGAACAAGCTTGCCGATCAGCACCTCGCCGACGCTGACCGGCGTCGCCATGAGCGCTTCCAGGGTGCCGCGATCCCACTCCCTGGCCACGACCATTGCTGTCAGCAGGGCGCCGATCAGCGTCATGATGACGGCGATCAGGCCAGGGACCAGATAATCCCGGCTGCGCACTGCCGGATTGAACCAGATGCGTTGTTGCATCAGCACTGACTGCGTTGATTCTATTGCCCGTTCGTCCAGTCGTCGTTGCAGCCATCCAGCCCAAACGCCCTGCAAGTAACCCGAGACCAGGCGGGCCGTATTGGCGTCAACGCCATCCACGACGACATTAATCGGGGCCGACTGTCCGCTTAAGGATTGCCGGGAAAAGTCGCTACGCAAACGCACAATGGCGCTGATCTGGCGCCGATTCAGGGCTGCCTTCGCCGCGCGCTGGTCGCTGAAAGTGACCGGCTGAAAATATTCGGAGCCTTGCAGCCCTGAAAAAAAATCCGCCGTCTCCGGCCCCGGATTCTCGGCAACCAGCCCCACCCGTTCATGCCTGGCGTCCAGGGAAACTCCGTAGCCGAATATGATAAGCAACACGATGGGTAACAGGAAGGCGATGGCAATGCTGGATAGGTCCCGCCGGATCTGCAGGAATTCCTTTCGGATCAGTCCCGATAAACGAAGCCGCCGGGCACTTGGATCGTTCGGCACGGAATGTTCAGCGTTCATGATGGTGTTTGTTCGGATTGCTGCGGACTCCGTCCCTGGAGTCCGCCCTTCGGGCCCGCCTGCGACGCTCCAACATCGCTCCCGGCAATGTTGTGAAGCAATTGGATGAAGGCGTCTTCCAGGGTCGGGTTCGGCCGATCAGGGCTACGTGCCTGGGCGCGAATTTCTTTGGGCCGGCCGGCGGCGAGCAGGCTGCCCGCTGCCATGATCACCAAGCGGTCGCAATATTCGGCTTCTTCCATGAAGTGCGTGGTCACCAGCACGGTGACGCCCTGTTCCGCCAAGGCGTTAATCGCGGACCAGAAGGCACGCCGCATCAAGGGATCGACGCCCGAAGTCGGTTCGTCGAGAAACAGAATTTCCGGTTCGTGCAGCAATGCGCAGGCCAAGGCTAAGCGCTGTTTGTGGCCCAAGGGCAAGTCGCCGCTGGAACTTTCGGCGTAGGCCGCCAACTGAAATTCATCCAGGGCCCAGTCCAGGCGAACCCGACGCTGTCCTCTGTCCAACCGGTAGGCGCTTGCAAAGAATTCCAGGTTTTGCCGGACGCTCAGAGCGCCATAGAGGGAGAACTTCTGCGACATATAGCCAATCCGTCGCCTGGCTTTGGCCGCCGCGCTACGCAGGTCAATACCCGTAACCCGAAGTTGGCCACCGCTTGGCGGCAACAGTCCGCACAACATCCGGAAAGTGGTGGTCTTGCCGGCGCCATTGGCGCCCAGGAGTCCGAAGACCTCACCTCGCTTCACGTCGAAACTGATGCGCTTGACTGCCTGAAAATCGCCAAACCAGCGCTCCACCTCGTGTACCTCAATCACCGTGCCTTCTCTGTCAACGGCTTGAGTGGAAGGCGACAGCGCCCGTCCCAAATTGACCTGTTCTACCAAGGGCTTAAGCCGTACGATGAAACCGTCTTCGAAACGGGGGCGTACCGAGGTAACTGTCAGTGACGGAAACTCGGCAGCGAGATCATCGAGCGTTGGGGGTTGAGGCTGGGCGGTTACCACGCGCACCGCATCCACCTGAATCACGGCATCGACAATGTTGGCCTGTTCCGCCAGCCGGCTTTGCAGGCGGCGGGTAAAGTTTTCCGCGCCATGGATTTCGTAACAACGTCCCGCCAAAAGGGAGAGTTCAGCGTCGGGCGCGCCTTGCCGTATCATTTGTCCGGCATGAAGCATGAAAATCTCGTGGCAGCGTTCGGCCTCATCCAGGTAGGCCGTGCTCATTAGCACGGTGGTGCCGCTCGCCACCATGCGCTCAATGATTAACCACAGTTCGCGCCGCGACACCGGATCGACGCCTACCGTCGGTTCATCCAGCAGTAGCAGCCGTGGCCTGGCCACCAATGTACAGGCAAGCCCAAGTTTTTGTTTCATGCCGCCGGACAGTTTTCCTGCCAGCCTATCCTGAAATGCGGACAGCTTGGTCATTTCCAGGAGTTCATGGAACCGCTCTGACCTGAGGCGGGTGGGAACGCCGTGCAGATCGGCATATAAATCAAGATTCTCCTGCACCGTCAGATCTTCGTAAAGGCCGAAGCGCTGCGGCATGTAGCCGGTAATGGCGTGCACGGCATCAGTCTGGGTCATCGGGTCCAGGCCGAACCCCGATATCGTGCCGTGATCCGGGGCCAAGAGACCGGCGATAAGGCGCAGCAAGGTCGTTTTACCGGCGCCGTCCGGACCGATCAAGGCACTGACGACACCTACCCGGATATTCAGTGTGATACCTTCAAGTGCCGCGATCTGTCGCTGGCCAACGGTAAAGTGTTTGCCGAGGCCGGTCGCTGCCACGGCAACGGCCGTGTTTTTTGGAATCGAATGCAGCACCGCAGTCATGGGGACTTGCAATAATCCGACAGCGAAGCAGGCAGTGTACGAATTTCCCCGTGCAGGGAAAGGCTGACAGTGGCGGGCATGCCGAGACGTAATTCCTGATCGGGATCGCAGGTATAGATGCGCGTCTGGTAAACCAGGTTAGTGCGCAGTTCAGGCGTTTCGACGGATTTTGGAGTAAATTCGGCGACCGGCGAAATATAACCAACCCAACCCCGATAGGATTTGCCGGAATAGCTGTCGGTGGTAATGCTGGCCGGCATCCCCATTCGTACCTTGCCCAGGTCGGGCTCGTCCACGTAAACCCGGCACCACAGTGGATTGGTGAGCGCCAGCGTGAACACAGGACTGGTGGCCGTGACCACGGCGCCGGGTTCCTGGATACGGCTGCGAATGACGCCGACACTGGGCGCCTTCAGGATGGCGCGGCCCAGGCGGTAGCGCAGCAGCGCCAGATTGGCGCGCTGGGCTTCGACTTCCGCATGCTGCTGATCCAGTTGTTCACTGCGCGTGCCTTCCAGAAGCAAAGCGAGATCCTCGCGCGCCTTCTTCAAGTTCGCTTTAGCGACAATGCGCTCGGCCTTCGTTGTGTTTGCCTCCTCCACTGAAGCGGCGCGCTCGTCGACCAGCCGTTGGCGGCGGCCATGAACCAGGGTTGCGTTCGCCAATGTCGCCTCAGCGCCTTGAACGGCAGCGCGCGCCCGCTCGATTTCCTGCGGCCGGGACCCATGAACACCTTCAAGCCGGCGCGCCTCGGCCAGTTTTAGTGTTGCCTCGGCGGACTGCACGGCATCCAGGAACGGCTCCTGCTCTAAAATCGCCAGCGTCTGCCCTGCTGCTACGGCGTCGCCTTCCTCGACCAGAACCTGGGCGATTGGTCCATTGACGTCAAAGCCCAAATCAACCTCACGAATATCCATGTTGCCGTACAACACCAATTGGCTTTGGGCATGATCGGAAGTCGGCCAAAACCAATAGGCAGCCGCAAGACTGGCGGCCAGGATCCCGGCAGCCAGTATGATCAAAACAGTCTTGTTCAGATGAGCCTCCTTGAGCACTCGGGTTTCCCATTTAAGGCGATATAATATGCGAGGCCCCTGCCCTGCATTGGGCCCGAGCCTCGCGGATTCTGACTTCGACCTTGCGCAAATCGGGATAGGCGCCGGGTGCGCGGCCAATCAAACCGTCCAGCAGCGGGATCGTGCAATGATTTCCACCAGAGTACCGGAACCGCTTTTTCGGCCACGGGCAGGCTGGGCGATTCATTCCATTTCGGCATCTTTGCAAGCTCAGTTCATCAGGCCATGACTGCAGATGGCGGCCGCCTGACAAGGAGCAGCCATGGTACAGGCGCAAAGGTTCAATGCGAACAGCCAAGGAAGCCCAAAACCATATTTTTGTTGAACGCTTGTTATCAGGCAAGAGTTTCCCCATAAAATGCTGCCGATCGTTCTCGGCTGCGATGGTAAAAAGTTAGCGTTCTATTAGAGAAAAGCAGAATTAGGAAAAAATCGTACGTTAGCGTCTATTATATAGCGCATTTTTGTCTGACTGCTTGTTGCCTTTGGTGTAATCAAGAAGCTCCCGTTGGATATTTTCATTGTCTAGGCAGCGTCAGCATGGCTTCAAGCTCTACAGTCGAAGCATTTTTTAAAGTCAAACGTCCGCCATGCGCCTGTGCAATATTACGGGCAATGCTTAGACCAAGCCCTGTGCCCCCGCTATCTCGACTGCGTGAGCTTTCCAGTCTGTAAAAGGGTTCGAAAACTTGTTCGAGTTGTGCGTCCGGAATGCCTGGACCCTGGCCACGGATGACAAGCATTAATTGATCCGCACCTTCTCGGATCTCAATCGTGGCTCGTTGGCCATATTGTATCGCCTTATCTATCAGGTTGCTGATACAGCGTTTCAAGGCCATGGGCTTGCCTGAATAGGAGAGTAAAGCGGTACCTACAATATTCACTTCGCGGCCCATGTCCTGGGCATCCGCTTTCAAGCTTTCCAATAAATCCATAATGTCCACCGGTTGCACGGATTCGTACTGCTCCGCCCCGCGCATGAAATCCCACGTGGCCCGGATCATGCCTTCCATATCATTCAGGTCTTTTTCGAACTTATCGCGCAGGCGTTGATCGTCCAGCAATTCAGTACGTAGCCGTAATCGCGTAATCGGGTCTTTAAATCGTGCGATATAGCTGCTTGCAACCGGGTTCAGTCTTGAATGTAACTGACGAGTCGAGCCTTCATGGTATTGAAGGCATGTGCGGCGCGCCTGACTTCGAGAGAACCTGTCTCGTCAAGTGGGGTGCGATGCATGTCCTTTCCGAGTTCATCGGCGGCGTTCGCCAACCGAATTAAAGGGTTTGTGACCCAGCTCACCGCAGTCAACGAAAGCCCAAGCACGGAAATTACCAGGATCAGAAGTTGCACCGTCAAATGTGACGGCCAAGCTTCGGTTTCGTCCCCTCGGTGATAATGCATATCAATCCAAGAACCGTCACGTAAACGGACGTGAACTTTAATAAAAGGACTCTGAGGGTCATTTGTTAGGATGCGAAAAGGGTATTCGGTGCCGAGCAATGTTTGCAGCGCTGAACGAAGAAACGGATGAACTACTCCGTCTTCACCATCGCCGGTAGCGGACTGCCGATTGTCGGGTGCAAGTGCAATAGCAAAATCAGGTTCATTTAAGCGCTCGATCAGAGTTTGCCGGGATACGAAATCGACAGCATCCAACCATTTGACTCGATCTCTGATGCATTGTGCGGCCATTAGATTATTCGACCGGGCCAACATTTAGCTGCGTTCATGACGGTGAATCGCTATATTCAGCAGTTGGGTTACCACCAGTCCGGCCAGCAGCACCCAAACCATGCGGCCGAACAGCGAACGCGGGATAAGCAAATTCATGACTTAAATCCCACCGGTGTCGCAAATATATAATTTTCGCCGCGTACCGTTTTGATAATGCCAGGTTCCTTGGCGTCATCGCGTAGCCGTTGCCGTAAACGGCTCACCTGCACATCAATACTGCAGTCGAAGGGTTCCTGATCCCTCCCTTGGCTCAGGTCCAGTAACTGCTCGCGATTGAGCACGCGGTTGGGATGTTCGAGAAAGATTTTTAACAGGCGAAATTCGGCGCCACTTAGATTCACGACTAATCCGTCCTCGGCAATTAGATGTCGTGCGTGAACATCCAGTGTACAGGGAGCGAAGCGAATGGATTGAATCTCTTCAACGCTGGCGTTTTCGGTAATCACCTGCATTCTACGCAAGACACTCTTGATACGCGCTAACAATTGGCGTGGGTTAAAGGGTTTAGGCAGATAATCGTCGCCGCCCATTTCCAAGCCGACAATGCGAGCGGTTTCGTCTCCGCGCGCGGTCAGCATAATAACCGGAATAGCGGAATGCGTGCGGAGATTGCGGCATAATACCAAGCCATCCTCGCCAGGCAGCCTATTGGAGAAAACTCATGCCATTTGCAAAACAACCGATGTCCCTGTTTGCCGCCGCTTTGATCGGCTTAACGCTATCGCAAGCGGTTTTCGCCGAAACCCCCAGTCCGGAATGTTTAAAAGAGGTGACCGAACGCGGCAGGCACGTCATGCCTTTCGATCTTAAACAGACCCAGCACATTTTTAATAAGACGGAAACCGGCGGCTTGCAACAAGTGTTCGTCAGAAATCCGCCCAACCCGGAACAAGTCGCGTTGATCCGTCAACATCTAAGCAAGATTTCACAGGAATTTACCCATGGGGATTTTTCCAATCCGACGAAAATTCATGGGCAAGATATGCCGGGATTAGCGGAATTACGCAAGGCCGCGCCCGGACAACTTCATGTTGACTATAAAGAACTCGAGGATGGCGCCGAGATCACATATTCTTCCGAAGAGCCGGCGTTGGTCGACGCCATTCATCGCTGGTTCGATACCCAGTTGGCCGATCATGGTCCGGATGCCCTATTAGGCCATGCTCACGGTGCCATGCATGAGATGCACGACATGAAAAACATGCCCAAGCAATAGACTAGCTACCCAGGAAAGTCATCACCCTTCAGACCCGAAGCTTTAGCGTAACAGGCATGCACTGTCGCGGCTGCGAAGCCGCAATCGAATCCGCTGTCAATGAACTCGACGCCATCCGCTCGGTGCGGGCGCATCTTGCCCAGGATAAAGTTACGGTTACCTGGGATGATGATATGGACTCCTCCTTACCCACACGGTGTCATAAAATGCACCCAATGATTTAACGGAGCAAAGAGGAGCCCGACATGAATAATAACGCAGTTGGTTTGGATATTTCAAAAAACG
>NZ_CADCXN010000121.1 GCF_902806695.1 Candidatus Methylobacter favarea | reverse complement strand
ATTCGCTCGGCCGTCTTTGCAGTTCGCTTGCTTGCCGCATTTTGGACAATCCATCACGCCCTCCCAAGGCATCTGAATGTTCCAAAACTTATACATTGTCTATATTTATTTAGCAATGCCAAATTTTATTCAACAATTTGTCGAATGATGCTGCAACTTTTTTCAAGGTAGAGCTAGTGTATGTTTCGTCAAAGCCGCCACCGATTCCAAATTCAGCCAGGCATTCCGAATTGAAAACCGCCATCTATTCGAATACAACCCCGGCCAAATTTGAATGACTCAGTTCGGTCATGAGCCGACTATCGCGATTTTCGATAGCTGACATTAGGAAGGCAAGAGACGGAAGTTGGAATCAATCGCTTTGGGATTATTTGAAGACATAAATTAGGTTATCGTTGCATTCAAAGCTAACCCCTAATAATCAAAAAGGTCTTTTGCAAAGTTCTAAAATTTAAAGAGGACGGTAATATTTCACAGACTATTTTAATTTTAACAGATATTATCGACACATAAATTCAGACGGAAGACTGATCAGCTTTCAGAGGAGTAAGCTATTATGTTTATCTTATTTCGGTCATGAAAACAGAACAAAAGAAAAAAAATGCATCCGAAGAATTCCTGAGCACAGAACGGGGAAAAACGAAGTCGAACGCTATTTCGACACCTTCTATCGATTTACCTAAAGGCGGAGGGGCAATCAAAGGTATTGACGAGAAATTTTCCGTTAATGCTGTCAACGGCACTGCTGGTTTTTCAATCCCCTTACCCTTTTCTCCTGCACGAGGCAGCTCGCCCGCGCTAAACCTATCTTATAACTCTGGCGCAGGTAACGGTGTTTTCGGCCACGGTTGGTTGGAATTTATCATTAGCTTCTATAAAACGCAAAACTGATAAAAAGCTGCCCCAATACCTAGATGTTATTGATTCGGATATTTTTCTTTTTTCCGAAGCCGGAGACCTCATTCCTGAGTTCGCCAAAAATCCCGATGGCAGTTTTCGTAAAGACGCAAATGGAAATTATCTTATCAAGGAAGCCTCTTCACCAGATGACCAATACCTGATCAGATATTACACACCACGCATAGAAGGCTTATTCGCCCGGGTTGAACGATGGCAACATAAAACCAGCACTATCATCAAATGGCGAGTCATCACTAAAGATAATGTCACCACATTGTTCGGCTGGAGTGATAATTCCACTATTACTCATCCTGAAGACGACAAAAAAATATACGAATGGCTACCGGAATTTGTTTTTGACGACAAAGGCAACTGTACCCACTATCTCTACAAGAAAGAAGACGGCAAAGGGCTTGAGCCCAGTCTCTTACATCAAAATAACCGTATAAAAGCTAACAAGATCACCTATACCAATCTTTATCTTGAAAAGGTGCTTTACGGCAATAAAACACCTTACAAAAAATTCAATGACCCATTTCCACCAGAAGCCGATTATTTCTTCCAAACCGTATTCGATTATGGCGAATACGACACTATTTCGCCCTTCAACAAAATTAATGACTGGCGATTCAGAACCGATGCGTTTTCAGATTACAAATCCGGTTTTGAAATAAGAACGACTCGTCTTTGCAGCAGGGTATTACTGTTGCACAATTTCAGCGAACGGCCTGGTGGCTCGGCCTTAGTAAAATCAGTCAATTTTGAATACGACACCCATCAACACCAAGGTTTTACCTTTCTTAAATCCATAACAACTTTCGGCTATATCAAAAAACCGGATGGCAGTTACACCCAGAAAAGCCTGCCTGCAACTGAATTTGACTATCAAAAACATGCCTGGAACGATGAAGTTAAAGCCATATCGTTGGAGGATCTAGTTCACGACCCGGTTGGTTTAGATGAATCCGACTACCAATTTACCGATCTATTCAACGAAGGACTTTCCGGCATATTAACCGAACAAGCAGGTGGTTGGTTTTACAAACATAACTTAGGCCAAGGCAAATTCGCACAGGCTAAATTGGTTTCGCCAAAACCCTCGTTTGCGGGCTTGGGTTCGGGACTGCAGCTTTTGGATTTAGATGCTGACGGCGGCAAACAAATAGTCAATCTTAGTCAGGAACCGAAGGGCTATTTTGAATTGAGCGACGAAGAAGAATGGCAGCCATTTCGTCATTTCCGACAAATCGCCAATATCAACCTGAACGATGCCAACACCCGCATGCTTGATCTTAACGGTGACGGCAAAGCGGATGTGCTAATAACCGAAGACCAAGTTTTTACGTGGTATGAATCTAAAGGCCGTAAAGGTTATGCCGCCGCCAATAGAACCGTAAAAGTTTTCGATGAAGAAGCAGGCCCGCATGTCGTCTTTGCAGATGAAAAACAAACCATTTTTCTTGCAGATATGTCGGGTGACGGCCTGACCGATATTGTCAGGATTCGCAATGGTGAAGTCTGTTATTGGCCTAATTTGGGTTATGGCAAATTCGGCACGAAAGTCGCAATGGATCAAGCGCCGGTATTCGACAGTCTCGATGCTTTTAATCCAGCTTTCTTGCGTTTGGCAGATATTGACGGCTCGGGCACGACCGACATTATCTATCTTGCTAAAAACAAATTTAGGTGCTGGATGAATTTGAGCGGTAACGCTTTTAGTACTTCACCGTTCGAGATAACAAATTTCCCTGAAATTCATAACCAGGCCAAAATCACCGTCACCGACCTACTGGGTACGGGCGTGGCCTGCATTGTATGGTCAAGAAATTTATCCAAAGACGCAGGATCACCTTTGCGTTATATCGACCTGATGAGCAGTAAAAAACCGCACATCATGATCGGCTACCTTAACAACCTGGGCAAGGAAGTTTCCCTGGAATATACGCCGTCAACCCAATTTTATTTGGAAGATAAGCAAGATGGGAAGCCTTGGGTAACCAAGCTGCATTTTCCGGTTCAGTGCATCTCCAAGACCGAAACTCGAGATAGAATTTCCGGTTATCGCTTTGTCAGTTCATACAAATATCATCACGGCTATTACGACCATGCAGAGCGTGAATTTCGCGGTTTTGGCATGGTTGAGCAAACCGATAGCGAGAGTTTCGACCATTGGGTGAAGAAAGATGAGACGAATATTACTGACAAAACCCTGCATCAAGAACCAGTCGTCACTAAATCATGGTTTCATACCGGTGCGTTTTTGACGAAAGAAAAAATCCTTAATCAATTTGCCGACGATTACTGGTACGAAGAAATGCGGCGGCAAGGCTTTGGTGTGGCCAATCTTGAAACGCCTTTGCAAGATGCTCGTTAATAGTAGCGTCCGGCTTGGATGCCTCATTACTGGCGCATCTCAGTTTCGACGAGTGGCGCGAAGCACTCCGGGCTTGCAAAGGCATGAGTCTCCGTGCAGAAGTTTTTGCCCATGATGCACCGACTGATAACCCAACACCCGAACAACGGCAGAAAGCCTTAACGCCGTATTCAGTCGCAACGCATAACTGCGTGATTGAACTCTTGCAACCGAAAGGACAAAACCCTTTTGCCATTTTCACCGTTAAAGAAAGCGAAGCGATTACCTACAGTTACGAACGTCAAACCGATGACCCAAGAATTACTCATACCCTGAATATCAAACTGGATGAATACGGCAATGTACTGGAATCAGCTTCAGCCGTTTATCCACGTTTAAAAACCGATGCAACCTTGCCGTTATCTACCCAGCAAGCGCAAAGCCAAACCCTGATTACCTACACCAATAATCACTTTACCAACGACATTAACACACCAGAAGCCTATCGGCTCAGGCTGCCATCAGCCACTGAAACTTACGAACTCAAAGGCGTAGCCAAATCCGGCGCTTTATACACCATTAATGATTTTGAAACCATACTCGATACTGCGGCTACCCTGGAATATCAGCAGCTTGATACCAATCCAGCGCCGGGCACTCCGCAAAAAAGGCTGATTGAACAGGTTTGCACACTTTATCGCGGCAATAACCTGACTTCTCCCTTACCTTTACACAAACTCGAATCACTGGCGTTTCCGTACGAAAGCTACCAATTGGCCCATACGCCCACTTTATTAGCCGATATTTATACGGGTAAAGTCGATTCATCGTTAATGCTGGAAGGTAAATTCAGCCAATTTGGCGGCGACGGCAATTGGTGGATACGTTCTGGCACCACGCAATTCATCGAAGCCACAGAAAATTCCCTCGATGCGCAAAATCGTTTTTACGTGCCTGTATCTTATATAGACCCGTTTGGTGCTACATCCAAGGTTCGCTATTACAGCGATTATTTCCTGTTCATCGAGGAAATCGAAGATGCCATCGGCAATAAACACAAAGTCGAGCAATTCAATTTCCGCACCTTGTCGCCGAAACGAATGCAAGATGCCAACGGTAATTTTTCGGAAGTCATCGTAGATGAATTAGGCATGGTTAAAGACTTGGCGGTATTCGGCAAAGGCAACGAAGCCGATGACTTAAACGGCCTTAATGAATTCAGTTCTGACGCTGAAAATACTCTGATCGACAATTTCTTCCAAGCCCCAGCATCGGATGTGCTGGTGACAAACGGCAAAGACTTGTTGCAACACGCTACCGCCCGCTTTGTATACGATTTAAAAACCTACCATAATTCCGGCAAGCCCGTCGTGGTCGCTTCCATCCTGCGTGAGGAGCATTTCCAAAAAGATAACAACTCACCCGTTCAACTCAGCTTTGAGTACGCCAATGGCCTCAGTCAAGTGGTGATGAAAAAAGCCCAGGCTGAACCGGGCAAAGCCAAACAAGTGACAGTCAATGCCGACGGCAGTTTTAGCATTACCGAGATCGATACCTCAACCCAAAACCCCAAACAACTGCGATGGATCGGCAATGGCAGAACTGTCCTTAACAATAAGGGCAATGCCGTCAAGCAATATGAGCCGTATTTCTCAGTTACCCACCAATTTGAAGACTTGAAAGAACTGGTCGAATCCGGCGTAACACCCTTGATGTATTACGATGCGCCTGGACGGCTGATCAAAACCGAGCTACCCGACGGCACATTCTCACGCACTGAATTTGATTCGTGGAAACAGGTCATCTTTGACCCTAACGATACTGTACTGGAATCGGACTGGTACAAAAATCGCAGCAATCATCTGATCGATGCGGAACTGCTGGCGTCAGGCAAAGACCCGGACAAAGAAAAATTCGCCGCCGAGCAAGCCGCCAAACACGCCAATACGCCGGTGACACAACACTTCGACACCTTAGGCAGGCCGGTTTTATCTGTTGAACATAATCGAAGCATCAGCAACGGCGCGGACGAGTATTACCACACCAGCGTTAGCCTGGACATTGAAGGCAACTTACGCAAAGTCACCGATGCCGGTGGCAATGTGGTGATGCAATACAAATACGACATGCTCGGCAATAAGGTCTACCAAAAGAGTGTGGATGCTGGACAACGCTGGCTGTCGATTAATGTGGTGGGTAACCCGCTGCGTACCTGGGATGAACGCAATCACGAATTCCAGTATTTTTATGACATTCTGCACCGGCCTACGCATAGCAAGGTGATTGGCGGCGATGGCCGCGTGGTGCTGAATCATATTTTTGAGCGGATTTTTTACGGCGAAGACGAACCCGCCCCCCACCTGAAAAACCTGCGCGGTCAGGTGGTCAAGCATTTCGATACCGGCGGCGTCATCGAAACACCGGAATACGATTTCAAAGGCCAGCCCAAAGCGACCACCCGTAAGCTGTTTAAAGAGTACAAAGGCGTAGCCAACTGGCTGGATGCCAATTTGGTCAACGACCTGGAAGCCGACAGCTTCACGTTCATCACCGAAACCGACGCCCTGGGCCGGATTACCAAACAAACTGCGCCGGACGGCAGCATTATCACGCCGTCCTACAACGAAGCCGGCTTGCTGAATGCCGAAACTGTCAAACATTCGCATTTGGCTAGCCCGAGCGTTTACATCAAAGACATCGATTACAACGAAAAAGGCCAGCGCAACAAAATCGTTTACGGCAATAATGTCATCAGCCAGTTTACTTACGATAAGGAAACTTTCCGGCTGATCCGGCTGGAAACCAAACGCCAAAACAACGATCCCTTGCAGGATTGGCGTTACACCTTCGATCCAGTGGGCAACATTACTCATATCGAAGATAAGAATATTCCGGTGGTGTTCTTCAATAACCAGAAAGTCGAAGGCATCTCCCAATACACTTACGATGCGCTGTATCGTCTGGTCGCCGCCAGCGGAAGGGAAAACGACAAGCCCCTAGCGTTTGATGCCCAGGATAACTGGAACGATGCCGCTTACATGCAGCAGTTGAATCCCGGCGACCCGATGGCGATGCGCAACTACATGCAAAACTATCAATACGATGCGGTCGGCAACATTCTGCAAATGCGCCATCAGGCTTCCGGCAATGCCTGGGTGCGCAACTACAACTATCAGGGCGCGAATAATCGGCTCATCAGCACCCAAATCGGCGCCAATACCTATCTGTATCCACATCATGCCCAGCACGGTTTTATGACCGCCATGCCGCATCTGGAAGACATCGGCTGGAACTTTAAGGAAGAACTGGTCCTTACCATCCGCCAACGCCGCACCGACGGCGGTACGCCGGAAACCACTTATTACCAATACGACGGCCAAGGCCAGCGTATCCGCAAGATGACCGAGAATACGGCGAATCCGGGCGATACGCCGACCAGGAAAGACGAGCGGATTTATGTTGCCGGTTATGAATTATACAAGCAGCACAGCGGCACCGATGCCGGGCTGGAGCGCACCAGCCTGAGCTTGATGGACCAGCAACACCGCTTTGTGATGATCGATACTGAAACCAGGCCGCGTGTGGTGTTGGGCGTGACCTTGGGGCGCACCAGTCCTGAGCAAACCGTGCGTTATCAGTTGCATAATCATTTGGGTTCGGCGGCGTTGGAATTGGATGATGCGGCTCAGGTGATTAGTTATGAGGAATATCATCCTTACGGCACGACGGCGTTTCAGGCGAAGAATGCCGGGATTAAGGCGGCGGCGAAGCGCTATCGGTATACGGGGATGGAGCGGGATGAAGAGACGGGGTTTAGTTATCATGGGGCTAGGTATTACGTGCCGTGGTTGGGCAGGTGGACGAGTTGTGATCCGAGTTCCTTGAGCCTTCCAAGTAGTCGTTACTGTTATGCAGGTTGCAATCCCATAGTTTTCTTCGACCCAGATGGCCGGGATCCCAAGTCTGATCCTTTCAATTTATTTGGCCAGACCCCTAGAGATTCCAATCCAGGAAAGTTACCATTTAATCCGGCTACAGGGGAACTCGACAAGAGGTACTTTCCGCCACCCGCCACCCACAACCGCGAAGATATTAGAAAGATTCAATCTACTAGCCCAGAACGAGTTTTGGGTCGATTCGCACTAGATATAGTTACCGGCCTGCTTGGCGAAGGGACAGCAAGTGCTCCTTCAAGTGCTTACGAAGCAGAGAAGGATAGACGTGAACATCCAAGCGTTGGTTATGGGGAGCAGGCCTTCAATATCGCTCTGTTTATGCTGCCCGTAGAAAAGATTCTTGGATACGCTTTCAAAGGTGTTCGGTCCCTACTCGCTACTGAAGCCAAAGGAGCGGCCACAACAGCTGAAAAGGCTTTTTTGAGAGAGATTAGTGAGGATTTCAAAGTCATTGGGCAGAGTGCGGATAAGCCTGCGGCAGCCCATTTAGCTCGTGGCAATTTTGGAGAAAGAATGGCAGCCGACGCTCTCGCTTCTGAAGGTCATCGAATTGTCTCGTATAAGCCCAACATATCTGGCACAAATCAGCCAGGGATAGACATCGTTACGATCAAAGATGGAATAGTTTATTTTGTAGATAACAAAGCTCTTACGCGCTCCGGAAATGTATCTTCGGTAAGTGCTCTGACTACGAACTTTGCAAAAAACAAGGATGTGGTTTTAAAGGAGATCAAGGCCCTACTAGCGACAAATATTTTGCAGGAAGAGCGTCAAGTACTCGAACAGACAGTCACAGGCATTGAAAGCGGCAACTTCAAGAGAGTGGTCACCAATGCGAATCTTACGCACGGCGAAAAGGTGCTCACGGGCGTGACCGACAAGTTGAAATCTCAAGGCATCGAATTCAAAGATGTATCGCATTGAGGTCGAGCGGGACGGGGTATGTACCCCGTTCCAAACGTTTGCAATGCCGCGGCATGACCGAAAGCGTGTCCGTTGAGGTACCCACGAAAAACGTTACGGAGAAATTTAGAGCTTTTATAGGAAATCAATACCATGCCATCGCGCCGCGTAGCCGCTGATCTGAATGCCGGAACGTATTACCTGACGCTGACGATACAGCGTTGGTATTACCTGTTTGACCGCCACAACCGCTGGCAGATTCTGGCCGAGTCGCTGCGTTACTGCCAGGAGAACAAAGGGCTGGAATTGAACGGCTATGTTTTCATGCTGAACCACCTCCATCTGATCGCCACGTCACCGGATATGGCGGGGTTCCTACGCGATTTTAAACGGTTTACATCGGTAAAATTCAAGAACAACCTCGAAACCACGGAACCCAGCGTGTTGAAATTGTTCGTGGACGATGACGGAAAGTACCGGTTCTGGATAGATACCAAGCCCGTAAGCCCGTAAGGCGGAAGCCGACAGGCGTTCCGCCACATGAGGCGCACGAATGATTTTGGTTTGCTTATTTGTCGCTGGGCTTGTTTGGATTTGGCGGATTACCCTATCGGGCATCCGCCCTAAGAAAACATACTTTTTAACCGTGTGCATCGGATGTATGGTGGAACCGCATCGCGGGTTCCACCGTGTGGATTGAACTGAGCGGGTGATGCTGAATGTTGCTTGTATTTTACTTGTTTGGATTTGGCGGATCACCCTATCGGGCATCCGCCCTACGATGATTGATACAAAGGTTTGATATGCCGAATTATCGTCGGTTAAGGGTGCCGGGCGGGACATATTTATTTACGGTGAACTTGTTGGAACGGAAGCGGGATTTGTTGATGCGGCATATTGATGATTTGCGTGAAGCGGTACGTAGGACTAAGCGTGACGAGAATCAACAAACCCACAGGCAGGACAGTGACACTATTATTTAAGAAGCTGTTTGGAAATTATCGCGTCAAGCCAAACGATTCACCATGATGCGAGTCATGGCGATGTAAATCCAAGCTTCGTCGATGCGAGTCAGTCGTTCGTAGGCTTTACTGAGACGACGCGAA
>NZ_CADCXN010000120.1 GCF_902806695.1 Candidatus Methylobacter favarea | reverse complement strand
GACACAAAAAAAACGCTTGATTATCGCCATGACCGGCGCCACCGGCGCTATCTATGGCGTGAGAATGTTGCAGATTTTACAGGTGCAGAAAGACTGGGAAACGCATCTGGTCATCTCGTCGGCCGGCATGCTCAATTTAAAACACGAACTGGCCATGCAACGCTCTGAATTATCAGAGCTGGCTGAAACAGAACCTATAACCATAAATATCGTTTCCCGCTTAAAGCAAGCGCTATACAGCGCTGTTCAATGACTGCAAAGATTAAGCACAAGTTCGCTGGCTTGAAAGAAAACCCGCAGAAGTCCTTTTGTGAAGGACCCTTCCCTAGATACATCCACCCTCTCTAGATACATACAATCAATATTCTTCCCTTATTTTCCAGCAATCATTGGCCTTGAAGACAGTGTGCCGGATACTCGTATAGCCGCTAAGAAATAATTCATGCCAATCCACCGTGGCTGACAGCAGCTATTTAATATTCCGAGGCGTTGCGGGAAAATTATTCAATTCGACCGATAGCCTGACTGACGTCCGCCGGGGTCTGAAAACTTTCGTCCGGTAACTGCTGAAGTGTCTGCATTACCTTGTCATCGGCGCCTTGCGATTGGGCATGAGTCACAATTTCTTCTTTGCTCGCCGGATAATCCATGCCGGATAAAAACTTCTGGACTTGAATCGGGTTAACTGTTGCCATAACTCCTCCTATTGCTCATTTAACTATAAACGGTTGCCATTTTTTATTTACAAAGAGTAGTTTTGTAGTAATAAGTTTCCTGTAAAGCCGTAAATATTCCACAGTCAATGATTTCTCTAATGCAAGGTCTTTGATTATTCACATAGCGAAACCTGGTTGTCTTTGTAATGAATGGGAATCAAGAGCTGACTCGTAAATGATTCCAGAAATGGCGGCCGAACCTTGCCTGTTTCTGGTACAGTTCACTCCTGCCGAATAACATTTCAATTGCTTGTCGAACTCGAAAATCGGTGTCAATAACCATTGATTCTGCTTCAGATACGGCTGGTCTTAGCTGATTTTTTACCCGCGTTAATACCGTCAGATTGGGGTGTCTTGCCCATCTTTTGCACTGAAAGGCGACAGGTTTACCGCCATCAGTATGCATAGGCTATTTGGCTGGACAGCGTTTAAAGCTGTCGACGTACAGAGAGCCGTGGTAAGTACTTAATTTTAAGCGTACTTTTTTATCAGTGAATTCCCGCCAGATAAAGCCTGATAGCTTCTTCATCTGCAAGGCTCAGGCCTGAATAATTCGCCATCCGCTGACTATAAATTCAAAAGTGATCCTGATAGTGCTTGCATACCTGAGGATAAATTGGTATTAATTATTCCAGTTCATTGGTGGCCTTGAGGGAGAAAAAGCTGTTTTTTTGCAATACGTTGGTCTAAACAGTGATCTTTGGCCTGTTTAGCTCTTAATTCAATTTTAGAAACTGCGCGGCATCTGGTATAGGCTGGCAATAGAGGCGTTATTTTTATTGCTGGCGCCAGCTCTGGAACAGGCCGCCCGCTAAACTTGATATTTTTGCGGGGCGATTTTCGGCAACAGGCGGCAATTGAGTTCGGCCTTGAAAATCGGGACCAGGCAGAAAAAAAATAAGGATAAGCCTCAATGATTGATTGCACAACACATCCTCTGAGCCTTCTTGCTTTAATTCTGCCGCATCAATACCTGAGGCGGCCGATCAGCGTCCGGGGAGAATCAAAAGCGCGACAGAAAGCCCGATCCAAGAGGCAAATTCGATCCTTAAGACAGAATACAAGCTCATTCCGTTATATAGCCAAGGCAGTTAAGCCTGGCTGGCTTCAAAGGAAAGAAGCATGAAGAAAAGAATCGCCCTTATAAGCGAACACGCATCGCCGTTAGCCGCCCTCGGCGGCACAGATGCCGGCGGCCAGAATATAGCGGTGGCTGAATTGGCTGAACACCTGGCCGCTTTAGGCTACGAAATCGACGTATTTACCCGCTGGGATGATCAACGTATGCCGAAAATCATTAACTGGCGGGGCGGCATCCGCGTCATCCATATGAAGGCAGGCCCCGTCACCTTTATTCCCAAAGAAAAGCTGCTCCCTTACATGCCGGCTTTTACCCAGGACATGCTGCATTTTATTGAAAGCGAAAATAAGCCCTACAAGCTGATCCATGCTCACTTTTTCATGTCGGCCTTAGTGGCGAGCGATATTAAGCAAAGACTCGGCATCCCTTTCATCGTTACTTTCCATGCCCTGGCAAAAGTACGCAGAATTCATCAGGGCAAGAATGACTGGTTTCCTGACGCGGGCTTTGCCATCGAAGAGCGGGTCGTTGCTGAGTCTGATCAAATCGTGGCGTTATGCCCGCAAGAGCGCGAGGATTTAATTACTCTGTATCAGGCTGATCCCGAAAAAATTACGATTATTCCCAACGGCTTTCGTCCGTCTGAGATTCATCCGATTGACAAGCTGTTCGCGCGCATGGCGTTAAAACTGGATCCCAAGGAAAAAATCCTCCTGCAGCTCGGTCGTATAGTGCCGCGAAAAGGCATTGATAATGTCATAAAAGCGTTAGGTCATATGCGCAGGGCACATAATTTCACGGCGCGACTGTTGATTGTAGGCGGACAAGCCAATGAACCTGACCCTGCAATGATGCCCGAAATTGATTGTCTGCAGCAATTAGCCCACACCGAGGACGTCAGCGATCTGGTTACTTTTGTCGGCCGCCGTACTCGCGATACGCTGCATTATTATTACAGCGCTGCCGATGTCTTTATCACCACGCCCTGGTATGAACCGTTCGGCATTACCCCCCTTGAAGCGATGGCTTGCGGAACCCCCGTGATCGGTTCAAATGTCGGCGGTATTAAATCCACCGTTATCGACGGCCAGACCGGCTTTCTCGTGCCGCCTGATGACGCCGTCCTGCTTGGCCGACGCATTATGGAATTATTAAGCAGCAACAAGTTGAGGATGTACTTTAAGGAAAACGCCATCCGTCATGTCAATGAAAACTATACCTGGATAAAGGCCGCTCATCTGACGGCCAATTTGTACGAGCGGATTGCGATGCAGAACCCGTTACGGGCCGAGGACGAGAATGATTCACTTTCCTATATCGACGATTCCTTCGAGTCATTGATCAAAACCATTAAAAAATCGAGGGGAAAAATTCGTCTGCTGACCCTTGACGCAGCCCAGGCCATTTACCGTTCGCTCGCCCGCGGCGGCAAGGTGTTGGTCTGCGGCAACGGCGGCAGCGCTGCGCAAGCGCAACATTTTTCAGCAAAACTCGTGGGCCGGTTTGAGGCTAGGGGACGCCGCGGCCTGTCTGTAATGGCGCTGACAGCAGATGCGACATTTGTGACAGCCTGGGCTAATGCTTTTAGCTTTGATGAGGTATTCGCCAGGCAGATCGAGGCGCACGGGCGAGCCGGCGATGTGTTGTTTATTATCAGTTCAAGCGGCGAGTCGCCGAACCTGATCAAGGCAGTCCGCGCGGCGCGGCAGCGGGAAATGTATTGTATTGGACTGCTCGGCAAGGAAGGGGGCGCCGCCGGCGAACTGACCGACACCAACATCATCATTCCGTCCCACGACAGAGAGCGTATTCAGGAACTGCATCTGCATGTCCTTCATGTGCTCAGTCACTTGATCGAGCAGCAACTTATCGCCGATGACCGGAATATTGTCCAGGCGCCTAAACAATGGTCCATGGATCGGCTCCAGGTAGTGAGCCTGTCCGGAAAAACCTTAATCAAGAGGAAAATCTAGCATGAGCCAGCAAAATGTAGTCGATAAGGTAATTATTATCACGGGCGCCGCGCAAGGGCTTGGGGCCGCGACTGCGGTATTGCTTGGCGGCGCGAAGGCCATTGTTTGCGCATGTGATATTAAGGAAGATCAACTGAAGAATGTGGTTCAGGCTATTAATGATGCGGGCGGGACTGCCTGTTTCTACAGGCTTGATGTGAGTAACGAGGAAGATGTCAGGCAAACGGTTGATAATATTATGTCAGAGCATGGGCGAATTGACGCGCTGATCAATAATGCCGCTACCGACACCACGCTGTCGATTGAAGATTTAAGCATCGCTGACTGGGACCGTACGCTGGCCGTGAATCTGCGCGGGCCCTTCCTGCTGGCAAAAGCCGTTTATCCGATTCTGAAGCAGCAGGGCGGGGGCCACATCGTTAATATTACCTCGACGGCCGCCAAGCGAACCTGGACCGAGGCGACCGCCTACCATGCCAGCAAATGGGGTTTGCTCGGTTTTAGCCACGCGCTGCATGCGGAAGCCCGGCGGGATAATATCAAGGTGACGGCTGTGGTTTCAGGCGGAATGCGCACGCCCTTTATTCTCGAGCGCTTTCCCGACACCGATCCCGCTGTCCTGCAGGATCCCAAAAATGTGGCAGAGACCGTACGTTTTGTGCTGACTCAGCCGGATGAAACCGTGATTCCGGAAGTCATGGTGCTGCCGATGCGGGAGACGTCATGGCCATAACGCGGAAGAAGGCCGTTTTTATCGATAAGGACGGCACGCTTATTCACGATGTGCCGTACAATATCGATCCGCATCATATCCGGCTGATGGAAGATGCCGGTCACTCGCTTTACCGTCTAAAAAAGGCCGGCTACCAACTCATTGTCATTTCCAATCAAGCGGGAATCGCCCGAGGATTATTTAACAAATCCGACCTGTTGCCTGTTAATCGGCAGATTCAACTCCTGCTCGCGCCGTACGCTGTAAACATTGACGCTTTTTACTACTGTCCGCATGGACCTGACGACGGTTGCGATTGCCGTAAACCCAAGCAGGGGATGATCTTGCGGGCAGCGGAAGATCATGCGGTTGAGCTGCCGGTCTCGTGGATGATAGGCGATATACTGCATGACGTCGAAGCCGGCAATCGCGCCGGCTGCCGCACGGTTCTTTTCGATAACGGCAACGAGACAGAGTGGCTAAAGGGCGACTGGCGGCAACCCCGGTACTCGGTCAAAAATCTGACCGCAGCGGCTGACATTATCTGTGATTACGAGCGGGGAAGGAGAGCGTATGAACGACAAGTATCTGGCTACCATTAATCGTTTCGAGGGTTTAAATGTACTGGTAATTGGCGACGCCATGCTCGATGTCTATTGGGATGGCGCGGCTAATCGCATTTGCAGGGAGGCTCCCGTGCCGATTGTTGATATTAAAAATGTCAAGGCCGTGCCGGGAGGCGCTGCTAACACGGCCGTGAACCTGGTGCAATTAGGCGCTGATGTCCACTATCTGTCCATTATGGGATGCGATCATGAGGCCGATCTGTTGAAAGACGCTCTCATGCGCCATGGCCTCGATCTGTCGCTGATCATTTCTGACCCGACTCGCCAGACCCTTACCAAACAACGGGTCGCGGCCGGCAGTCAACTGCTGGTGCGTTTTGACGCGGGCACAACGAGAGCCATCGATAGAAATTATGAGCGGCGGATAATTGCAATACTGAAAAATAAATTTCACAAGGTTGATGCCGTCATTGTCTCGGACTATGGCTACGGCCTTATGACTGATAACATTATCGGCGCCCTAAAGTCTTTACAACATAAAAAAGAAACTATTTTAGTGATTGATGCGAAGTCGCTCGATAAATACAGCCACATCGGCGCTACGGTCGCAAAGCCGAATTACCAGGAACTGGTGACATTGCTGGCTATCACGGAACCGGCCGCCAACGGCCACCGCCACGAACAACTCAAACGTTATGGACCGGAACTGCTAAAAAAAACCGGAACTGCCTATGTAGCAGCCACGATTGATATTGAAGGGGCGCTGTTGTTTCAGCACGGCAAAGCGCCTTACCGTACTTTCTCAAAACCCGTTGAGAACAGCAAGGCCGCCGGCGCCGGCGACACCTATGTCAGCGCCCTTACGCTGGCGCTTGCCAGCGGTGCTTCTATTGAAGTTGCCGGCGAGATTGCCCAGTGCGCCGCAATAGTGATCCTGCAAAAATCGGCTACCGCGACCTGTACCCGAAACGAGCTGAGCCATTACTTCGGAAGCAGCAGCAAATATACCCCTGACTGGCAGGAACTCAAGGGCCGGCTTGAGGCGTTTAAAAAGGAAGGCAAGCGTATCGTGTTTACGAACGGCTGCTTTGACCTGCTTCAGGGGGGCCATGTCGCCTATCTTGAACAGGCGCGGGCTCTCGGTGACGTGCTGATCCTCGGCCTTAACTCTGATGCGGGCATTAAACGTCTAAAAGGGAGCAATCGGCCCGCTAATAGTCTGCACGAGCGCATTCGCATACTGGCCGGGCTGGAAGCGGTAACGCTAGTAACGACATTCGAGGAAGACACGCCGATAAATCTGCTGAACATTATTCAGCCGGACGTCTATGCAAAAGGCAGCGGCTACAGCATCGAAAATCTCCCGAATGAGCCAGTTATTCCAGGCTATAGCGAAGCAGTTGAGATAAGCTTCTTGGCCGGGATCGACGCCCGGCAAACGGCTTTACCCCAATTAAAAAATTAGATAGCTGGCCGGCGTCCCGGAAACGAGCAATGCGCTTTGAAGCATGGAACCGCTACCGACATATACTTTGCATTCGCCTCGATAATATAGGCGATGTGCTGATGAGCCAACCCGCTATGCGCGCGCTTAAAGAATCCCTTCCGGGCAGAAAAATAACTTTGCTGACCTCAAGCGCAGGCGCGCTGATTGCGCCGTTTATTCAGGAAATAGACGACGTCATCCCGTTTGATGTGCCTTGGGTAAAGACGTCCGAAATTCACGGCGAGCAACAACTGCTGGCGCTTGCCGATAAGCTAAGAAGCCGGCGGTTTGACGCGGCTGTCATCTTTACGGTTTATAGCCAAAATCCGCTGCCGGCCGCGATGCTCTGCTACCTGGCAGGCATTAAAACCGTGTTAGGCTATTGCCGCGAAAACCCCTACCAGCTTATCAATCAGTGGCTCCCTGACAGAGAGCCTCTGGACTATATAGTCCATGAGGTTGAACGGCAGCTCCGGCTGGTCGAATCGACAGGCGCCGTGACGTCCGACACTGGACTTTCGCTGACTGTTCCTGAAGAGAGCCGGCAAAAGATAGCGGGAAAATTAGCCGCTATCGGCATTTACCCTGATAAGCCGTGGCTGGCGCTGCATGCGAGCGTCAGCGAAGAAAAGCGGCGCTATCCGGCTAACAACTATATCCAGGCCTGTCAGCTACTGATCAGGCAAGGTTATAAAATTGTGTTGACCGGAAGCGTCAGCGAGCAGGCGTATGTTGAGGCAATAACGCGCCAGCTCGGCACGGCGGCCATCAGCGTCGCCGGCGAATTGTCAGTGGCGGAGCTCATTGCGCTGATTGCGGCGGCCCCGGTTTTAATCTCGAATAATACCGGGCCTATCCATATCGCCGCCGCAGTCGGAACCCCGGTCGTCGTAGCCTATGCGATGACCAATCCGCAGCACACGCCTTGGCGGGTGCCAAATCGCGTGCTTTATTTTGAGGTGGCGCCGGCGCTTCGAACCAAGAACCGGCTGCTGCAGTCTTTCGCGGGAATAGCTGAACCCAAGGCCTCCCCTCAAGCGATTGCGGCGGCCGTTAATGAACTTGAAAAAAACCAATAATGCAAGCAAGAATCACGGTATTAATTCCGTCCTGTAACCGGCCCACAGCTCTGGCAGTGACGCTCACCGGACTGTGTTTTCAGCAGTGCATGGACTTTACAGTCATTATTGCCGATCAAAGCGATACGCCCGTTTATCAGGATGCTTCAGTCCGCACCGTCATTCGCCTGTTAGAGAAAAAAGGCCGCCCGGTTCAGCAATTGACTAACTTGCCACAGCGAGGATTGGCTCAGCAGCGCCAGTTTTTGCTGGACTGCGTGGCGTCGCCCTATTGCCTCTATCTTGATGATGATGTGCTGCTGGAGCCTTTTGTTATAGAGAATATGCGGCGCGCCCTGGAAGAAGAAAAGATCGGCTTTGTGGGACAGGCTCTCATCGGCCTGTCCTACAGCAAGGATTACCGGCCTCAGGAGCAGGCGATCGAGTTCTGGGAGGGAGCGGTTGAGCCGGAACTTGTGACCCCTAAAGACCCAAGCTGGCGGCGCCATAGTCTTCATAATGCGGCCAATATTCTGCATGTCCAGGAAAAGCTACAGCTTAGCCCGCAAAGGCAAAGAAAATACAAGGTGGCCTGGGTGGGCGGATGCGTCCTGTATGCTGCTGAAAAACTGCGCGCCGCGGGCGGCTTCAACTTTTGGCAAGAATTGCCAAGCGAGCATGTCGGCGAAGACGTCTTCGCTCAGCTGAACGTCATGAAACGCTACGGCGGCTGCGGCCTGATTCCGTCCGGCGCCTATCACCTGGAGGCGCCTACGACGATTCCGAACCGGCAATTTGATATTCCGAAGGAGCGCAATCCATGAGCAGCGGCGAAAAAGTCCCGGATGTGTCGAAGAGGGCCGCGGTGCGTGTCAATGGGCTCGGCGATTTTATCTTTGTTTTGCCGGCCTTGCAGGCCTTGCGCGATACCTATCCGGAAGCTGAAATTGTTTTTTTAGGAAAGCCCTGGCATCAGGATTTTGTGCCGGGCCGCGTGAATACCATTGACCGCGTCATTAGTACGCCGCCCTGCGTCGGAGTGGGCGAAGAGCCGGGAACACCGGTTGATGAAGCCGCACTTGACGCCTTCTTTGCAAGAATGCAGCTCGAACGCTTTGATATCGCCGTCCAGCTGCACGGCGGCGGTCGCTATTCCAACTCCTTTGTCTGCCGGCTGGGCGCGCGCCTTACCGTGGGACTACAGGCTCAAGATGCGCCGCCTCTTGATAGAACCCTCCCCTATATTTACTACCAGAATGAAATACTGCGTTATTTGGAAACCGTGGCTTTAATAGGCGCCGGAACCGATCAAATTATTCCGCGCGTGTCGATTATCGACAGCGATCGGGCTGAAGCCGCCGCTGTCACGGCCGGTAACAGCAAGCAGCCCTATATCATAATGCATCCCGGCGCCGGTGACGCACGGCGGCGCTGGCCGACCGAGCGCTTCGGGGCCGTAGCCAACTACTTGTTTGAAGCGGGTTTCGCCCTCTATATCACCGGCATAGAAGCCGAAACCGGGCTAGTGAATGAGTTTGTCCGGCTCACTAATAATCGGGCTGTCAGCCTGGCAGGAAAGCTTTCACTCGGCGGCCTGGCGGCGCTCGGTGCAGAGGCGGCGCTGGTGATCGCGAACGACACCGGCCCCTTACACCTGGCTACGGCTGCCGGCGCTAAAACCGTCGGCATATACTGGTGCGGCAATTTAATCAATGCCAGTCCAATCACCCGGGCCAAGCATCGCCCTCTGCTTTCGTGGATGCTGAAGTGCGCCGATTGCGGCAGAATTCACAGCGGCGA
Source organism: Candidatus Methylobacter favarea (assembly GCF_902806695.1). GTDB lineage: Bacteria > Pseudomonadota > Gammaproteobacteria > Methylococcales > Methylomonadaceae > Methylobacter_B > Methylobacter_B favarea. The sequence goes on along the minus strand of NZ_CADCXN010000120.1, from coordinate 274 downwards.
CTATCCCTTTACGGAGCAAGCCTGCCGGCATCAGGTCTCCTTTGTCAGCAATGTGACTGTTGACCAATGCTTGGCCGTCTGCGAGGAACTGCTGGAGCGCCGCCTAGTTGTAACAACCTGCAATCAAAAACCCGTAAACCAGCAATCAGCGCAATTTTCTACCGGAATTAACTGCAACTGACGGGCGTACAAACCGAGATTATTTGCAACTGAACCTGCAATCATCCGTACCGACCTGCAATCATCCGGCGCAAACCAGGATTATTTGCAACTG
>NZ_CADCXN010000119.1 GCF_902806695.1 Candidatus Methylobacter favarea | reverse complement strand
TTCCTTGCCAGGTTGCGCCGCAAGTCAAAATGCTACAGCAAGTGCCAAAAGATGTTGGAATATTCCGTAAGGCTTCTGATGGCTAAAAGAAATAATGAGATTATCTATAGTTAATTAGCAATACCTGGCAAATATACCTGCTGCCGGTATTGATACGGATTTTCAACGGGTCAACGATAATACCAGCGCGCCTCATGTATTTGATTGACACCCATGTCATCAGTGAAATCAGAAAAGGCGAGAAGGCAAATGCGGGTGTTCGCCAATTTTTTGATGCCGCCAGCCATGATAATACTCCGCTCTTTATTTCATCAATCACTATGGGCGAGTTACAAAGAGGCGTTGATTTGATATTTCATCGCAGCGATACCCTGCAAGGCAACCTCCTGGAAAACTGGTTAAATTCCATCCTCGCTCATTACCAGGACAACATTCTCAGCATTGATAGTGAAATCGCCAGGATATGAGGAAAACTGCGAGTTCCAGACCCTCAACATGCGCTTGATAAACTCATTGCCGCACCCGCATTAATCTACGACCTTACTGTTGTGACTCGAAATATAAAAGATTTCGAAAGTACCGGCGTTCGGTTTCTGAATCCATTCAGAGAATAAAAATTACTCGGATTGCCATAGTAACGAAGAGGGTACTGGGTGGCCAGCTCCAACCAGGACCGCCAATTTGATCGCTTTTTGCACAGGGACTTCCTGCAGGTGATAACGATGATAATCATTGGTACCGGGTACCAATGTCAACATCTTTGCCGGGGGTGGATCGGAATATTAGGGTGCGGCAATTCTGATTCGAATAAAGTGGCGATGTCATTAGAAACCCTAAGCACAACAAATCCTCTAAAAGTGAGGGTTAACTTAACATTAGATGATATACAGAAACAAAAAATCCAACAAATCACCATTCTATTGCAGACCCTCCTGAAATAGGGTAATTAAGCGGAAACTATATAATCATTTGTTAAGCTTTTAAAGAGGGAACAGAAATTAAATGACAGACGATGTAATAGCTTTTGCATGCGAAAAACTTAGTTATAGGGATAAATTACGCCTTGCTCAATTGTTAATACAAATGGCAAGAAAGGAAGAAGAGAATGCAAACCCGCAAAATCGATCAGAATCAGAAGCTACTGCAAAATGTCCAAAAATCACTGAAAAACAGGTGTTTGACGAAATTGACACCATCGGATACGTGGTTGAAAGGCTTTTGAAATTGAAACCGAGCAAGAAAAAGACGTTAGTCAATTCAATAAAATCAATGTTTCAATTCCAAGGCGGCGTTTCAGATTCGGATATCGACACTATTATTCATGAGCTTCAAAAGCGTAAACATATAAAAATTGAGCAAAACAGTGTCAGTTATTTATAATCGAATTCAGCTTGACTCTTGAGGCAAGTTATCCTTGTCTAAGCTCTTCAATTCCCCACGTCATTAACGGAGAAAATTCATGGAATTATCAGCAGTTTTAACGCCAACTCTCGAAGGGGGATATATCGCCTTTAATCCAGAAACCGGCACAACTACGCAAGGCGAAACCGTTGAGGAAGCATTGATCAATTTGCGCGAGGCAACCGAGCTTTATCTTGAAGAATTTCCTCTTACCATCGTTGGACGTCCCTTGCTAACCTCATTCCAAGTATCGGAACCTGCCTAAATTGCCGGTTGTGTCGGGGCAGAGGTTGTGCGGACATTGCAACGATTGGGATTCGTAGTAGCACGACAGCGGTAGCCATATCGTGATGCGGCGAGGTTCCTCGGGTTGCGTCGTGCCAAACCACCTCGAACTAAAAGCTGGAACACTGAGTGGGGTTCTGAAACAGGCTGGTATTTCCACCGATGAATTCGTTGCGGCGCTCCATGCTTAACCATGCGCTCCAGTCGACTCCGCTAACGCTACGCGGCTGAGCTTTGCGTTGTGCGCCAAGGACTACCAAGTCCGCAGAGTATTGATTAAATTTGAGTAACAGCTATGCCAACAATTTCAATGTTCTACGGTAATATCATCCGAATGTACTTCGCGCCGAGTGAATCCGCCTCCGCATTTTCATGTATATTACGGCGAGCATAAGGCGACGGTGGATATTCGCACATGCGAATTAATTTAAGGCAACCTGCCAAGAAAGCAGACAAAACTTGTCTTGGCATGGGCGGAACTCCATCAGGATGAGTTGATCGCCGATTGGGAGTTGGGGATGAATGGTGAAGATCCATTCAAGATTCAGCCGCTTCAATAGGAGGCAAGAGTATGTATCCGTCAGTAAAGGATGTGGTACCCACTGAAGACTATATGCTTTCTATCGACTTTGATAATGCGAGCGTGGCACTTTAGACATGAAGCCGTTTCTGGATTTTGGTGTTTTTCGGCGGCTAAAGGATCGCAGTGCATTCAAGCGAGTGCGCGTTGCCTTTGACACTATAGAATGGGATTCAGGAATCGATCTGGACCCTGAGTTTGTATATGACAAGTGTCAACGAACGAGTGCACAACAAGGCGCTGCAGCCGACGCAAAAAAGCCTCGCGGCTGAGCGCTGGCATTAGACATCACATGAGCACCCGCGATTGGATCACCGCCTCATTAGAAGAAGCTCGGTCTCGAGACCAAGATGCGTTTGGTCGAGCCCCACCGCTTCCGGGCAATCCTGGCGGGAATCTTTGCTGAACGAACCAACTATTCGAACGATGCAATCTTACGGCTGTGGTGGCGGGAGGGGCTGAAGGAGCCTGTCGCCTACACGGTGCCGCCAGACCCAATCGCTTTCATCCGGCGTCTCCTTCGGCAAGACGAATCTGTTTGGTTGGTTGCCGAGGATGAAGGCGACAAGACGATAGGTAACTTCTGGCTGTACGAGGGCACAGTTTCCGCAGTCTTGCAGGAGTGTCCCGCGTTTGAGTACTACATAGTCGAGAAGAAGATGGAGAGGCTCATCTGCGAGAACCCTCACGGCCTTGCCTCCACGATCGGCTCAGCTCAAACGTTGAATGCCCGCTTTCAGGAAGACCAGTACTACACAGAAATTTTATGACGCTCTCTTGATGGCCGTTCTTCACTGCCTTAATTGATTTTAGCTAATGTCTGGTTAGGATAAGGTGATTAACGAGGATCTAAAGTCATAATCTCTTTGATTTAATTTTTGTAAAAATCACCAAACCTGTTCGACTTCACTATTTACTTACGCATGTGTTCAAAAAATACCTCGTTGTACGAAGATCGCCTCTGACTGCCTCCCCGGTTTTGCATGCCCTCCAGGACTACTGAGCACGCTTCCTTGAGTGTCTGATTTTATCCACCGACGCCCGCGCCGCAGCCGATACTGAATATAATTCAAGCTCATCAAAATCGCCTTCCTCAACCGGCCTCAATGCCATATCGGTATAGGCTCGGTCATCTTTTTTGACCCGCCTTAAGATACGTGTAAAGCTCAGGTACAAGCCTAAATACTGCAGATGTTCGCGGATACTGCTGTTGATATAATGACTATAAAAAGCCATTCGCTTTTCGATGGCTAATCCGGAACGGCGATCCCGCCGGTACTTGCGCCGAAACAGCCCGCCTTCCAGTGGGTGGATGTTTCCCACCTTGGGAAAGGTATAAAATAGCAATAGTTTATGCATCAACGACCTGAGATCACACCCCCAGGCTTTGGCACGGCGCAGAATGGTTTCTACGTGTTCCGGAGTGTAATAAATATCCCAGGCTCGGCGATAGGTAGCGGCTAGTTGTTGTTTAGACATCAGGGGATGCTCGGTGATGACGTGTTCCAGGTCATACTTATTCATATCCGCATCCATGACCACACCTTGCTCATATAATTGTTTGTGATCTTGCGACCCTGGCAACGGCGTTAAAATGAAAAATTCCAGGATATCAATGGGTAATTCACGTTGAATGATCTTGATGTCGCGCTCGATGGATTCGGGTGTATCGTGGCTGAAACCGAGGATAAAACCAGCGTAAGTGACTGTGCCAATATGATGCCAGGCCTGCAACAGGGTGCGATATTCTGTGATACGATTCTGACCTTTGCGAGCCTCTTTTAAGGATTCCGGGTTAATATTCTCCAGACCAATAAATACCCGGTTGACACCTGCCAGCCCAGCCTTTTCGATAAAACCCGGGATTTTATGGCACATCGTATCGACCTGGATGATGAGGTTCATCCGCAAGCCATTTTGCTTGCGCAGCTTGATCAAGCGATCCAATATCGCCTCCCAATTCAAATTCCTGGCGAAATTGTCATCGGTGATAAAAAAATTGCTAACGCCTTGAGCTAAATTGGCGTGAACGATCTGCTCTATATCATCGGCGCTGCGGAAACGCGATTGCCGGCCTTGTACATTGATAATGGTGCAAAAACTACACAAAAATGGGCAGCCCCGGCCAGCATCAAAAGTCGTACGCGAATTGGCTGTCCATTTGAGTAATTTTTTGGGCAGAAACGGCGTAACAGTCCCCGTCAACCCAGGTAGATCATTCATGTAATTATACAAAGGCTTAAGCTCCCGGCGATAAGCCGCCTGCAGCAGGGTGTCCAGACGACCTTCCAACTCGCCGGCAAATAAAGTGATGCCGAGATCCAGTGCTTCCTGAAGATCGGCGGGCAACTCCGGCAACATAGCCAAGCAAGCGCTGACATGAAAACCGCCAATCGCGACCTGGATGCCTGCAGCCCTGAATTGACGGGCAAGATCCAGCGCGCGGGGGAACTGATTGGTCTGCACCCCCACTAAGGCAACCAAGCCGAAGCCGCCGGATTTTTCAATGCGTTTGCTTATGCTTGCAGGCTTGATTCGGGTGTTGGTTTCATCATAGGCGCTGAGCTTGATATCGACGTTTTCCCCCAGTACGCGACGGGCAACACAATCCAATGCAATACCATTAATAACGGCCAGTGAATTAGACGGGATTGCGGAACGGATCCATTGGATGACGTAGCCATCGTCATCGTAATGGGAAGGCTTGATCATTGCGAAATGAAAATGGGTATGGCTCGATTGCGGTTTGATAATCATTCGATGTCCAGGTTTTTAAATTCAGCTCATGGGAAATCAACCCGCATCCCGGTGCTGTAGGGCGTTGTTAAATAATTCAGATTAGTCCTGCCGGTTTGGTAAAACTGATCTTTTGAATCCGCGACTCAATAACGATGCCCTGTAGAACGGATGGTTAGCCGTTGCTTCCTCAGCCGGATGAATCAATGACCCGTGTCGCTTATGAGGTCGTAATAGAGTTTTTGTTCAACAAAGTTCGGCCTGTTGAGGCAGTTTCCCAATCACCGCTACCGTTTCACTATCAATTTGTCGGTGTTTACTGACCAATCATTATTCTGTCAATAGGGGTGTTGGTGTCCCTTCAGGCTCGGTATGTCTCGATGTCTTCCAGATTTATGACAGCGCTTTTTATTTTTGCTTCGATGTTGAGTCAGCTCAACGTTTTTATAGCTCTTATCCAGTAATTTTTCTGCGACCAACGCTTCTTTTATCCAGCGCTGGGTATATCGATAATTACTATAGGGCTGTTTTTGCCCTCTTTTAACTTAAAGATAGACTTTCAAAATAAATGAATTAAATAGATTGGATAGTTATTTGACAGGCTGCTTTTGGCATTCTCAAAATTTGAAACAGGTAGATGCCAGGGCCCGCTTGTGGCCCGTTCGCGTCCCTTCCCCTGCAATTCAATCGACTTCTGTCAGTGACAGGCTTTGGCCTTTATCTTATGCGGAAAAGAGTTTGTCGATAAAAAACAGTTGTCTCCGCATGCTTGTCAAGTAAGCTTGTCTACTGTGGCTGGAGTGCCCACAGGTTGCTGGTATTCCACCGCCTTTTAGATCACTGTCCTTTGACCGGTTTTCGCTGATGAGAATATCGCCTCCACGACCCGAATATCGCGCAGTCCTTCCTCGCCAGGCGCCAGCAGAGGTTGACCATGTAAAATAGCGAAGGCATCGTCATCCATTTGCCTGGCTTGCTGACTGTTCAGGAAGGCGTCTAATGTTTTGCCGTCGCTGGTTGAGCCACGGATACCGCTATACGTCTGGAAGGGTTCCAGCTGATACCAGCCTTGTTCGCAGTTCACGCGCAGGGAATTCATGCTCATCGCGAAGCTGGTCTGGCACTGCGCCTTGATGCCGCCTGGAAACTCGAGATCGAAGGTCATCGTTTCGTCGACATCCTTGAAAATTACCGGACGAGTCGTCGACTGTCGGGCGGTCACCGCTATTGGCTCTTCACCGCTGCAATAGCGCGCGGCCTGCAGCGAATAAACCCCCATGTCATACATGGCGCCGCCCCCCATGCTCTTTTTCTGCCGCCAGTGGCCGGTTCGATTGTAGTAGAATCCGGCGGCAGCCGATATCGATTTGAGCGGCCCATAGACTCTGTCTTTGCCGAAGCGGATCACTGCCTGGGTATTGGGCTCATGCTGCATGCGATAGCCGATCGCCAGCTTGACCTTGTTATCCCGACAGGCCTTGAGCATAGCTTCGCACTCATTGACCGTCAGCGCCATCGGTTTTTCGCACCAGACCTGCTTGCCGGCATTGGCCGCGCGGATGGCGTACTCCGCATGCAGGGCATTGGGCAGCACGATATAGACGACGTCGATGTCCGGGTTGCTGGCGATCTTATCGATCGATGGATAGTCATAAATATTCCGGTCAGGAATGCCATATTGCCGTTGCCACTGCTCGGCTTTGGCGGGTGTCCCGGTGACAATTCCGGCAAGATAACAGTACTTCGTTCGCTGCAAGGCCGGGGCTAGAAGGTCGGCGCTGTACTGACCCAGCCCCGCCAGGGCGACGCCCAGACGCTCCTTGGCAGGCCCAGCGAGGCCATTGAGTCGTGGAAGCGATAAAGCACTGGCGCCTAAAATCACTTGCTTAATGAATCTTCGACGGGCAGGAGTTTGTGGTTTCATAGAGAGTCCTCGATAAATAAAGCGGCACACCATGCAGATTTTGCCTAAGGCACTGCAAATGAGGATTGAAAAGGAGTCACTCCGCTCCCGTCAGCAACATAAATAGCCTTTTTAGTTAAGTGAAAAGTATAAAAAAATTGGCAGCTTGTCAATTTTGATGGGGTTAACCACCTCTATTCGGACCGAACTGAAGTCCGATATATTTTCATTCGACAAGTAACCGCTTTCTGAAGCTCGGAAGGACATTGCAAAAAGGGAAGAAACGACCCGTTGCAGTCTTTCACTCGGATTTTTTGAAGGGCAATAATTAGCCGTATAGCGGCCAGCTGCTGAGTTGCTTGGGCAAGTCAGTTGCAAAAACAGGTATTGAAGTTATCCAGACCTGTTTAGCGTGAAAATTATGCAGGTTATCCCGCCTGGTCAATCAAGTTCTTCGTCTTTTTTACTATACTTCAGTTTGGCAACCCAGACAGTTCAAGTGTAAATATCCAGACTTAGATAATAATTTGTTAGCCCTTGGAGCAAATATCATGAAGATCCGCAAGGAAAGCCCATCGGACGTCGCAGCGATCGAGGCCGTGACTATCGCGGCGTTTCAGAATGCAGCTCACTCCAGCCATACGGAGCAATTCATTGTCAGGGCGCTGCGTAACGCCGGTCAGCTAGCTGTCTCGCTTGTTGCAGATGACGATGGCTCGGTCATTGGGCATGTCGCGGTGTCGCCCATAGCCATCTCGGGTGGCGCGGAGGGTTGGTACGGTCTCGGACCCATCTCGGTGGCACCGAAGCGCCAAAGGCACGGGGTTGGCTCTGAACTCATGGGGCACGCGCTGACGGAACTGCGTAGGCTGGGCGCGGCAGGATGCGTCGTCCTTGGCGAGCCTAGTTACTACTCGCGCTTCGGCTTCAGAGCGTAGCCATCGCTTGCGCTGCCGCATGTGCCGGCACAGTACTTCCAGGCCATTGCCTTCAACAATTCGGTGCCGTCCGGCACCGTTTTGTACCATGAATCGTTTGCGGCCGAGGTCTAACAATTCATTCAAGCCGAACTTGCTTCGTTCCCCCAAAGCCATGGCAAAAAAGCATGCCATAGCTTTCCCTCCACTACGCAAGTCGGCTTAACTCAGGTGTTGAATGGCGGCTCTCTGGCTTTTACCCGCCATTCCATCGAAATTCTTGATCGTCTCTTTTTGGCCGAAATTTCCAGTCCAAAATCCAACGAAATTCAAATTTTTGAGTGTCCGCTTCCGATAAAATTACCAGCGGAATTCTCCCAAAATAAAAGATTGCTACTTTAGCGAATAATAAAACCTCATTTTCACAAAAAAAAAATCAACAACCGGTTGTAATGAACCCTGGCAAATGGGTTCTTATTAGCCTTCAACCTGATACAAAGCTCTTTAATTTTATTTCATATAAATATTACCTATTGAATTCATAGATGTTTTTTAATTTTTACTTTATGGCATAGAAATAGCTTGATACTTATGTGTTAACAAAAGGAAACAACGCTTAAAAAATAGCCGTGAACAGCCTTATAACTATGACAGAAACTTAACTTTAACTAAGCAAAGAGAAAATCATGAAAAAAAGATTTCATAAAATGGCGGCATACACTGCGTTGATTTTGTTTTCATCAATTCCTTTTACCGTAGATGCGCTTGAAGATGTTGAAAAAAAACTAAGTCCGGTTGCATCACTCGTGAATAAGGATAAAAATTCCTTAACGATCAGGCGCAAATTGTTGGCCGAAAAAAGCCAGCTAATTGTCACTGAAGCCCGGGATTCTATAACCGGTACTCAACAAGCTCTGATAGATTTAGAAAAAAAGGACTCCAAAGCGGCTCTTTCACTATTGCAGGACGTATCTAAAAAATTAGGGGTTATTTTGGAAAAAAATCCTTCTCTGAGATTAGTGACTGCTGATATAGAGGTCGATATTATTGATTTTGAGGGCGATGGGAACACCGTCAAAAAAGAGATTAAACAAGCTGATAATTTGCTTGATCATGGAAAACTGCAAGATGCCAGACAAATATTGGATGGCTTGGCGAGTGAAATGCGAATCACCACGGTCAGTATTCCGCTTGGCACTTATCCTTCAGCTATTAAAAAGGCGATAGCTCTAATCGATGCTGGAAAAGCAAATGAGGCAGCGGTGGTTTTGGATGATGTTTTAAATACCCTGATTGAGCAAGCAGAAATCATCCCTTTACCCTTACTGCATGCCGAAGAACTGTTAACCGTTGCATCCGAATTGGAACACAAAGAAGATTTGTCTAAGGAAAAAAGCAGAGCCGAAGTATTAAAGTTTGCTGATGCAGCAAAAGAAAATCTAAAACTGGCGCAGTTGCTGGGCTACGGCAGCAAAGATGATTACAAGCTGCTTTATACGGCAATTGATGAAATTAAAGAAACGATACATTCCGAAAAGTCAGCATCAACCTGGGCGAAAATCAAGCAGACTCTGTCTGACTTGAAAAACAGGCTCACACGAGCCATAAAGTAAACGCTGATAGAATGGTCTTAATTCACTTCCCAAGGAATGGCTTGTCAGAAACACAAACCAACGTAAGAAACGCTATCCCAGCAATCTGAGCGAAGGGGCCTGGAACTGTCTGAAAGCCCACTTATTATACTGCTGGAGCCATAACCGAACCTGGGAGCGTTTACACAAGTTGTTGCGCGCACCGTTGCGCGAAAAAGGCGGTCGTCACCAATGCCCAACGGGGGCTTGTTTGGACAGTCAAAGCGTCAACTGTACGGCTTTCCCGGCGAACGACGCTAGCCCGGATATCTCACAATAAAAGCGGGCAAGTCCGTTTATATTTGTTAAAATTCAGTTGCTTAGATTGAATTCGAACAAGGACCTGCCCATGACAAACTGTACCACAGCCAAAGTAGAATTT
>NZ_CADCXN010000118.1 GCF_902806695.1 Candidatus Methylobacter favarea | reverse complement strand
TTTTAAAAGCGCCAAAACCACATTAAAGGTTTGATAAGATCAAGGTATTTCAATCTTACCTGACTATCAAAGACGAGCCGCTAAAAAGCGTTATCCAACTGATCCGAATAAAAGACCTTGGGACATCCTTAAAGTATTGCTGCCCGATGCGCTGGCTGGCGGGAGCCCATCGGCAACTTCATTAGGGCAAGTAATGAATGCCATATGGTAGGGATTGCGTTCGAGTGGCGCAAAGTGATTATTATCCCTCATCAGTCTCCGCGCCGGGAAACGGTATAGGGTTATTTTCAAAAGTGGACACAGGAAGGCCTTTGGCCGCGTATAGCTGACACCTTACGAGCCGATGTTCGGGGTAAGGCGGGACGCCGCCCTCTGCCACTGCGGCTAGTCTGGCCAGTCAACGTGTAAAGCAACTGCATTAGCAGGTGAAAAAGGCTATGGCGCGGGTAAGAAGATACCCGGACGTAAATGTCATATACGGGTCAGTACCTGGGGTTATGGTGGGTTGTCGTAGCGACAGCCGCTTATATAGCCATAATTAATCTGATGCTACAGAGGCTAAATAGATAAGACTTTTAAAATACGTTCTAAAATGATATTTGGAGAATGCAGAGGGTTTTAAAAATCCGCGTAAAACTGCCGCAGCATGACTGAAATTCTCCTGGAGATAAAAACGAGCGGAATATTTCGAGAGAAAAACAGGGGAAGTTAAATTCGGAATAATTGCAACGAGATTTTACAAGTGAAACTTGGATGCTGTAAAAAGTGACCGCCAATTAGACCGGCATGACATCGGTATAAACCTGCAAGTTACCTCCGATGCCACACCCACACTGTACTGAGACAAATGCATGAAAAGTATTTCATAAATTGAAAGTACTGAAAGATATTTCGTTGCCGTCATGGTAACCTACGATGGAATCAACAGGCTTAATATTCAAGTGTGCTCGCTGCTTCAAGCAAGTCATCATCTGCAGCCGCTGTGATCGAGGCTAGCGTTACTGCTCTCCTGAGTGTTCCGAAACTGCCTGCAATCATTCACAACGCGCAACGAGTCATCGCTACCAACAAAGCCGTGAAACACCTCCTTAAAAGCATATAACGGACTGGTGCCGATATCGCCAAACATACCGCCAACCGCGCCCAGCGTCAGACCGCTCAGTTGTTCAGTGGATTGATTTTTGGAGTTTAAAAACATTACAAATTAATCTGAGCCTGATAAACGTTTAGGAACAACCGTACGGCATGATTTTCGCAATAGCTATCGGATAAAGGCTCATGCAGGTAGTTCTTTTAGTGTTTCAGGGAAACACATTGCACGGCCGTCTTTGCCTTAATAGCTTAAAAATACCTGGCGTTTATCCAGAAATGCACGGCTATGCTGGCGAAATAGCCCAGCAAAATAACGGGCATCCAGCGCATGTGAAAGGTGAAGGTATAGCCTTCCTTGATCTGGCCGAGCAAGCCGACGCCGGGCGGGGATCCTATAGCCAGCAAACTGCCGCCTACGCCGAGGGTTAGAGTCAACAGCAGCCATTGGCCGGGCGCAAGATCGGGATGCATGCTTAAGACGGCAAACATCAGGGTGCCGTTATCTATAAAGGCCGAGGAAAGGCCGATCATAATATTGGCAACTGTAGGGCTAATCTGCCCGAACAGAAAATGCGCAATGGCATCCAGATAGCCGATAAATCCCAGGGCGCCGATGAGCATCATGGCGCCATAGAAGAATAACAGCGTATCCCATTCCACATTGCCGACATTCCTGAATATGTCAAAATCCTGTTTTCTATTATCGCTGGGGGCTTCCACTCCAAAGTACTTGTATACATGCGCAAACTCGTTTTTGACTTCATGCGCCGTCTTGGTCAGATAAAAACTGAAAAACTGTAATAAACCGAGACCTGCCATCATGCCTGCGGCGGGCGGCAATTCCAGAACGACATTAGACCAGACCGTAATGGCAAGGGTCACAATAAAAAGTAAAATAACCCGTTTGCTGCCGCGGCGAAGCCAAATGGTGCTCGTGGAAGCGGCCGGTGTTTCTTTAGAGACGAAAAAATGCATTACGGCGGCAGGCAAAAGAAAATTGACCAGGCATGGCAAAGCCAATGAGAAGAACTCATGAAAATGCAGGATCTTATGCTGCCAGACGAACAATGTCGAAATACCGCCAAGAGGACTTAACGAGCCGCCGGCATTAGTCGCCACGACGATATTGACGCAAGCCAGGCCGACGAATTCTTTCCTGTCCTTACCAACTGCAGCCGCAACCGTGCCCATTAATAAACCTACCGCCAGACCGCTGATTACTGTAGAAAGCAGAAAGGCAAGCACTCCGGTAATCCAGAACAGCTGCCGGTAGCTGTATTGCCGGTTTAGCAGCCAGATCCTGAGCCCATCGAAAATGCCGCGTTCCTCCATGGCGTTTATATAGGTCATCGACACCAGGATAAATAAAAGCAACTCGATATAAGCAAGCAGATTGCTTTCAAATGCGATGGCCGCCGCTTTGGCTTCTCCCTGCAAGGCATAGTGGATACAGATCGCAAACCATACCACCGCCGAGCCCAGGACCATCGGTTTGGACTTGCGCAGTTCGATCACTTCTTCCGACATGGCGGCGACATAGGCCAGAGCTGTAACTGCTATGGAAAGATAACCAACAATATGATGAGTTAAATCTAAGGCCTTGGGCAGGCTTGAAATTTCCGAAGCTTCTCCGGCAAATGCCGCAGCAGGCAAGAGCAATAAGGCAAAGCTTGATAACAGTAATATTTTTTTATTCATTTAATTGCCGAATAATAATAAAGGAGAGAAGAAAGCGACCCGGTCATCCCGGAGCTGGCTCTGACCTGGCTTACTGCATCAAATTCTAAGACAAGTTTAAATAAAGCTGTAAAAAATTATTTACCGTACCAGATTCAATATTCCATAGCTGGCGAAAATGAGACTGACAAACGCCTAACTCTTTTAAAGGGGAGCGCGGTTGCTCATGAATATAAAGGGTCTAAAATACTGGCCCATTAGAGACTTTAGATCGCTTTTAGCAGATAGCCCAGGCTGCCGCTTCGTGATCTGCAATTGAGGATATCTTGTCCAGGAGCGAGGGCATACGCTTGATATCGGGTCAATTTTTGAAACTGTAGGGGTCGTGCCAATAAAATTGTTAAAAACAGGCAACTTTTGAACAAAACTACTGAAACAGACCTGCGCGAAATGCTGGAGTCGTTTTACCGCGCCGATTCACGCCGCATACTGGCGACGTTAATACGCCTGCTGGGGGATTTCGATCTGGCCGAAGAAGCGCTGCATGATGCGTTCACCGTGGCGCTGATACAATGGCAGCGCGACGGCGTGCCGGAAAATCCGCGTGCCTGGCTGGTCTCTGCCGGCCGTTTTAAAGCCATTGATCATCTGCGGCAGCGCGCGCGCTTTGATGCCTCGCTTGAAGAAATCGCCCGGCATCCCGATAGCGGCATTACAGATGCTGAGGATGAGAGCTGGAGTATAGAGGACGACCGCCTGCGGCTGATATTTACCTGCTGCCACCCGAGCTTATCGTCCGAGGCGCAGGTAGCGCTGACCTTGCGCGAGGTATGCGGCCTTACCACCGAAGAAATTGCCCATGCGTTTCTTATAGCGCCGACAACGGTAGCGCAACGCATTGTGCGGGCAAAAGCGAAAATCCGTGATGCGCATATTCCTTATGAAGTCCCTGAACCAGAGGATTTGCCGGATCGGCTGGATTCGGTATTACAGGTGATTTATCTGGTGTTTAACGAAGGCTATTCGGCATCTGCCGGCATTGAACTGACACGTCATGATCTTTCAGGCGAGGCCATTCGCCTGGGCGGATTGTTAATAGGTCTCTTGCCGGAAGAATCCGAAGCATTAGGATTGTTGGCATTGATGCTGTTGCATGACTCCCGCCGCGTTGCGCGCACCTCGTCCGAAGGTGATTTAATTCTGCTGGACGAACAGAACCGTTCGCTTTGGAACCGTGAACAGATTGCAGAAGGCTTTGCACTCATTAAACGCGCTTTCAGCTCACACAGTATTGGTCCCTATACCTTACAAGCGGCGATAGCGGCGGTGCATGCTGAAGCTGCCAGTGCTAATGAAACTGACTGGACAGAAATTGTCGATCTTTATGATCTGCTGTTGCAGGCAAATAACTCGCCTGTCGTTGAATTAAACCGCGCGGTAGCCGTGGCTATGCGCGATGGACCGGAAGCCGGACTCGCGCTAATCGATGCCATACTCGCAAAGGGGTATCTCGCGGATTATTACCTGGCGCACTCAGCCCGGGCAGACTTATGTCGTCGACTTGGACAAAACCGGCAAGCCAAAGCGTCTTATCAAAAAGCCCTTAGCCTTACCCGGCAGGAACCGGAGCGGCGTTTTCTGGAATGGCGGTTGGCGGAATTGCAAAATTGATTGATTCGTTGTCGATTTCGAAGGCGGCCAATCGATTATAAAATGTTGATAACCTTTCCGCCTTAAATTAAAAGGAGTGAGCTATGAAATATCTGTGCCTTGTTTACTATGAAGAAAAAACCATTGACGCCATGACTAAAAATGAATGGGCGGCGCTCAACGGCGAATGTATCGCTTGTGGCGAAACGCTTCGGCAGAGCGGTCACTTTATAGCCGGCAATGCTCTTCAGCCGGTACGTACCGCCACCACGGTGCGGGTGCGTAATGGCAAAACGTCGGTCCTCGACGGCCCTTTCGCCGAAACCAAAGAACAACTGGCCGGATTTTACCTGCTTGATGCCCGTGATCTGAACGAAGCCATTCAACTGGCCGGCAAAATTCCACCCGCCCGTTTAGGGAGTATCGAAATTCGGCCAATACGGGAACTGGTCTCCTGAAAATTGTCATTTATAAAAGACCTCAGATCATGATGAAATGGAAGAACTTGCCAATCTTGAGGTTATTTTTAAATTGAATATCGAGCCAACAGATCATTAACCTGGTCAAGGAGAACAAGATGTCAACGCCTGGTAAGAACACAAAAGCTATCATTATCCCGTGCCTGCGCTATCGGAATGCTCCGGCGGCCATTTCCTGGTTATGCTCGGCATTCGGCTTCGAAAAGCAAGCTGTCTATCAGAATGATGATGGCACAATCGCCCACGCGCAACTGACACTGGATCATGGCATGATCATGCTTGGATCGGTTCCGGAAAAGGAAACCGAATGGGGCGGTTTGATCAAACAACCCGACGAAATCGGCGGCAAGGAAACCCAATCCCCCTATGTGATCGTGGCTGATGCAGATGTTATCTATAATCAGGCAAAGGCCGCAGGAGCGAAAATTGTTGTCGGGATCAAAGATGAGGACTACGGTGGACGAGGTTTTAGTTGTTATGATTTGGAAGGTCATTTATGGAGCTTCGGCACTTACGATCCCTGGTGAGGCTCATTGTTTTTTTAGCTGAAAGTGTTAATTTTAGGGGTCTTACCCGTCCAATAAATAGAGAAGACGGAATTCAGTAAATAAAAAAAGACCCTGAAATCCCGTTCCTAACCTGAAAGTCAGGAGATAAACGGGGCCAATACCATTAACAGGCAGGAGAAAGCGCATGAATATTAAAACCCTCAACTGCCTGATCGTCGAGCCTGCCATCGGCTTATTTCGCTTATGAATCAGCCGCCCTATCACCTCGGGTTCTCCACTTTACGCCAGGAGACGAGCCTGGATAACCTGCCCGTCCGCGGTACAGTTCCGAAGTGGCTCAACGGCAGCCTGGTG
The DNA here is from genome assembly GCF_902806695.1 of Candidatus Methylobacter favarea. Lineage (GTDB taxonomy): Bacteria > Pseudomonadota > Gammaproteobacteria > Methylococcales > Methylomonadaceae > Methylobacter_B > Methylobacter_B favarea. The sequence continues at coordinate 4,210 of NZ_CADCXN010000118.1, read as the reverse complement.
CGCACCGCCCCGGCAATGTTCGAGGTTGGCGAGCAGCGTTTCAATCACTGGTTCGACGGCCTGGCCATGCTGTACCGATTCACCTTCGCCTCCGGTCGCATCGCCTACGCGAACCGTTATCTTCATAGCCGGTCGTATCTCGAAGCAGTGCAGAAAGGAGGCATCAGCCGCGGCGAATTTGCCACTAACCCTCGCCGCAATCTGTTCGAACGCATCGTGACCTGTTTTCGCCGAAAACTCACGGATAATGCCAACGTCAATGTCAATCAGCTGGCCAACGGGATCGCTGCCTACACCGAGACGCCGCTGCCCATACGCTTCGATCTGGAAACACTAAGCACTCTCGCTTACTACTCATACGGCAAAGAGGCCAAGGGCCAGATATCTACGGCCCATCCGCACCTGGATCACGTCAGAGGCCGTCATTACAACTATCTTCTGGAATTCGGCTGGATGAGCAAATATCGCTTCATCGGCATCGATATGAAAACTGGCCGACAGTCAATCGTTGCGACCGTATCAACCGATCTGCCGGCTTACACGCACTCGTTCGGAATGACCGCGCGCTATCTGGTTCTGACTGAGTTTCCGCTGGTAGTCCATCCGCTCCGTCTCAGATTCAGCGGCGAGCCTTTCATTCGGAATTACCGGTGGCAGCCGGACCGCGGCGTCCGTTTTCATGTCATCGACAAGGATACCGGGCAGGTCGTGCGAAGGGTGCAAGGCGGGCCGGTCTTTGCCTTTCACCATGTTAACGGGTTCGAGCATGGCGATGACGTGGTCATTGATATCGTGACCTATCCGGACGCCGGTCTGATCGACCAGCTGTATCTGAATCGCCTTCGTTCGGCAGCGCCGATGAGTCCGGTAGGAAAGCTGACCCGATTCCGCATCGGCCCGAAAGGGGATGCGCGTGAGGAGACATTGCCGGCCCCGCCCATGGAGCTTCCGCGGATGGACTACGCCCGCCGGGCCGGACGGCCGTACCGCTACCTTTACGCAGCAGGCAACGAGAAGTATGGCAACTTCTTCGACAAGCTTGTGAAGTCGGATCTCGACCGCAGCGTAAATTCGGCGTGGCGCGAGACGGGCTGTTACCCCGGAGAGCCGGTATTCGTCGCAGCGCCCGGCGCTGCGAACGAGGATGACGGAGCGGTCCTATCAGTGGTGCTGGATGCCGGAAAATCCCGGTCTTTTCTGTTGATTCTGGATGCCGCGACTTTTCAGGAAGTGGCACGTGCCGATCTGCCTCATCATATTCCATTCGGTTTCCACGGGAATTACTTTGCGGCGACAAGCGAGCCGTAGCGCAGCCTTATCAGTGAAGTGGGTCAGATATGGCGAAACTTGAATTCACTCTTGCTTCAATATGAGGAGAAAAAGCTTAAACATCGAAACGGTTAAAGCAATCGTCAAAGCCGGGATTCGCGCTGGCGAAGAACGTGTGAATCAGCATCAGCCGCTAGCGTCCTCAAAAATTTTCAATACAGATGTCGATTCGGACAACCGCCATTCGACTAACAGTACAGGCAAAATAAGCCAAATTACTCAATGTTAAAGGAGAGCAATCATGGCTACAGACAACAAATCCATACCTTTCAATGATGACGCGAGAACAGCTGCACATCACACACTAAAGGAGAAAATCATGCGTTTCATACAATACACACTTACCGGTTTCCTTATTCTACTGGCGGCATCCGTTGCCCTCGCAAAAGAAAAAAAGTAGAGCAACATAGGGATCCGCAGGCGATGATGGAACTTTATGCCAAGCTGGCTGAGCCCCGCGAGCCTCATAAGCTATTCGCCAGCCTTGCAGGAAGCTGGACAACCAAAACCAAAGAGTGGATGGAACCCGGCAAGCCGCCTATAGAATCGACCGGCTCTGCGGAAATGAAGATGTTGCTGGAGGGGCGCTTTCTCCAGCAGGAATACACCGGCCAGATGATGGGAAAACCTTTCTCGGGGCTTGAGATTACCGCGTACGACAATCTGCTCAAGCGTTATGTGACGAACTGGATGTCTACCATGAGCACCGGCATTTTTACCATGGAAGGTACAGCCAGCGCCGATGGCAAGACTATCACGTTGACGGGCAAGCACGTTGAACCTGGCGGCGGACAGATGAAACGCCGTGCCATCTGGACGATTGTAGACAGCAATACCCAGACGTTTGATATGTATGGAGCTCACCACGGCGGCAAGGAAATGAAGATGATGGAAATCACCTACACGAGAAAGCCGTAGATTCGCAGGCCGGGCTAAACAGCGTGCAGCCCTTGTGCCCCGTGGGTGGCACTCGCGAACGATGGGCTTCGTGCCTCAGCCCATGCTGTGAAACTTGTAATTTAATAAGGAGATGATAATGAGTAACTTGAACGAATTTAAACCAGACCCTGAACTGGACCTTATGTTTGAGCGTGTTGTTGAGGTGCCGCGAGAGCTTGTTTGGGAAGCCTGGACGACCCCGGAAAAGCTTAAGCCGTGGTTTTGTCCCTTGCCGTGGCTTACCATTGATTGTGAAATTGACCTGCGTCCCGGCGGCATATTTCGTACCGTGATGCAGTCGCCGGAAGGACAAAATTTCCCTAATGCGGGTTGTTATCTGGAAGTCATTCAAATGAAAAACTGGTTTGGACTAACGCTTTGGAACCAGGCTTCCGCCCCGCGCCTCAGCCTGTAGAAACGCCTGGGCACGAGTGCGCCGAATTTGCTATGACAGCGGTGATTTCGCTTGAGCCGCATGAAAACGGCACAAAATATACGGCGCTGGTGATGCATGCTGATAAAGAGGCGCGCTTCAAGCATGAAAAAATGGGCTTCCACGAAGGTTGGGGAACGGCGCTCGATGAGCTCGTGGAAATGATTAAAAAGATGTAAGCAATACTCTGCGAGGCATAAGGGATGCGGCTTGCAGAGCTCCGAAAATCAACGTTAAATTTGTAACGAATGGTAGCGCAATCGAAAATTTTCAACAGAGATGTCGATCCGGACAATTGCCAGTCGACTAACCGCGATAAGTAATAAGCCAATTATTAAACTTGAACAGGAGAATAATGATGACTACAAAAATCAAACCCATACCAGAAGGCTTCCACACCTTTACTGCATGCTTAACAGTCCGGGGAGCAGCCGATGCGCTTGAGTTTTATAAAAAGGCATTTGGCGCAACCGAGTTAATGCGGTTCAACATGCCCGACGGAAAAATCGCCCACGGCGAATTCAAAATCGGCGATTCGATCTTCATGATCGCGGATGAAAATCCGGAATGCGGGTCAGCCTCCCCTGAAGCTCTCGGGCGGTAGTCCCGTCACACTGCATCTCTACGTGACCGATGCAGACGCTACATTTTCCGATGCAATCAAGGCAGGCGCCAAAGAAAAAATGCCTCTTGAAAATCAGTTTTGGGGAGACCGCATGGGCGGGATTGTCGATCCTTTCGGTCATCACTGGCTGATCGCCACGCACATCGAAGATGTCGATCCGAGCGAATTCCCCCGCCGAATGAGTGAGGCCAACTGCCCAGGCCAGGGTTAAAAACGCCATCTCGGAGATACAGATGAAATACATGTTGCTGATTTACCATAATGAACCAGCGTTGAGTGAAACCGAGCGGGAGGAATGTTACACGGAGTCCACGCAGCTCGCCCGACAGCTTAAAGCGAGCGGGCAGTATCTGGCCGCCAATCCGTTGCACCCGACAGCAACAGCGACCAGCATTCGGGTGCGCGACGGCAAACGCTTCGTGACCGATGGGCCGTTTGCAGAAACACACGAACAACTGGGCGGCTATTTTCTCATTGACGCCGGCAATCTTGACGAAGCGATCGGCATTGCCGAACGGATTCCCATGGCGCGCAAGGGCACCGTCGAGATTCGGCCGGTGATGGAGATCGCGGGCCTGCCCACTGATTAACATCGAAGAGACGTAATCAAGATCAAAAGCGAAGATTATTGTATGCTGACCTCGTATATGCCCGGTGATGACGAAGAAGGCATGGCTTCATGACGTGCACTATCGGCGCAAGAGGTGAGACGAGCCGGGCTCGCTGTTCGTCCTGGAGGATTTTGAGCCCTGCGATGCCTTAGAAGCTGTTTGGAAATTCATCTTTTCGCCCATAAGGTATCAATTTTGATTATGAAATAAATAGTATGAGCACAAAAAACGGAAAAAACGTTACCCGAGTAATTTGAGTGAGGGGGCATGGCG
>NZ_CADCXN010000117.1 GCF_902806695.1 Candidatus Methylobacter favarea | reverse complement strand
AGTAGGCCCATTATTGAGCAGGTTTGATAGCCGTGAGCAAAGCATTGACTTCCATTCTGTGGCAAAGGCTAATCTGCGAAAAACCCATCTCTCTCAATTGATTGAGCGCCAGCGACTCACGCATGATCGGCTAAGGTTCCAGCGTTAGTGTCAATATTGATGAATGGACTTCGCTCTCAAGCCAGGCGCCCGACTGCTCGTGAAACGGGTCCGCCTTCGGAGGCGGTTGATGTTGGCGCTGATAAACAGATTCTTCAATCGCCTTGAGATGCTTGCATGGTAGGGCGAAATAGCTTAAAAGTTATCGCCAAATAGATGATCATCTCATTATCTACATGAACATGCCTAGTTGGCAAAATTGAACAGGCTGTTCCTTTTGTGCTAAAAGTATGCTTAAAAGAAGGTGGAACTATTTTTAATAACTTAATAGTCATGAAAAACCTGCATGAAGCAATATTTAGAATTACTCGACAAAATCCTCACCGAAGGCAGCTTGAAAGGCGATAGAACCGGCAGCGGCACATTGTCCATTTTTGGGCATCAAATGCGCTTTCCTTTAGCGGAAGGTTTTCCGCTCGTTACCACCAAGAAGATTCATTTAAAATCCATTATTTATGAATTGCTGTGGTTTTTAAAAGGCGATACCAAGCTGGCTTATCTGCATGAGCATAATGTCAGTATATGGAATGAGTGGGCCGATGAACGAGGTGAGCTAGGCCCGGTATATGGCTATCAATGGCGTTCATGGCCGACGCCCGATGGCCGACATATTGATCAGATTCAGCAGCTAATTGAACAGCTGAAAAAAACACCCAATAGCCGCCGCCTTATTGTTTCGGCCTGGAATGTCGCTGATTTACCGGATGAAAGCATTAGCCCGCAGCAGAATGTCGCGCAAGGCAAAATGGCCTTGGCGCCCTGCCATGCCTTGTTTCAGTTTTATGTCGCGGATGGCAAGCTGTCCTGCCTGCTCTATCAGCGCAGTTGCGATATGTTTTTGGGCGTGCCTTTCAACATAGCCAGTTATGCCTTATTGACGCATATGGCGGCTCAGCAAAGTGAGCTGGAGGTAGGCGATCTTATCTGGACGGGCGGCGATGTGCATTGTTACCTGAATCACCGGGAGCAGGCTAAATTACAATTAAGCCGTAAGCCTTATCCGTTACCAACATTGATAATAAAACGCAGACCGAAGTCTATTTTTGATTATCGCTATGAAGACTTTGAGATCAGGGATTATCAAGCCCATGAATCAATCAAGGCGTCGATTTCTGTTTAAGCGGAGTTATTTGATCAAATCGCCTTGCTGCTTTCAGGCCTCGGCCTAAAGCCGGAGAGCGCTTGCAAAAAGTGAAGCTTCGGTGCTTTTCTGACGCGAATGGGGCGAGGGACAGCCTTCGTCGGCATCTCGGGCTTCATCCCTAACGGCCTGTTTCCTTATTGCTTTTCTTTAAAAATTAACTGCTCGCTATGGCGAAGTAGGCTTTGCCACTCAATCCGTCGGAGAGTGCTGTTGGTAGCCCCGGCGCGGCCACGCCAGCAGGCAAAATTCATAAGCTAATGTTGAAGTGCCCAGGGTGACATTGGCTACAGTGGCAGTTCAGGGCGATAAGATTGAGTGGGAGCCATGACTACTTCCCGTATTCCCAACCAATAAACCTGTAGCAAGGGGATTTAAGACCACGATCGAAACAATCTGTTATTTCTTATCGATTAAGAGCGGTGCCTGATCGTATAAGCCTTGGCTCATGCCATAGAATTTTAAGGTCTTGAGTTTATCGAGGGGCGAAGCATTTATCATGCTAGGGCAATCGATAGGCATTCCGACGATTTTCCAGATGCCGGAAGTGTTCGAGACGCGAACCCGGCCGTTTCTTTAAGGGCCGCTGATTGAGTTTGACGAGTCGGTGTTGAAGCCCCTGAGTCAATTCAGCCAGGGAAAAGAACCTGTGATTGCCTAGCGGCGACAACAGCCCGCGCTATGCTTGAGAGTGTAAACGAATTTTAGCTTAACCGGTCACGCACGCGCCACGGCGGCGGCAAGGCTGGGTACGTGAGGCGCCGGCATGCGTATTAAGGCTTGGTTTATCACGAGGATGATACGTCTTGACTGCGGGTTTTCTTCTGGTCCTAATGCCGTACACATTGACAATGCACCGGGCTTTCATCGATGCCGGCTCCCGAAGACGGTTCAGGCCCAGCAGCTTTACCTTCAACGTCAAGCATGTGCGAGCGTTGACCTCGCTCAAGCGCCGCCTGTAACCCCTTGCCAACCAGAAACCACCATCTTATTCGGCCTCTACCCGTTCGGCAAGCTGCCGATCAATCAGCTGGCAAGCCGGTTTGCCTTCATCGGCCCGCAAGACATTCTGGTCATGCCGGCCCCGGTACGCCGCCTTACGCCTTCGGTTTGCCCTATCTTCCCACCCTTCACGGTCTTTGATGTTAAGCCGTCCCATATAACGCTTCTTCATTTGCAGCGTCCTCAATTGGTTGAGGTAATCTTGGGAAACACCAGTTCAGCATTCTCATTTATCTCATAGGGAGACTAGTGGTCAGGGAGCTCATCCTTAGCCGCCCCTGAATGGTCCTGCTATGGCTTGGGATCACACTGTTAACGTCGGCCTTGCCAGCGCTGGCTGCGTTTTTGTAATAAATGCTGCTCCAGTTTGTGTAAATAGATATAGATGCCATACAGAAAGATCGCTGCAATAGGCAGCGCAAAATACCAGTGCTCTTTGACATAGACTAATAAGTTTAATATTTCTTCTCCAAAGAAATAAGCAGGAGTAATGGTAACCATTGCCCATACCCATGCGCTAAGCAGGTTGATCAATGCAAACCGTTTTGCTGAATATTTGGTAATGCCGATCGACATCGGAATAATAGTGCGCAGTCCATACATATAGCGCTGCATAAAAATAATGGGCCAGCCGTATTTTTTTAATAGCAAATGCGCAATCGCAAACTTGCGCCGCTGGCTTTTCAACTTGCGCTGAATAAAGCCTTTATTCAAGCGGCCGATATAGAAATAGATTTGATCGCCGGTAAAACCGCCCAGGCCGCCTACAAAAACTGCTATGAGATACTGCATCGATCCGGTATGAACCAGAGTTCCCGCCATAACCAGGCCCATTTCGCCTTCCATTATGCTCCACAGGAACAGGATAATGTAACCGTACTCCTTCAGCCAATTGGTAAATAGTTCTTCCATAAGTGTTTAATTTCAGTGATCTTTTGATTTATCGCAAGAATAATTATTAGGCCTGCGCCAGAGTTTGTTTAACCGGTAATCAGCTATATGACGGGGAGCTTGTCTATCAGCTTCCAACTGGATTTAAATGCGGCATGGAATTCAGGCAGGCAAAGTGCCAAATATACTTTCTGTTGGCTTGTTTAAATGGATAACAAGCCATAAGGTGGCGATATCAGGCTGAGTCCATGCAACCCGGTGCCGGGCATGAGCGGGAATCAGCCAATAATCGCCCGCAGTTAATGTGATTGAGTGCTTATCGTTTTCATACTGTAGCGTGGCCCGACCCTGAAGCACCATGACCCATTCATCCCAGGCTTGATCATACCACTGTCCCGGGGTTGTAATATGGCCTTTGGAAATAATACGCTCAATACTAATATGATCGCGTTTCAACAGGCACTCAACCATTTCTCCCGGTAAATCCTCGGGAATGCGGCTATAGATATTAGGAATCAGCGGTTTCATATGCTTTTGCTAAATAGATACTGTTCAATTCATGCTGGCATTTGTTTAGCAGACCACAGAACTTGATTGTTGTTCAGTTTGCTGCTTTCCAATAGGGCAGAAAGGGCCTCATAGTAGTCATCAGGAAATCGGCTTTATGGGGAGTGCAGGAAAGTTAACAGATTGAGTTTAAAAGGGCGAAGCGCCGGCCGGGATAATTTGTTATCCCTGGTGCTTGATTGCTCGGAGACCTTCAAGCAACTCAAGTGCTGCAACTAGAATAAGGGAAGGCAGCCAAATCCATTTCAACTCACTGACTAACACCTGCGCTCCACGCTCGGTAAAAAACTGACTCACACCGATGGGCGATACGGCGATGGGACGAAACTCAAGAAAATACCGGCTGGTATTGAAGGGAGAGAAAAAAGCAACGCCAAGGCCGCCGTTTGTCATCGCATCCAGAAAACCGTGTGAAGAGCCACAGGCAAACAAATACAGAAAGGCGCGATACATAATGGATGGCGGGCTCCGAAGATAAAATACTAAGGTCAAAATCAGGGCGAGCATGATAGCAAAAAATAGCGAATGTGTCACTCCCCGATGACCCCATAGATCACCGTACTGAATGCCCCAGTAAAAACCGATTACATCCAGATCGGGAACAATGGCACAAAAGCTCCCCAGCAAGAAAATCCGCCTGCCGGTTTTTTCTATTTTAAATCCTTTACCTAGCGCCATGGCGACAACGGCGTGTGAAAAAACCGATGCCATTAACATCCTGCCGGGGCATAGCCTGATAGCCGTTTGGCAACCGGGCGCCCTTTTTGAATGGTGTGTGTTATTTCCACCTTTAACCCGTATTATGTTTGAATGACTTTAACCCGGCTTCCCGGATAAGTTTGCGGTCTGAAAACATAATCCATAAGACAGGCAAACCTCCGTTTTTCCAGCCCGAACTACTTGAAAATATCCAGATTCTTCGATCCGAATTAGCTGCAATGAATCCGCATTATGGACAAACAGCCTGCTACCGGGTTCGTGACTCAGAATAGGTGAAAACAAGGGCGTGGGTAATTTTTATCTTTATCAATAAGTTTTCCTACTCATTTGATAAGATAATTCTCGACCTTGAATTCCATGAGCCGTTTTTTAACTCGATAAATTAGGCTTCTTAATTTAAAAGTCAATGGAAATAAACTGCCTGAGCAATAAGTAAGGTAACCTCCGTTTGGGATAAAGCCCAGGATGGAGAAGGGGTCTGCGCCTCCTCCACTCGCACCAAGGAAGGCAGCGGGATTGCGACGGCAGCAGACGCTCTGGGTTTTCAGGTGGAAATATTAAACCCAATGCGGTTTGATTAAACTGTTGAATAAAGGCTTATTTTGCATAAAAGTAGGTAAGGCCCACGGCACGGGTGAACGTGTCGGCAAGTTAGACTTTGTTAAATAATTTTTCAATTGCTTGCCGCAATTCCAGCTCATCCAGATAACGGATTAAGAACACTGGTATGGTAATCTGGCTTAAAGCTTTCATAGCTTTGCGAAGGCATGGTGTCTGTAGCAAGCATACAAGCGCCGGGAAAGATCTGCTACGGTGACCTCTTTAAAGGCGGTGAGGCGAAAAAAATCAACTCGATTCTCTTCAAATAACCCCTTCGCCGATATAATTTTATCCGAGTGATTTTCCACCTTTCCGGTGGCTTGCTTTTAGGAGAATTTAAAAATATAAAGTCTTTGCTTTTTAAGATTCTGGATGCTTGGGCCCGGTGGCTAAAAAAACTCAAGCAAACGCCTGGGATATCCCCCGGCTTAAGGTCACTTCCAGTGCTTCTGGCCCTGAGTCAAAGTATAATTCTCATGTTTGCAATATAATCGCGCGAGATGGAGCAGCTAATTATCTGACCTCGTCGCTTTGAAACTGGCAGCCGCGGCCAACAGACCGACCAGGAAGAAAGCCGTGCCGACCAAGGTGTAACGGAGGTTCGGCTCCTCGATGGTCAAATCGTCAGTAGCATACAGCATGATAATGACGGCGATCGATCCCCAGCCAAGAAAACGCAAGGCAGCGGCTATGATGAGCTTGCCTCGCGCTTCCGATTCGCTTACAGGCGTGTCCATTCGATAGGCTACAAAACCGCATATGAGTGCGGGCAGGATTCCCCAGCGCATATGTTGTATGAAGCTGTCCAGAAAATTGAAAGAATCCCTGCGGTAAAAAGTCAACTCGAGAACAAGCGCCGATACCGTGGTGCTGACAACGAACCCCATTACCATCATGGCCATATAGAATCCATAGTAGCGATCGGATTGCTGCCGCTGGCGCCTGAAGGCGAGCGTTCTTGAAATAAAGACGAGCGTTATCGGAAGGACATATATAGCAATGGCATAGGCGACCCACCGGAGCGTCGTGTAATTAAAGTGCCCCAGGGGCTGGTCGGGAAACAGGAAGGCATTGTGCAGAAAGACTGAAATCTCTCGGCCCAGCATGACTCCGACGGCAGTGGCCGCCGTGAATAGCAGAACATATTTGTAGGTGTGTTTCAGGCGGGCTTCGCGGACATTGCCGCCGAGCCGCTTGACGGTTGCCCAAACAGCATTCTCGCTTGCGCTCCCGAATACGACCAGCGAGGCGAGCAGGCGACAGAGCAGGCCGGTGAGGTGGTCCAGCTCCTTTATCAGGTTGACCGTCTTGGTATAGTGCGGCTCCGCTTCCTTCCAGATGGCGACTTTTTCTGACATCGCATTATAGGAGATACAGATTTCTCCCCATTTCAGAGACGGTTCGTTGAAAAAACGACGAAAGGACGATTGATTGGCGTAGCTTTGGATCTGGTCAAAAAGCAGACAATTATGAGCCCATTTATACTCGACCGTGGTGTTGTATTTTTCGAAATCACCGGGATCGATGCTCGGCACCAGCAGTCGATTGGCGATTTGCTCTTTTAAGCCATCATCGACTGCCGACAGTCTCGATGCGATTAAAGCATTATAGACCTCTACCGCCTTGGTTGGAATTGCAAAGGCGTCATGGATGCTGTCCCGCAAAATAAGCAAAGGGTTGAACTTGCTTTCCCAGGCGATAAAAAAAAGAAACAGCCCGGCGACCATCAACGGTATGATCGTGCTTCTGTCCAGGCCATTGAGAAGATTTACCAGTTCCCCGGCGCGAAGGTGTTTCACGATGAGCGTCACCAGCGGTTCCAGAGGCAGCCACCGCCAGGTAATTAACCAGTAAAGTGCTGCCATAAACGTGCAGTACGATACGATCCCCAGCCAATAGGTGCTTCTGCGGATAAAATATTGGGGCAGCGTCGGTTCGGCGCCTAACTGGATCCGGCGTTTTTGGAATGACCGATAGGCGAGAAAGAATGCAGCTCCGGTTCCAACAAGCTGCACCGCAAAGTTAATCAAGAGTTCGACAGTCATCGTGCGTCTGTTCCTGCATGCTTTTCACAAGGTTTCGAGTTTGGAAAAATGTTAAAGGCCCTGATTATAAGGGTGCTTATTAGATAATCCCGGTATTATTGTATGTTAATCCTGCACAGCCTGGCTTTGGCGATATGGCCGGGCATGGGTATGACCCTAAAGATTATTCCTTAAATTTGGTTACATCCATCAATAAGAAACACTGGATTAAATGCTCCTGTGCGTAAGTAAATAAAGATTCAATAGGAGAAACTGCCCTCTGGCAAATATTGAAAACGCGCAATCGCCACTTTGCAGAGCTTTGGGTAACGCCAACAATGAATATTCAAGTTAAGTTTTCTTTATTGCATTCTTTAACACTAAATTTTAAAAACTTTATTATTTTTTATAAGTCATTGTAAATAAAATATTAATATCGAGTTCAACGGCAAAAGCCGGATAGGTTGGCTGGAAATAATATAAATGCGGCCTGTGGTTTAATTATAGATATTATAACGGAACCGGGCCGTCAAACTATTTGAGAATTTGGCTAAATTATTTGAAAAATTTCTTCTTTACAGGATTGGCACAGCCAGGATATGGACCTTTGCCGCTACAGTTTGCCCTTTTAATGGCCAAGGCGTCGGCACAGCTTTATTTACTTCCTTTGCCTATAGCTGGCTTGGCTTGATAGCGTCGATTGGGTTCAAAAGAGAAGCCGAGTTGAATTTTTGTTGAATTATTGCTTCAGTTCGATGTTGCATGCGGGCGGGAATCGAGTAGTTTCCAGACGCGATAGGGCAGGTGTGTCCCTGAAGCTTTAGCGTAGCGAAAATGCAGGCTTTCCTTTTATCACGTCGAGTTATTACGAGCAGGATGTGGCATCCCTTGCTGGGAGGTTAGAGAAAGGAGCAGTCCGGCCTAGGACTGCCAGAAATTAGCGGTCGCGTATAATTGCCAGCCCTTTGGAAACAGGAATGCTCATAAAAGCTTTCGCTAATAGCGACTGCCCGCCGTTCGATCTGCCACCGGCTTTCGAAAAACGACAGGCAGGCTTTCACATTTAATTCGTCGGCTTCGACTGGGTCGCAAAAAAACGCATCATTTCCTGCGAAGCATCTGGCCCCTTGCCGTCGGTATAACTGCCACGACTGCTCCCGCCTGACCAAGCGTGACCTGCTCCGTGCACCAGCCAATGCTCGGCCATCACCTTGCCGTCAGCCCCTCCGTACACCCTTTGCGTATAACCATGACCTGCCACGATTTGCCCTTTGCTTATCTGCACTTCAGCATGCGGTGAGATGGATTGGCTCAGGATATGATCACCATTGATCGGATGCACTGTACTGTCGCGGTCGCCATGGAACACGATGATCGGAATTGCTTTAAGACGCTTGTCTACGGGCGGGGATGCAGTGCCCTTCATAGCTGCAAAGGCCGAGGGCAGATCATGGGCCGCTGCATAGGGCAAGCCGGAGTGAATGCCGACTGCGGCGTAAAGCTCGGGATAAGTGGTACCCAAAATAACAGCCATTGCTCCGCCAGCAGACAGGCCGGCAACATAGACCTGGGCCGCATCAGCGTGATAGTTTGTGATGATCTCCTGGGTCATTCCGGCCAGGATGGATGGCTCACCTTGGCCCCGCTGCTGATCTATGGCGTTGAACCAGTTCCAGCATTTCGATCCGTTCGCTGATTGTGCCTGTGCCGGATAGAGCACCAGGCAAGGTTTTTCTTCGGCAATTGCATTCCATCGGGTGCCGGCCGCAAAATCATCCGGACTCTGCGTACAGCCGTGCAGCATGACTACCAGCGGAAGTGCCTGACCGTGATACGCCGTCGGAACATACAGCTTGTAAGCGCGGGTGCCGGCCTGGTTAGTATAAGAGTCGGCCAGAAATTTTCCCGGAGCAAGCGCACGGTCGTCCTCTTGCGCATCACTTTTCGGCGTGAAGGCCGGCAACTCGAATGGCAGACCATCTACCGGCCCAGGATGGCTCAGCCTGGCTAGCAAGTCCGGCACAAATCCGTTGGCCGCGCCCGTATTATCGGCTTTCACCTTTGCCGCCGAATTGATGCCGGGCATTGTGAGCGGCCCGGAAACATTGCCGGCCAGTGCTGCTGGCATCAAGCTGTGCATCATCTGCTGAATTTTTTCAGTCGCGGTGCCAGCGTTGTCTTTTTGCAGCTTGGAAGCGGCGGTGCGCATTGCTGTAAATACTTTTTTATTGAACTTCATTGAGTCTCTCCCGAGTTAGGGTTAGCGGATGCGCCCGGCAAGGGCACTTTTGACAGCAGGGGTGGCATGCAGCGCTCCGAGCACCACCAGCGAGTCTATTGTGGCAAGCGCCAGTTCCGGCGACACATCGGCGTCTATGGTGGCCAGGCCCAAAACCTGGATCTGCAATTTCTGATTCGTCTCCTGTAGCGCCTCCAGATCGGCGCGTGAATAATGCTGGAGTCCAAGCACCAGGCTCTTGCGAGCAATGGTCTGACGAACCACGTCAGCATGGGCAGTTAATTGGTTCCGGATCGCAGTGCGAATCAGATCGGTCCGGTTGGAGTAAAAGCCTTCCTGCACCAGCAAATCAATTTGTCCAAGGTCGACGCATCCGAGATTAATCGTGATTTTCTCGGTCTCGCTGGCCTTTGGAACTTTCGGATGTATTTCATATACATTCGTCATTATCATCTCCTTCATACTGCATATCATCTATATACCATCTATATACCATCTATACGGAAGTAATTATAAAGTTGAATAGACAAATGTCAAGAAAAATTGCAATCGTACGGGATTTTCTGATCAATACTCTAACTGAGCGTATAGTGAGAGGATTTCGGGTAGTTATTGTCGGCATTGAAAAATTCATCCTGTTTGAGTTTAAGCGCAGGACAGGTGTACCAGACCATAGCCTCCACTTGACGCTACGATGAGATTCAAAAATGTCCCGAAAGCCGCAATCCAGAGAGGTTAGCAGTTTCTTTACATCTACAATAAACCGTGACGAGTTCAGATTTTTAGGTATCAGTTCAGGCTTAACCTGACATTCAGGCTTGAAAAAGCTGAGGGTTACTGGTGAGATAGAAAGGGCTGCTTTTCATCACACCTGAAAGAGGTAACTCTCGTGCTTGCGAATTACCTAAGAAGCTGTTTGGAAATTATCGCGTCAAGCCAAACGATTCACCATGATGCGAGTCATGGCGATGTAAATCCAAGCTTCGTCGATGCGAGTCAGTCGTTCGTAGGCTTTACTGAGACGACGCGA
>NZ_CADCXN010000116.1 GCF_902806695.1 Candidatus Methylobacter favarea | reverse complement strand
TGGAAAACGTTTTTTGAAATATCCAAACCAACTGCGTTATTATTCATGTCGGGCTCCTCTTTGCTCCGTTATATCATTGGGTGCATTTTATGACACCGTGTGGGTAAGGAGGAGTCCATATCATCATAGGACATGATCACGAACGGGACTGAAGTGCGCTCCATATTCCGGGGAGCTTGACGCTTGGAGCGGTAGGCTCTGCAAACCTCCTTCTTTTCGGCAAGTTGTTGATTGATTTTCTTCCAGTCAAAGACATAGTCGGGATACAACCGGCGCATGTCACGCTTGTCTTGCGGCTCAAGCGTGTAGGTGCGAATACGCATGATGTTGAAATTGCTTCTGCCGACTTTTACCGTGAGATAACAAAAGCCCTTCCTGGTCGTGATGAAGGCGCTGCCTTGCTTGGGTTTCATCGTTGCTTGCTCGATGTCAGGAATCGGCTGTACGGGCGCATTGCAGTGAGGCGTATAAGGACTAGCTGGAGCATCTGTGCATAAACTTACGGTTATGGTTTAATTTCAAGACTAATCAATAAGATATTCCTACACCACTCCGGCCATAGTCAGACAAGCTATTGCTGATCATCGAAATCATAACCTGTTGTTTTTTTATTACAATATGACTTTCTGTTTTCTGAAACCGTATGTTTTCGTCTAAATGCCCTCGCTAGTCCAAGTAATAAGGAGTAAAAATCGACCCACCCGGCGCCTGGTCTTGTGACTATCTCCCATTTAACTATAGCGGCCCGATAACATCCACCTTTGGCGAATTCGAGCGAGTCTTAATTAAAGAACGACAACGTGAAGGTATTGCACTCGCCAAACAGCGTGGAGCCTATCGAGGCCGTAAGCAAGCGCTATCGACAGAACAACAGACCGAATTATTGAAACGGGTAACTGATGGGGAACCAAAGACACCATTAGCCCGCGAGTTCGGCATCAGTAGTGAAATGCTATACCATACCTAAAAAAGAATGATTGAACCTGTCATGCCAATAATAAATCCGGCAAATGCGGTTTAGGCTTGGCCTCTGTTCTATTTTTACCTGTATGTCGGCTGTACCCGGTATCCGGGAAATCGGGGCAAGATCAGTAGATGGTTTTCTTTATGAATCAGACTTACCCTGTTATAACATCGGCACCAATGCGAACTTTTATAAGCGGAGCAATTCCACGGTTTTTTCGGTTTTTTCGGTTTTTATGTAAATTGATGATGCGATTGATCATCTGCTCAGTCAGAATACAATCCCTTAGATAAATTTTGTTATCATAAGACACTGTGTCAATTTCCATGCCGACTCGTAATTGTGTGTAGGAAACTTCAATGACCGGTCGCGTATTCGTAGGTAAGGCACCTTCACCTAGATGTTGCAAAAATGCATCGACCACATTAGGGTCATAATGCTTGTCTCTGTAGTCAAGCAAATGCTTGCGCACTTCCATAACAGGCATTTTCTGACCAGTGACACTTCCCTCCAGATAAGAAATATAATCCCTGATCACCATTAATATTCGAGAACCTAAAGGAATCCGGGCGCCAGCAAGACCTTCCGGTCCGCCTGAGCCATCGTAATGTTCATATTGATAATGAATCAGTGTGACGGCGGCATTGAGCTGTGTTAGGCCTTTTAATAACGCACCGGCTTCCTGGGCATGCCTTAAATAACGTTGACTCTGTTCTCGGTTCATACTGTACAGCGACATGGTCAGTATTTCATCGGGTAGCGTCATTTTACCCAGCTGCAAAAGCAGACCGGCAAATAGCAGTTGTTGACTATCAGCATCATCCATGCACATTTTTTTAGCGACAGCCTGCGCATTTTCGGCAATATATTTTGAATGTCCACTTTTGATGCCTGGACGCATTTCAATAATGCGTGAGAACGCCCTGATGGAATCGATATATTGTTTTTTTAAACTCTGATTGGCTTCATCAAGATGATGCATTGACTTCTTGAGCTGTTCGGTGCGTTGCTCGACTTTTTCTTCCAGATGCTCGTTGAGTGCCTTTAATGCCTTGTTTTGCTGGTGAACAAGATCAGATAAACGATCCCGCTCCTCGCGCAGACGCTTTTGTTCCAGAGTTTTGCGAACCAGTAATTTAAGTTCCTCATCATTCCAGGGTTTATTGCAATAATTGTAGATATGGCCCTTGTTGACGGCGTCAATGGTCAATTGCAAATCGGCATAGCCGGTCAGCAAAATACGGATGGTCTCCGGCCAATGTTTGGCAATCTGAGCCAGAAATTCCGCTCCGTTCATTTCCGGCATGCGCATGTCTGAAATAATCAGATCGACGGCGTTGTGTCGCAATACCTCCAGGCCTTCCGCACCGCTAGCGGCAAAGTAAGTGATATAAGGCTCGTTATGAAACAGGCGACACAAGGCTTTAAGCACATTCGCCTCATCGTCGACAAACAAGATTTTCGCCGGTCTGTCATTAGCAAGACTAGCCGCTTCGGTCACTATAATTGCTCCTGCTTTATGTCAGTTGGCATGGCTGCCATCTTGCCTATTGTCGATAACAGCTCCGACAATAGGCAAGATAATCCGAAAGGTTGTCCCCTGCCCTAACTGGCTGGTCAGTTGAATTTCTCCCTGATGTTTTTTGATAATACTGTAGGAGACCGAAAGTCCTAGGCCGGTACCTTTGCCGACCCGCTTGGTAGTAAAAAAAGGATCAAAAATTTTGCTCAGGTGCTCGGGTGCGATGCCTTTGCCGGTATCGCTGACTTCTGACTTCTACCCATACGTAATCATCCTGCGTGCCGGTACGCAAAGTGATGACGCCTTCATTGTCAATTGCTTGTGCTGCATTGACCAGCAAATTCATAAACACTTGATTAAGCTGATGCGGCAAGCATCTTATTTCAGGCAGATCCCCAAAAACCTTGACAACTTTTGCTTTATATTTAATTTCATTGTTAACAATATTGAGCGTGCTTTCCAACCCTGCATGCAAATTAATCCATTGCCAGTCATCCTCTCCCCCCACATAGGAGAAGTCCTTAAGGTCTTGAACAATTTTTTTCACTCGCGTCGCACCTTCATGGGATTCTTCCAATAAATCGAGTACGTCAGTTCTTAGAAACTCCAGATCTATTTGTTGTTTGAATGCTTTAATGGGTTCGAGATACTCAGTCTGTGTACAAACGGATTCTAATTTCTCATACATTGCCACTAATGCCAGTAAATCCTCCAGATAAGTTTTTAACGATGTCAAATTGGAATTGATATAGCCGATGGGATTATTAATTTCATGCGCCACGCCGGCCGCCAATTGGCCGACAGAAGCCAGTTTTTCCGATTGTACTAATTGTTGTTGTACTTCCTGAAGCTTATCGAGTGCTGTTTGTATTTCGCTATTACGTGTTTTTAATAAATTCTCGGCATTTTTATATTGCGTAATATCGGTTGTAATGCCATCAATGTGCGCCAATACCTCATGGGTATCAGGAATATAACGCATATGGCTGCACAACCAATACTGTTTCTGGTCCGAATGATTGATGCGATAGGTGATTTTTTTATGGTATTGTTTTTTAATTGTTCCAGGCAGTTTTTTACGTTATCCCGATCATCCGGGCAAATGATATCCAGCCATAAGCCGGGCTGCACGAAAAAATCAGAGACCGGATAGCCATAAACATCTTCAGCCGCCCGGTTCAGATAAAAAGGGGCAAAAGTGCTTGGGGTGACAGACCAGACGACACTATCCAGCGAATCGAGTATGTCATTCAGACGCTTATCCGATTGCTCCAGCCGGTGACGGGTAACCTCCAGTTGCTGATTCACTTCCATGTAATATTTATTGGCAATGGTATACTGTTCTATGCGCTGCTCCTTTTCATGATGGAGCCTGGCATTATCAATGACCAAGGTAATCAGATTAACCAGCACACGTCCGAATTCCAGATCGTCCTCGGTATAACATGCCTGTTCATCCACGCTATTGACGCTTAATGCACCAATTACCCTACCATTCAATTGTAACGGCCAACAAATCGCTGTCGATGGAATAGAGCTCTGCTCCCTGCGAATAGGGGAATGAAAACGTGGATCGGAAGTCACATCGCCTTTAAGTAACAGGGGTTTTCTATTTTTTATTACCCAACCAATAATGCCGTCGTCATGAGCTATAACACTTCCCATACATTCTTCCGGTAAACCAATACCGGCCACAATGCTCAACCGGCTATTATCATCGCCTTGGTATAAGGCTAATGAACCGGTGCCAGCATTAAAGCCTTTAACAATATGCCGCAAAATACGGTTAAATATTTCATTGGCATTATTTTGCAGCAGATCGGATTGACCTAATCGATATAAATCATGAATCCAGTCTAGCTGCTGAGCTTTATCCAATGGCATAATTTTCCCCGCTTAAAATAGGGTAATGATCTGATCAGCAAACTGTCGCCCCCTGTCAGTGCAATGCATCGCCTCCTTAATTGAAATATTGAGCATGTCAAGTGCAGTGCAAACAGGTTCGTCCTCCGCCCAAACAGCTCCATCGGATTGTTGAGATTTGGCAATCAGCAAATTGGCAGTATAGACCAGCAATCCTAGCGATTTGGCGGCACCAGGTTCAGGCGGCGTTTGGTGTTGCTCAATGGCTTCCTGAATGGACAAGGGAAGATTCCAGAGCTGTGCAGCCTTACTCCCCAGTTCCACATTATCAAAACCTAATATACGCCGCTCTGTTTCTACCGAGGGATGGACAGACTCATTAGTAATCAAACTGAATTTATCAGGAAAAAGTACAGCCATTACTAAGTATCCAATATCATGTAACAGTCCAGCTGTAAAGGCAAAATCAGGACTGTTACCCGTATAATTTGCAAACTCCCGGGTACATTCGGCAACAGCCATGCTATGGTGCGAAAATAAATGATAATTGAAATCCCTGTGCCATGTGGGGATCATTTTTGAGAAACAAATGCTAACCAGCATATCTCGTATGCGATTACAACCTATTAATACAATAGCTTCGCGCAAAGAACCTATTTCTCTGGGCATGCCGTAGAAAGGTGAATTGGCGATACGTAAAACCCGTATAACCAGGGTCGCATCCTGACCAATCTTATCAACCAGGGTTGTCAAATTTTGTTCACCGTTAATCTGTTGTAGCGCGTCCATAAGCAATACTGGCATGGGTGGCAAATTCACTAGGCAGGCAAACTTATCTTTTAAAACAGGCATTTTAATTTTTCTTCGTAAGGCGACAATATAATAATAGTGCCTCTTGATTGGCTGATATTGCCCATTGTGCTGATTAATACATGTACGGAAACATTTTCTTTCAACGTTACAGCCCCGGCATCGACTTGTATGAAGTCAGGTGAATAGGTTTTTGGTAACCATTGTAAAAGCGTCTGCGGAAATACCTCCTCTGTCATAAGGCCGAGCAAGCAGGTACCGCTAGGGTGGTGAAATAGCGCCTCTGCACATCGGTTGGAAGCCACAATCATATTCTGGTTATCAATGCCGATAATACCTATGGGTAAGTGCTCAAGAATTTCCTGGGAAATTTGCAACAGATTAATTGTATGGAAAGCTTCCCGGGCTTTATCGGCTACTTTCTGCTCAAGATTTTGGTTAAGCAGGGAAAGTTTTTCATTGACAGACTGAAGCTCCCTCGTCAAACGACAATTTTCCTGCTGCATTTCATAGTACTGAAACGCTTCACGAATATTATCGCGCAACAACTCATCATCCCAAGGTTTGGTTATGAATTTACAGATCGCGCCTTCGTTAATGGCGCTAGTGACTGATTCAAGTTCGGTATAGCCTGATAAGACAATGCGCTGGGTCTTGGGATAAAGAACTTTAACCTGGCGCAGAAATTCCACGCCCGTCATATGCGGCATGCGTTGATCAGAAATGATGACGCCTACTTCGTGCTGGGTCAATAAGGCCAGTCCCTCCTCTGCGCTCATGGCAATCAGGATAGTATAGCCATCACGGCGCAACGTACGGTTAAGCGCATTCGTGATGTTAATTTCATCATCGACCAGCAATAGGGTACGTACTATCTGTGTTTCTCCAGTCATTGGAAGTGTCCAATTCTCTGATTAATTGCTATTTGCCCCATCACTGTCACTTATCAATGCAGCTCTTTATGCTGTCAGAAAAAAGCTATAAGCAGCACGATACTTCACTGCAAGTCCTGGAATCATTGCCTGCCGCCGAGGATGACAAGGGCGTTGCCCTACTCAACATTGGTAGATGGCACTGCCTGTTTCATGGCAAGGAGCGGAAGATTCCGGGTGAATCAGTGGAATCGTTAAGGATTCCTTCGTAAAATGAGAAACTTCCCTGATTTCCTTACATCAGGAACGTCACACCGTAGTCAATCGCCTCCCAATCCCGCGGCCAATTCTGGCGTTAACTTCATCCCCTCTGCTTCCAGTTGTTTGAACGCCTGCATCATCAACTGATCCTCGCGCACGTTTTCCTCAAGGGTGTCCGATCCGAAATATGCCTGCTGCGCAAAGTTATTGAAACCTTCCTACTTGTTTTGCGCGGCCAGGATGATCTGGCATGCGGACGATCCGGCCCAACTTGCGAAAAGCAGCTTACCGAGAAAATATCGATTTCAAAACCGGCGATAATATTTTTTATCAGTCGATGAATATTATTGTAGTTAATTATCTGGTTTTCATGCTTATAAATGAGGTTGATGTAATGTTATGAAGGAGGTAGCCGCCAAAGTATTCATGCGCAACAAGGCAAGACTCAAGACTACCCTCACTCGCTCGTTTCATTCGCTACTGACGCCGTCATCTAAAAACTGGGCAGCAACGCCGATGCTATCGAGTTCTTTGATCAAGGCGATCCTGTCCGCCGTATCCCGCCCTAAGCGATCCAGCCCTTTGACCAGGATCACGCCGCCTTTTTCGACTTGACCCGCAGCCTATCCAGTCTATCCCGGTGGATGCGGGTGCCGGAAACCTTGCCAGTAAAAATACGGCTCATTTTGACCCCGCATGCCCCCCCTTTTCCTTGTAATTCTCCAAAAAGCATCTAGCCTTAGTATTAACAGAGTATCGGCATCGAAGGAAGCGATTTTCCAGGAAGTTTCCTGGTTTTTCGCAAATGGCCGGAACATCAATATAAATAGCTTGTTTTTGGCCGAGCCATTCGACAACTCTGCAGACATATGTCCGTCTTTAAAGCCTAGATTAGCACCACCTCCACTATTGCTGTGTTTTTTCTATCCTGACAGAGATAACTAATGTTGCCACTCAGCCGCCTGGAAACAGAACGGCAAACAACACAAAGCCCTATTTGACTCACTCTATTTCTTGCCAATCCGGAGCTATTTTGAGTCAGAACAAAGAGCAGCGGGGCGCTGCGACAAGCAAGCGTTCCGCAATACCTAAGCGTAAAATTCAAGGAAATTGTTATGAAAACCTACACACCTTTGAAATCCATCCAGAACTTCGACAAAAAAGCACTGCTGGGCGCGTTGCTGGCGGCCGGGATGGCGATGGGCAGCGCCGGTGTTTGTGCTGCTACAGCAACAGGCGCGATGGCCGTTGATGCAACCCTGACCAGTTCATGCACCGTTTCAGCTTCGACACTGAGCTTCGGCAGCATCTCTGCCCTGAATGTTACGGCAGACGTTACCGCAGATACAGGAACTACGCTGCAAATTGCCTGTAGTTCAGGTACAACAACCCCGGTAATTTATTCACTTCCTACCAGCCCCCGAATTTTGACCAGAGTGGGCGGCGGCACCATGGCTTTTAATCTCAGCCAGACTGCCGGGGCTACTGCTGATAACCTGGCCGCCACTGCTACTGGCGAAGCAATAGGTAATGGTTGGACAGCAGATGGCGCCGCGCATGCAGTAATTATTTACGGCAGGATTCCGACCGCCAGTTTTGCTGGACAGCCTGTTGGAGCCTACTCAGCCACCATCGCTATCAACGTCGAATACTCATAATGCCAAGCCGATCAGCCTTGTGGCGCTGGCTTTTACTCGCCAGCGCGGCATTTGCCGGCAGCGTACAGGCCATTACCATTTCGCCGGTGCTGATCGAGCTATCGACTGCCCGGCGGATCGTATCGGTGACGGTCAGCAATCCGTCAGAACAAGCGATGAGTTTCCAGGCCGAAACCCTGGCCTGGAGCCAGGCCGACGGCACGGATCATTACCAACCCACGGAGGATCTGCTGATCGCCCCGCCGATCGCCGAGATCGCGCCGCAATCGAGCCAGATATTCCGGGTGGCTTTGCGCCGGCCGTTGTCCGCTACTGTTGAGCAAACCTACCGGCTGGTACTGGAAGACGTCAGCAAAGAATTGCATCCCCAGCCGGGCGACGTCGCCATCCGCTTTAAACACAACCTGCCTGTATACGTCACGCCTGCGGGTGAAGCGAAAGCCGCGCCGCGCTGGAGCCGGTGTGCAGCTGCCGCGGGCAAAGGCTGCGTGCGGCTGGACAATGCTGGCAACCACCGGCTCCGGGTTTCAGAGTTGACAGTGGCAGGTCAAGGCTGGCAGCAAAAAATCCCGGGCGGAGCGGTGCTGGCCGGCGCCTGGAAGCAATTTAACTTCGACTTGGCCACCGGCCGCAGTCCGCCGGACAGCATCACCGCTAACACTGATCAAGGGGAGATGTCCGCCAACTTGTCCGCGCGGTAGCCCTAAACTCAAACGGGCGCCCTTATTTGAAATAAACCGCAGATGAATGCCGATTATAACTTCGTCTTACCCGGCGCCAACAACAACCTGCCGGGCAAACAGCCTACGACATCTCAAACATACGCTGCCTATGCTGCTGGCAGTATCTTTGCCTTACTGTCCGACGCAAGTAGTGGCCTCATCGCCTGACACGGCCTTAACCGGCAGCCCCAATCAAACCCAGGATCGCGTAGCCGGCAAACCCGGCCACTTCAATGGCCCGCAGGCCCTGCTGCTGGATGTCAGGATCAACACCCGGAAGCTGGCGGACGTCATCCGCGTCGAAAAGCTCGCTGACGGCCGCCTGATTCTGCCGGTCGAGGCCTGGCTTGAGGCGCGCCTGCGCCCGGTCGGAGAAAAACTGGCGCTGCCTGACGGCAACCAGGGCTATGCGCTGGATGCGGTACCGGGACTGCAGTACCAACTCGACAGCGGCAGGCTTGCGCTGGATATTACCGCCCCTGCCGAAGCCTTTGAAGCCAGCGCCCTCGACCAGGCGCGCGGCGGCGAGGCGCCGCCCAATCCCGCACCGCCCGGCTTCTACTTCAACTACAACCTCACCGGCACCCGATCCGGCAGCAACGGCCTCAGCTATGGCGCCTTTGTGGAAGCTGTGGCTTTCAATGGCTGGGGCTCGCTGGTGCTCAACGGCTTGATGCGCGGCGACGATAAGCAGCGCCGATTGATCCGCACCGATACCTACTGGCAGACCGACCTGCCCGGCTCGATGGAAACCCTGGTACTGGGCGACGCCATCGGCACCGGCGGCGCCTGGAGCCGTCCGGCGCGCTTCGGCGGCATCCGCTGGGCGCGTAATTTTGCGTTGCGGCCCGGCTATTTTACCTTTCCGCTGCCGTCGCTCTCCGGTTCGGCGGCATTGCCGTCCACCGTCGATGTGCTGATCAACAACCAGCGCCAGCAGAGCCAAACGGTCGCCCCCGGCCCGTTCGCGATCACCAACGTGCCGGTAGTGACCGGCGCCGGCGAAGTTAATCTGGTGGTGCGCGACCTGCTCGGCGTCGAAACGCTGGTGACCCAGAGCTATTACACGTCGCCGCGCCTGCTGGCCGAGGGCTTGTCGGATTTTTCCTTCGAGGCTGGTTGGCTGCGCGAAAACTTCGCCAGCCAGAGCCTCGACTATGGGGCGGGTTTTGCCGCCGGCACCTGGCGCCAGGGTTTTAACGGCGCTCTCACTGGCGAAGCTCGCCTGGAACTTCAGCTGCACCGCCAGGCAGCCGGCCTCGAGCTCGCCGGACTGCTCGGCCATTTCGCCGTGGGGCGCGCGGCGGCAGCCTTCGCCAGAGCCGATGGCGAACTGGGCGGCCATTATCTGCTCGGCCTGGAGCGCCGCTCTCTTGGCGGCTCCGGTTCGCTACAAGGGGAGCACTTCGACCGCGGCTATGTCCAGTTTGGCGCTCTGCCCCATGAAATTCGCCCGCGCGATCGCTTTACCGCCGGCTTTGGCATGCCGCTGCTGCTGGGAGTCTCGGCCGGCGTCAGCTACATCAGCCAATCGAACTGGGACGGCGACCCGTTTCAGCTGGCGACCGCCAACCTTGGGTTTTCGCTGCCCTGGAACATGTACCTCAACGCTTTCGCCAGCAAGCAGCTGAATGAAGATAATGGCTGGAGCGGCGGCCTCAACCTGATACTGCCGCTGGGCGCGCAGCGCTCGGTCTCGGCCAGCAGTAACCGGGCTACTGACGGCCGCCTTACCAACGCGCTGCTAGCCAGTCAGTCGGTGTCTCAGGGCCCCGGACTGGGCTGGCGCGTGCGCATCAGCGACGACGCCAATCAGCAGCTGCAGGCGGGAGGCACGCTCAACAGCGACTATGGACAAGTGACCGCCGACTTCAACCTGGGCAACAACGATACCGCGCTGCGTCTGGGCGCCAATGGTTCGATCGGCTGGCTGCAGGGCCTGCCTTTTACCACCCGCAACATCGGCCACGGCAGCTTTGCCGTAGTCAAGGTGGGCGACATCAAAGACGTGCCGGTGTACCGCAGCAACCAGATCGCCGCCACGACCAACAGCAGCGGCCTCGCGCTGGTGCCCAACCTGCTGCCGTACCAGAAAAACCGGATCACCATCGAACCCGGCGAGTTGCCTTTCGATGTCGAAATCAAGGGTGTCAAGGCAATGGCGCTGCCTTACGCGCGCAGCGGCGTACTCGTGGAATTCCCGGTGCGGCGCTCGCGCAACGCCTTGGTGGTGCTGCATCAAGCCAATGGCAAGCCCGTTCCGGGCGGCGCCCAGGTTACTGTTACGCCCAGCGGCCTGAAGTTTACCGTCGCCAAGCGCGGCCAGGTTTATCTGACCGATCTGGAATCCAACAACCGCATTGCCGTACAATGGCGGGACGGCCGCTGTGATCTGGCCATCCCGCTGCCTGCCGGCGGCCCCGCGGAGCCGCGCATCGGCCCCCTTACCTGTGGAGATCCGCGATGAAAAAAGTAATGCTTTTGGCAGCCGTGCTGCTGTTGAACATGCTAGGGCCGTCAACAGCGTCCGCCCTCTGCTCCGTTGACTCTACGGGTCTGGCCTTCGGCAGTTTCAACCCGCTGACTGACAGCACTGTCGACAGCACGGCAACCCTCACCCTTACCTGCGATGAATCAGTATCTTACACCATCGCGCTTTCGCCCGGCGGCAGCGGCACCTATAATCCGCGCCGCATGGCCAGCGGCAGCAACACGCTGGATTACAACCTTTACGCTGATGCCGGCTACAGCCAGATCTGGGGCGACGGCGCCGGCGGCAGCGTCACAGTAGCGGGCGGCCCGGCTCCGCTCGGCGCCAGGGAGCATACCGTCTATGGCCGCATTCCGCTCGCCAGCCAGCGTGGCGCCAGGGTAGGCAGCTATAGCGACAGCATCATCGTGACAATAACTTATTAAAAGCAAAGAAAGCTCAGTGCCTAGGCCAATGGGCATCATTGGTTTGGCGGTGCGCCCCCCTGTTGCGAGGGCTTATAGAGCCTGTGGAACTTTAGAGCCTTTTGTTGATTAGCATCCTAAATGCCCCCGCTAGCCATAATACACGCTCCCAGCAATGTTATACGCATCTCAAAAAGCCCCCGGACAAAAATTAACCTGAGCCTGAGCGGATTGAAGCCAGGGAAAATGAGTCAGCTGCGTGAGCTGACCGGTATCACGGGTCAGCGCCAGCCAAGCGGTTGCGA
>NZ_CADCXN010000115.1 GCF_902806695.1 Candidatus Methylobacter favarea | reverse complement strand
GGCCGAGCCTAGGCGGGCTAAACGGGTGAACGACGCCTTATTGATGGCCATTTGCAAGCGAAAGCCGGAAAAGGGACTGAGGCGGCCTACCGAGCGGGGCAGTCAACAGGCGCCGGAAAGTCATCGGCTCCTGTTAACCAACATGGCATCCGGCGGAGCATGAGGCGTAAGGGCAATTGTTGGGATAAAGCCGTTCCGGAAAGCTTCTTCCGTAGCTTGAAAACCAAACTGATAGCTAATCAAACCTATCAAATCCGAGCGGAGGGTAAACAAGCGGTGTTTGAATATATCGAAGTGTTCTGCAACCGCGAGCGACAGCATTCCTCCAACGGTTATCTATCGCCCGTTGACTATGAATTGCTGCATAAAGCGGCTTAACCGTGTGTCCGGTAAAAGGTTGAAACATCATAAATGCCGGGCGATTCTTTTCCATAGTCGCCATTTCCTTTAATTGCCTTCTGCGGCTTAATAAGTCACTCATTAAGCTTAACTGTTCAGGTTTTACTGCACTCAAGCGTGGTTTAAGGGCTTCGCCATAAAAGGCAATAATTTCAGCATCAATCCTATCAGTTTTAGCCAGTTTTCCAGTCGCTGCCGCGAATCGTCTCACCAACAAAGGATTTGCGATCATAATCGGGAGTTCAGCCTTCTGGCAAGCCTCGACAAACAAGGTCTCAAAACCGCCGGTTGATTCAATAATTACTCTTGAAGGCGCGTGTAGTTTAATTTTTTTAACGGCTTCTTTAATGCCTTGCGGATTGTTCTCAACCTTGAAAAAAATAGCTAAAGGACGAATGTGAATATCAAGCTGTTTTTTGCCTGTATTAACATCCCCATTAATTTCAAAATTAGATAATTTATTCATGAAAAGTAATTCCCCCTCTTGCAAATACGGGTTCTATGACCCTAAAGACTGTTCGAGTTAATGGCTTGGAGTTAAGAAGCGCCCTCTCTGGCTGAGATTCGGCTTGGGATAATTCGCCTGGCCCATGCGCCGCTGTCACCGGTCGGGAGCCGTAAAACGGACAGGCGGTATAAAGCGTATCGATCCGGTGCCTTAAGGTCGTCAAGGCGCTTTCCGCTTGCGCCTGATCATAACAACGGCTGCAGACACTGCCCGAATTCGCATTGCCGCGCCAACGCTACCTCGCCGGGTTCTAGCAGCCAGCGCAGACGCTCGTCTATAGGCATATCCCGGAGTTCTTTTCAGCCCGTCCAACTCCAAGTTGAGGCGCCCGCTTTGCCTGTATAACGCCTCTTTCGCTGGCCTTCGCCTGAATTCTCCGGCCCCGTTGGGCCGACAATAGCACTACCAAACCGCCTGCGCTTCTTTTTTCCAATGCAATACCTGATTCGGGTGAAGCTGATTCGCCCCCTTAATCTCGTTGAGCGAAAGTCCCCTTTGAGCGCTTCTAAGGCGGCTTTCGCTTTGAATTCGGCGCTGTGATGCTTTCTCTGCAGGAGCCTTCTCTTATCTCTTTTGGAGCCTGTGACTTGCAGAATAACACCTTAATTAACTGTCCAAGAATTGGGGACTCGTATATTTATCGGCTCTCTTTTCGCTAAGTTTTAGATGGCTTCTTTAGTGATAATACCCATTAACGGGCCTGGTACCTCTCAACCTCATCCTTATGTAGCGGCTAGGATCAAATAAAGTAAGAAGTTCTGATCGATATAAGCCTTTAATGGGACAACTTAAAGTCTGCTGTAGTTAATATGAGAAAAAGTGAAGTTATAAAATCAGTTAAGTCGGCAATAAAAAAGGCGATAAGTCCAAGAAATAAGGATTAGGAAATCAAGAAACTGCAATGAGCTTTGTTGTGGCTGAATTGTTTTTTTATATTTCAACAGCAGCCCTTCTAAAGGAGACTTTTGCAAAGTAAAAGAAAGCCTTGAATTAATAAACTATTAGGCAAAAAAGGGTGTCAAAAAATTGACATGACCTTGCTATAGCCGGAATTTGAGTAAAGCAAAATCTAATTAAATACAAATTTAACTTGCGCAGGCTTATTCTATTTATTTGCTATAATTATTGAATAAATTGTTAAGCACAGCCTGTTTTCTACAGGAAATACCACTCGCCGCCAGTAAGCTTAAATAAAAATTCATTGCCTTAACATCTAATATTGAAAACAAAATATTTGAGAAATTCCAGTCAATTAATTCAGATGCTACTGAAAAAGGGGAGGCTTCATTACATTTTGAATAAAGCTGTCAATGATGCGGGCGAATAAGCAATTAATTCGTCGAATTTTGGTATTGAGCATTCTGGTCGGATTGATGGGGATTGGAGTTGTTTTTGTCAAAATCTTGAAAGAGGAAGTTAAAACATCAAACTATCAGGCCCGTTACTTATCCATAGTAAGCAAGCAATTAAGCTTCAAACTTAATAGCGGCCCCAGTTCATCAATACGCTATCCCGAATATGGACCTTATGATCAGCGCCTGGGCTATGTCATGTTGCCG
Source organism: Candidatus Methylobacter favarea (assembly GCF_902806695.1). GTDB lineage: Bacteria > Pseudomonadota > Gammaproteobacteria > Methylococcales > Methylomonadaceae > Methylobacter_B > Methylobacter_B favarea. Next base: position 9,700 of record NZ_CADCXN010000115.1, on the reverse strand, counting down.
GACGTGATTGACCGATTGGAGAAGTCCGGCTTCAATATCACGGCTCAGGCATCCTCTTCGCCAATGATGACTCAATTAGCCGATTATGGGTTATTCACCATTTACCATGAGAAAAACCGCGCCGGACTTCGAATATTGGATCAGGCCGATCAGGTCGTGTTCAGCTCGGCTTATCCCAGTTATGGCTACCCGAATTTTGATTCTATACCTGCGTTAGTTTTGTATACCTTGCTCTTTATTGAGAATCGGGAGCTGCTCGATGATATCCACATAAATGTTAATCCGGCCGTCGAGTGGGACCGTTTAGGCTATGCCGTACTGCAAATGATGGCCAGCAAACTGGGCGCGGATATTAATGTGCCCGGCGGCAGTACCTTGGCCACTCAATTAGAAAAATACCGGCATTCCCGGCATGGCTATACTAATTCGATAATGGATAAATTCCGTCAAATGAGTAGCGCGTCCGTTCGCGCGTATCTCCTTGGAGCCGATACCCGTGCAATGCGTCGAGCAATTGCTCTGGCTTATTTAAATTCCATGCCGCTTGCCGCTACCCCAAAATTGGGAGAAGCACATGGCTTGGGTGATGGTCTACGGGCATGGTTCGGCGCTGATTTTAACGAGGTTAACAAACTGCTTGGCTCAAATTCGATCAATTCATCTGAACGAGTTAGTGCTCGGCAGGCACGAGCCTACCGGCAGGTGCTCAGTCTATTGTTATCACAAAGAAGACCATCCTATCTGCTGGGACCAGGCTACAATGCGCTGCAGAATCTTACCAACAGCTATTTGCGGCTGTTGGCAGAGCAGGGGGTTATTTCGACGTCATTAAGAGATGCTGCCTTGCAGGTTTCGACGCCTCGTTGGGCGAGGCTGGATCAGCCAGTTACGGCGTTTATGACTGAAAAAAAAACGCAAACAGTACTGCGAGCCCGTCTTGCCAAAACTCTTGGCGTAAAATCCATCTATGATCTCGATCGCCTCGATTTAACCGTTAAAACATCGCTTGACTATCCTGCTCAACAGGCTGTTTCCACAGCTTTGCGCCGATTAAGCGAGCCAGATGAAGCCCGGACTGCAGGAGTGCTGGGTTTCAGGTTGCTTAATGAAAACACCGATTTATCCCCGCTAATCTACAGTCTTATGTTATTTGAACGTGGGACTACGGGTAATCTTCTGCGCATTCAAACTGATAATTATGATCAGCCCCTGGATATTAATGAAGGAATACGGCTGGATCTTGGCTCCACCGCCAAATTGCGGACTATGGTGCATTATCTGGAACTTATTGCAGAGATTTACCGGCAATATAAAGATTTTTTCTCCACGGAACTGAGCCGTGTTGAATTGCACCCTCGCGATTATCTGTCTGCCTGGGTAATTGAACAGCTTCGCTTAAAGCCAAAGATAAGTCTGGAAGATTTACTTAATTTGGCGCTGGATAGACGCTATTCGGCCAGTTCCGGGGAGAATTTTTTTACCGGCGGCGGTATTCATCATTTCAACAATTTTGATAAAGCCGAGGACCTTAAAATCATGTCGGTGCGCCATGCCTTGCGCGATTCCGTAAACCTGGTTTTCATTCGTCTGATGCGTGATCTTGTTTATCACCATCTCTATAAACCTCAAGGTATAGCACGCTGGCTTGAAATACCCGGTGATCCAAGGCGCAAAGAGTCTCTGGAACGCTTTGCGGACCGCGAAGGGAGCGTTTATTTACAGCGTTTTTATGCTAAATACCGGGGCAAGAGCGCAGCAGAAGCATTGACGCTGCTTACCCGGAGAGTCATTGCCAAACCTTCACGTCTTACCATGCTTTATCGGGCTGTTTATCCTAAGCATGACGAGTACGCCCTAAGCCAATATTTAAATATCCATTTGACGAAAACTGCATTGCTCAATGAAGACATCTATAATTTGTACGACAAATATTCGGCGGAGAAATTTGATTTACAGGATCAGGGCTTTATAACCAAAATTCACCCGCTTGAATTATGGCTGGTCGGTTATCTGGCAGAGCATCCTGACGCTAGCCGTGAAGAAGTCATAGAAGCGGGCGCCGAAAAACGCCAGGAAGTTTATCGATGGCTGCTCAAAAGCAAAAGAAAAGGCGCTCAGCAACGGCGCATCATGACCTTGCTGGAAGTGGATGCGTTTAAAGAAATCCATAAGGCGTGGCAGCGCCTAGGCTATCCATTCGGAAAACTGACACCGTCTTATGCAACAGCTATCGGCGCTTCTGGGGATCGGCCTGCGGCATTGGCCGAACTTATGGGCATTATACAGAACGAGGGTATAAAATTACCGATTATCCGTTTTGAGAGTTTGCATTATGCCGAAGCGACGCCCTATGAAACCGTATTGCACAAGCTGCCTGAGCAAGGGCAGCCCGTGCTTGCACCTGAGGTCACCCGGGTTGCGCGCAGCGCGCTTATTGGGGTTGTGGAGGGCGGAACCGCATCACGCTTAAGAGGCGTTTATACAGGTTCTGACGGTAAACCCATGGCTGTCGGCGGCAAAACCGGAACGGGCGATCATCGGCTGGAAATATGGGGAGATGGAGGCCGTTTGCTTGAATCGAAATTCATCAGTCGTGCCGCCACTTTTGCATTTGTCCTTGGCGAGCGTTTTTTCGGCGTCATTACTGCTTATGTGGCAGGGCCTGACGCCGAACATTATCACTTTACCAGTTCCCTGCCGGTACAGATATTAAAGTTTTTAAAGCCCACGCTTTCTCCTCTGCTAAATAAAACTCCGGTTGATGAAAATCCCAAGCCGCTGTCCAAAATGACAGTAGCTACGACAGGCAAAAATAATATTTTAATTCATTTGCCGAAGCCGTAGCAGTTGGATAGGTCTGGGTTTTTCTAATCTTTTATGCATGAAGATAAAAGCCTTCATCATACCGCGGTTGATATCGAAATACCTTTTCATGATATTGATATGATGGAAGTGGTCTGGCATGGGCATTATGCCAAATATTTCGAAAGCGCTCGCTGCGCTTTGCTGTAAAAGATTAATTTAGAAGTTACCCATTGACAGATGAGGTCAGGATAGAATAGACAGATTAAAAATATCCGCCTCAAAAAGCCAACTCATGATCAGAAAAACAAGCCGTACCTCGACGGCACGCTGTACCTTGCCCATGTCTATCGGATTTTTATTGAGCGAGCCGAAAGCTGTGAGTTGTTGCCAATTAGCCGAAGTTATGAATATTTCAGACGATAGCGTCAACCGGTTTTTGCAAAGGGAATCTTGTACGCCATAGTATATGTTCAAAGAGGCTAAGGCGATGCTGAATCTAAAAGCCGGAACCTTAAGCGGGGACGACAATGTTTTAGATAAACCGTATAGTCAGGACATGGCGTTAGTGGGCTATTTCTGGTCCGGCAAGCATCACGGAACGGTTAAGGGCATTAACCTGATTACGCTGCATTACACCGATCCTCAAGGGCAACATCAAGCGGTTAATTTCCGGGTTTACGATAAAGCCGAAGGCAAAACCAAAAATGATTATTTTCTGGAGATGCTAGCCGACGTATTGGCTTGGATGCTTGAGCCCGGTTGGGTAACGGGCGATAGCGGGTACAGCTGCGTCAAGAATCTCAGGACGATAAAAACCAGGGTCTGGGGTTTCTGTCAGCGCTGGAAAGCAATCGTCTGGTTGCAGTCGTAAAAGGCTCATGGCAGCAAGTTCAACAATTAGCGGTGCCCGAAGACGGTCTGGTCGTTTGATGGCGGGACTTTGGCCCTGTCAAATTGTTTCGGATGCGGTTAAAAGACCAACAGCGCCATTATAGTGTGTACCTGCCTCATGAAGAATAACTCGATGCCTTTGACCGGCAGAACTTTAGCCAAACCCATGACCGGCATTGGCAAATTGAGCAATATCAGCGGGCCCTTAAACAGGTCTGCACTATCGGGCACTTTCAGGTGCGCAGCAAAACAGCCATCAAAAACCATTGGTTTGCGGCTATTTGTGATTATACCCAATTACAACGCTTACGCGCAATGGAATTGATCGGCAATTGTTATCGATTACGGCAGGATTTATTCAACGAAGTCATCGGTGCCTTTATCGGCACCTTTATGCCTTCAATGGCACATGTGAACCCCCACAATTTCAATCAGGCGTCAATGCGTAACTTCTATAATTATAACTACCTCCAAATGCGCGCTTCAGGTTACGCATGGCAGATTATCTATCTGCGAATCAGTTACGCAAAGCCTGCCGTGTTTGCACAGATAATTACTGTAAAGTGCTGTTGTGTTGAATGGGAAAATCGTCTGAAAATAGATTATCTCATTGTTGATAAAGATACAGGCTCAAGACTGACTAAAGGTTATAGCATTCAGGTTGCCGTTAATATGTTGAGCCAGGAAATGTGTTTTGAATCACCTGCTGTGTTGTTTGAAAAATTGGGTTTAATGGCCGTGTGATTTTCATAAAAGTTGTGAATTCGGAATGTTCGGGAATTTTAGAGGTTTCTTTAATAAATAAATTAACACTCCTGCGCTGCACTGAAAAAGCTGTTTGGCTAAGGTGGTTTAAGTTTTGTTTATGAGTGCCGCATGTAGGATTTTTAAATTTTAATAATAATAAAGGCAGCGCCACTGACAGTAATATCAACATCATTAGCACCCGCGGGCGACCTTATCCATTTTGAAAATGCCAAACAATGTCACTCCGGTACCCTCAAAGGCATTTAATGCAAGATAAGAGGCATTTAAGCAAACGACAGAGTACGATTAATAAATGAAAATATCAATTTTAAGCTCGCCCTCAACATTACAACAACACATTTAATACTTATCCTCTATTAGAGCCACAGTGACCGGCAGATATCAGCTATTTTATTAAATAAGGTTAGCTTTTGCAGTTCTTTCAATAAAGTCAAAGCCTACCATTTCAGGTAAAAGGGGGCGAACGGCTGCAGTACCTTTATACTGCACCGGGTCGAGCTATTTTGTAAAAATGTCTGGCGCCGTTTGGGTTGGCAATGCAGAAACATTTATACTTTATTACCAAGTTAAGGCGTGTGGTTATTGCAAAAATGAAGTCGCTACTAAAAGATCAACCACTAAGAATCTGTTCAATATCTTCTCAGCAATAAGGCCAAGAAAGCCAAATTGACAAATTGTAAGCGGGTGTCAAGCAAGCGTTCGGTATTTTTCCAGCCCGGCAAAGAATCGCTCGACCACCCCCCATTGCGCAAGCACCGCCAAGCTATGAAGCTCATGGCGTTTGGCGACGTGTACGGCGGCACCTGGCGAACGCTGGACGGCCTCAGCAAAAGGCTGCCCTGTATAGCCGCCATCGCCTAACAGCGAAGCAACCTCGATAAGCCTGTCAAGTTCCGGGCAATGGTCTCCAGCGCCCCCAGGTGATCGGTGATATTGGCCGTGGTGACCGCTATCGTAGGCGGCAAAGCTGGGCTATCAACAAAGATAAGACGCTTGAGGCCCGCTACCTTTTTGCCGGCTTCATAAGCTTTATCTCTGGCGCCATTGGTGTTTTTGACGCTTTGAGCATCAACGATGCACAAGCTCGTCTTGGCGCTGCGCCCCGGTTTAAGCCGGGCCGCGCCAGCCTGATTTTTTTAACGCCTGCTCGAGCAGGCTTAAAGCATTCTCAGGCTGCACGCTCCATTTTGAAAAATAATAATGCCCGCTGCGCCAGTTCGGCACATCGCTTGGCAGCATGGGCCATTGGCAGGCGCTCTTCAGCAAATACAGGATGCCACAAAAAACCTCGTATAAATCGACACTGCGCGGTTTGGTTTGCTTCCGAACACTTTCCAGCAATGTCCTGAGCTGTTCAAATTGTTCTCGATTGATGTCGCTGGGATACACTTTTCTCATGCCCCTGTTATCAAACATATTTAGAAGATATTGAACAGGCGCTCTTAGATGAACCATGAGCACGCAGCAGACGATTAATCTCAAATTTCCAGATTTTCGACACCAGAATCTGCTGATTAAGCATAGCCTAAATCATATAGAATGATTTAGGCTATGCTAGCCTTTCTAAAAGATAAGCTAATTAAAAAGATAGTTGTATTGCAAACGCTGAAGTAGAGTAGTTATTGCTTTTCGGCAAGATACTGCCGCCATCGCAGGGTTTCCCAGTCTCGAATCAGATTTACAATCCTGTTTTTATAAACCGGTTCTGATAGCGCCTCTTCATAGGTCTTCCATAATCTTGATTCGCTGAAGAAGACCTGTTCAGAGCGAAAATCAAACAAGGTCCGTACGCCATCCTGTTGTACATGAGCAATCAATGACGGTTGAGATAAGCTCCCTACTAATTGAAATACCATTTTATCCTTATTTAGCCAGCGGTTTGTAAGACCCAGTGCTGACCGGATGGCTATTTCCGCGACGTCCACCTGGCCTATAGGTTCGTCGGCACTAACATCAGGATCATTTATAATCAGAGGTATTTTCGTTTGCGAATCATTTATAGCATGACCGTGTCCCAGAAAGCCGTCATCGAATAAAGATTCCCCATGATCTCCCAAAATAACAATAGTCACCTGATTGAGCAAGGTTTTCTCTTTCAGGGATGCGATAACTTCTCCCACCGCCCAGTCTGCATTTGCTATGGCGTTCCAGTAAGTATCTGAAACCCATTTTTTATTTTCAAGATTAATTTTAGAGCGCGGGATCAAGTGCTCAATAATCAGTTTTTTCATTTTCGGATGCGAATAAGGAAAATGCGCGGCTTGAAAATTCAAATAAATAAACTGTGGCTTGCTAAAATCCAGTTGCTTGACTCGCGCTTGAAACTGCTTTACTACCCGTTCTTCACTTAGACGCAGACTCCCCTGTTCCGTGCTCGGGAATACACGATCATTAATAGCTGTTCTTGCATCAAAATAATAAACGCAGTCATTCTGCATACCTACAGCGGAGGCTACATTGCCGAATGACTCATCCTGACCCGATATGATGGAAAGTTGATAATCCGCCGATTGCAGGAATTGAATCAGGGTGAGTTTGGCGTTATTTTTAACCAGGTCCCGGTTAAAGATTGCGGTTATCGATGTGGTTGTGTATCCGGTATGGCTGTAGGCATTTTTTATGGAAGAGCCGGTGCTGGCAATATCTCTCATGACCGGTGCTGCATAGTGATCATTTATCTTTTGATCCAGAAGATCGGCGCGCGCGCTTTCCAATACAATAAGAATGATATGTTTGCCGCTTTGAGGCGGTATTTCAGAAAGGCTATCTTTTTTAACTGGAAGTATAACAGCATCGCCCAGAAAGCCATCTTCATCTAGGCCATTGCCGGGAATGTCCAATGCGCCGGGATAAATATCAGCATTAAATACAGCGTTATCCTTTGGATATGAAAATATGCCAGAGCCATCCGAATCAATATCGGATAATTTATCCAGTCCACTGCTAATAAGCCGGTAAGAAGTTTTTTTCTCTAAGCCATACCGTAAGAAATCATTGCCGGATATAAAATAGGCGAGAATGGGCGTTAATACCAGATTTAAAGAAAGCAGTTTAATATAAGAGATATGTTTTATATCTTTTTTTGAGAATTCATAGATGGACTTGTTATCGAGCCACTTCATAAAACAAACCAAAAATAAGGTAATAATGCAAAGTATCGCAATAAACAAACTTATTTCATTACTGGCGTACAGCAAGGCTTCCTTTAAACTGCCGCCGCCCAGATTTTTTATAATTTGCAGATTTATAGTATCGCTGAAATAGGACAATACTTGAAATTTAAGCGCTAGCCAGATTCCAGTCGATAACACCACCAGAACAGTGAAATTGTAATAAATAATCAAGCCGTATTTATTCAGTTTGTCAGCTACAAAAAACCAGAGGCTGGCTACAAAACCATATAATGCCAAATCAAACCAGAAGGACAAACCAAGAAATGTCAATCGTTCGGGGAGTGTTCTATAGGAGTAGGGCTGCAAGAATCCGCCGGTGAATATATCGTATTTATAATAAAGCAGGGTTAGTTCCAGGCCCTGAATAATAATAACAGCGATAAATACTACTAACAACCTGCGAAACTGCCACAGAATTTCTTCTAATTTAAGCAAAACCACCGTCTAGTTTTTTTCATTCATTGTCAATGCTCAAAAATACTGAATATTATTCAGCTTTGCTTTTATCTGAACAATTTATCATCTTGCTCCTTTACCCCATAAAACGGCTTCAACTGTATTCAACATAATGGATAAATCCAGAAAGATGCTGTAATTTTTAACATAATACAAATCATATTGGAGTTTCTGAAGGGCGTCATTTTCGTCCGCTCCATAGGGATAACACAACTGAGCCCAGCCGGTAATGCCCGGTTTAACCCGATGTCTTTCAGTGTAATAGGGAATCTTCTTATTAAAATCTTTAACAAATTCAGGCCGTTCTGGACGAGGGCCGACAAAACTCATCTGGCCAATAAGAACGTTAAATATTTGCGGCAACTCATCTATGCGGTATTTTCTGATAAAACTACCGACGCGCGTGATCCGGCTGTCCTCCTTTTGAGCCCATTGAATGCCGTTCTTTTCAGCATCCGTTCTCATACTTCGAAATTTGATTACATAAAAATTTTTATTATTCTCGCCTACGCGTAGCTGGTGATAGAAGATGGGCCCCTTAAAGCCGCTTTCCAGAAAGATTGCCAATGCCGTTAACAGCATGAAGGGCCAGGCGACAATAAATAGTAATAAGCTGGCAATCAAATCAAAAATTCTTTTTTCCACTGCTCTTAATCCTCCCTGGGCAAAACCGTCACAAAAAACCAGCCAGCTCGGGTAGACATTTTCCAGGGAAATAATCCCTTGCTCGCGCTCATAAAAGATCATCATATCCATTATCGTCAGACCCGACATTTTACAGTCTAAAAGCTCAGCCAGCGGCATGATGCGGCGTTTATCATCAAGAGCAATTACAATTTCATCAACATTAAATTCCTCGGCAATTTCATTGATATTTTTATCCAGACGAATCAATTGGTTTTTATCTACAACAGAAATTTCATCGGGTAATGCCACAAAACCTACTATTTTAAAGGCCTTATGAATAAAGGAATCATTAATGCCAATTAACTTACGGGCCTTTTTGCCGCTGCCTATAACCAGGACCCGTCTTTTTAGCTGTTCAAGATTTACCAGCCGGTAAAACAAAAAACGGGTCAACATCATCCCCGCAAATGCAAAAACTACTGCGTATCCTAATATTCCCCGGGCGAGGAGAAACTCATGTAAAAAATAATAGATTGTAATAACCGTCAAAATTGCGACGATAAAACTGACGAATATTCGCGCCATCAGATTGAAGTCTTCCCAGCTTAAAGTTCTTCTGTACAGGCCAAGCGCCGAGCAGGAGAGAGTCAGTACCATCGAAAAAATAATACTTGCCAGGATAATGTCCTCTTTTGTATACCAGGACTCAGTAAACAGAAAACGAACATTACTGCCGAAATACATGGCGGCAAAAAAAACCCAAAATTCTATTATAACCAACCACAGATAAGCTCTGGATATATAGTGGCGGAAAATACGTATCACATTATTAGCCCTGTTTTTTTAGTTTTAAATTAGGTATTGCTAATTAACTATAGATAATCTCATTATTTCTTTTAGCCATCAGAAGCCTTACGGAATATTCCAACATCTTTTGGCACTTGCTGTAGCATTTTGACTTGCGGCGCAACCTGGCAAGG
>NZ_CADCXN010000114.1 GCF_902806695.1 Candidatus Methylobacter favarea | reverse complement strand
GATGAGCCAAAAGCGCAACTGCTGGGATAATGCCGTCATCACTCGTTTCTTGCTGAATCTGACCAAAGTATCTGCCTCTAACCTCTGTCCCTATGACAGAGCAGTTAAACCACCTCTCCCTGTGTACGAACCATCTTGACCACTACAGTTTGCGCTCTTTTTGTTCATTAATATTTATTATTTTAGTAATTCTCATTTATGGCCGTTTAAAGTATATTTATATTTTTAAGTCTATTAATTTGTAATTATGAAGCCAAACTTACAATTTTTAATCGTGCTTTTATTGTTTTCTGCGCCAATCTGCGCTGAACTCGCGCCTTATGTAGGCGCCACATTGCAGGGCCAAGCATGCAGTGGCAATTCTAAAGGATATGGTCCATACGATTATTCTAAAAGGCACTTAATACCAGCTAAGCACCTGAATATTGTTGAAGAGTACCACTTTACGCCTAACGTAGAAAACCTAATCGCAGGTAGTTCATCGGGGACGCCTTACGGTGATTTAGATTACACTTTAAGGGCTTGGCCTAATCATCATAGAGCGTTATTAAGCCTTATTCGATATCAATTGGAAGTAATTAAAAAAATAAGGAAAGATAAGAGTATTAAAATTCCCCCCGAATGTTATCTTCAGCGCGCCATTCATTTTAGCCCGAACGATCCGATGGCTTATTCACTTTATGGCTATTATCTAGCCAAAGTAGGCCAACATAAAAATGCAGAAAAGTTTTATAAAAAAGCATTAGAGCTCTCGCCTGAAAACTCGAAAATAGAATACTCCTATGCACTTTTGCTAATTGATCTCAAAAGGAATTCGGAGGCAGTTGAGGTTGCTAAAAAATCTTATCAGCATGGCCATCCACCCGAAGGTTTAAAAAATAAACTTAAAAAAATTGGAGCATGGAAAAATTAAAAATAATAATATTTTTACTTCCTGGTTAATCAATAATTCCATGATGTAATAGATTCTGTTCGATAGACCTTCAGCAATTTACATTCTCGGCTTCCAAGAGGTTTATCTATTGTATTTGGGGATAAAGCCCTCACCGAGACTCTTGAGCTAAACACAATATAAGGCCTGGAAACATAAATTTCAGAGCACTAATTTCAACTATTATTCTTATAATTATGAAATTAAAGGCTTTTACTATTTATAATTAACCTGAGTTCGGGATAAAAAAAGAAGCAGGTTTTTATTATAAAAAGAGAAAATAAGTTTTCGAGGCTCACTTTCTCAAACAAAACACCTGCTAGTGGTGAAATTAACACACCTATTCTGCGATGCGGACAATTTTTGCCGAACCTTTAATAGTTGAATGGCAAAAGAATCAACTCATTCAAGGCGGCAAGAAAGGTCATCCCCCGCATCGCATGAGCTATAGCGAAATGATCATGATTTTAATGGCTTGCCATCAGTCAGGCTTTCGAACCTCTGCATAGGGTTTTACCTGAAGCCTGTACACTGCTATGGGTCATCCGGCTTGCCTAACGGGGGTGAGCTATAATCGCTTTACCGAATGATGCCAGACCTGTTAGCGCCCATTACCGCCTCTATGAACAGTCGTCTTCGCAGGCAGCGCTTTTATTGATGCTATGCCCCTGAAAGTCTGCAAGACTATCCGTATGTCACGGCGCCCAACCCGGGTCAGGAAAGCAGGGCGCGGCAAGTCATCGACCGGCAAGCTGTTAGGCGACCGAGACACTATTTCCAAAGAATTAACCCGGCTGTTGGCTGGCCAGGATCTTAAACTGATGACCGCCCTGAAAAACAACTGAAAGCTCAGGCTAGGGAGACCTTTAATCAACTACTGCAGCAAGTGCAGCCTCATCGAAACCCTCAATGATCAGCTCAAGAATATTGGCGATCTTGAGCATTCGAAGCATCGCTCGTTGAGCCCTTACAGGTCCCCTATCATGGCCAGTTTAGCAGCTTATTCCTGTCAGGATAAAAATCAGGATAAAAAGCCGGCTCTTCAATTATGTAAGGCTGATTTACTACCTCTTTTTTCACGGAAATGGGTGTATTTTTTGATGGGGTTACCCGCGCCCGACCTCCTAAGAACTGTACGTGCGAGTTTTCCGGCATACAGATCAAGGCTCTGCAAAGGTATTTTGTGATAGCCGGTTACACACCCGATTTTCGGCGTATGATTTATAGCAACTGAGATGGTGAACGTAAAGGTTGCTTGTAGCCTCCGACCCGCTATCAATTTTTTCACATAGTAGTGAACATCCCAAGGCCTGAGCTTTGTGATGGGCTTTTGAGAGGCAGGACAGAGGCAATTTTGCCTTAGCCAGACCCGATAAAGTTTCGACCGACATCTCGATTATTTCAGCATTTTATTACCCCCCGGGATTCGAAATACTGCGACCATTTAGGGTCGTGTGGATAAGCGTCTGCTTTGGTCTTGACATGCCGCTGTATTGGCGGGTCCGATTCCAGAAACAAGTTGAGCTCTCTTAGCGTTCCCTCTTCTTTTTTCTGTAGCGGAAAAAACCCTGTTCCGAGTGCCTCTGGTTTTAAAATACCTTTGTTTAACCCAGCGACTCATTTCTCTGGATGCCTCCTTTACCGCCCATCGCCCTATTAATGACCAGACAGTGGTATCTCGCCCGAGCAAAGGTTTTTTTAGTGACTACATGGCTGTGATAATTCGCCCATCCTCTCAAAATAAGATTAAACAGCCTTATCACATTTGCCTGTTTAGCCGTATTGTTGGCCTTGATCGCTTCCCTGATTTTGTCAAGATGACTTCTGACATTTCTTTCGACGGCTTCATCAACAGCTTGCCGTTGTAATTGCGCAGGTTCCAGCCAAAGAAGTCGAATCCATCCTTGATGTTTGTTAATTTGATTTCTCCGGCGACAGCACTAGCCCACGTTCCGCCAGAAATTCTACCACTGAGGGTTTGACTTCCTGTTCTAGCCATTCTTTCGAGTTGCCGGTAATAATGAAGTCATCCACATAACGTACCCTATTCATTTTCCGCTCTGTCTGCTTCGCTTTCGGGAGTTTCTCCAAAAGCATCACCTCGAGGCCATCCAACGTCATGTTAGCCGCCATCGGCGAAATCATTCCGCCTTGCGGTATTCCGGCATCCGTAGGGAAGCGCTCGTTTTGATACATGTATCCCGCGTTAAGCCATTTCTTTAGAATCGCCTTATCCGTGGGGATATTGGCGATCGAGCAGTCGTGACTGATAGTGTTGAAACAGCCTTTATATCAGCCTCCAGCAGTTATTCTGCACTAGCTTTTTGAGAGAGAGCATTGAAAATTTGATATGGCTACCCTACTGGACCCATTCCTTACATACGGGTAAAGAAGGAGTAAGTTCAAAAGAGCCAATAAAAACCAGAAGTCTGTAGTGCCGAATTCAGAGAGTCAGCGGTTAAGCGGGCCAATCAATCAGATAAGCCGATTGTCCAAACAGCCAGAGACCTGGTTAACAAAGCCAGCCGCGAGCTTTGGCAGGGAACCCCGATGAAGGTCGCGTGGATCAAACAACAGTTTAACAAAGATGGCGTCATTTCAAGATGCCGGTTTATGAAAGTTTTCCCAAGCGCTTACCAGGCTTAGCTGCATCGCGCTCCGACCCGGCCTGAACAAAAGGGTGCTGGCTTGACCGGCATCATCCAGACGAATTTCGAGGGCCGCCCCGGGTACCCGAGGCATGAATCAACCGTTGCTTAACCGGGATTTGCCGGTTAGCCGCAAGGCCCAGGCCGGTTAATGCGCAAAGCGGGCCTGGCGCGTAAAACCCGGCGAAAACTTCAAGCCACCACCCATTCCCCTCCTCATTTAGCGGTTGCGGATAAGCCGCTCGACCAGCAGTTGGGTGTCCAAACCCCATCAGGTTTAGGCAGGCGCCCTCACTTATCTACCCGCCATAAGGCTGGCTCTATTGGGCGGTTGTGATCGATGGGTCTTCACGGTAAGCGGTGGACCGGTCTGTGGATAAGCCCAGGCGGGCAGCACGGATCAATGATGCTTTACGATGGCCAGTTGGAAACGCAAGCCTGATAAAGGCCTGGAGCGGCATAGCGACCGCGGCAGCCCATAGGCCTGTGGCCAACATAGGAAGCTGTTAAACCGCTCTGGCATTGAACAGAGTATGAGCCGTAACGGGAATTGTTGGGATAATTCCGTTTCGGAAAGGTTTTTTCATACCTTGAAAACAGAGCTTGTCTATCACCCAGCTTATGTTTCGCAAACAAACCCAGCAATCGATCTTTGAATATATTGAAGTGCTTTATAACCGGGAGCGAGTGCATTCGGCTAAGGGCCTATAAATCATCCGGAGATTTTGAATGGCAGCATAAAGCTGCTTAACCTGGGGCCCGGAAATGCTTCACATATGAAACTGATGTTACGCAGCCAGTAGAGATTGAAGCTCAGAACAATCCGGCCGGGCGGCCTTGATAAAGAGCTTAACCCTGAACGCAAAATGGTTGGTCTTGTGTTTTAGCTTCAGGCATTTCAGCTTGAAGACAGCATACATCGACATAAGTACAGGGCGGTTTTGAGTGGTTCCGCGCCGAGTTGGTGATTCGGCCTAGGCCGCATTGTACTTCAAAATTTTGTGAAACACTTCGACTTGTTCTGCTTTTTTCATTCTCCTGGAGTAACCAAATTCAGAGTCAGCCGCGTAACATCAGTTAACCGCTTATCAAAGAATTTAACCAAAAATATTGCAAGAGTTTAAAAAAACCTTATAATTCTATCTCTTTGTTGGGTCGCTAGCTCAGCCGGTAGAGCACCGCACTTTTAATGCGATGGTCATGCGTTCGAATCGCATGCGACCCACCAACAAATACCTTGTTAAATCAAGGAGTTCAACTAAATGCCATCGGTTGAAAACGCTTTAAACTCATAGGCAGTACGCAAATAAGTGCACAAATAGGACACTTTTAAATTGCGCACTGATTGTTTAATCCGTTTATCCGAGTCCGCAGTCATGGCAACTATCAGAAAATTATCAAACGGCAAATACCGCGCCGACATTCGCAAGAACTACACGTTTATCCAAGCAAAAACTTTTTTATCAAAAAAACAAGCGGAACAGTGGGCCGCTACTATTGACGCTCATATCGACTCCATTTTGGCTTTATCGCCTAATCACTTAAAAAATCTCACGCCGGACATCGTAAATGAAATGGGCGGCTTCGACTTATTTCAAAAACTGGGTATTGAACTGGAATTTTTGACCTTCGAAGATCTTGTTAATGAGTATGGTAAGCAATGGGCTAAAAAAGACCCGAATCAAATTCCTAGAGCCGCGTATTGGTTGGCTATTTTCGGCAAGCAGCCTATTAAAGCCATAGCGACCAGTGAGATACGCAGAGCCTTGGATCATTATGCAAAAGGCAAGTGCCTTCGAGGGGATGGCGAGGGAAAATCCAGAGAAACCGATAAAATCCGATCCAGCAATACGGTATTAAGATTGAAGGCCGTGTTGTCCAGTATTTTTAAATATGCCCTGCGGCGGGGTTATCTAAAAGACAATCCGGTGGATGGCATTTTCATTGATGCCACCCCTAATCAAATTGAACGGTTCTTGGACGACAGGGAGCGAAAGGTGCTGATGGCGTCTTGCCAGGAATCGACCTGGGATAAGCTTTATCTGGTCGTGCTGATGGCCATTACCACCGGCATGAGGAAAGCGGAAATAACCAATTTACGCTGGACCGATATTAATTTTGATAAAGGCCTGGCGAAGCTGGCCACTAGCAAGAATGGATCCCCGCGGATAAATCCCATACCGGCACTGGCCCTGGAGGAACTCAAAAAATTTAGACAGGTCGGCAATGGATTAATTTTTGGAAGTCCTAACGATGCAGAAAAACCGTTTGATTTCCGGGTGCAGTGGACACGAGCGATGCAGCGCGCCGAGATTAAAAACTTCCGCTTTCATGATTTACGGCATACGGCAGCCAGTTATCTAGTCATGAATGGGGCGTCATTGCATGAAACAGCCGAGATTCTGGGCCACAAGAGCACACAAACGACAAAGCGCTATGCCCATTTGTCAACAGATCATAAGAGTGCGCTGTCTGAGCGAGTCATGGGGAAAATTTTTAACGGTTAATATTAATGTGTCAGGTCAAGGCTGAATGCCGCCTCTTTTCATTCAGCCGCGTGGCCTGGTTTTTTAAAACAAGAAAACTGGAATAAGAGCCATGAAAAAGCTATTAAAGCAGATGCCCCATGAAAATATAAAAAACGCTTTAGCGAGGAGGAGAAGTCATCATAAATGTCATGTGCTTGGCAGTCTGCAGTATCGGATTTAACTATGAACGGCGCGACCTTACCTGAAACAGCCGAGTTGCTCGAGCACCCATAATCAGCAATCACTGAACGCTACAGCCACATTCAATAAGCCAAACAAGGGAACACTAGCGGAACACTAGCGGAACACTTAGGAGCAAGTTGATTAGATCAACAGGATGAACATGAGTATGAAACGTACCTCAAGCGATGATCAGCGCCCACCCAAAGAAATCATCAAAGAGTGGTGGCCTCAGGCCTATGACGAATTTGAAGCTAATCCGGAAGCCAACAGCCTCGCCATTTGGGTAGTGGCTTGCTTGCTTTATCCAGCGAATGACACTAGTAAAATTATTGAAAAAGCAGAGGAACTCTTATATCTTTGCCAAAATTATCGAATTCCTTGTGAAGGTAATCCCTTTAACAGTTATCAATACGTCACACTTAATCTTGTTTTCCCTGAAATTAAAGGAAAACAATACATTTCAGGACTCTTTGCCAAGCTTTCAAAGGAGACGGTTAGTAAACACTTACAGGATTACAGGGAGTGGCCTTTGGCGGCGGAAGTGCCGTTGTCAAAATGGTGGGAAAAACAACCTTCCGAGCAACTCCCTATCCGAATGACAGTATGTTCATCCGCTACTGAGCGATCGTTTGGGAATGTTAACCAGAAAAAACGTGATAGGGTTAAGGCTGAAATTCATTCCGATGACTCACCGGAGGCATTACTTATCCGGTTTGTCCATCAAGTTCTGATCAACTATCCCCACGCTAAAACCGCTGATTTGCGCCGATACTGTTTCGAAAATATGGAAAATTTGAATGCGAGGGATGGCAAAATTATTAATGATTTATTAATAAAGGCAGGCGCCATAAAATCAAGAAAAGGTGAGCATGCAAAGTATATTGAATGGAAAAGTAAATATCCCAAGGCGCAATGGGTGCGGATATTTAATAAGAAAAAATAACTTGTTAATTAATAAGTTATAAATCCCCTCGACTAATCCCCCGAAATCCCCAGTTGCTTGGGGATTTTTTTTGCCCATAAGATTTCTCCCGGAATCAGCCAAACGACGCTGTACATTTTAACCTGACCGGAGCATATACCTTATGGACGTGATAACCCCCCAAACCACTCCAGACCCGCTTGAGGATGTAGTGACCGTGGATACCTTGCACGCAGCGCATCCGCATTTATTCACCAAACCTCAATTAAACTGGCTACTCAAAACCCGTCATAAAAACGGACTGGAACAAGTTGGAGCTATTTTAAAAATTTCCCGAAAACTTTACATCAAGAAATCGATTTTCGTCGATTGGTTACTGAAACAAAAGGCGAGCGATTCATAAAGCACAGCATTCTAAATGCGATGCACCACCACGAATATCAAGCCTTTAAAAACCAAGTGCGCAACTAAGTGCACAAAAGCGTTCTTAACCGATGGCAAAACGAAAAAAGAAAGCACGGTTTTGATGTGAGTGGAAATACTAATATGCAATGCTAAGCGTAATCAAACCATTGCAGATTTTGTAGATAAAATACTTGATTAATAAATAATTTTACCATGCGAACCTTCTTTGCAATACAGCAGGACAAAACTAGTAACTCCGGCTGGCAGCAATGCCTAAACTGGGCGCGCCAGCAGATTAAAGAAGACGACACCCCTGTTCAATTATTAACGGCCAGAGGAGGCGATAAGGAGGCCGTGGTCATTGCCGAAATTACTGTCGAGCGTGAACGAATGATTGAAAACGGTAGAGTTTTACCGGTTAAAAGGCTCATGCATGGCAAAACTGAAGTTTAAGGTATCAGGTGGAGTTATTGTTCAGCCGCTCTCGATGATTGATTCATTGGCTTATAAACACCTTAGTGCCAAATCCGTAAAACTAATGTCACTAATGCAACGCCACTGGCGTGAAGATAAAGCAATTGACTACGGCATTACTCAAACTACCCGATCAATGAAATGCTCTCGTAGTACTGCATCAGCACTTTTTACAGAGTTGATGGAACTGGGATTTATTGCGCTGGTTGATGAAGCGGATTTTTATGCCAACAAAGCACGATCCTGGCGATTAACGTTTAGGCCTTTTTTAAATCAAGAACCGACGCATGAGTGGAAAAGTTGGGCACCTAAAAATTGAGGCCATTGTTCGGCTACGAAACCAGCATGGTTACTGTCACCGAATACCTAAGCCCTTTTAGTGCTATGACTGGTTTTGTCAGCGAACTGGGGGCTTAATTTTAGTGGCTTGTAGGGGCAACGAAAATACCCAACCCGTTCGGCTAGAGAGCATGTACTACTGTTACAGCCATATCTATACAAAGCAAAAAGGATAAACCTTGTGACCACGCCCTATTTTGATGGAACACATTTCCACGAATCATTGGAGGCTGAATATTTTATAAAAAGAAACTGGAAGCCCAAACCGGGCAACCTGCTGACAACTTCGGTAATTGTCAAAATAACTGTCGCCTCAATCGTTAAATTAAGCGGCTTTTTTCAAAGCCTGCCGATCCAATTTTTTGTCCTTCTGGTCTGGATTCAAATGAGCCACGCGCACAGGCTCCCAATTCCGTGTTTCACCGCGCCAGCGTTCCGGACGTTGCTTTTTTGCGGCTTCATAGACCGTTTTTCGCTGTTTCAAAATCGCCCTATCTTGTCCGGTGTGTCGCTGATTCAGCGTGACAAACTGAATGGCGCTATGCCGATGTTCAAGGTTATACCAATCAACAAATCCAGTGACCCAGCGCCGTGCTTGAGTTAACTCAGCAAATGGGCGTGCCGGATATTCCGGGCGATATTTGAGGGTCTTGAATAAGGCTTCCGAATAGGGATTATCGTTGCTGACCGCCGGCCTGGAGAACGAAGGCAGGATGCCCAAGGTCTGCAGGGTGGCCAGCATCGTGGCGCCCTTCCTGGGTCCGCCGTTATCGGAATGCAAGGTCACCTGCTGCCGTTTTATGCCTTCCCGGCGCACGATATCACGCACAATGTCGGCCGCCCACTCGCTGCTCTCGCGTTCGTACACCTGCCAGCCGACTATCTTGCGGCTGTAGACATCCATGAACAGATACAGATACAGGAAAACGCCTTTGACGGATGTGGGCAGATAGGTAATATCCCAGATGTACAGCTGATGGGGCGCGGTGGCCTTCAGCGCTTTCGGCTTGCGGCAGGGGCTGGCCACGTGGCTGGCCTGACGATGCTTAAGTTGCTTGGCATCGCGCAAAATCCGGTAGAAGGTCGATTCTGAGGCCAGATACTGACCCCGCTCGGCCAGGATCGGCACGATTTGGCTGGGTGACAACGCCGCAAATTCCGCCGAATTGGCGACCGTCAACACCGCCTGGCGTTCCTGATCACTGAGTGTGTGGGCGGGAATCACAGCGCGACCACGACGACCGTCTTCCGAGACCTCACCCGATTGCTGCCACCGTTGTAATGTGCGCAAGGCGATCCCCAACACGCCACAGGCTCGACTCCGACGAGCCCCGGCCCCGTGGGCTTCCTCTATCCAGGACATAATTTGTTGGCGCTCTGCTAAGGTAATCATTCGTCCTTTTCCTCCCAGAGCGCCTGATACTTTTTTTGCAACACCCGTAAGGCTGCGGCCTCCGCCAAAGCTTTCTCCTTGCGCTTCAGTTCACGCTGTAACATTTGGTAATTCGCTTTCAGGTCACGCCATTCTGAGCGGCTCACGGCGGCTTCTGACGTGCCGGTTTCAAAGTCATGACGCCACGCGTGTAAATGATGAGGAAAAATCCCTTGCTCTCGACACCAGGCATTCAACGTTTCTCCTTCTTTACCCTGACTGTCCAGGATCAGTTGAAAACGTTCGCTTAGACTCCAGTCTTGGGGCCTTTTGGTGATCAGTCCGGCTGGGCTCTCAACCGCTTCTTTCGGTAATTTCATCCCATTCTTCAATGTCCAGGTATTGAGGTTTAAATCTTCAGCAATCGCTTGTACAGTGCGATCGCCCCGATTATAAACTTTCTCCAACGCCTGTTGCCGAAACGCTTTCGTATAATAGGTCTTCTTTTGTAAGCGCCCTTTAAACCACGCCATTGATTTTCAGAACGAAGTTGTAGCAGTTTATCATGCAGTTTTTGGCTCGACGAGTTGCCAAGGTAGCAATGCCTCGAAATCTTCGACGGTTTTTGCCAGAGGCAACTGGCGGAACAATGCCACCAGATAGGTGTAAGGTTCGATGCTGTTGGCTTTGCAAGTTTCGATGAGCGAGTAGAGATTGGCGCTGGCACGAGCTCCGGCCACCGTGTCGCAGAACAACCAGTTGCGGCGACCCACGACAAACGGGCGTATGGCGTTCTCGCAGAGGTTGTTGTCGATGGGCCAGGCGCCGTTCTTGATGAAACGCGTCAATTTGGGCCATTGCGACGACAGATAATGCAAGGCCTTGCCCAGCAAACTACCGGGGGTTACCCCATGCAGATGTTGTAACAGTAGCCCTTCGATTTTGGCCAAAACCGGCCGGCTTTGTTCCTGCCGCCTTTGTCCGCGCAGATCGTGGCTTAGTTCTTTCGCCTTGGCTTCAATGGCATACAACTCGCCAATCGCGGCAATAAACTGCGTCGCTAGTTGTTCCCGTCCACGTGCGGTTTTGGGGATGGCCGCTTCCGCTTCAACAAAATAACGGCGTGCATGCGCCCAACAGCCGAGATGAATCACACCGCGCGAAGTGGCAATGCCGTTATACACCTCATAGCCGTCGCTCATCAGCGCCGCACCGGGTTTAATGCCTTCATAGAGTGGTTGCGCATGCGTGCCGCCGCGCCCCGGCGTGTAGCTGAACAGGCGGATCGGCGGCCCGGAGCCGGCCATTTGCGCCCATAGGTAGCTTTTGCTTTGCGCCGCTCGCCCGGATTCCTTGAGCACCTGGATGACGGTTTCGTCGCCCAGGATCAGGTCGGCCTCCAGCAGATGGTCGCGCAGCAGATTGATGATGGGTTGCACCGCATGGCCGACACGCACCATGCTGGCTGCCAGGGTGGTACGCGACAGATCGCCGCCGAAGCGGCCTAACAGGGCGGCTTGCCGATACAGCGGCAGACTATCCTGATATTTGGCGGTGACAACCCAGGCCAAGGCCGCTTCGGTGAGTAAGCCTTTGGGGATAACACGTGCCGGTGCCGGCGTGACCCGAATGCTTTCGTCGCAGCAGGGGCAGGCATATTTGATACGGTGATGCTGAATCACCCGCACTTGTTGCGGCACGATGTCGAGCTGTTCGCTGATTTCGGTGCCGATTTCCACCAGACGCGCCCCATCGTGCGCACACACGCGTTCGGCTTCCGGTAGTTCGTGGCGCACGATCTCGCGCGGCAGATAGGGGTCGAGCGGTTTGCGGCCGCGCTTCTTGCGGCTATGGCCAGCCACGTCGATCGCTTCGGGTGTGACTTCCTCGGCCACCGGCGCACCTGGTGGTGCTAGTGCTTCGGCTTCGTTCAGAAATAGGTCACGCTGGGCTGGATGGGTTCGCGCTTCGGACTTGGCGGCATACAGTCGATGCAAAAAGGCCTTCACGCGTTCTTTCAACAGATCACGCTCGACCGTCACCAAGCGCAGTTGATTCGCCAGCCGTTGCTGTTCGGCCAGTAAGGCTGGGTAGTCTGAGTCGGAAAGCGTAATGGTCGTCGTCATGACGCTATTTTACTCGATTTAAGTCATTGTTTCAGCCGGTTTTTGTATACATTCGCACCGGATGCGGCCGCATCGCCGCCAGGTCAATACCGGCTAACAGCCAGTGGAGTTGCTCGACCGTCAAGATCACCACTGCCGCTTCTTTCGGCCAGCAAAATCGATCGGCTTCCAGTCGCTTGATCATCAACCAGAAGCCGGTGCGATCCCACAATAGCAGTTTGATCCGATCCCGCCGCCGATTGCTGAACACGTAAATGGCCGGTTCAAACGGATTCAAACCCAATGCCTGCTCGACCAGCAGCGCCAAACCATTGATGGCCTTGCGGCCATCGACCGGTTCCCGGTGCAAATAGACCTTTAATCCCGGTTCGAAACGGAACATGGCAAAGCGGCCAGATCATTCAATAAAGGCGAAAGATCGCTCAGCCTAACCCCCTGTAACGCCAGCTTAACCCCATTGGCCAACGTCACGCTGAGGGAAATCTCTACCGACTTCGGGGTTTCCAGTGACAGCACCGGCGCAAAGGCCGATAGCGCGGACGGGGCGCCAGGGATCGCTGAGCTATTATTTTCACGATACTGGTTAATCCACTTGCGCAGCAGATTAGCATTGATGCCGTGTTCCAGTGCCATTCGGGCAACCGAAATCCCTGGCTGTAGACAGGCTTCAACCAGCTCAC
>NZ_CADCXN010000113.1 GCF_902806695.1 Candidatus Methylobacter favarea | reverse complement strand
GTATATCCGACTCGATGACGCTGGCATAATCGGTATTATGCGGAACCGGCTCCGGATCTGTGAATTCGTTGAAGCGGACGTGTAGGGTGCGCAATGCTTTAACGCTAAAGCGGTACGGTCCTACGGGGTCCCGGTCGGAGAAATAGAGCGTGACCTCGACATGGGCATTTTGAGCATTGCAATTCAGGATGCACATCGCTTCGTGGCTGACTAATTCCCGGCTGCTGCCGGTGCTGTCCGGCGGAATATATCCGTCGGCAATAACCCAGCGTTTGTGACCGATATTCATATTTATCACTCCTGTGTTTAAGCTATTAACTTACTTTGAACTCGCTCCTGCGTAGCGCACCACTGCCATTAAGTTAAGCCAAAACGGTTTATGGTGGAGTGCAGGCTTCGCCTGCCAAAACCCTAGGCTTCATGCCTTCACAGTAGAGCAAGCAAAGCTTGCGCTCCAATATGCCTACTTTAAGTTCATGGCAGTGATTTAGGGGTAAAAAGTAACCGTTCAAAGTATTTGCTACCTCTCGGTATTTTTTAACCTGATGCTATTGCTACGCAATCGCCAGCAAGCCCATAGCCCGGCAGCCAGCAAAGCTAATGTGACTGGCTCCCGGTACAGCGTAAGCCACAGTTGCGCCGTGCCGGGCTTGGCGCATTTATCGAAGCGCCCATGAGCAGCAAAATCGCCTTCTACAGGTTCCCACAGATTATTTGGCTTTGACGGATCGGCCGGCAGCTTGCTTTGTTGGCCTTCATAACCGGTGCGTGCCAAGTAGCGATCAATCAAACCGGGAACGAATTTGTTCGCCCATATCGCTTTCCAGGTCGGCCAGCCGACATAGACTTCGCGGCGCTTGTGACGACTTGCCCAGTAAATGGCCTTGGCCGCCATCTCCGGTTCGAAAATGGGCGGCACCGGCTGCGGCCGCGTCGGCATGTGGTTCTTGCCCCAATCGAACTGCGGCGTATTCAGGGCCGGCATATGCACCATCGTCAGCCTGACTTTGCTGCGGTCGTGCAATAGCTCACTACGCAACGCATCGGTAAAGCCGCGAATCGCGAACTTCGCGCCGCAATAAGGCGACTGTAGCGGAATGGCCCGATAAGCCAGCGCCGACCCGACCTGGATGATGATGCCGTGATTCCTGGCTGTCATGCGCTTGAGCGCGGCCATCGTGCCGTAGACAGTGCCCAGATAAGTGACTTCGGTGGCGCGCTTATAATCTTCTGCAGAAATCTTATGAAATGGCGAATAGATCGTCGCCATCGCGTTATTGATCCAAATATCGATCGGGCCGAATACCGCTTCTATACGCACGGCCGCCGCTTCGACCTGATCCGCATCGGCGACATCCGTTGCCGCTATAACTGCTTCACCGCCTAAATGGCGCACTTCATTTGCGGCTTGTTCTAAGCGAGACTGATCACGGCCGATCAATCCGAGGCGGGCGCCGTTCCTGGCGAATTGTTGCACGGTCGCGCGACCGACGCCGGCACCGGCACCGGTGATAACGACAACCGGCGGTTCCGTGGAACTGGCATTTTTTAAGTTCCGGTAGTTCATGAAGAAACCTCCTGACTTTGTCCACGAAAAGCACGAAAGACACGAAAAATAGCTATTGATCCTTGTTCCCACGGAGTCCGCTCGTTGTTATATATCTCGGCGTAGGCCGGAATAAGCGCGCTGCGTGGAAACGAGGTAAATCAACCCTGCTGATTCTCCTGCAACGCCATCCGGATAACTTCCGCACTATGCAAACTGTGCTGCCCGGTCATTTGCGCGATTTGTTCACGGCAACTGTAACCGTCCGCCACTATCAGGGCATCAGGCGGTGCAGCGCGTACTGCGGGCAGCAAGACCAGCTCGCCTATCTGCTTTGACACTTCATATTTATCTTTTTCGAACCCGAACGAACCGGCCATGCCACAGCAACCTGAATCCAACCATTGGCAATCCAGGCCAAGCTTTCTAAGCACGATTTGTTCATCATCCGTTTTAATAATCGCTTTTTGATGGCAATGCCCGTGCAGTATGGCTTTGCGTTCGAGCTTCGGAAACTTGAAATCCGGCGCTTTCTTTAACAAAAACTCACTGAAGAAATACGTTTGCCGACTCAATTTCTGCGCGGCTTCATCGTTGGGAAACAGATTCACCAGCTCATCGCGAAACACCGCAATACAAGCCGGTTCCAAGCCGACAACCGGAATGCCGCTGTCGATTGCCGGCCGTAAATCGCTAAGAATCTGCTGCAACTGGTGCTTGGCCCGATCCAGCATGCCGAAATCGTATAACGGGCGTCCGCAGCAAATGTGCCGATTGGGGAGGCGCACCTGAAAGCCCGCAGCTTCCAGCACTTCGACCGCAGCTATCGCGGTTTCAGGATGAAAATGGTTGTTGAAAGTGTCCGGCCAAAGAATGACTGGCGGTTTATCTTGATTTTGAGGCGTGCGTTGTCTAAACCAGTGTCGGAATGTTTCCGGCGCAAATTGCGGAATGTTGCGTTGCGGCGCCATGCCGGACACAGACTTCATCAGGTCGCTAAAACCGGGCGTTTTTGCCAGCCAGTTAACCGCTCCCGGCGCATATGAAGCAAGCATGGCCCAGCGGTTAATCCAGCCGAACGCATAAGCCTCGCGAGGACGCCGTTTGCGCTGGTAATAGTGCGACAAAAACTCGGCCTTGTAAGTCGCCATATCGACATTAACCGGGCAATCGCCTTTGCAGCCTTTACAAGCCAGGCACAGATTCAACGCCTCTTTCATTTCCTCGCTTTGCCAGAAATCCTTGATGACTTCGCCGCGCATCGTCTCGAATAATAATCGCGCCCGGCCGCGGGTGGAATGTTGCTCTTCGCGAGTCACCTTGTAACTTGGGCACATGGTCTGGGAATGATGCTGGCGGCAATTGCCGATGCCTACGCAGCGCAGGATGACTCGGCTGAACCGGCCTTTGTCTTTCGGATACTGAAAATGCGTAGCGGGTTGTATCGGTTTGTAATCGGTTCCAAGCCGCAGATTTTCAGTTGGCAGATAAGCATCGACAATCTTGCCGGGATTCATTTTTCCGTCCGGGTCCCAAATCGATTTGAACTCCCGAAACGCCTGCACTAATTCGTCGCCGAACATAAGCGGCAAAAATTCGGCTTTGGATTGGCCGTCGCCATGCTCTCCTGACAACGAGCCGCCGTAACGAACAACCAGATTTGCCGCTTGGTTCAAGAACAAATGAAAGTTGTGGATGCCGTCATTTGTTTCCAGGTCGAAATCGATCCGGGTATGTATACAGCCTTCGCCAAAGTGGCCGTACAGGTCGCAAGCGTAATCAAACTGTTCCAACAGCTTGCGAAAATCGCGCAGATAATCGCCGACTTTATCGGGCGGCACCGCCGCATCTTCCCAACCTTCCCAGGTGATTTTTTTGTTCGGTACATGAGCGGTTGCGCCTAAGCCGGACTCGCGCACTTTCCAGATCATTTTCTCTTGTTTCGGATCGTCGAACAGTTTCATCGTTGGCGGATTGCCTGCTTGCTTTAGCGCTTCCATGCAAGCGGTTGCCAGTGCGTCGGATTCCTTTTTATCCTTGCCGCCGAATTCGGCCAGCAGCCAGCCGCCGCCGTCCGGCAATAGCTGTATATCTTCGGGATGCAGGTTGATGGCTTTCATGTCCGCGACTAAGCGGTCATCGATGCCTTCGAGACCGATAGGCTTATGTTTTAGCACTTCGGGCACATGGTCGCCGGCGCTGAACACATCCGGATAACCGAGCACCAGCAATGAGCGTGACGGCGGGCTGTCGACCAGCCGCAACGTGGCTTCCAGGATCACGACGCAAGTGCCTTCGGTGCCGACCAAAGCGCGGGCGACATTAAAGCCGTTTTCCGGCAACAGTTCATCAAGGTTATAGCCGGATACGCGCCGGGGAATTCTCGGGTAACTGCTTCGGATCCGGTCGGCTTGTTGGTCGCATAATGCTTTCAACCGGGCGTATATTTCGCCGCGCCGTCCGCCTTCGGCGACAATCCGTTCAAACTCTTTTATATCGGTCTGGCCGACTTTCAGGCGGGCGCCGTCGTAGAGCAGTACATCGAGCTCGATGACGTTATCGACGGTTTTACCGCCCATGACCGAATGCACGCCGCAGGAGTTATTACCGATCATGCCGCCGAGGGTGTTATGCGTATGCGTCGACGGATCGGGCGCGAAGGTTAAATGATGTTTTTCCGCGGCATCGCGAAGGTCATCCAGTACGCAGCCGGGCTCGACCCTGGCGGTTTTTTTATCGGGGTCGAGTGCAAGGATGCGATTCAGGTATTTGGACATATCCATGACCACGGCGACATTACAGCACTGCCCCGCTAAACTGGTGCCGCCGCCGCGCGACACAATGGGCGCGCCGTACCGGTTACAGGCGGCGACTGCCGCTATCACATCGTCGACTGTTTTCGGAATGACTACGCCGATAGGCACTTGGCGATAATTGGACGCGTCGGTTGCATAAAGGGCGCGGCTGCCGTTATCGAAACGCACTTCGCCTTGAATATTCCGGCTTAGTTCATTGGCGAGCGCGGCGTCGTCAAGAATGGAGATCGGCATGAACTAAGCCTCCCAAAAATCATGATATTTAAAAGGCCTGAAGCTCATACTTCATACCGCATAACGCAACGCGTCCGCATGCTTGAACTCCAGTCCTAAACCCGGACGGGAAAGATCAGGCTTCAATTCGCCATTTACCGGTTCGAGCGCGCCGTCGAATAGCATTTTCTCTATGCGCATATGGTCGTAAAAATACTCCAGATGACGTACCGGTTGGGCAGCGCAGCAGGGATGAACATGTATCGATGGCGCACAGTGACTGGAAAGCGGCAAATTAAAGGCTTGGCAAAGAGCGGCCGCCTGCATGAAACCGGTAATTCCCGCGCAACGGGTAGCATCGGCTTGCAACACATCGACTGCCCCGGCCTGCAGCATGCGGCGAAAATAAACGCTGTCGTAGCCGTATTCACCGGCGCTGATGTCCATGCCCGGCGGCGCCCGGTCGCGAATCAGCCTTAAACCTTCCAGATCATCGCTGGATACAGGCTCCTCGAACCAGGACACGTCCATTTCGGCAAAGGCCTGCGCCATCGCCAGAGCCTGTTTGCGCGAATAGGCGCCATTGGCATCGACAAAAAGCTCGTTGGCCGGCCCGATCGCTGCGCGCGCGGCGGCGACGCGGGACACATCCTGTTCCGGCTCGCGGCCGAT
Source organism: Candidatus Methylobacter favarea (assembly GCF_902806695.1). Lineage (GTDB taxonomy): Bacteria > Pseudomonadota > Gammaproteobacteria > Methylococcales > Methylomonadaceae > Methylobacter_B > Methylobacter_B favarea. The sequence continues at coordinate 96,596 of NZ_CADCXN010000113.1, read as the reverse complement.
CTTCATTTTGACTCGCGCGATGCCTTGGTCTGTCCAGCCGGCCAGCTGTTCCTGCAAATCCGCAATCGCATAGGAGGTGAAGCCGCCGCTGCCATAAACGGGAACCGAGGTTCGTACCTGCCCCAGCAAGGAAACCAGTGACAAGTCGAGAAGACGGGCCTTCAAATCCCACAACGCGTTGTCAACGGCGGCAATTGCCATCGAACAGATACCCGGCCGACCCAGATTACGAATTTCGGTAACCATGGCCTCCCAGCAGTAGCCCACTGACAGCGCATCGCAACCTACCACAATATCGGCCAGCCTGTCATTGATCAGCCTTGCCGTGGCTGCATCTGCATAGCTGAAGCCTATGCCGGTCGTGCCGGCGGCGCGGGCCTCGACCAGCGCCAGCGTGGTCGCCGTCCACTCCAGCGTGCCGTCGGATTCCGGCGTGGCCGTAGGAATACGAAAGGCTGAACCTTGCAGCTTGTCAATAGGCGGACCGTTGAAGCGGTGACTGTGCGTTCGCCACATTGTCTTCTTTTAAAAGATTTGTTTCATGGAGGCCTTGATAATATCAATGGAGTCAGAATCGCCCTGCAGAACCGCCGAAGCATAGGCCTTCGCCTGCTTGAAAGTGATGTGCGGCGGCAGCGGCGGCACATCAGGGTCGGTATAGGTTTCCAGCACCACCGGCCGTTTGGCGCCAAGCGCCTGATCCCAGGCCTCAGCGAGTTGTTCCGGCTGATCGATGCGTATGCCTTGTAAGCCGATCAGCTCGGCGAGGCGGGCATAGGGGAAATCCGGCAGATCCTGCGAGGCTTTAAACTTCGGATCGCCTTCCATTGCGCGTTGCTCCCATGTCACCTGATTTAAATCCCGATTATTAAGAACCATAATGACCAGACGCGGATCGCTCCAGCGCTGCCAGTATTTGCTGATTGTAATGAGCTCATTGATGCCATTCATTTGCATGGCGCCATCGCCGACCAGCGCAATCGCCACGCGGCCAGGATGCGCGAATTTTGCCGCAATCGCGTAAGGTACGCCCGGTCCCATCGTGGCCAATCCTCCAGACAGCGACGCCATCATGCCTTGGCGGATTTTCAGATCCCGCGCATACCAGTTGGCGGCCGAACCGGAATCGCAAGTAATAATGCAATTATCGGGAAGACGCGCGGACAATTCCCAGAAAACGCGTTGCGGGTTAATAGGGTTGGCTGACTCCATGGCCCGCTCCTCCATTGTTTCCCACCATTTATGGACATTTTTTTCGATGCGGTCGCGCCAGCTGCGATCTTCTTTTTTAGTCAACAACGGCATCAGCAATCTCAGCGTTTCGGCGCTGTCGCCGACCAGATTCACTTCCATTGGATAGCGGATGCTGATCATGCGGCTGTTAATGTCGATTTGCACGCCGCGGGCCTGACCCTCCTGGGGTAAAAATTCGGAATAGGGAAAGCTCGATCCGACCATCAGCAGCGTATCGCAATCCATCATCATGTCATAGCTGGGCTTGGTGCCCAGCAGGCCGATGGAGCCCGTTACAAATGGAATATCATCGGGCACGGCGGCTTTACCCAGCAGTGCCTTGGCAATGCCGGCTCCGAGCAATTCGGCCGCTGCCACTACCTCGTCTGTGGCATGCAGCGCTCCGGCGCCGACCAGCATGGCCACTTTTTCACCTGCGTTAAGCACTTCAGCGGCGCGTCCCAATTCTTCAGCATGGGGTACAGCGCGCGGCATCGCGTACCCGAGCCCTGAAAAAACACTGCCATGCTCGCGAGGCGGTTTTTCGGCCTCCATTTCCTGAATATCGTTAGGAATGATGATGCAGCAGACATTGCGTTCAGCTTGTGCAATGCGCATGGCCCGATCAACCAAATGGCGCATTTGCGCCGGTGTCGAAGCCATCTGTACATATTCATGCGCGACATCTTTAAATAACGAAACAAGGTCGACTTCCTGCTGGTAATTGCCGCCCAGCGAGGCCCGCTTCTGCTGCCCGACGATGGCGACGACCGGCTGATGGTCGAGCTTGGCATCATACAGGCCATTCAGCAAATGAATCGCACCGGGCCCCGAAGTGGCGAGGCATACGCCGACTTCGCCGGTGAATTTGGCGTGCGCGCACGCCATAAAAGCCGCCATCTCCTCATGCCGCACCTGAATGAAGTCGATCTTGCCGTTGGCGCGGTTCAATGCCCCCATAATGCCGTTTATGCCATCGCCCGGATAGCCGAAAATGCGTTTGACGCCCCATTCCGATAAACGCTGCACTAAAAAATCACTGACATTTTTACTCATGACGACTCCTCTTGCTCGAGTTGGCAGTCTGAATGTCCACAGAAGCATATGTCGCCGTCCACCTGCTCCTCGCCATCAACGCTGCAGTATTCATTGCCAGACTGCACTTTGCAGCGGCAGCCCGGCTGAGCACAATAAGTTTCATGTCCCTGATGACGGCATTGCTTGCTGTTGATGACATATTAGCCTCCCAAAAAATTCCCGGTAATTAAAAGCAGATATCCTGATTGCAAAGCCGCCGAGGCATATCCTGGGCGATGATGGGCTTGCCAGGCCAGAAGTGAGCCAAAAAATGAAAAATGACGCCTGAAATCACGACTTGCTCTTTAAATCAACTCTTATGATTCTCAGGCCAAGTTCGGGGTATTGCAGGCAATAATTATTTTTTAACTTCTTATAGTGGAAAGTTCTTTTAAGTTATGTACGCCAGCTAACTTAATTGACTATTTTTCAGTTGCTGGAAGAAGAAAGTAATTGAGCACGCGTCTATTATAGGGAGATGGGGGGTCAAGAAAGTCGGCTTTATCCTGAAGAATAAAAAGCCTGTTACTCCATGAGCCAGGCGCGGCGCCCTGATTAAAAGGCACAGGATAGGGTCGATTGAAGTGATGAGGCGCCGGTGAAAACTCTGGTTGAAAAGAACGCGGGGCCGCACAAGCCCAGGCATTTACGCTGCCGGCTTTGGAAAAATATAAAAATATGCGGCTGCTCAACAAGGCTATTGCAGACTATCGCCAGCCGGATTTAGCCGCTGCCGGAAGGTCAAGTCTGCTGAGATTGTCTTGAGGGAAAGCAGACTTAAGCAGGCATGAAGCTGCTAAACAATGGGCATACTTAATCAAAAGGCGCTGTTCAAAATATATAATTACAGAGCCAAGCTGCAGCTGTCTTTTTAACTCCACTTATGCTATAAAACGGGGAAGTTTAATATATCCGCCACTGCAAGGAACTGTAATAATGTCTGCCGTTTATGCTGAAGCCCTGGCCGTTAATCAACGTCTTGCTCTACTCGGACTAAAGGAAAGTCTGCTGCAGGAAGCAATGACGCAGGGTTATCTGGCCCGGGCCCGGCTGACGGCAAATCATCCGCGTATTTTCCATGGCACGTCAACCTGGGCGGAAACAGTCGCTTCTCTCCGCGAGCTATTGAAGCCCGAGGGCTGGCAGAAATCGGACCTGGGCAACTACGAGCTCACTATTAACGCCACCCATGAAATAGCCATACAAGTAGTGACCGGCGATGAGGGCACCGGCCTTGCCCAGGCCCTGCCGTCGAATAAATGTCCAAAAGGCAGGAATACCATCGAAGCGATCATCAATAACCATCAGCTTGATATGTTTGAAGAGTTAATCCCGCTGCCTTGCCGCGGAATAAAAAATCTTTCCACCTGGATTCTGCTTTACCGCATTACCGCAGAAGAAATTCGCTGCGAGCTGTCTTTGCCGTCCGTGGTCAGTGAAGAGGGCAAGATAAGAGGCTGGAAGGAGCGCATCTTATTGCGGCCCTTGTATCGGGGTGACAAACCCTTCGAAGTGCGCATCTCTCAAAATCCGGAAATTGATATTCCGATCCAACGCAAAGTCCGGTAAGTCCTCATGTTCAACGCCACACGTTTTGCCCTGGCCCGGAAGCGGCGCGGCTTTACCAGGAAAGCGCTGGCCCAAATAATAGCAGTGAGCGAAAAATCGGTTGCCGCTTATGAAAAAGGCGTCCAGGCCCCGGACCGGCAGACCCTGAACCGCATCGCCGCAGCGCTTAACTTTCCGGCCGGCTTTTTTTCAGGTGATGATATCGAGGAGTTGTCGCCCGACAGCGCCAGTTTCAGGGCCCTTGGCAAAATGACAGCAAAGCAGCGGAATATGGCGCTTGCTGTTGGCAATATCGCGCTGATGCTGAATGAATGGATTGAACAGCGTTTTGATTTGCCCCAGCCGGATCTGCCTGATCTTGGCCGTGAACAGGAATGTTCAGGCTCAGGATCGGAGCGGAGTCCGGAAGCGGCTGCCGAAGCCCTGCGTTATCATTGGCGCATGGGCGAGCTGCCGGTCAAGAACATGATCTATTTGCTCGAATCCAGAGGCGTCCGGGTGTTTTCGCTGGCGATTGAGGCTAAAGAAGTGGATGCCTTTTCGCTGTGGCAGGGCGGCAAGCCTTTGGTATTCCTGAACACGCTAAAATCGGCTGAACACTGCCGGTTTGATGCCGCCCACGAACTGGGGCATCTGGTGCTTCACCGCCATGGCGAACCGCAAGGACAACATATCGAGCGCGAAGCCAATGCATTCGCCTCGGCCTTTCTGATGCCAAGGCGCAGCATTCTCGCTCATGCGCCGAAACTGCCGACTCTGCCCCACCTGATTGCGCATAAAAGCTATTGGACCGTTTCGGTAGCGGCCCTTAATTACCGGCTGCATGCCCTGGGTCTGACTACCGACTGGATGTATCGCACGCTGTGTATTCAGCTTTCCGAGGCCGGCTACCGGAGCAGGGAGCCTGAAAGCGCTCCTCACGAAATGTCGCAGGTGCTGGCCAAGGTATTTTCAGCACTTCGCGAGGACGGCCTCAGCAAACATGACGTTGCCAGGGAGTTGCAGGTAGATCCGGCCGAGATTGAACAGGTGACCTTCGGCCTGATGCTGAGCGCGGTCAGCAGCACACAGCCGCTTATCAGTCTTAACCGCAGCAAGCCTGTCCATCTGCATGTGGTCAAATAGCCGCGCCATAAAAGCGCTGTCCCCTAAAGGTTCAGGCCGGCTTCCAGTTATTAGCCGCCTTGAATAAGGAACGAGTTATTATCGTATCCTCGGGATCTTCGAAAAGCTCGATCTGAAAAGACTTGATGCACCACAGGCTCAAAAGATTTCTGAACAGCTCGGGTAAGCCTGGGAAGGCATGAACAGGCCTTTTTATCGATGAGGTCTGGCTTGATCGCCTGTTTTATCTTTCCAGGATCCAAAAGACATCATACATTTAACTTCAGGACATGTTATCAATACCGGGTTAAATAACGTGTATTTTCATGTATCCCAAAATAAAACTGACACGGTTATTCATTTATGAAAATTGCCATTATCGGAACCGGGCGCGTGGGCTCCAGTATTGCTTACGCCCTCGTTCTCAAACAGTCTTGCGGCCATCTTATTATCGCCGGCCGCAGCCTGGAAAAAGCCAGGGGTGACGCCCTGGATCTGCAACACACCATGTCTTTTTGCTCGCGGCCCATGCGCATCGAAGCCTGCGCCAATCAGCAAGTAAGCGATGCCGATATTATTGTGATTACGGCATCGGTTGCTACCGAAGGTCAGATTTTTACCTCGCGTCTGCAATTGGGCGATAAAAATATAGCCATGTTCAGGGAATTGATTCCCATGCTGGCCGCCAGCAACCCGAATGCCATTCTGGTTATTGTTACCAATCCCGTGGATGTAATGACTTATGCCGCCGCCAAATTATCCGGCTTCTTACCGTCTCGGGTAATGGGTGTCGGAACCTTGGTCGATTCCGCCCGGTTTCGCGCCTTGCTGTCGCATGAAGAACATATTCATCCGGATGATTTGCGCACTTACATTCTCGGCGAGCACGGTCCCAACCAGCTTCCAATACTGAGCAGCGCCGAAGCGGGCGGAGAACTTATTCGCGATACGCCCCGTCACCGGGAGCTATTCACTCAGGTTATCGAAGCCGGATTTGAGGTTTACCGGCTCAAGGGCTATACCAATCATGCTATCGCCACAGCCGCGAGCATGGTCATTGAAGCCGTGATTTTCGACGAATACCGCACCATGCCGCTGGCGACCCGGTTCGATGACTGGATGGGTATTCGGGACAACTGCTTCAGTATTCCCGTAGTGGTAGGCCGAAGCGGCATTATTCGTCATTTGCATCCTGAAATGAATGCCGATGAGCTGCAAAGCCTGCAAACGGCTGCGGCGGCCGTTAAACGCGGGATTGTATCGCTCATACCCGATCTGGTGGGTTAATTCTTGAGCAAAATCAATTAATAATCGAAAAATACCTCATCCGGACCGTGCCGACCTGTTATTTCCTTGGGATAAGCTGGCTACATTTACCGGCATTCCTCAATCTGTGCTCCCGGCGATTGAGCGTGAGCACATAAACTCGGCTGCAAAACGTGCAAAATTCTAGCAAAAGCGCTTAAATATTTTTTTGCGTTCTTAATTTTTTTCTGGATGGAAAATTGAAATTGTCGTCTAATAGGATTTGAAACGGTGGGCTGACATGAAGCTGTTATTTTCGGTTTTTCATAGGCGGCCTGGGTAGCAGGATGTTGGCAATAACATTCCAGCGACACCTCTTTATTACAATCGAAATTTATAAATATTACAGGAGAATCAACATGGCACTCCGAATCAATGACGAAGCACCAAATTTCACGGCCAATACAACTCAAGGCGTAATAAATTTTCATGAGTGGATCGGCGATGGCTGGGCGATACTGTTTTCCCACCCCAAAGACTTTACGCCGGTATGCACAACAGAATTGGGCTACATGGCAAAACTGGAGCCTGAATTTAAAAAACGAAACTGCAAAATTATCGGCTTAAGCGTAGACCCGGTCGACAATCACTCAAAATGGGCCAAGGATATTGAAGAAACACAAGGGTGTGCGGTTAACTATCCCATAATTGGCGATAGCGACTTGGCCGTAGCAAAGCTGTACAACATGCTGCCCGCTGAAGAAGCCGGCACCTCGGATGGCCGAACAGCGGCCACTAATGCAACCGTGCGTTCTGTGTTTATTATCGGCCCGGACAAAAAAATCAAGCTGATGCTTACCTATCCGATGACCACAGGCCGCAACTTTGATGAAATCCTGCGGGTGCTGGATTCAATGCAGTTAACTGCCAAACACAAGGTCGCAACGCCGGTCAACTGGAAAGAAGGCGAGGACGTCATCATCGTGCCCTCGGTAACCGATGAGGAGGCCAAAGGAATATATCCGGAAGGCTGGAAAACGCTTAAGCCTTATCTGCGCCTGGTAAAGCAGCCTCGTTGAAAAGGGAATGCCAACGGTGATTGCTAAATTATGTGCGGCGCCTTGCGCGTAGCTCTGACCTCGCATGCCAATTCAAGCGGGGTAGGTTTGGCTTGAGATATAAACAGCAACGTTTAAAAGCCTTGCCTACCCCATACCCTTGCGCTGCCCAACAGACAGGGGTTGCATCCTTTCCATAGTCCGGTTTGGGCATTACGAAAGGCAGAATATTCAGCTTTCCGCGGATACGGGGCGTCCGATGCCCGTAAAGCAGAGCTTCCAATCCTCACTATTATTCTAATGCTGACCTTCTGAAACTACTTGATGAGGCTTGTCGATTTTAGAGTAACCCCTGTGTGTCAGATCAAATTGCGTTATGATCGGTAAAAATCAATTCTGCCAGCAACCCTTTTGAGGAAAAAACAACACTTAAAAATATAGATAAAATTGTTCTAGTTTCTCCTAGTAGCGACCAGAAATGTCGCTTGTCTCTATATACTGATTTCTGTCATCAACCACAATCATTCCGGAATCAGTCATGACTCACAACTACCTCCCCGATTTTATGCGCCTTGTACATACCACACGGCAAAGCAGCGAAGAGCGCAATCAATATGCAGCCTATCAGCGTCTGGCGGCTGTTTACCTGTTGCGGCTTGCTTTGGGTTTACAAAAAAGCTTGAAACTAGGCCATATACGCAATTTTTTTGATGATGATCTTGGCAGAATTACCGGATTGGATGAATTTAATAGTCTTGGCGATCACGAGTTTAACCCCCATGATTTGAGCAGCTACGAAAATTTGCCGTTAATAGATAGAGCCAGCAGGCCAGCGTTATTGAGATACATGCGGCGCCAGTTGACCAAGCTGCTGAGTGAAGGTATAGCGGCGTCGGAAGCGCTGTTCGGAAATATACGCTTGCTGAGCACGGCCTTAAAACTCAGTATGGCCGAAAACGAGATATTGGTGCTGCGTTTGCTGATGCCCTTGCTGGAAGTGTTCCGGGATACAGTGACTGATTATTGCGTCACCTGCAGCATGCCATCCACCGTCGATTACTTGCGCTTGATGACAACCCGACCTGCCAGGGAAATCCGGAAAGCCCTGCAACCTGGCAGCCAATTGCTGCAAATGGGCTGGTTAAAAATCCATCCCGGCCTGGTCGACCTGGAGAATAAACTGATACTTGACGATGGTTTGCTGGACATTCTGCTACGCGAACACGACAGTGCAGAAGCGTTGTGCGCTAATTTTTTTAAACCCGCCGGCCGCACCCAACTGGTCATTGAGGATTATGCCCATTTGCAAAATGACCTGGAGGTATTGCAGCCTTACCTGCGCACAGCGCTTGATGAAAAACAGAGGGGCGTCAATATACTGATCTACGGGCCTCCCGGCGTCGGCAAAACCCAGTTTGCCAAGCTGTTGGCGCAAACCCTGAATACTCCTCTTTACGAAGTATTATGCGCCGATCAGGAAGGTAATGTTTTGCGCGGCAGCGCCCGCTTTGCCGCCTGCAATCTCAGCCAGAAAATGCTGAGCAAAAGACAAGCAAGTCTGCTGCTGTTCGATGAGGCGGAAGACGTCTTTCCGCCCCGTTACAGCTTCTTTTTCGACGATGACGAAGATGATGAGCCATCCAGCGGACAAGGCGATAAAGCCTGGATCAATCAGCAGCTGGAAAATAATCCGGTGCCGGTGATCTGGATCAGCAACCGTACCCAGGGTATGGATAAAGCCTATTTGCGCCGATTTAGCTACTCGGTCGAAATCGACAAAATGCCTGCTTCGATTAGACGGCGTATCGTGAATAAATACAGCAAAGGCTTGAAGGTGGATGACGTCTGGCGCGAAAAGCTGATCAGCCAAGCGCAGCTGACACCGGCGCAAATCGAACAAGCCTGTTCAATCGCTAAAGCCGCGCAAAAACGGGCGACCATTAAAACCGAGCAGATTGCCGAGCGGGTGCTGGAAGCCAGCATGCGCTTGCTCAAGCAAAAAAGCAGCCTGTCAAAAACCCCGGCCTGGACCCGATACGACCGAACCTTTACCAATACCGATATGGATTTGGAACTGCTGTTAACCGGCCTTCAACAAAACCCGCGCGGCAGCTTCTGTTTTTACGGAGCCCCCGGCACCGGCAAAACCGCCTTAGCCCGGCATATCGCTGAAACTCTCGGCGTGCAGTTGCATGTCAACCGCGCCTCCGACCTGCTCGACAAGTATGTGGGCGGCAGCGAAAAAAACATTGCCCGCCTGTTTGCCGATGCGCAAAAACAGGGCGGCATTCTGTTGCTGGACGAAGCCGACAGCCTATTGTGCGAGCGCAGTCGTGCCGGTCACTCCTGGGAAATTACCCAGGTCAACGAAATGCTCACCCAGATGGAAATCTTCTCCGGCATTTTCATCTGCACCACCAACCTGATGGACAAGCTGGATGCGGCTTCCTTGCGCCGTTTCGATTTCAAGGTGAAATTCGATTACCTGAGGCCCGAGCAGCGCTGGGCCTTGTTCCAGCAGGAAAGCCAACGCCTGGGCGGCAGACTGCCGGTAAATTCGGAGGCGTTGGCTATGCTAAAACAACAGCTTCATCGCCTGACCAAACTCACGCCCGGCGACTTTGCCGTGGTCAGCCGGCAAGCAGCGGTGCTGGGCAAAACGCCGGAACCGGAAAGGATAATTGCCGTGCTGGAGCAGGAGTGTAAAGCCAAGGGCGAAACGTTATCGCAGATTGGTTTTGTAATCTAGTTGCAGTTGACTACGCTTTATTAAAAGCAAATTTAGATTTAGAGGATAAGGCGGGGCTTAATGTCGATCAAGTCCCGCCCGTCCCTCCTACCTTAATCTTATCAACTTATCGGACAGACTTTATCTGATAATTAATTATTCAACTATCAAAGGAAAATAAAGACATGCTTACATTTCCAGTTAAACCTGCGTATAAATTCGCCAAAGAAAAAAACCTTGAAGCTGAGGCAACAAAAATTCACAAAATGCCAATTACATGGGATAGGTCAATTAAGACTAGTGTTAAAAGAGGGAACCTTGCGTATCTATTTCGAAAAAATAACCTTCTTGATGAGTTCATTGAAAAACATTGGCAAGAAGGACGTGAAGAGAGCGGAATAAAAAATCTTAAATTTATTGAAAAGATCAGGGAAGATTACGAAGATTTTTTGGTTAATGGGGAAGACGATCCGGATGAAGATGAGCAAAACGATCAAAGCGGCCAAGCTATTGAAATAATGGATAAAATAATGGAGAATCATCTAAGGGATTTTCTTAGCAATAATAATCTGGATAAAATTGAGCCAGGTTTAAAGCTTTATAATCGCGATGGAATTAGTGGGCGAGAGTTTCAAATCGATGGTGGAAGAATAGACATATTGGCAATTGATAGGAACAATAAACCGGTAGTGATTGAATTGAAAGTTTCTCGTGGAAAGGAGAGAGTCCTTGGTCAAATTGTTTGTTACATGGGTTGGGTCGACAGTAACCTAAAAATGGGTCGATGCAGAGGAATCGTTATTGCAAATGAAATATCCCCTGCATTGCAGCGCGGAGCATCCAGGGTGCCTGAGCTACAGCTTATGCAGTACAAAATGTCGTTTTCAGTTGAGCCAGTGGCAATTATATAAACTCATAGTAAGAGTTCGTTTGCATGCTTAACTTAACTCATAAGGTGGTTCCGCCTCAGCAGCCTAGGGAGGCAACGCTTTACCCCTAGATTGATGATGAACCTATGGGCAAGCGATAAAGCTGTTTGTACCTCATGTCTTTTCCAATTCCAATACCTGATTCAATTTACAGTGGACAAATTATGGCGAATAAAGCAATACTAATTTTAGAAGCTGTTTGGAAACTCCGAAGCCAGGCCAGATGGGGCAAGGCTTTGGGGTTTTCTAATTGCTAAATTGATGTTTATGGTCAGATGCCACGCCAGACGTGGTCTGGTTTAATAATTTCCAAACAGTCTCTTAGAAAATATTTGGTGGAATTTAGATGAGCAAAACGGAAATCAGGCATCTGTATTACCTTTCTTTGAAGGGCTGTCACGCTTGAATGAAGAAGTTCAGGTTTACTACATGAACTTTAACGATGCAAAAAGTTTTGAAAAATCCTTAGATCACTTGCTGACAGCTCAACAAGATCGATTATTTATTTACGTTGCATCTCATGGCTATGGAAAGCGTTTAGGAAATATAAACTTCTCGAGGATAAGCGATATTATAGGTAATGCCGTGGAACAGAATAAAGGCAGAAGGGTTGAGGGAGTAATTTTTGGCGCGTGTGAGATTGGCGGAACTTGCAATGACCGATCTCTTGAGATGCTCCACTGGAGGACCAATATAGTTTGGGTACTGGCGTATAGAAATATTATGGACTGGATGCCCAGTACGCTGATAGATCTTAACTTTATGAATAGTATGATGCAACTGGATGTGGAAAGCTTATGCAAACGCGATGAGCTTATTGTTTGTGCAGCCTCTGCTTTAACACTATTTAATCCTGTTAATAAAATAGGTTCGAGCAGAGTCGCGTATGGAAACAATACTTCCTCCGACATTGATGTTAAGGATGCGATTCGTTTTTTGGTAAAACCTCATGGTAGAGGTCAAGTTTTTCAGGACAACAGTCCAAAATTAATTAGCAAGGCGTATTTACCAATAGAATTCGATGAGTAAGTAGATTAGAACTTATAGGATGGTTACTCATCCACGAACCACCATTTAATAATGTATTAAAAACCAATCTATTCTTAGCCACTGCATTCTAAACACCTTATCATCCATGATCCAAGACTCCCGCTGGAAACAACGCTTTGCCAATTATCAAAACGCGCTTGCGCAGTTAACAAAATTTATCGATAAAGGCGAGCTTAACGAGCTGGAAGAGCAGGGCTTGATTCAGGCGTTTGAGTATACGCATGAGTTGGCATGGAATGTCTTGCGCGATTATTTGCTGGAAAAGGGTCATCAAAATATTCACGGCTCGAAGGATGCAACCCGGGCGGCGTTCAAGCTGGAATTAATCCGGGACGGCGATAGCTGGATGGATATGATTCGCGATCGCAACCGCACCAGCCATACCTATAATCAGGAAACAGCGGATTCGATCGCCGCTAACATAAAGCAGCGCTTTTTCGGATTGTTTGTCGAGCTGCGAGACACCCTGCGGAATTTGCCGAATGATGACGATTGACACAGCTTCAGCGAATGACCGGTTCGGATTAAAACCGCACACAATCAGCGCCATTCAGAAGGTGTTTGCCCGGCACCCGGAGATCAGGCAAGCCGTTTTGTATGGCTCGCGGGCAAAGGGTACATACCGCCCCGGCTCTGATATTGATCTGACGCTGTTCGGCGATGCCTTAACCTATACCCGGCTTGACCGGATTGAAACAGAAATAGACGATTTACTGCTGCCTTACACGGTGGATTTATCACTGCACGCGCAAATTGATAATACCGATTTATTGGATCATATCCAGCGTGTCGGGCAGGTGTTTTATCAACGTGATGAGTTCGAGGCAACTTAAATACCAACCCTGGCGCTTATCTCATCAATGAACACCCTCCTCCGCTACTTCCAAATGCTGCTCTTAATCCCGAGAGCGCCGGGCAGCATTTCCACGCCCGATTTGCTGAAAAAGCTGCGGGATAAAGGCTACCAAATGGATATCCGAACAGTGCAGCGGGATTTGAATAAACTGTCCGCCTCCGGTTTGTTTCCATTTACCAGTTCCGAAGGTTCCAAACCCTTATGCTGGTTCTGGCCGAAGCATGCGCCGCGCTTGCAATTACCCTTGATGACGGCGGATGAGGCGCTGACTTTCAAGCTGGTTGAGCAGTTTTTAAAGCATTTATTGCCGCACTCCGTTAAAGACCAGTTGGCCGCTTACTTCACTTTGGCCGACCGTACTTTAAAAGCCACGCCTTTGGCGAACTGGGCTGATAAGGTGCGCATTATTTCCAACACCCAAACCTTATTACCGGCCAGGATTGATGACGCCGTACTGACGGTGGTTTACGAGGCGCTTTTGAAAAGCCGCCGCTTCACAGCTACCTATCGGCCCCGCAAGGATGAACTCAAAACCTACGAAGTTAATCCTTTGGGCCTGATATTTAAAGGAAGCTCCGTATATTTGGCGGCCACGCTGCGGGATTATCACGATATTAAACAGCTGGCCATGCACCGGTTTTCGGAAGCCGCGTTAATCGATAAGGCAACCACTGTACCCAGCGGTTTTTCATTAGATCGTTATATTGCCGAAGGTGAGTTCGACTATCCACTCATTCCCGGGCAATCAATGCAACTCACCCTTAAAATCAATGACCGGGTAAAAAAGCATTTGTCCGAAACGCCGTTGAGCGTTGATCAGCAGGTTACCCGGATTGACGAGTCATCTTTTCAACTGCAAGCCACGGTAAAAGACACGTTGCAACTGCGCTGGTGGCTGCGCAGTTTTGCCGCTGATGTTGAGGTTCTGGAACCCCTGTCTTTGCGTGAGGAATTTGTCGCGGCAGCGCGCGCCTTAAATTTATTGTATTGCTCGTGATGTGAAGGCTTGGCTTTTGGAGTCCAGCCGATTATCTCATCAGAGTATGAAGCCGTGTTTACGGGTTCTCAATCATTCGCCTGAGTCTTATCTTTCTTGATAAAGGCCTATCAAGCCTTCAGCATTAGTCAATTGCCGATCTTTTGTTCCGCTTTAAGCGCCAAAGTAAATAAGCCGGGATCACCAGGCCTGGGTAAATTATCTGTCCAGAAAGTTGCTTATGGAATAGGCTGATAATTTAATTAAATTCCATAATAGCCAAGTCACCGCTAAGGGCATGCGTCATGGAAACGGTAAGTTGGGAGTTTGTTAAATGCAGCTTTCTTGCTGTAAATACCGCTTTTTTCTCGTTGTAGACTTTGGCTGGTTGCCTTTCCTTACAGTTGCCGTTATCGTAGGTGCACGGGCTTTAATTACGTTTTCTGTTGCAGTTTTAGCGCTGTTTGTTTCAAGAATAATTAAGGTCTTCATGAGTCAACCCTATCATAACTTTGCGAAAGATCTCAGTTAAATCAAAAAGGCTTAAACTCATAATTAATGATCAGGATTTTCATAAGCCTTGTTTTTATTTTATTACTCCCCGTTGCAAATGCCTTGGATGCTGTATCAATTAATGCCGGAGTAATAAATTTCAAAAACTGGAAACTGGCAGGCGTGAACATAGCCTTGACCGATTTAACCCAAAGCCCGCAAAAACTGGCTTTAACCATCGATCAACTCAGTTTGCCGAAACCTTTTAATGATCTGAAGCTGGTCAATATCCGCTGTACTGCCTTTAGCTGGCGCAACGAGGAATTATTGTGCAGACAGGGCAGGGCGAAGATTCATTCAAAGCGCTGGCAGTCGCCATCGTTTAATTTCTCATTTTTAATAAGCCAGAACCGCACTTCACTCAAGCTGACCGGTTTGCAACTGGCCGGCGGTACATTTGCCGTTGACGGCGATGAGCAGGGCAATCAGTGGCGGTTGCAGGTTAATGCCAAGGCTGTGGACGGCAGGTTAATCCGGAAACTGTTGCAGCTAAAATCCTTTGACCCTACAGGGGGCAAAATCAGTTTTAAGCTGGATGCGTCCGGCAGTCAGACATTCTTAAAGACATTTTCACTGAATGCCCGGCTTGACGGCCTGACCGTGCAGACAAAAGACGGCCGCTTTGCTACGGAGTCATTAACGCTGAAAACACATGTGAATGCTCAAAACCATAAAAATGGATGGCGCTGGCAAAATCAGTCCAGCCTGATCGAGGGCGCGCTTTATATCGAGCCGCTTTATCTTGACGCCGGCAAACAAAGTATAAGTTGGGATGCGCAGGGCAGGTGGGATGAAGCCAGCAAACGAATTGAAATCCAGTCGGCAAATTATAGCCATTCTCTGGCTGCTGATTTAAGCGGCAATGGGATTGTCAGTTATAAGGATGGCGTAAACATAGAAAAAGCCGATTTGTCGCTGCGCAGCGAAGATCTGCAGCTATTGTCTTCAGTTTATCTGAAGCCGTTCTTTGAGCAGACTGCCTGGGAAGGTGTTTCACTGGCGGGTAATTTGCAAGCTGATTTTTCTATTGTCCAACAATCGCTAACCGCTTTGTCGGCGGCAGTCAGTAACCTTGAAATTAAAGATGCCGCAGGCCGCGCCGGAGTCAGGGGCGGTGTGGGCACGATTAACTGGTCTGTCGATGAGTCATTTGATAAACCGTCAGATTTGTCCTGGCAGCAACTGAATGTCCGCAATTTGCCTATAGGGCCGGCCAGACTTTTATTTCTGAGCAAGGCAAACAGTTTCAAGGTTCTTGAAAAAACCAGGCTGCCTTTTCTGGGCGGGACAATCGCCATTAATCAATTTAGTTTGCAGGCAAAAAAACAGCAAGAGCCCGAGATTTACTTCGACGGCAATATGAGCAATGTGTCGCTGGAGCAGTTGTCCAGGGCTTTAAACTGGACGCCGCTGTCGGGAACCATTAGCGGCGCTATTCCCGGCGTGACTTACCGGGACAAAACCTTGCGTCTGGGCGGGGAGCTGATCATAAAAGTTTTTGATGGTGCAGTTAAGATCAGCAATCTTGCTGCATCAGGATTATTTACTGATATTTCAAGATTTCACAGCGATGTGGAAATTGACAATCTGGATCTCGAGCAATTAACCGGCAAGTTTAAATTTGGCAGCATTACCGGCAAGCTGTCAGGATTTGTCAGGGAATTAACCTTGGAAAACTGGCGGCCGCTCAGTTTTTTCGCCTGGCTGGGAACGCCGGATGACGATGATTCGACTCACAGGATCAGCCAAAAAGCGGTAAAAAGCATTGCCAGCATCGGCGGCGGAGGCGCTGCCGGCGTATTGTCCCGAAGTTTCTTAAGCCTGTTTGAAACCTTCGGCTACGGCAAACTCGGCCTGGGCTGTTATTTGCATGACGGTGTCTGTCAATTAATGGGTGTAGAAGCAACCGGTTCGGGTTATGCCATTATTACCGGCGGCGGTCTGCCGAGAATTAATGTAATCGGCTATAATCCCCAGGTCGACTGGGACGTATTGATGGAGCGCTTAAGCCGCATTACGGCATCAGACGAAGTAATCATAGAATAATTGAGAAAGATTATGAAAAGACTATCCGCATTTGGCTTATTAGTGTTGACGGCCTGCGTCACGATTAATATTTACTTTCCTGCCGCCGCTGCTGAAAAAGCGGCCGATGAAATCATCAAAGACATCCAGAGCGTTACACCGCCGCAGTCCGAGCCTGAAAAAACTGTGCCCAAGCCGGAGTCAAGTTTGCCTGACTGGCAGGCGGCTGCTTTTCACTGGCTGGATATTGCCGCCAATGCCGTTATTTCGCCTGCCCAGGCTGCGGCTGATTTAGCTATCGACAGTGCAGAAATCAGGCAGATACGCGCGGCAATGGAAAGCCGTTTTTCAGCGCTGCAACCTTTGTACGCCAGCGGTGTAATCGGCATCCAGGCCGACGGCTTTTTAGCGGTCAGAGATCCTTCCAGCGTACCGCTTCAGGACAGAAACAAGATCAATAAACTGGTGGCCGCAGAAAATGCAGACCGGCAAAAGCTTTATCAGGCCATTGCCAATGCTAACGGGCATCCTGAATGGGCCGCACAAATCAAAGCCACTTTCGCGGCCCGCTGGATAAGCAATGCCAAGCCGGGCTGGTGGTATCAGGCGGCTGGAAGCTGGAAGCAAAAATAGGCATGACGCGCAAACGATCAAGAAAGAAACAGCTGCCTGAAACGCCGGTTAAAGCCACGATAGAATCCTTGGCCCATGACGGGCGCGGTGTGGCTCATGTAGACGGCAAAGCGGTATTTATAGATGCGGCGCTGCCCGGCGAAGACGTGGAATTTATTTATACCGAAAGCCGCCGCGATTATGCCGAAGGCAAAGTCGTCAAGCTGCTAAGCCGGGCCGATGACAGGGCCGATGCCCAATGCGCGCATTACGGCGTATGCGGGGGCTGCAGTTTTCAGCATGTCGAGTCATCTGCGCAAATCAGAATCAAGCAGGACTTGCTTAAAGAGCAATTCAGGCGCATCGGCAAGGTTGAAATTCCTGAGCTTTGGCAGCCGCTGGAAGGCCCGCACTGGGGTTATCGCCGCAAGGCCCGGATGGGCGTTAAATATGTCGCTAAAAAAAACCGGGTGCTGGTGGGTTTCCGGGAACGGCGGCATCCTTATTTAGCTGAAATAGACAGTTGTATCGTGATGCACCCGATCGTGGGCGCCAAGCTGACGGCGTTATCAGAAATGATCGGCCACTTAAGCATCCGCGATAAAATTCCGCAGATAGAAGCGGCGATCGGGGATGAGCAGTGCGTGCTGGCTATTCGTGTGCTGGAGCCGCCGACCGCTGCCGACCAGGAACGCATGAAAAATTTTGCCAAAGACCATAACATTACCCTGTGCCTGCAAGCCAAAGGGCCGGATTCCATCGTGCCGCTGGAGGGCGAGCCGGAAGTTATACCGACCTATGCGCTGCCGGATCAAAACATAGAATTCAAATTCAGGCCCGCCATGTTTACGCAGGTTAATTATGAAATCAACCGGCAAATGATCAACCGGGTTTTGAATGCCTTCAACCTGAATAAAAACGATACTGTGCTGGATCTGTTTTGCGGTCTGGGCAATTTTACTTTGCCAATGGCGAAATTTGCCGGTCGCGTGGTGGGCGTCGAAGGCGATCAGCCGCTGATCAATCATGCCAAGGAAAATGCGCGCCATAACAGCATAACCAATGTTGAATTTTATGCCGCGGATTTGAGCAAGGATATCAGCGACCAGACCTGGGCAAAGCAAAAATATAACAAAATCATGCTGGATCCTTCCAGGGCAGGGGCCTCGGAAGTTTTGCATTATTTTAAAAAATGGAATCCAGGGCAGATTCTCTATGTGTCCTGCAATCCCTCAACGCTCGCCCGCGATGCCGGTATTCTGGTCAATGAACTGGGCTATAAATTGATCAAAGCCGGCGTGATGGATATGTTTCCGCAAACGGGGCATGTAGAGTCGATTGCTTTGTTTGAAAAATAAAAATGTGATTTATTGCTTAGGGCGGTTTCGCGACAGCAAACCGCCAATCAACGCACAATATCAAAAACAATCGGAAATTGGACATAAGAACCGCTTGGAAAAGTCTGAGTGGGGAATCAGGATCAAGACTCCGATTATGGCGGATTGCCTAACGGTGAATCCACCCTACAGCTTTACAGCCCTCCGGTTCATAGTATTTTGTTCAACCCGCGTAGGTCCGATTAGCGCAGCGTAATCGGACGCATATCATTCATAGCCATCCACCACGGAATTGACATCACCGCACCAATCAAGTGGGTAAACACCTTTGGCGACATAGCGATGAAAAGTCGAATAAGGCCAATCCGCCACACGTTTGACGCGTCCATGTTTCAAGGGATTTACATGAACATAATCGACATGACGTTGATAATTGGAGTCGTCGCGGATGAAATGCTCCCAGTAATGCCGCTGCCATATGCCTCGTTCTCCGGCTGCTTTTCGTACGTCAGACCGTCGCTCGGTTTAGGTAACGCACGTGAAAACCCGCTTTTAATCAATCGCCATCGCATGCTGAAATCGCTATCGCCGGGTGGCAAGGTTAACACGCAATGCAAATGTTCCGGCAAAACGACCCAAGCGTCGATTTGAAAAGGGTGGCGTTCGCGGACCCGTCTCACTATTTCGCGCAGCAAACTGATCTCGCGAATAAGCAGACCGTTGTGATGTCGCCGTAGCAGGTTTACCGTAAAGAACCAAGTTCCTCCTGGGATGAATGCGCGTCTATAGTTTGGCATACCCCTTTCCTGTTTTGGAAAACCGCGATGATAACGCTTGTCTCAACAACATGCGTCCGATTACGCTGCGCTAATCGGACCTACGCGGGCTTAAACGAAGCCGCCAAACCTTGATAAAAAACTGAATTTCAAAACCGCCAACGGGCGGCGCGTCCCTTTGACCGACTTGTTAGGCTCCGCGATTTAACCAATGCCTAATTACCAGCAACCAAAAAGATTTGTTGTGCCCGAATGCGGGATAAGAATCACAACGTCTTTTTATTGGCTCGAAATTGTTTTTGAATTTGACTGCCAAGAAATATCAATTGTCCGATGCTGGCGCATACAGTCCCGAAGATATAAATTGATGAGACTTTGATAAGGTACACCAGTCCCTTCAGCCATTTCTTTGAAATAATCGACCACATCCTCGCCCAACCGGATAGTAACCGATTTCTTAAGTTTGGAAGCATAGGGGTTTTTTCGCGATTTCATTTGGGAGAGATCATATTCTGCTTTCATGGTACGTTACCTTTGTAATGGCTACATTCGCGTTTAGTTGCTTTGCGGGCCGATATTATCCTGATTGTATTACCTGATTCGCGCTCGCAGTGGCAGACAAGAAGTATTCTGGATTCACAACTAAAGCCAAGCATCAAAAAGCGGTGTTCCTCTTCCGAATGCCCATCATCATAAAATTGCACTGCAAATTCGTCATAGAAAACAGACTTGGCTTCTTCGAAAGAAACGCCGTGTTTTTTCTGATTGCTGGCAGCCTTTGTTGTCTCCCATTCAAACTTAATCATGGCTACATTGTATGTACAAAGGCTAGTATGTCAAGCAATGCCTAACGACCAAGCTCACCGGCGGCAATGGAGCGCAGCGGAATTGCCGTCCGGTGCAGCGCCTTGTTATGCCGACCCCTAAGTCAAGCATGCTTAGAACGCATCGCCTTCAGATGCTTGAAGTTCTTGTCTTTCGCTAGCGTGGCGTACTCCTTGGATTCGATAGAGAAGATGGCAATGCGCCCTTCAGCGTCACTGTGGACACCCCAACCGTAGCGCTTAGCCAGAGGAGATGAGCGAAAGCATGGTTGGCCCTTGGCAAAGAACTCCTCCCGGATACGAGCATAATTCTTCCTGGCAATATTGTTTCGGATTGCGTGAACCTGGAACAACACGTCGTCTGAGGTGTACTTGTAAGGATTGCCATTGAGTAACTCGAACTGCATACTCGCGACAGTTGGCGCCTCGCCTTTGCGAGGAGGAACCTCGGCAACCTTGACGGGGCAGTCCTCCGCCACTTCGATGAACGTGTTGTAGTAGTTGGTCGTTTTCATTATCGATGCATCCTCCCGACCATACTTGCGGCATAACTATAATTAGCCATCCTAATAGACGCAAAATATTGCGTCACTCGTTTGTCTAAATATTTAAAAAAACGCGAAATGAACTATATTTCATACCCCTGTCATCTTTTATCACATCCTAAATCAAATGCAATACCCATCAGCAAATTTACCTAACCAAGAACCTAAGTTGCTCGATCAAGTCAGGGCAAAAATCCGCTTGAAGCATTACAGCATCCGTACCGAGCAGGCGTATACAGACTGGATAAAGCGCTTCATTCTATATTTTGGCAAGAAACATCCGCGTGACATGGGGGCAGCTGAAGTGGAACAGTATTTAACTCATTTGGCCGTTAACGGCAAAGTCGCTGCATCCACGCAAAATCAGGCCAGGTGCGCCTTGCTATTTCTCTATAAGGAGGTGTTGGCAATAGAGTTGCCGTGGCTGGATAACGTGGAACAGGCCAAGACGCCCAAGCGTTTGCCGGTAGTGTTAAATCGCGATGAGATACAAGCGATTTTATCGCGGCTGTCCGGTACGCATTGGCTGATTGTGAGTTTGCTGTATGGAACAGGGATGCGAATTATGGAAGGTTTACGCTTGCGGGTGCAGGATGTCGATATTAAACGGCGTGAGATTTTAATTCGTGACGGCAAAGGTTTTAAGGATCGGCTGACGATGTTGCCGATGTCGTTGGTAGCGCCTTTACAGGCGCATTTGGTTAAAGTGCGGGAGTTGCATGAAAATGATTTGGCGCAGGGTTTGGGGACGGTGTATAGGCCTTATGCGTTGGAGCGTAAATAGCCGAATGCGGCAAAAGCATGGATTTGGCAGTACCTGTTTCCTGCGGCAAAATTATCGGCTGATCCGCGTAGTGGAGCGGTACGCCGTCATCATGTGCAGGAACAGGCCATGCCGCGGGCGGTCAAACAGGCCGTGCGCGATGCGGATTTGACAAAAGCGGCGACGCCGCATACCTTTCGGCATTCGTTCGCGACACACTTACTGGAAAGCGGTTACGATATTCGCACGGTTCAGGAGTTGCTCGGTCCTGCGGATGTTAGCACGACAATGATTTATACCCATGTATTGAATAAGGGCTGTAAAGGTGTGACCAGTCCATTGGATCAGTTGGTATGATTTTTGTTTACCACGATAGTGTGCGGTACGCATCGGTTACCACAATAAAACGTTTCGGCTAATTAAACCCCAAAAAGTTCGAAGTGCGTACCCAACCAAGCTTTATAATATGCATTTAGGGGATTGTGCCTGAAACACCGAGTTCATATCCAATGCCGTTAAGTTAAGCGCTTCTTCGCAGGATTTGCCCGCTGGCTGGGCGGAGTCGAAGCCAAAAAATCGCTTCGACACCGCTCAGCGAACGGCTTAACTTAACGGCATTGGTATTTTATCCCCTCTCCCCAATCCTCTCCCGGAGGGAGAGGGAGTAAGATGTTAAAGTTATTTTATGCATGATCCTGGATCTTTTGAGTTCTGATTAGGATGGTGTCTGGGTGTTAAATGAAAAATAAAGCGGCGGGCGATGTACAGAATTATCTGGATATTGCTATCTCCAGTCAGCAGTTGACGATTTATGAGAATGGAAACCGGGTACGGTGTTACCCGGTTTCCACGGCCAAAAAAGGCGCTGGCGAGCTGATGGGCAGTCAATGTACGCCTCGCGGCTGGCATAAAATCAGGGCGAAAATTGGCGCCGGCCAGCCGCTGCAGTCGGTTTTCAGAGGCAGACGCCCCACGAATGAGATTTACAATGCCGAGCTGGGCAGGCAATATCCGCAACGGGATTGGATATTAACGCGAATTCTCTGGCTGGGCGGGCTTGAGCCCGGTAAAAATCGCTACGGTACGGTCGATTCAACATGGCGTTATATTTATATCCACGGTTGCCCCGATGAATTAATGAATGGTAATCCAGCCTCGCATGGCTGCATTCGCATGAAAAATGCCGATGTGCTGGATTTGTTTAATCGCGTCGAGGCCGGGATCACCGTTTATATTCATGACTAAGGAATGACATGACGCGGATTATTCTGGGCGTGGAATACGACGGCAGCGGGTTTTCAGGATGGCAGTGGCAGGCCAGCCGGCGCACTGTGCAGCAGGTGCTTGAACGGGCGTTATCAAAAGTTGCCGATCAGAAGGTGAGCGTGATTTGCGCCGGAAGAACCGATGCCGGCGTCCATGCCTTTGAACAGATCGCGCATTTTGATGTCAATGTAGAACGCGACCTGCATAGCTGGATGCTGGGCGGCAATAGTAATTTGCCCGATGATGTCAGAATTATCTGGGCAAAAGAGGCAGTAGCCGACTTTCATGCAAGATACAGTGCGATTGCGCGGTTTTACCGCTATATCATTGTTAACCGGCCGGTAAAATCGGCCCTATTGCGTAAACAGGCGACCTGGTGCTATGTGCCCCTGGATGCAGAGAGGATGCATCAAGCCGGCCAATATCTGATCGGAAATCATGATTTTTCCTCGTTCCGCGCCCAAGGCTGCCAATCCAAAAGCCCTTTTCGTGTCATGTATTTTATCGATGTTTACCGCAATGACGAGAAGGTGATCATTGATATTGCGGCTAACGCATTTTTACATCATATGGTCAGGAATATTGCCGGAGTATTGATGGATATAGGGACCGGAAAACGGCCGGTGGACTGGGCCCAACACTTGCTTGAGGTTAAAAACCGTGAGCTGGGCGGCGCCACGGCGGCGCCCGACGGTTTATATCTGGGCGCGGTTTATTATCCTGAACAATATGGCATTCAGAAACATCCAGTATTCAACAAGCTGCCTGCCGATGCCAAACGCTTTGATTAGTCTGCCAGGGCTGGTCAGTTTATTGGCTTTTGCCTGGATATCGGGTAAATTGTTCTTTTTTAAAAAATTAAAAATGATGGGCATGAATAATTTTTTATCTTTCCAGGTTCATGGTGGAAGCGATCACGACGGCATTGCTGAGAGTGTCAGTCATCTTTTGGCGTTTCTTGAAAACCTTGCATCCAAGGCGCCGCAGGATATTTTTGCATTGATACTTCCGGGTATGGCGGGTATGGATAATCTTCATCCCTTGCTGGTGCATTTTACCATTGCATTTATATGGGCATTTTTTGTTCTGGATTTAATCGCTACGCTGGCAAAAAAACCGCAATGGCGCAGTGTTGCCAGCTGGTTTCTTTATATGGGTACCGTAGCTACCGTGTTTACGGTGATTTCCGGGTTTATGGCCGCCGATTCTGTAGCGCATGGGCAAAATGTACATGATCTTATGGAGCGTCTTGAACAGCTTGGCATAGTGGTCCTTGCTTTGGCAATAGTGTTGTCGATCTGGCGGATGAAAAGCGGTAGTTTAATCCGGGGCGGGGCTAACGGCTTTTTTCTTGTACTTTCAGCTTTGCTGTGCTTACTGATAATGGTGAGCTCCGATTTGGGCGGTACACTGGTTTATAAATATGGCATTGGCGTGGAAGCTGTTCCGGTTCCTGAAGGCGGGTTTAGCCATGAACATAATCATGACCATTCCCATGCCCCCGAACAGCTGCATGAACACTCGCATTGATTAAGGAATAAGCAAATAAACCTGCTGCTACTGCTTTGTTCTTTATAATTGATGAGTAATAGGCGGCGACAATGTAGGGCTTGTTTTATGTTAAATCCGGTAATGTAAAACTACTGACAATTACAGAAATTTCTCAAGCTCTTGAGAGAAGAGGTTATGAAAACAAGTATTTCTTTATTAATGGCAGGTGTCATCGCTGTACTGGCAATGCTCACTCATGCCGAAAAAAACCTGCAGGCGGCTTCTTCTGTTGCCGAGCCTGACAGCCTGTCAGTGGCCACTTTTGCCGGGGGCTGTTTCTGGAGCCTTGAATCGGGTCTTGAAAAATTTACCGGCGTCCATAAGGTGATTTCAGGCTTTAGCGGCGGACACATCGTTAATCCCAGTTATGATCAAGTATCCAAAGGCGGTACAGGCCACGTTGAGAGTGTTCAGGTTTATTATGACCCGGCCGTAATCAGCTATAAAACGCTGCTTGATGCTTACTGGAGGCAGGTCGATCCCACCGATGACGCTGGCCAGTTTGTAGACAGGGGCAGGCAATACCGGACGGTGATTTTTTATAATAGCCAGGAGCAAAAGGAGCATGCTGAAAAGTCGCGCCAGTTATTGAGCCAATCAGGACGCTATTCGGCGCCGATCGTTACAGAAATAAAAAAATTTGAGAGTTTTTATCCGGCTGCGGATTATCATCAGAATTACTCTAAAATTAATCCGCTCCGTTATAAATATTATCGTTTTAGATCAGGCCGGGACAATTATCTAAAAAAAATCTGGGGGCCCGAGCTAATTTTAAAAACAGGCCAGGATACAGCAATGAATCACTATACAAAACCATCCGATGAAGTATTACGTAACACATTAACGCCTCTGCAATACCAGGTTACCCAGGAGGAAGATACGGAACCGCCGTTTAAAAATACCTACTGGAATGAAAAGCGTGAAGGTATTTATGTCGATGTCGTGAGCGGTGAGCCCTTGTTTTCGTCCCGGGATAAATTCGATTCGGGTACCGGGTGGCCCAGCTTTACGCGCCCTTTAGTAGCAGACAATATCCTTAAAAAGAAAGATTTTCTGCTGGTTTTTCCCCGCACGGAAGTGCGAAGCCGCCATGCAGATTCGCATCTTGGTCATGTTTTCGAGGACGGACCTCAACCTACCGGACTGCGCTATTGCCTTAATTCAGCTTCACTACGATTTATTCCGGTTGAAGAAATGGAAGCAGCGGGGTATGGGGAATTTTTATCCCGCTTTCAAACTGAAAACACCCGGTAATACTTGTCATCAGGCGGGTTCGGCGACTATTTAAAATGGCTTGCTCCGCTATAGTGCAGTCTTCAGATAAGATTATGGAAGGCGCGCGGGCAGAAGTATTTTCCCGAACTGACCGCTTAATTATGAGCCGTGCTGAACAGCAATGATAACAAGCAAATTACAATGTTATTTATGCTATTCTGGGCAACTTGATTTTTTTTCGATAAATTCCCGTATCTCTTTATGCGAACTCGCGTTAAAATTTGCGGATTTACCCGTGTTGAAGATGCTGTTTGTGCGGCGCTGTCTGGTGTGGATGCGATCGGTCTGGTTTTTTATCCGCCCAGTCCAAGAAATATCGATATTGATCAGGCGGTTAAGATTGTCAATGCCTTGCCTGCCTTTGCCACGGTAGTAGCATTGTTCGTCGATGAACAGGAATCACGGATACGTGAAGTGCTTGAAAAGGTAGCAATTGATTGCCTTCAGTTTCATGGTAATGAATCTGCCGAAGCCTGCCGGATGTATGGCAAACGTTACATTAAAGCGTTAAGAATGCAGCCCGGCATTGAGATTGATGATGTGGCCAGGCACTATCATGATGCGTCGGCGTTATTACTGGATGCTTATCATCCGGCCGCTAAAGGGGGAACGGGCAGCCGCTTTGATTGGGATTTAATTCCCGGACACCGCGAATTACCGGTAATTCTGGCGGGTGGTTTGGCAATTGATAATGCCAGGCAAGCTGTACAGAAGGTGCGGCCTTATGCGCTGGATGTCAGCAGCGGCGTGGAAGTTGAAAAGGGTATCAAGGATGCAGCTAAAATGGCGGCATTTTTAAACGAAGTTTATGAGAGTGACAGATTAAGCAGATGACAGAAAAATATAATATGCCCGACGAGCGCGGTCATTTTGGCCCTTACGGGGGAATGTTTGTGGCTGACACGTTAATGCCGCCTATCCAGGAGTTAAATGCAGCCTATCAGCGATATTTAAAAGACCCGGACTTCATAGCGGAACTGGATGCCGATTTAAAACATTATGTGGGCAGGCCTTCGCCCTTATACCATGCGGAACGCTGGAGCCGCGAACTGGGCGGCGCCCAAATTTATTTAAAACGCGAAGACCTTAATCATACCGGCGCCCATAAAATTAACAATACGGTTGGGCAGGCTTTACTGGCAAAGCGTATGGGCAAAACACGCATAATCGCCGAAACCGGGGCCGGCCAGCATGGCGTAGCGACAGCAACCGTGGCTGCAAGACTGGGGCTGGAGTGCGTCGTTTATATGGGTTCTGTCGATGTTGCGCGCCAGGCTTTAAATGTTTACCGCATGAAGCTGCTGGGCGCAAAAGTCGTCGCCGTTCAGTCAGGGTCTAAGACTTTGAAAGATGCGTTGAATGAAGCGCTCCGGGACTGGGTGACCAATGTCGATAATACGTTTTATATTATTGGCACCGCTGCCGGTCCGCATCCTTATCCTGCCATGGTCAGGGATTTTCAGGCCATTATCGGTCGCGAGGCAAGGCAGCAATGCCAGGAAATCAGCGGACGTTTGCCTGATGCCCTGGTTGCCTGTGTGGGCGGCGGATCGAATGCAATCGGTTTGTTTTATCCGTTTATTGATGACAAGTCGGTAAAAATGTTCGGCGTTGAAGCGGCGGGAGACGGTATTGAAACCGGTCGCCATTCAGCCCCGTTATGTGCGGGCCGCCTCGGCGTGCTTCACGGCAACCGCACGTATTTGATGGAAGATGAAGACGGCGAGATTATCGAAACGCATTCTATTTCGGCAGGTCTGGATTATCCGGGGGTAGGCCCTGAACATGCCTGGTTAAAAGACATAGGCAGGGTTGAGTATGTCAATATCACGGATAATCAGGCACTGGAGGGATTTCATGCCTTGACCAGAATGGAGGGCATTATCCCTGCGTTGGAGTCCAGCCATGCCATGGCCTACGCCATGAAGCTGGCTCCCGCCATGAAAGCCGATGAAATCATTATCGTAAACCTGTCCGGCCGTGGCGATAAAGATATGCATACAATGGCTCAACGCGAAGGCATAGAACTGTGAGCCGATTAACTGCCAGATTTGAAGCCTTTTCCAAAACCGGACGCAAGGCGCTGATTCCCTTTATTACCGCTGGCGATCCAAACCCGGACTTTACCGTGCCGATGATGCATGCGATGGTTAACGCCGGCGCCGATATTATCGAGCTGGGCGTGCCTTTTTCTGACCCTATGGCTGAAGGGCCGGTTATACAGCGGGCCTGCGAACGCGCCCTTGCGCATAATATGAGTTTGAGTCGCGTGTTAACAATTGCCTCCCAATTCCGGGAAAAAGATCGGCAAACTCCTCTTGTGCTTATGGGCTATGTAAACCCCATTGAAGCAATGGGCTATGAAGAATTTGCCAATGCCGCGCAGCGCGCCGATATTGACGGGGTTATAACGGTCGATTTGCCGCCGGAAGAAGGGCAAGAGTATATCGCCTTGTTAAAGGCGTGCGAAATTGATCCTGTTTTTTTATTGGCGCCCAATATCAGCGATGAGCGTATTAAAAAAGTGGCCGCTGCAGGCAGCGGTTATCTTTATTATGTGTCTCTTAAAGGCGTCACCGGGGCAGGACACTTGAATACAGCCGATGTCGAAATCAAGCTCAAACAAATCAGAGCAAACACCTCCTTGCCTGTAACGATCGGCTTCGGTGTCAAGGATGCTGTTACAGCAAGGACAATTGCCGGCCTGGGCGACGGTGTGGTAGTGGGCAGTGCTCTGGTCAGTAAAATTGAAGCAAATCTCGCTGATCTGGAAATTGCCAGAAATGAAATAGTCGAATTGTTGACATCCATGCGTCAGGCAATAGATGCTTAAAAAACGGAACCTAATGCCCAATCGCGTGATGATGAAGTCTTTCGGAGCAAATGCATGAGTTGGTTTGAGAAATTAGTTCCTTCAACAATCAGGACAAATTCGTCCAATAAAAAAAGTACCGTACCGGAAGGATTGTGGAATAAATGCCCCAACTGTAATGCGATTCTTTACAATACCGAGCTGGAGAGAAATTTCAGCGTCTGCCCTAAATGCGATCATCATATGCGCATTGCGGCAAGAGCCCGGCTGAATATGTTCCTGGACGAAGGAGCGCGCGTGGAAATCGGCAAAAATATCAAGCCTGTCGATCCTTTAAGATTCAAAGACAGCAAAAGATATAAAGACCGGCTTATTCAGGCACAAAAACAAACCCGGGAAAATGATGCGCTGGTAGTCATGCGAGGACAACTGAAAGGCCAGGATATTGTGGCAGCGGCTTTTGATTTCAATTTTATGGGCGGGTCAATGGGGTCGGTGGTAGGGGAACGTTTTGTCCGCGGCGTCAACCAGAGTTTTGAATTAGCTATCCCGTTCATAGTATTTACTGCAAGCGGCGGCGCAAGAATGCAGGAATCGCTGTTTTCGTTGTTCCAGATGGCGAAAACCAGCGCCGCATTAACGAGACTGTCAGCGGCAGGCATTCCTTATATTTCCTTCATGACCGACCCGACGATGGGCGGCGTTTCAGCCAGTCTGGCCATGCTCGGCGATATTAATATTGCCGAGCCCAATGCCCTGATCGGTTTTGCAGGTCCCCGCGTCATAGAACAAACCGTGCATGAAAAATTACCGGAAGGCTTTCAGCGCAGTGAGTTCTTGCAGGAACATGGCGCTATCGATTTAATTGTCGACCGGCGTGAAATGCGCGATAAAATTTCGAGCATATTGGCTATGCTGATGGCGGGCAGGACAGTTACGCTTGGATTAACCGAACCGGAAGCAGAGCTGGAACCTAAACCGGATACGGAACCAAAGCCAGACCTGGAAACAGAAACAGAAACAGAACCTGAGTCCATGACTGCCGAGGCTGACGATAATATTAATGCATGACTCTGCCCGGTGCAGTAAATGCGATATTAAGCAATGATGCATTTTGAATCGCTGCAGGGCTGGCTGAATTGGCAAGAAAGCTTACATCCCCTGGTGATAGATTTAGGACTGGAGCGCGCCGCCACGGTATTTGCTGAATTGAATCCGGATTGCCTCAAACCCCCGACCATT
Source organism: Candidatus Methylobacter favarea (assembly GCF_902806695.1). Lineage (GTDB taxonomy): Bacteria > Pseudomonadota > Gammaproteobacteria > Methylococcales > Methylomonadaceae > Methylobacter_B > Methylobacter_B favarea. Next base: position 67,191 of record NZ_CADCXN010000113.1, on the reverse strand, counting down.
ACCGTAGGCGGAACCAACGGCAAAGGCTCATGTATTGCTTATCTTGAAACAATTTACAAGGCCCAGGGTTATCATGTAGGCGCCTATACCTCTCCAAATATACTTAAATATAACGAGCGGATAAAAATAGACGGTAAACCGGTATCGGATGAACTGATTTGCGCGGCATTTGCCCGAATTGAGGCGGTTCGAAATAATATGTCCTTAAGCTATTTTGAATTTGGCACCCTGGCCGCGCTGGATATATTCTGCCGAGCTGGATTGGACGTGCAATTACTTGAAGTCGGACTGGGAGGGCGGCTTGACGCCGTGAATATTATAGATCCCGATGTGGCCGTGATTGCCAGTATCGGCATTGATCATGTTGACTGGCTGGGTGAAACACGGGAAGCCATAGGGCGGGAAAAGGCGGGGATTTTCCGGCCCGCAACACCGGCCATTGTGGGCGACCCTGAGCCTCCTGAATCCGTGCGGCAGAGTGCTATTGACAAGCATGCCTTGCTGTATTGTATTGGCAGGGACTTTGGTTATGAAAAGCAGTCTAGTGGCTGGAGTTGGTTTGGTAATGGCAGGCAGATCAACCACTTGCCAGAACCTGGATTGAAAGGCGAGCATCAGTACCGCAATGCTTCATCGGTTATTTTGGCGGTGACTCAATTGGCTGAAACCTTGCCTGTGAGCGATGCTTCTATCCGTCAAGGTATTGAAAATGTCCACTTGGCCGGCCGGTTTCAATTGATTGAGGGTAAAATTCCGGTACTTTTGGATGTAGGCCATAATCCCCAGGCAGTCGAAACGCTGGTCGAATACCTAAGCGAAACTTTCCCCGATAAGCGCGTACATGCGATTTTTTCGATGATGAGAGACAAGGATATAGCCGGTGTTATCGAGATCATGCATCCGGTCGTTTACGACTGGTTTTTTGCGCCTTTGGCAAATCCTCGTGCGGCTACAGCATCATTTATGCGGGAAATTTTTTTACAAAGCTCAGCCGATAATGTTTCCTTTGGCTTTGCCAATTTTTCTGAAGCCTTTGATGCTGCAAAAAAACAGTCGCAAGAAGGCGATCTGTTGCTGGTTTTTGGCTCTTTTTTTTTGGTATCTGATTGCTTGGCTGAATTTGAAAAAAGGAGAATTGATTAAAATGAATCAAGAATTAAAACAACGGTTGATCGGTGCATTAGTTATTACAGCGCTGGCGGCTATTTTTGTGCCTATGCTGTTTGATGATCCTGTTGACAATAGCGGCCGGATGGTCAGTGAAATGACTATTCCTGAAGCACCCGTTAACTCTGCCGAAGATACGGCTGCTAAATTGCCCGCTGATGCTGATGAGGTTTTAAAAAACTCTGATGACCAGAATCTGGCGCCGCCTGAAGAAGCGGCGGATATTTCAGTCAATAAAAATTCAGGCGCAGAAGAAGTTGAACAGGAAGGAGAGAGGGCTGAAAGTGAAGAAAAATCAGTTTCCAGCCAGGCTGCAACAGCCGAGCCTGCAGACAGTGAAATTTCCAGCGATACTGCCGGGAATGCAAATGCAGAGGAAGAGGCTGAGCCGCCCGTAACTCCCCATAGACACAATATCCCGAAGCAGGCAGAGTCATCAGAGCCTCTGGAAAATGAGAGCATCGAAGAAATTAAAAAGCCGGTAAAAGTTAAAAAAACAGTAATTCCATCCAGTAAATCGAAACCGAAACAGTCAGCTTCCCTGAAACCTGTAGAGCCTGGCCCGATAGCTGCAGTTAAAAAAACTGTCAGTGCCCCGAAAGTCACTTCTCCCAAACCGGTTCCCGAGCTGGTACGCTGGTATTTGCAAGCAGGTAGTTTTGCTAAAAAGGAAAATGCCCTGGCGCTTTGGGAATCGATACGCAAACAAGGCTTGCCGGTTATGCTGGAAACTATTCAGGTAGCAGAAAAAGGAGCTTTGTACCGTCTTAAGCTCGGCCCGGAGCTTGACAAGGATCGGGCAATAGCAATGCAAGCCAGGTTGAATAAGCAGAATATAAAAACTATTCTGGTATCGGAGTAATTTGATACAAGCTGATTCAAATCTTATAATCCAGTAAATCAGGAAACTATGATCTGGGTAGACTTCGCCATAATCGGTTTGATTTTTATTTCCTTTATCAGAGGAATGTTGCGAGGCGTCAGCCATGAAGTTTTTTCATTAGGATTCTGGATACTCGCAATTTGGGTGGGTTTAAGTTTTAGTCATGAGTTTTCAGGTTTTCTGGTATCGGCAATTTCCGGTTCGGTCGCCAGAATCGCCGCTGCCTTTTTGATCCTGGTCATGATAACCTTGGTTATGGGCGGTTTGATCAGCATGTTATTGGGTGAACTGATTAGCAATACCGAATTAACCTTTACTGATCGTTTTGCCGGTATGTTTTTTGGTGCCGCACGTGGGCTGATTATTGTTTTTGTCATCATAATGCTGGGCGGATTAACTTCATTGCCGGCCGATTCGTGGTGGAAAGAATCGCAATTAATTCCACCGTTTCAAGCCTCCGCCATTTGGCTGCGGGATCATATTCCATCAGGAATGGCGGGATATTTAAATTATCATTAACTAGTTCAGGCTCGGGTTAAAAATGTGTGGTATTGCTGCTATTGTTTCTCATCAAGCTGTTAATCAGGAGTTATATGATGCCTTGATGGTTTTGCAACATCGCGGTCAGGATGCAGCAGGGATTGTAACCTGTGAAGGGGGGCGTCTGCATTTGCGTAAGGAAAACGGCCTGGCGCGGGATGTTTTTAGCAATGCCCAGATGCTGAAGCTGAGAGGCAATATGGGCATTGCCCATGTCCGCTATCCAACGGCGGGTTGTACCAGTTCGGAAGAAGCGCAGCCGTTTTATGTAAATTCGCCTTTTGGCCTGACGCTTGCCCATAATGGCAATTTGACTAATACCGAAGAATTGAAAAAAGTCCTGTTCGTGGAAGATCAACGGCATATTAATACTGATTCCGACTCCGAAGTGCTGTTGAATATTTTTGCTCAAGAGCTGCAAAATTTAGGTAAATTGCACTTGACCGTTGATGATGTTTTTCAGGCGGTAGCGGGTGTTCACGGGCGCTGCCGCGGGGCTTATGCTGTAGTAATTATGATTGCGGGTTTTGGAATTTTGGGGTTTAGAGATCCGCACGGCATCAGGCCGGTAGTGTTCGGCCAAAGAAAGACCGATCAAGGGCCTGAATTTATGATTGCATCAGAAAGCGTTGCTCTCGATGTGCTCGGTTTTGACCTTATCAGAGACATTGAACCTGGAGAAGCCGTATTTATTGAAGAAGCCGGCATATTGCACACCAGGCAGTGCTCGAAAGTGAAAGATCATTGTCCCTGTATTTTTGAATACGTCTATTTTGCCCGTCCGGATTCAATTATTGATAATATTTCGGTTTACAAAGCGCGTCTGCGCATGGGCGAAAAACTGGCCAAAAAAGTGCTTCGCATATGGCCCGATCATGATATTGATGTCATTATTCCTATCCCGGATACCAGCAGGACCGCGGCTTTGCAGATGGCCAACAGGCTAGGGGTAAAGTATCGGGAAGGTTTTATTAAGAATCGTTATATTGGCCGGACTTTTATCATGCCGGGCCAGAAAATGAGGGAAAAATCGGTCAGGCAAAAATTAAACGCTATTGGCCTTGAATTTGAAGGCAAAAAGGTATTGCTGGTTGATGACTCAGTCGTAAGAGGAACAACTTCGGCGCAAATTATCCAGATGGCCCGCGAGGCAGGCGCCAGAAAAGTTTACTTTGCTTCTGCTGCGCCGCCTGTCCGCTATCCGAATGTTTACGGCATTGACATGCCGGCCGCGCATGAATTGATCGCCCATAATCTTACGGAAAATGAAATATGCGCGGCAATAGGCGCTGACCGGATGATTTATCAGGATCTGGATGATTTAATCGATGCTGTCCGCAAAGGTAATCCTGATATTAAACATTTCGATACTTCCTGTTTTAGTAATAAATACATTACCGGCGATATTGATAATGCGTATCTGAAGTATACGGAAGCCTTGCGCAATGACACTGCACAGACAGAGCGTAATTCGGGAAAATTCATTATTGAAATGCAGAATTCCGACTAATTAAGCAGCTTGTTGCTCTTATTTAATGTCAGAACCTTTAGCAAATACAGGCCTGTAGCCAATGAAAGATATTAACTGGAACAACTATTCTCTTGAAACCCAGGCGATAAGGGCAGGGCACAAGCGCACTCATGAAGATGAGCACAGCATGCCTATTTTTACGACCTCCAGTTATGTTTTCAAAAGTGCTGAACAGGCGGCTTTACGATTTACCGGACAGGCAGCCGGCAATATCTATTCCCGTTTCACCAATCCAACGGTTAGCGCCTTTCAGGAAAGGCTTGCGCTTATGGAAAAAGGCGAGCGTTGTCTGGCGTTTTCATCCGGCATGGCGGCAATTATGGCCGTCGGCATGGGCTTTCTTAAAACAGGCGATCACGTGGTCTGTTCGCGCAGTGTATTCGGCAATACCGTGTTGCTGTTGCAGAATTATTTTGGCAAATTCGGGGTTAAAACAGATTTTGTCGATTTGACCGATCCCGCCGCATGGGAGTCGGCAATTACTTCGAATACGCGCTTTTTATTTCTGGAAACGCCATCCAATCCCCTGATTGAAATCGCCGATATTGAATTATTGGCGGCTATTGCCCACAAGCATAACTGCTTGTTAATTGTTGATAATGTCTTTTGCACACCGGCGCTGCAAAAGCCTTTTGAGCTTGGCGCGGATATTGTGGTGCATTCAGCGACCAAATATATTGATGGCCAAGGCCGCTGCATTGGTGGCGCCGTCATCGCCTGCAATGAGATAATAGAAAAGTTTATTTACCCTTATCTTCGCACAGGCGGAGCCACAATGAGCCCGTTTAACGCCTGGGTATTTTTGTCAGGGCTCGAAACCCTGGCAATAAGAATGAAAGCGCATTGCGATAATGCCCTTGAGCTGGCTAAATGGCTGGAACAGCAAGCCGGTATTGCAAAGGTCCACTATCCCGGTTTGCAATCGCATGCGCAACATGAACTGGCGAAGCGTCAGCAGAGCCACTTTGGCGGCGTGCTCAGTTTTGAGCTCAACGGCGGCAAGGAGCAAGCATGGAAATTGATCGATGCCACAGAAATGATCTCGATTACGGCAAACCTCGGGGATGTTAAAACCACCATCACGCACCCGGCAACGACCACTCACGGTCGACTGGCGCCTGAAGCCAGGGCGGCAGCCGGGATTAAGGATAGTTTGATACGGATTTCAGTGGGCCTTGAAAATATTGAAGATATTAAAAAGGATCTGTTAAAAGGATTATAAAACAGGGCGACGCGCGTCATCGCGCGTCATCTCCACCGTTTCTCTTTTAGAAGAAGACACAGCATGGCTTCAAAGGTGCACAGCCTGATGCTTAATCATATTTGATATATTTGAACCTGGGGTCGTCAGGCGTTCCCTCCAGCGCACCGCCTTGCTTGCCGGGCTGCCACATAATCACTTCTTCGATTTTGTGCGCCAATTCAAAATCCTTGTTGGTGATGCCTTTTGCTGCATGATTCACCAGTTTAACGATTACAAAGGCGTAAGAAACTGTAAGATCAGGATGGTGAAACGCCGCTTCAGCCAAATGTCCGATCGTATTAACAACCATCAGCGTGCTTTTCCAGCCGCTGGTTTTGTATTTACGCCGAATCCAGCCGTTTTCCAGATACCAGTGGGGCAATTCTTCTTTCAAGCGTTCCTCTGCCTCTGCATCGGTGTAGGTGTCTTCGTGTTTGTGTTCTCTCCATGCCATAATTTACCTCTTGTTTGATTTTAAACAGTAGCAAAAATTGTATTTCAAATATCTAATAGAAACTGATTATATATACAATTTAAGTTACATACCAAAAGCTGGAAATCAAGCAAATACTTATGAAGTTTTCATATTAAGAAAATGCGTCAGTGATTAGTGGGGCTTATGGATTCAGTTTTCCGCAATGGAAATGTATGCTTGTGTCTTGCCCTATTGCAATTCGATCAGCCTGTGTTCATAGTTCTCGTTGGATAATTAATTAATGCAACTAAAATGCATCCGAAACTCATAAAGTTGGAAACAACCTTCAATAAATCGGTTTTGGCGAAAATTAATAATGCTATGCTTGATTATTATGGAATCGAACTGTGGATGAAGCGTGACGATTTATTGCATCCGGTTATTTCCGGAAATAAATGGCGCAAGTTGAAATATAGTCTCGATCATGCATTGTCTTTGGATGTAGATACTGTAATCAGCATGGGCGGCGCTTATTCCAATCATCTGCATGCGCTGGCTTATGCAGGCAATGCTATAGGTTTAAAAACCATTGGATTGATTCGGGGCGAACAGCCGGAAACCTTGACGCCGACTTTAATGGACATGAAAAACTGGGGCATGAAGCTGAAGTTTGTCTCTCGTTCCGAATATAGAACTCTCAGGCAATATCAAGGCAGTTTTGATCTGCCCGGCTTAAAGCCAAATCAATACTGGCTGCCGGAAGGCGGCGCTCAGGCGTTAGCCTTAAAAGGCCTGGCGGAACTGATTGCCGAGATTGAAGTCCCTCATGACGTAGTTTGTGTATCGTGCGGAACGGGAGCGACACTAGCCGGCATTATAGATGCTGTCCCAGAAGATATATCAGTAGTAGGCTTTGCAGCCTTTAAAAATGCCGGATTTTTAACGGATGACATCACCCGGCTGCTTTCACGCAATTGTAACAACTGGCGGATAAACTTGGATTACCACTTCGGCGGCTTCGCCAAAACCACTACTGAATTGATTTCATTTATAAATGAGTTTGAGTTAAACACGTCCATTCCGCTTGAACCGGTTTATACCGGGAAAATGATGTACGGGCTCTACGATTTACTCCATAGACAGTATTTTAAGCGCGGTCAGCGTATTATTGCTGTACATACCGGAGGTTTACAAGGGAAAAGAAAATGAAAAGACTGCCAGAACCGGAGCTGATGGAAGATCATGCGCAAGTAAAAGCGTATGCCAAAGCAGACTTTGAAATACCGCATTATCAATTTATTGAACGGCTGAAGCTATTTATAAATAAGCCGCAGTTTAGCGGCACGGCCCTGGATTTAGGCTGCGGGCCGGGTGACATAAGCTGCCGTTTCGCCAAAGCTTTTCCGTTAAGTAAAGTGCATGCGGTTGACGGTTCCGAAGCAATGATAGATTATTGTAAGCTATCGACTTCCAGGGAGTTGAAAACGCGCATAAGATTCATTCTCGGCATGCTGCCTGATGTGATCCTGCCGCAATCCGGTTATGAGATTATTTTCTGCAATAGCCTGCTGCATCATTTGCATGATCCGCAGGGGCTTTGGCAGGTAATAAAAAAATACTCCCGGCAGGGCACGCGCGTCGTCGTCATGGATTTATTACGTCCAGACTGCCTGGAAAGCGCTCAAAAGCTGGTGAAGACTTACGCCCTTGATGAACCCGAGATTTTGAAGCGGGACTTTTATTATTCCTTATTGGCCGCTTATACACTGCCGGAAATTAAAAAACAGTTGACGCAGGCCGGGTTGAACTTCTTCGTCGAACAAATAAGCGACCGGCATGTCTTTATTACCGGTATCGCACCCTAAGAGTTACGCTACAGGCACAGCATGGAAACCGAAGAAATAGAGCAAATAGACGATAAAGTAAATCTTCAAAGAACTGATCTGTATATTAATCGCGAACTGAGCCTGCTTGAATTTAACAAGCGAGTGCTGGCGCAGGCAAAAGATGAAAATGTTCCCCTGCTTGAACGGCTTCATTACCTGTGCATTTCCTGCTCGAATCTTGATGAATTCTTTGAAGTCAGGGTGGCCAGCGTCATTCAAATGGCGACCATTGATCCGAAAGCCATCGGCCCGGACGGTTTAACGCCTGCGGAACAGTTGGATCTGATTGCTGTTAATGCCCATCAACTGGTGGACGAACAATATAAAGTCCTGAATGAGATACTGATTCCTGAATTAGCCAGGGAAAATATCCGCTTTATTCGCCGCAACGAATGGACTGAAGCGCAGCAAGAATGGCTGGAAAAATATTTTAATGATGAGTTACTGCCGATTTTAACGCCGGTCGGCCTGGATTCGGCTCATCCTTTTCCGCGCATACTCAATAAAAGTTTAAACTTTATAATTTCCCTGACCGGTAAGGACGCGTTCGGCCGAAACAGCGGTCGGGCTATTTTACAGGCGCCAAGAGCATTGCCTCGCATTATTCAGCTGCCTGCCGAGGAAACCCGGAGCGGGCGCAGCGATTTTGTTTTTTTATCATCGATTATTCATGCCTTCATTAATGAGCTGTTCAATGGCATGAATGTCAAAGGCTGCTATCAATTCCGGGTGACCCGGAACAGTGACTTTTTTGTTGATGATGACGCCATCGACGACTTGTTGCTTGCCGTCCAGGGCGAGTTGGCCATGCGCAATTACGGCGATGAAGTCAGGCTGGAGATCGATGCCAAATGTCCCGAGGAAACAGTGGATTTCTTGCTGGCGCGCTTTGAAATGACGTCCGATCGTCTGTTTCTGGTTGACGGTCCGGTTAACCTGAACAGGATTCAGGAGATTATCCAGCTGGTTGACAGGCCGGATCTTAAATTTACTTCATTTAAGCCTTCCATTCCGCCGCAACTGGCGCGTAACAAGGATATATTCGCCGCTATCAAGCGCCATGATTTTTTACTGCATCAGCCTTTTGAGTCGTTTTCACCGGTTGTGGAGTTTTTACGCCAGGCGGCTGTCGCTCCCGATGTACTGGCAATCAAGCAAACGCTCTATCGCACCGGCGCCGATTCGCCTATCGTAAATGCATTAATTAACGCAGCACGGGCAGGCAAGGTGGTAACGGTGGTGATAGAACTCAGGGCCAGGTTCGATGAAAAAGAGAATATCAGCCTGGCCTCTAAACTTCAGGAAGCCGCGGTTCATGTGGTTTATGGGGTGGTAGGCTATAAAACCCATGCAAAAATGTGTCTGGTGCTAAAAAGAGAAGGCAAGGAGTTGCACAATTATGTGCATCTGAGCACGGGGAATTATCATCGTAAAACCGCGGAACTCTATACGGACTACGGCTTGTTTTCCTGCGACAAGGAATTGGGCGAAGATGTCCGGCGCGTATTTGCCCAGCTTACCAGTTTGGGAAAAGTCACGAAGTTGAATAAACTGCTGCAATCACCCTTCACATTGCATAGCGGCCTGATAGGAAAAATAGAACGGGAAATAACGCACGCCAGAAATGGCAAACCGGCAAAAATCATCATTCAGGTGAATGCCATTGTCGAAGAGCAGTCCATCCAGGCTCTTTACCGGGCATCGCAGGCCGGGGTCGAAGTCAAGCTGATTGTCCGCGGCGTATGTTGTTTAAGGCCAGGTATCCCCGGCGTATCCGAAAATATTGAAGTGCGCTCGATTATCGGACGCTTTCTCGAACATGCCCGCATTTATGCTTTTGCCAATGACGGCAATCAGGAAGTCTATGCTTCCAGCGCCGATTTAATGAATCGCAATATGTTCCGGCGGGTTGAAATCTGTTTCCCGATTGAAAGCAAGCGTTTATATAACCGGATTATGCACGCTCTGGATTTGTATTTAAAAGATAACACCCAAGCCTGGCTGCTGCAGCCGGACGGCAGCTACCGGCGGGCATTGCAAGCCAAGGGTGAAGAGCCGATACAAGCCCAGACCCTGCTTTTACATGAATTACAGGCTTAAAAAAAAATGAATACGATACGTGAGATTGAGCAGTTAGGCGCCCCTATTCTTAGAAAAAAAGCGGCAGTGGTTAATGATATTGACAGTATTGAAATTCGGCAGATAGTTGAGGCCATGCAGAGTACTTTGGCAACCACTCAGGGTGTCGGTCTTGCTGCGCCCCAGATTAGCGAGTCAAAGCGGATAATTATAGTAGCCTCACGCCCCACTTCTCGTTACCCTTCCGCCCCGCAGATGGAGCCCACCATTATGTTTAACCCATCCTTTCAAGCCTTATCGAATGATAAGGAAAAGGACTGGGAAGGCTGTTTAAGTATCCCCGGCATTCGCGCCCTGGTACCGCGATATAAAGATATAATGATCCACTATAGCGATCAACAGGGACAGCCGGTGGAATTAAAACTGAACGAATTTGTGGCCAGGGTTTTTCAACATGAATATGACCATCTGGAAGGAAAAGTGTATCTGGACCGGGTTGAGGATAACCAGGATATTTTTGCCGAGAGCGAATATCTTAAAATTCAAGCGCCTCGTTTATGAGAAAAATAAAGCTATCTGAAGAGTTTGACTCGCAGCTTATGAACCGAAGCTAATGATCCGGCTCGCAGAAAGCCTGCCCACCCTGAGCCTATTGAGAATCTGTTCAATATCTTCTCAGCAATAACGCCAAGACAGCCAAATTGACAAATTGTAAGCAGGTGTCAAGCAAGCGTTCGGTATTTTTCCAGCCCGGCAAAGGATCGCTCGACTACCCCCATTGCGCAAGCACCCCCAAGGTATGAAGCTCATGGCGTTTGGGGACTTGTACGGCGGCACCTGGCCAATGCTGGACGGCCTCAGCAAAAGGCTGCCCTGTATAGCCGCCATCGCCTAACAGCGAAGCAACCGCCGATAAGCTTGTCAAGTTTTGGGCAATGGCCTCCAGCGCCCCCCGGTGATCGCTGATATTGGCCGTGGTGACGGCTATCGCAGGCGGCAAAGCTGGGCTATCAACAAAGATATGACGCTTGAGGCCCGCTACCTTTTTGCCGGCTTCATAAGCTTTATCTCTGGCGCCATCCGTGTTTGTGACGCGTTGAGCATCAACGATGCAAAAGCTCGTCTTGGCGCTGCGTCCCGGTTTGAGTCAGGCTGCGCCAGTTCGGAACATCGCTCGGCAGCATGCGCCGTACCGGTCGACAGTCCGGGAACGCGTTTTCTTGCCGGCACTTTCCAGCAATGTCCTGAGCTGTTCAAATTGTTCTCGAGTGATGTCGCTAGGATACATTTTTCTCATACCCCTGTTATCAAACATATTTAGAAGATATTGAACAGGCTCTTACGAGCCCATGCTGGCGCCGCCGCAAAAGCCTCGCGCAACCGTCCGCATCACAGCGGTTCGGCCCGACCGCGACGCCTTGGAAGTTCAATTTCCTCGCGTTCATAGCTGCCGGGCGGAACTGCTGGAGGAACGGCTCACCGCCGAATTCAATAGCGATTCCATTCTGGAGATCACACTCGACCTGATCGGCCCTTCCACACTCAAAATGCCGGCATAATCGGCCAATCTTTCGATCTAAATCTGGAGCATACGGGTGACCTGCGCTCATCAATCCGGTTGTTTTATCATACCCGGCTCTTGCTTTACATCAAGTGGCGTGACCCCGGCGACGAAGCCAAATTGCATCTGTTCGGACAACTCAAACGCTCGCTCAACAGCGACACATCAAGACCATTGACAAGTCGAAGTCGGGGCGCATCGCCGTGAAGGTCATCAACCATCTGGTTGATGAGGTGAAGGAGGCGTTCCGAGTGAAGTGATGGGCAATAGAAATATCAAGATCGACATGATTTTTTCAGCATTGTAAATAACCTTTTAATTCAGGAGATCACTTTGCAAAGTATCAATCATGCAGTTATCCACAAACTCGCTAAAGAAAAATAGGGTAGAGCGACTGTTGTAGAACATGGCGCCGATCTTACAATCACTGATCCTGTACAAGAACGGATCCTTGATATTCAAGACCTTTACTCAAGTCGAGCAGGTAAATGGTTATGGCCGATTTGATTACGCCGGCTACAGGAGATTATGGGCTAAGAACCCACGTTGCTGATCAGGCCACTATTAGTGGGCTTATCGTGGCAATCATCAACAATATAGACAGTAATGCTATAGGCGATGTATTGCTTGAGGTGATTATACAGTTCTCGTTGACTTTAAAAATCTTCGGGTTGTCGGCAGTGTCATTTGATTCGGTCTTTACCAAACTGACCAGGGAAACGCTGTAACAGGACATTACGCTCCGGACTGTTTAAATTGTTCGGTTTATTTAACGCCAGCCTATACCCGCTCCTCGATAAACCACAGTGGGGGACCAGCAAATTGAGTTTGACTTGACCGCGCTTCCAGTTAGTGCCGTTCAGAGATAGATAAAACGGTGAAACCAGTGGGGTCATGACAAAGTAGGCAAGGCCCATGTAGTCCACCACTGTTCGCTAAAAAATCGCTGTCTCCGATGATGACGCTTCGGATCAGTGCTTGCTCTGGGAAACTTGAGGCTGACGGCGCCTGGTTAACCCTTACGTCCGGCAAGGCGATCAACATGCCCCAACACATGCCCTTCTGACCTTGTTCCATTGAAAATGCTGGTTTAAGATAGCTGTCAGTTCATTGGTTTGTTGTTTACTGCTTTTCATGTTCATAAAACAAAATGCAATATTTAATGACCTTTTAACCCACTCTATCAGCTTTCTATGTTTTTTCTCATCTACAACGTTGATGCAATTAAAATTTATCTTTACAGCACTGAACGGAAAGGTTTAAGTATGGCCTGAAAAGGTTCGTTACGCATAAATTGAGCCGTGTCTCGCGTTTTTGAGCTTGGCTTTCGAAATAAGACGGAGGGTTTCAAGGCAGAAATTAATCCTCCTGTCTAGCGGGCTAATTCAATAACTTTGTTGGTAGAGGGTATCATGGCTAAATGGTTGAAAATATTGCCGATTCTGCATTTGCTTAGCGGTTGCGCCGCTGCGCTACCGGCCCTGCCCGGCTTAGCCGGCCTGCTCCCAGCGGCGGGAGGAACGCAGATATTAACTACAACGGTGGTGCATTTATCGCGGCAAAATTACAAAATAGTAAAAGCCAATGCCATCGGCAGCAGTATGGGTTTTAGTTTCCTGGGACTTATTCCTTTCAAGTCCCCTCAGTATGAAGAGGCCCTTAGCAAACTTTACCAACACGCACCTGTTGCCGGCGGCAAGGCCCAGGCTATCATCAACGTAGTGCATGAACATACCTCTACCTATTTCATTTTATTCGCCCTGCCCAAGATCACTGTGCGAGCAGATATTATTGAATTTACTGACGTTGCGGCGCCGCTAAGGAGCCAGGGTAGCGAAAGCGTTCCCTGAAAGCGACCCCTGGCAAGAGCAAAATTTACAGCCAGCCCCTGGTGTGCATGTAGGCAGTATTAGCGACTCAGGACTGGGATATGGCTACACTAAAGCGGACCCACTCTTTAAAATACCCTCCAAAAAGGTGAATCCAAATGAAACCAGAAAAACCTGATATTTATACAGCCGAATTCAGAGCCCCAGCGGTCAAGCTGGCGAATGAAGCGGATAAACCCCTCACTCAGGCGGCCAAAGACCTCGGCATTAACGTCACTCCCCTGCACACCTGGACCGGCAAATACAGCCGCTCTAAGGAGAACGATAAAACGGTACGAACCGATGAGCCTCTTTACGGTGAACTCAAGCGCATCAACAAAGAATCCTCCCGCCTGACCGAGGAGCGCGATTGATTAATAAAGGCGGCAGCGACCTTCGACAGGGAACCCGGTGAAAATCGCCTGGATCAAATCACAGGCAACAGAATAGGGGTGGACTTGATGGGTCGCTTCCTGCAAAGCGAGTTCAATAAAAACGGAACTGGTCGCCTCAAGATGGCCTTATCAGGCCGAGACCGGACGCTCAGCCGCTGGCGACCAGGACGTCTGATGGGAGAAGCCGGGTTAGCCTGTAAAACCCAGCGCCAATTCAAAGCCGCGATGAACTCCAGGCATAATCAGCCGCTTGCGCCTGACTCTCTGGATCGTCCGTTTAACGTCGATCGACCCCATCAGGTCCAGGCCGACGCTATCACCCCTATTCCTGCCCCAGAAGGCTGGCTGTATTCAGCCGTAGTGATTGATCTTTATTCCCGGCCCAGGGTGGGCGAGTCAATGGCCGAGCCTAGGCGGGCTAAACGGGTGAACGACGCCTTATTGATGGCCATTTGCAAGCGAAAGCCGGAAAAGGGACTGAGGCGGCCTACCGAGCGGGGCAGTCAACAGGCGCCGGAAAGTCATCGGGCCCTGTTAACCAACATGGCATCCGGCAGAGCATGAGCCGTAAGAGCAATTGTTGGGATAACCCCGTTTCAGAAAGCTTCTTCCCTAGCTTGAAAACCGAACTGATGCCTCATCAAATCCGAGCGGAGGGTAAACAAGCGGTGTTTGAATATATCGAAGTGTTCTGCAACCGCGAGCGACTGCATTCCTCCAACGGTTATCTATCGCCCGTTGACTATGAATTGCCGCAAGCAGCTCTTAACCAGGTGTCCGGTAATAGGTTGATACATCAAAAAGCTGATCAAGTTTGCAACACGTATCCCCGTGTTTATATATCTGACTGATTATCGGGAAAGAAGCCTTAGAGATGTCATAACCCAATTTGAACCCGGTTTATTCAAAAAAGTAACAGGCTTAACCGTAAAAGATTTTGAATTATTGGTAAGTCTTGGTGTTTTTAATAGTGCATTGATGAACGATGCTGTGTACAAGTTTAAGCGATACGAGGATGCAAGCCTTGAATACATTGGCATCAACAAACATGAGGGAGAGAGAGTTGGTTTGTATGATACGGTTTTAAGTTCGGATGACTACCAAGGCAGTTTTGAAAATATATCAATTTCAAACTGAACCGCTACCGCCGTTACCTTTTTCGCACCAATTTTGATGAACCCGCTATTTCTCATCGCCCGCCGGTTCGCCGCAACCGTCAAGCAAATTATTCCGCTCGGCAATGGCCTGATCAATGATACCTACCTGGTTACTACAGCCTCTTCGCCATTCGTTCTGCAGCGCATAAACCGCAGAGTTTTTCCAGAGCCCGAACACATCATGGCCAACCTGATAAGGCTTAATCAACATATTGAGCAAAAAATCAGCGGCTCGGTCAGGTTAAAAGTCCCTGAAATTTTACTGACTACCGCTAAAAACCCCTATTTTCAGGATGAAAAAGGCGATTACTGGCGAGCGCTGAGTTTTATCGCCGATACCGAAAGCCTTGAGACCCTAGCCCATATCAGCCAGGCAGAACAGGCAGGATTTGCACTGGGGCATTTTCATCGCCTGGTCAGTGATCTCAATCCCAACGCCTTATACGATACCTTACCCGGCTTTCATATTACGCCTGACTACTTAAACCATTATCACGGCGTTTTAAACCAACGCCAAACACAATCAGGATCAACTGAAAACCGCTATTGCGCTGATTTTATCGCCAGCTTCCAGTCTATGGCGGATGATCTGGAACATGCCAAACGTCAAGGTTTACTGCCAGTGCGCATCATTCATGGCGATCCCAAATTGAATAATTTTCTTTTTGATAAACACAGCAAACATATCGTCAGCCTTATTGACCTCGATACCGTCAATCCCGGATTAGTGCATTACGATATCGCGGATTGCCTGCGCTCCTGTTGCCATAAGCCGGAGACTGATGAATTTGATCTGGATATTGGCGCGGCTATATTAAAGAGCTATTTGAGCGAGGCCGGTGCGTTCTTTTCAGATTATGATTACCGGTATTTGTACCCTGCCATACGGCTGATTCCGTTTGAATTAGGCCTCAGGTTTTATACGGATTATCTGCAAGGCAATCGCTATTTTAAAGTGACCGGGCCAGAGCAAAACTTACAGCGAGCCGCCGGGCAATTCCGCTTGTGCGAGAGCATAATGCGCCAGGAGCCGGCAATTAACAGGCTGTTGCAGCGCCTGCACAGCCAGCCGATAAAATGACTACTGCACATATCGCCGAGTTATCCGGTCGCCGCCGGGGCGCAGACTGCAGCAATCGCCCAGAAAGCATGCAGGAGATGCGTTTAATTTACCGGGCTTTATGGAGATCAAGCTTTGCCGCGCGCCAGCTTTTCGAAACGCAGCCAGAGAACTTAGTCCGTCAATGCGTAGCCTGCCGTGATGACAAAAGTGAGCGCGATAAGTATTTCATCAGGCCATTTGGAAAAGCCGGCCAGGGCCGTGCAGATCGCTGCAAGCAGCAAAGTCGATAACTGCAGTATGCGTAAATGCCGGCCGTAAAAAGCCAGAACCTGATCGTTTTCGGCAGGGTTCAGGCGGGCGTTCACTTCGGCGTTGACATATCCCAAGCAGCCGATAACACAGATCGCCGCCAGGCTCCAATACCAGCCGCGGGCTCCGTGCGCTACAAAATAGGCCGAGAAGCACTGACCGGCGCCAAGCGCAAACGGTATCATGCCGTCGATTAATTTGGGCACATAAATGAGAGCCACAAATCCTCTGATAAACCCATTTCACACCAGAATAATAATCACCAGCGTGTTTGCGGCGAGCAGCCACTGGTAAATACCGAAGTGTCTGCCTTCCTCAAAACATACCAGGACAAGGAAGCCGAAGCAGGTTGCCTGAATAACGCTGATGACGGTATAGAAAGTCGTATGATGCGCATCCAGCAATTCAGCGAATATTCTTTTCCGGGCGATTTCATAGGCTTCGCCCGCGTCCAAATCTTGGAAATGATTTTCCATGGCGCCGTTTATCGTCAGTAGTGAAATTGATTAATCGGTGCGGAGCACGCAAAGCTGCGGGAAAATGGCGGGCGGGTAAAACTTAAGCCGTCATGCCGTTCTTGAGAACATTAGCGCAGGGTTGATATTATTTACAACACGGTTTTGATTCTGTCAATTGGCAATTCCGCATGAAGAATGCCTGACGGCTTTGCCGGAGCCGCATCATATATTGAAATGCTCTCAATTTTTAAACAATCACTTCGGTACGGTATCGATAAACCTGAATACTGTCAGACCAGTAATCAGGCGCCAGCCCCGCTTTTTGTTTTAAATGCCGCAAGAATTGTTCGGCTTCCGGCAGGGATTCCCATACTGAAGGCAAAAAAGTTCCGCGCCGGTGGCCATCCTCCAGAATCAGGCCGTCTATGCCAGGCTGTAACTGGTGTAATAAATCCTGTTCGGAAGTAAAAATGACCGGTTCGGCAGGCGTCAGAATGGACAGATGGATTTTCAAGTGGTCGAGCTCATTCTCCTTCAATTGCGGAAAGCGAGGATCCTGGAAAGCCGCAGAATAGGCATTTTCTGCAATATCTTCAATTAGCGGCCGCACCGCGTCCAGCGTGCCAATGCAGCCGCGCAGTTGATCGTGGAGTAACAAGGTAACAAAGGTAGCGCGCTTTATGGTTAATTGCGGAGGAAAATCGGCTAAATCAACCTTTAACGGTTTGCCTTTTTGCAAACCATGCTGAATGGAGCTTTTCGCCAAGTCGAGCAGTTTTTTTTGATGATCTTTACTCAATGACATAAGCGCCGTAACCCACAACTCTGCTTTTATCACCTGCGGTGTCGCCCGAATTGCGCAGGTCGATATTTTTAATGGTAAGTGATTTTTCCCGCGCCAACTTTAATAAGCCGCTGACCGGAACCTTGCCGCAAGCGGAATCAAACGCCAGCTGTTCATATTGCAGTTGTTCTATGGCGGCGCTGGTTGATTTATCAAGTTGTTGAGCGGCTCTGTAATCATGATAATGGCTTAGGTCAGAACTGATCACAATCAGCGTTTCCTCTCCGCCCCACAGCATATCAATAACCTGGCTGACCTGTTCCGGTGATGCATCGCCAGCGACCAGAGGAATAATTTTAAAATCATCCAGCATTTCCTGCAAAAAAGGCAGATGGACTTCGAGGCTGTGTTCTTGCGTATGGGCCTGTTCGATATAGTCTACGAAAGGCAAGTGCTCAAGCCCTTGCAGAGCTTTCTGGTCCACCAGGACGCTGCCCAAAGGAGTAGCAAATGTTTGCGCTCTGCTCAGGGCCAGGCCTTTAAAAGCTACGCGATGGGAGGGGCCGATAATGACTACGCGGTTTATCATATCGTGGGCTTTTTTTAACCGGGCATAGGCAGTTGCGGCGATCGGGCCGGAATAAACATAGCCGGCATGGGGCGCAATGATGGCTTTGGGAACTTTTCCAGTAGTTTCAGCATCATTAAGTAGCTGATCTAACATTTGGTGAAGTTGCTGCGGATTGGCAGGGTAGAATGTTCCTGCTACAGCAGGCTGTCTATTCATGAGATTGCCCTCCTATTTCTATAGTAATAATTCAATCTGTAAAAACCTTGAAAGTCAGGTTATTTCTGATAGAGCGGCTAATAACCGCCTGCTTTTGTTAGGCCCAAATTTTATTAACTACAGACAAAGTGATTTAAGAACGGTTCAAGGAGAATATTAATGAGTGTTTTTGTTTCCCATGACACAGTTAAAACGCAGTATTGGCATGCGCTGGAAGACGGCCGTGTTCAATGTGACATGTGTCCGAGATTTTGCAAACTGCATCCGGAGCAGCGCGGCTTGTGCTTCGTCAGGCAAAATCTGGACAATCAAATTGTCATGACCAGTTATGGTCGATCAAGCGGTTTTGCTATTGATCCTATCGAGAAAAAGCCGCTAAATCATTTTTTGCCAGGCACGCCGGTATTATCCTTCGGAACGGCAGGCTGTAATCTTGCCTGCAAGTTTTGCCAGAATTGGGATATCAGCAAGTCGCGCGAAATGGATACGCTGATGAGCAAGGCCTCACCGGACGTTATAGCTCAGGCAGCGCTGGAATATGGTTGCGACAGTGTGGCTTTTACCTACAATGATCCGGTGGTGTTTCATGAATATGCAATAGATACCGCCCAGGCTTGCAGAAGTCTCGGTATAAAATCGGTAGCGGTTTCTGCCGGCTATGTGTGCGCAGAGCCAAGAGCCGAATTTTATCAATGGATGGATGCCGCGAATATTGATTTAAAAGCCTTTACCGAGCGTTTTTACCATGCGATTACCGGCGCGCATCTGCAAGCCGTATTGGATACCCTTAAATATATCAAGCATGAGACTTCTGTCTGGCTGGAACTGACAACATTAGTTATTCCGGGCGAGAATGATTCGGAAGCAGAGCTGGAGGCCATGACGCAATGGGTAGTTGAAAATCTGGGGCCGGATGTGCCGATGCATTTCACTGCCTTTCATCCTGACTGGAAGATGCGGGATAAACCGCATACGCCTGTTAATTCCCTGCTGCAGGCGCGAGAAATTGCCCTGAAAAATGGCGTGCATTATCCCTATGTGGGCAATGTCCATGATAAGTTCGCAAACAGCACCTATTGCCATGATTGCGGAAATTTACTGATAGGCCGCGACTGGTATCAGTTGGGGGAATGGAATCTGGATAAGTCAGGCTTGTGCAGTTTTTGCGGGGCAGGCTGCGCAGGCGTTTTTAATGCCAGGGCCGGCAGCTGGGGCGCTAGACGAAGAGCTGTTGCTGTGGGTTAGATGCCCTCCGGCAAAAACACAACGAAAAACGAGCCGTAAGTAAAAGCCTTGCCGCCCGTTTGCCTCTATCTGTGTTTATGCCCTTATCTTTGAGGGATAGAAGGAATTGCCAAGGCATTTTTTATAAAATGGCCACGATGTAACATGGAGATACTTCCTGATCGGCGTTTTAATGACAGAGACGCAAAGCGCGATAGAAAACAGACACCAAACCGCCGCATATTCGTTAGGGTCGGTCGTCGTAAGATCAGAAATAAAGGGGCCTATGAGGTAATGGAAAGTTACAAAACGCCATGAGCCGTAAATAAAAGGCATATAAAACGCAACCAGAATATAGGTGAATGCGTGCAAGCCCCAGTCAAACCCAAACAGCCAGCCGACCGGGTCGGACATCAAGCCATTCAAAGGCATTTGCCAGGCAATATGCCAGGAGCCCGACGTAGAACAGACATGAGGCCCGCAAAATCCCTCTATCCCAACGCGGCAGGTTCCAGCCCAGGCGAAAGGATACATTTTCACCAGCATCGCAACCGAACCGATCGCGCAAACCGTATAAACCGTCGTTCGTATTTTCAGTTTGACGCTTTCCGGAATAAAGTACATCGCGACCATATTGACAAAGAATGGCTGAAACGCCACATGCAAATAGCCAAAAAGCGTAAGCACCTGATTAATCGGGTTATCACATAAATCTATATAGACATAGGTCGCTGCCTGTAACAGTTCCATTAAGGCAAAATAGGTTAACGGTATCCAGAGTTCCCTGGACTCTCCTTTAAGTGCCACATACGCTGCGGTACTCAGACCTGCGGCGGCTAAAACCGCGGACGCCTCCCCACTCCAACACATAAAACCGACCCTTCTTTTTATATTTATATAAATACCCTTATTCCACAGCCTCCTCGCCGGTTTTTAGTGCTGAAACAACGGTAAGGGTTTTAGCTAGGTAATACCCAGACTATTATACTTAATTTGGGGCTGGCTTATGGGATTTTGGACAACAAGTCGTGGCTTCGTTTTAAAAACCATCGGCCTGAATCCCGGCTAGCACAACGAACGGTCAATGAAATTCAGATATTTTATTAGACTAAGCATTAAAACGGCTGGCAAAGCACATGCTCCGCCTGTTATGCCCTGGAGTCCGTTCCTCTGGGATGTGCAAATAAGAGCTTAACAAAAGGCCGGTATTCCTGTCGAGGCATGGGAATTTATATTAAATAGTGCTTTTATCCGGGTGTTCCATTAGACTGTGAAATAATTCAGGGATAAACCCCTGCCTGCACTTAATGAGCTCTGGGAAATGCCTGATATCTTTTGTGTTTAATCTTTAATAGGTGAATTTTCTAATGAGACAGCTTACTCCCGAAGGCCAGCAGATAATAAATCAGTTGGCACAGAAATATAATTTTAGCCCGGATGCCGTCTTCAGTCTGCTGCAGTCGGTTATTAACGGCAACGGCTCTATGGCGCAGTTTAACCATCCGGAATTCGGCGGCTCGGGCCAATGGATGCGGGGCGGTATGATTATGTTGGGCGATATGTTCAATAATAATTTAAAAAACAGTGTCGGGGGGCTTTGCCAGGAGCTCTCCAACCTGATCGCCAATCAGCCGGATTTAATTCAAACTGGCAACTTTCAGTCACAGAATCAAGGCTCTCAGCAACAAGGCAACTATAGCGGTAATCAGCAGCAGCAAAATGGCTCAGGAGCAAACGGGCCGGTCAGTTTGTTTGTTCCGCCGCCGGCGGGCAGTTCCGGCAACTGGTGGCCCGCAGGTCTGCAATTTCCTACCAGCACCGGCGCCCAGAACAATGTCCGCTATGCTTATTTCGCCAATATACAGCGCCTCGCAATAGAGGCGAATGGCCATGTAACGCTCTATGATACGCTCGATCATCAGATTGGCGGCTTCTCTCAGCAGCAATCGGGCGGCAGCTCCATTACTTTTACCAGCCAATACGGTGTGGTTGATGTCAATAATCTGCCGGTTATTTCTATCGACAATGTGCCTGTACAATCCTCTTCCCAGCCAGACCAGACTTTCTATAGCGCGAATAATGCTGTTAATACGCAGTCATCAAGTCAGGAAGCCGATATTTTCGCGGCTATCGAGAAACTGGCCGGCCTGAAAGATAAAGGCATATTGACGGAAAATGAATACAATGCAAAAAAATCGGAACTGTTGGGCCGCTTATAATTCAGTGGATTGACACAGCAAAAACCTGATTAAGGCACTAGGCATTATAGGCCGCCCGATCTATATAAATATCGCCTGGATTTTGCGCAGTTACAGCGGCAACCGGTAAGTCCTGTCCCAGACGCCAATTTTTAACGGCTTCCTGTTTGCTTGCGCCGGTAATCAGGAAAATAAGCCGATCAGTGCTGCTTAAGGCTTTTGCGCTGAGGGAAACTCTTTCGGGCGGCGGCTTGGGGGCATTATAAACCGCATGCACCAGTTCTTGTTCCGGATGCTTGTGGCCGGGGAACAAACTGGCCGTATGGCCATCTTCTCCGATGCCTAGCAAAACCAGATGAAACGGCAGCGCACCGGCAATAGTTTGTTGATAGCTTTTAGCCGCTTGTTCAGGGCCCAGTTCAGCAGGCATGGTAAATATCTGTGATGCCGGAATCGCTACTTTTTCCAGAAAAGACTGAGCGGCCATCACGCTGTTTCTGTCTTTATGATCTACAGGTAAACAGCGTTCATCACCGAAATAAATATACCATCGCTGCCAGTCTGCATTGGTTTGCGCCAATAAATGGTAAACTTTTTCCGGGGTGCTGCCGCCAGCCAGGACTAGTTTGAATTTGCCCTGTTCTGCAATAGCATGCCGGGCTATCTCCAGGATATGCTGGCAGGCTGGCTGTGCAACCTGTTCGGCCGTTTCCAGGACATGCCAGCGATGGTTATTCTGCATTTACTTGCCCTCCGGAATTAATGAGCTGCGCCAGGACTGCGCTTCCTTATCGAACAGACGGCGGCTGTCTTCCGGCCCCCAGGAGCCGGCCGGGTAAGTGGCGATATAGTCGCGCTCAATCGCCCAGGTTTGCAGAATGGGTTCGACAACGCGCCACGCGTGCTCGACTTCATCAAAGCGCAGAAATAATGACCGGTCGCCTTTTAACACATCCAGCAATAAATCCTCATAGGCATCAATCGTTTTCTCATCACTGTTTCGGAAACTGGCATCAAGACTGCTGACCCGGGTGTTCATTTCCAGACCCGGTTCTTTTACCGTCATTTCAATGCGAATGCACTCTTCCGGCTGTATGCCCAGCAGCACCCAATTAGGATTCATGCATTGAACCTGGGTGTCACGAAAAAATTGCAGCGGCGGATGGCGAAAACAAATTGAAATCGTTGACTGGGCCTTGGCCATGCGCTTGCCGGTCCGCAGATAAAAAGGCACGCCGCGCCAGCGCCAGTTGTCAATATAGAGTTTCATGGCCGCATAGGTTTCAGTCACGCTGGTAGCGGGTATATGTTCTTCCTGCAGATAACTTTTGACTTTTTCGCCGTTAATAGTGCCTTTGCCATATTGAGCGCGGAAGGCGTGCCCATGCACGGCTTCTTTGGGAATGGGGCGAATTGATTTTAATACCTTGACTTTTTCATCGCGCAAGGATTCTGCTTCCATGGACACCGGCGGCTCCATTGCCATCAGCGTCAATAGCTGCAACAGATGACTTTGCAGCATGTCGCGCAGGGCGCCGGCACTATCGTAATATTCCCCGCGGCTTTCTATACCGATTGTTTCAGAATGAGTAAACTGGATATGATCTATATAGTTGCGGTTCCATAACGGCTCCAGCATTACATTGGCAAAACGGAAGACCAGCACATTCTGCACCATGCCTTTACCCAGATAGTGATCGATTCGGTAAATTTGCTGTTCCGTCAAATATTGGCTGATGCGTTTTTGTAGAGCCTGCGCACTGTCCAGGTCATAGCCAAACGGCTTTTCAATAATTACCCGCCGCCAGCCGTATTCCTCGTCAAACAAGCTGTTTTTGCTTAAAAATTCCATGACTGGGCCAAAATCGGACGGACTGATGGACAGATAAAAAGCAATGTTTTTGGGGAAGTTTTTATTCCGGTTAAGCAAACCGGCCAGATCCGTATAGCACTGTTCCTGCTCTATATCGCCCTGATGATAATACAGCCGCTCGCTGAAACGCTGTAAAACGTTTTCATCAAGATCGCCCTTTGCCTGAATCATATCCCTGGCTTCCTCCACCCATTTCTGCTGATCCCAGGGCCTGCGGCCTATGGCCAAAATGCGCGTTCCCTCCGGTAACTGCCTGGCCACATCGAGATGATACAGTGCCGGCATTAATTTAATTCTGGAAAGATTGCCGGTGGCGCCAAATATAACGTAAGTGCAAGGCTCAGCGTTCATGAAATAGACTCGTAAAAAAATTCATCGCACAGACCCCGAAGTTTATGAATAAATTGATAACCTTCGCGGTGAACAATAATAAGGGATAAAACAATAAGTGGTAAAAATACGGCGGTAAAGCTATGGCTTATACAGTATAGGTAGATGATGCCGTCTTGCCGCCATGACCTGTCCAGTCGGTATGGAAAAACCGGCCTCTGGGCTGATCGGTCCGCTCATAGGTATGGGCGCCAAAATAGTCTCTTTGCGCCTGCAAAAGGTTGGCAGGCAGTCTTTCTGTCCGATAGCCGTCGTAGTAAGCCAATGCCGAAGCAAATGCCGGCGTCGGGATAGCCAGTTCTATGGCTAGAATGACGGCTTTGCGCCAGCCTTTGTCAGACCGGGCCACGGCATTCATAAAAAATTCCGCCAGCAGAAGATTTTCCAAATCAGGGCTGGCGTCATAAGCCTGCTTGATATCATTTAAAAATCCGCTGCGAATAATGCAGCCGCCGCGCCACAACAGTGCAATTTCACCATAGTTGAGCGCCAGGCCGTATTCTTTGGAAGCTTCGCGCATTAATCTGAACCCCTGAGCATAAGAAATTATCTTGGATGCATACACGGCATTACGAATGGCTTCGATTATGATTTGCTTGTCGCCGTTAAAAATCTGGCTGTGTTTAGGCAACAATTGCGCGGCCTTGACCCGTTCTTCTTTTTGTGCGGACAAGCAGCGGGCAAATACGGCTTCGCCGATTAAGGTTAAAGGAATGCCCAATTCCAGCGCATTAATCCCGGTCCATTTGCCGGTGCCTTTTTGGCCCGCCGTATCGAGGACTTTTTCCACTAGGGGTTGACCGTCTTCATCCTTGAAAGCCAAAATATCGGCAGTGATTTCAATCAGGTAGGAAATTAATTCGCCTTTATTCCAGTCGGCAAATACAGCATGCATTTCATCGGCCGTCAACCCCAAGCCTTGAGACAACAATTGATAAGCTTCGCCGATAATCTGCATATCGCCGTATTCAATGCCGTTATGCACCATCTTGACATAGTGGCCGGCGCCGTTTTCGCCTACCCATTCGCAGCACGGTTTGCCGTCAACTTTCGCGCTGATGGCCTGTAAAATAGTTTTAACGGCAGGCCAGGCGGCTTTATTGCCGCCCGGCATAATAGAAGGCCCATGTCTTGCGCCTTCTTCACCTCCGGATACGCCGGCGCCTATAAAGAGAAGGTTTTGGTCTTTCAGGGCCAGCGTGCGGCGGGCCGTATCTGTAAAAAGCGAGTTGCCGCCGTCAATAATAATATCGCCCGCTGATAACAGCGGCAGCAACTTGTCGATATATTGATCGACCACTACCCCTGCTTTAACCATCAGCATGATTATGCGGGGCGACTCCAGGCTGTTAACCAGCTCTTCAAGCGAATGCGTACCGATAATTTGAGTGTTTTTGGCCGGGCCGTTCAAAAATTCATCTACTGTGCGGGTGGTGCGGTTGAAAACCGCGACTTTAAAACCGTGGTCATTCATGTTTAAAACCAGATTTTGTCCCATTACTGCCAAACCGATTAAGCCTATGTTCGCTTTCATTTTGCCCTCTACTCTGTAACTATTATATTGATTGATAATATCATGGCGGTGATGGCGCCGCTAAAAAATCCGCTCGCGCATTTGTCAAAGCATAACTCGACACCGTACTGATAACGGGGTTATTGAATAATTATAGTGAATTAATAAACTGTAACATAAAGAATATAAGCACATGGACATGCTGATGCGATAATCGATTTAGCTTTCGATTTGAAGTATTGGTTGATTGACTAATTTATTATTTTTATAGCTAGCTGTCAGGCAATTGTATGTTATGTTATGTATTGCTTGCACTGTCAACGGCAACAACGGGTTTAAAATCTGTAAAGAAAATCTGATACATCATTAGTTCGGCTCACGCGCGGAAACAACTTACTGATAGACTTCTCAGGTCTTGCAAGAGCGGTTCATAGTGCAAGAGCCATCGGTTGAAAACGTTGAGAATGTTATCGCCTCACAGTAAATCTTAATAATTTCAGGGATTCAAATGGATACTTCACCTCACACGATGCAAACATTGTTTTGTCAATTAGGTTTAGCAGACAGCGATGAACAGATTCAGGCTTTTATCGAGAAACACAGACCGTTGCCGCCTGCTATTGCCTTGCCTGAGGCAGATTTCTGGAATCAGGCACAGGCTGGGTTTCTGGCTGAAGCAATAAAAGTGAATTCGGACTGGTGCGAACTCGTGGATGAACTGAATTGTTTATTGAGGAAAAATTAAGCGATGAGTATCATAGTTAAGGTTAAGTGCTGTCGATGCTGATCAGGTTTAGCAGTTTACTTGAAGCTATTTAACCGTTTGAGTCTCACCTGCCCGGGTCAAGAACATTTATGTCAGATACCAGCTCAACTACTGCCATTCTCTATGCCTTTGCGGCTAATTTAGGCATCGCCGCGGCCAAGACAGGCGCAGCTTTCTGGACCGGTTCAGGCTCTTTATTAGCCGAAGCGATTCACTCGTTTGCCGATTGCGGAAACCAGGTATTACTGTTTATCGGTATGAAGAGGTCCGCAAAAAAGGCGACGCGCAAACACCCCATGGGTTTTGGACGGGAATCGTATATCTGGTCGATGATGGTGGCATTCACCTTGTTTTCCGTAGGCGGCGTCTTTTCAGTGTATGAAGGATGGCTGCGCTACACCCATCCGCATACTGTCGAAAATGAGGGTGTCGCCTTGATCATCTTGCTGATTGCTGCGGGTTTGGAATATTTTTCCTTAAAAGGTGCGCTGGCGGCTTTGCAAGAGGAAAAAGCCGCCCGTTCCATGTGGCAATGGTTTAAAGAAACTCAATCCAGCGAACTGATAGTGGTAACCGGTGAAGACATGGCAGCTCTGGCAGGGCTCGGGATCGCCCTAATAATGCTGGGTCTGACCATGATCACCGGCAATACCGCCTATGATGCGGCAGGGTCGATATTAATCGGATTTTTACTGATTACCGTTGCTGTCCTGGTAGGCACAGAAGTCCATTCCTTGCTGCTGGGTGAATCTGCCGACGCTATCAGTGATGACATCCAGCGCTACCTGGAGACTCAACCCTGCGTGCTGCAGGTACTGAATATGTGGGCAATCAATCACGGCAATAATGTCATGGTTACTATTAAAGCCGAGCTTCAACCGGATATGACCGTTCTCAGGGCCGTGAATGAAATCAATGCCATGGAACGGCAAATCAGGCAAAGGCATGCCCGGGTTAAATGGATATTCTTTGAAATTGATAATGCTGATTAAGTGTAAATACACTTTTTAAAAACCACTCTATTCTTTTTAAATTGGCAATTAAAAGCTTCGCTTTTTAAGGTTTACTGGCCTGGCTATTTTTCCCCACTATTTCCCAGCAGGTAATAAATAAAGCGGCTATGACGGGGCCTAATACAAATCCTGTTAATGAAAACCAGGCCAATCCGCCCAAGGTTGATACCAGCACCAGATAATCCGACATTTTAATATCTTTGCCTATCAGTCGCGGCCGCAGAAAATTATCTATCAGGCCGATGGCCAGAATGCCAACTGCCAAAATAATAACGGCTTTTAAAGTTTGACCTTGAAAAAATAAAATTACCGCAGCTGGAGCCCAGACCAGAGCGCTGCCTATCGGCAGTAAGGATAAAATTATCATCAGCATGCCCCATAAAAAAGCGGCGGGAATACCGACGGACCAAAATAGCAAGCCGCCAATACTGCCCTGAATTACCGCTACGATTAAACCGCCTTTAACAGTGGCTCTGGCAACGCTGGTGAAACGATCGAATAATTCTATTTCTATACTGTCTCCTATCGGAATCAGGTGGATAAATTTTCTTATCAATTGCCGGCCGTCGCGCAATAAAAAAAACAGCATGTAAAAAGTCAGGGCAACCTGAACGATTAGATTTAATATATTTTGAGTAAAGCCGGGGACTTGCTGCGCTGTATATTTTACCGCCTGGGCAAAGGCATTTCCCGCAGAGCTGCTGATCTGCTCAACGTTTATTCCGCCGATAGGGGTCAACTTATTGAATTTTGGCAAAAAAGAGAGGATATTTTGAAAATAAAGTTGAGGATTTATTTCTCCGCTTTCAATTTTTTTATAATACTCTGCACTTTCCTCTGTTATCCTCAAAGTTATGGTTAAAAAAGGGATTACAAAAACCAGAATAATCACAAGCATGGTTAGAAACAACGGCAGTTTTTCCGAATTTTTAAAATATTGCTTAAACCGCTGATAAGCAGGATCAAAAATTACAGCCAGAATTATTGCCCAGAAACAGGCTAATAAATAATCCTTAATTAACCAGAAAAAAGCCATCGTCACCAGCACAACAAATGCCGGAAAAAGAAAATGAGAAGTATTTTTTTGCATGGAAACAAATTGACCAAATAAAGTAAAGAGAAGACTTTCAGCATCCCCTTAAAGCCATGAGCGGCCCTGGAACTATCGGAGGCGAAAGTTGATATATTAATTTTTATGAGGGCCATTGCAGAAAACCCCTGTCGCTGGCAATCTCTAGCGAGCTGTCGGCAACAACCGCTGTCTTAGAATAGTTCTAATCATATAGCTTGTATATGCTTGAAAGCTGGAATTTTTAGCATGAAGATCAGTCTTATTCACAGGTACTGGCTCAGTAACACTTAATAAGGACATGAGCTTAAGGCAAAAAGGCACTTTCTATATTATTAACCATCTGCGCGTAGATAACAGGAGAATCAGTATGGCACGGTATTTATTATTAATCTGTCTGTTATTGACTGCGTGTTCGAATTTGCCTCCTGCCATTAAAGAGCCGCCTTTATATGATGTTACCTATAGCCAGGCAATACAAAATATTAATAACTACAAGCATGCGCCTGTGCGCTGGGGCGGAACTATAATTGAGGTGGAAAATGAACAGAATTTCAGCCTTGTGCAGGTATTGTATTATCCCCTGGGCAGTTCCGGTCGACCCCAATTGGACAAAGCCAATGAAGGACGGTTTATTTTTAAAAGCGCCAAATTTCTCGACCCCGTGGTGTATGCCAAAGACAAGGAAATTACTGTGGCAGGCACGCTTGAGGGTGAGCTAGAACGTACTATTGGAAAAAAAATTCTCCGGCTGCCGCTGGTTTCAGCGAGGGTTATTTACCTGTGGCCGGAGTATTATCGTAATTACTATGGCGGTTACGGCGGATTTGGCTATGGTTACGGCTACTATCCTTATTTTGGCTACTATGGCTATCCTTATTACTGGGGAGGATACTACCGGCCTTATGGCTGGTGGTGGTAAGCCTCAAACGGGCGGCGGCCGTCAAAAGCCAGGATCGGTTGAATACAGAGCAATAATTGCCGCCATTTACCGCGCTTCAAACAAGGTACTACTCACCTTCCGGTTTTTCAATCGCCTTTAGCGTTTCTGCCCCCTCAGTCTGGGCGGCGCCCTGAATGTATATTTTCTTTAAACGCTCAAATGCCGACCATAAGGTTCTATCCATTACTACCTCATTGCCGATAGAGACAATGACCCTGGTCAATTCGGGTATTTTGGTCTTGATCGAAACCAGATAGATAGGCTGTACATAAAGAATGGTATTGCCCATCGGCAGAATAATCATTCGGCCCATTTTTACCGTCGAGCCATAACGTCCCCATAAGGTAAACTGCGCGGATATTTCCGGATTTTGGTTAATCAACGCTTCAACCTGAGCCGGCCCATTGACCTGCACCTCCTTACCGAACCTGTAAACAGTAATGCCCGGTTTGTAATCCAGTCCGCAATTTGCTCCATCCACTATGCCGGCCACCCCGATCATGCTCAGGTTATCCCTGTTAACCGGCGTCATCGGATTGATCATGACAAATTCTTCCCGGTTATTACAGTTGCCGAAATCCATTGTCTGGTAATAAGGCCGTACCGGTTGTCTCCGGACATTGGCAAATTGCCAGGTTTCGGCTTGTTCGTAGAATAATTCGGGGGTGCGCTGGTGGTATCTTGCATAAACTTTCATCTGCAGATAATACAGATCCCGCGGATAGCGCAAATGCTTACGCAACTCAGCCGGCATTTCTTCAAGATTTTTAAACAGTCCCGGATAAATTCTTCTGTATGCCTGAATAATGGCGTCTGAAGGATCAGAAATATAAAAGTCCACGTCGCCATCCAGCGCATCTACAATGATCTTGACCGAGTTGCGAATATAGTTAAATTTCTGATTGCCCTCAAGAAAATCATCGGCGGCAGATTTGGAAACCGGATACCAGGGGGACAAGGTATAAGCGTCCTGAATCCAGTAAAATCTGTCGTTGCTCAGCACCAGGTAAGGGTCCTTGTCAAGATGCAGGAACGGGGCGATCCTGGTAATACGCTCAGTTATATTTCTGCGCATCAATAGCTGACTCCGGGTGGAAATATTGACTGAAAAAAATATTTTCGGATCCTGGAAATAAAAACTCAACAGCGCTTTTCTGAAATAGGAAGAAATGGGTATGCCGCCTTCGCCTTTGTACTCCTCCCCTTCCATTGACGCCGTACCGGCAATTCCCACTATATTGAGTTTATTCGGTACTATGGCGTAGTCATACTGTTCCTGGCCAAAATAAATATCCGGATGTTTAACATTTAGCCCCACATCGGAGTACATATTTAAATCGCGCAGATACCAAACCAGCGGTTTATCTGCATCCTGGGCGGCAGGCGTAACAACGGCGCCATAGCCATGGGTATAGCGCAAATGGGTATTTTCCCAGTTTTGCGCTGCCTCGGGCAGTTTCGATATGTTGACCTCCCGGGCGGCCAGATTAACCTGTCGGGTATGGTCGAGAATAAAATAGCGATCTTCATCGACAGCCAGGAAGCGGTAATACGGCCTTATTTCCTGTAGCTGCTTATAACTGTCAATGAGATATTCCCTGTCCCATACCGGAATATTCTCAAAGCGCTTCTGGTTGCCCCAGGTCTCAATATCCTGAGTTGCGTTTAACTTGATAGTCAGATCAATAGTCTTGATGTTTTTTAAATCATACGCATCCAGGGTCGCTTTAATATTGTTATCCATAAACGGCTTTTCGGCCTTGACAGGATTTGGAGCAACAATATATTTCTGGATTAAGTCGGGGATAAACTGGCTTTTTGGCAGCAGTAAAACACCGATAAAGGCAAGCAGGGAAATTATAAACGGCGCTTTAATGCGATGCTGGTCTGAAAAAACAAATATGCTTGCAGTGATAGCGGTTGCCAGAAAAGTAATAATTCCCAGCCAGATAAGCGGCAATTGGTAACGGATTTCTACAAATCCGGGACCATAAAATACAGGCTCATGAGTATCGGTATAAAGCAGTGAAAAACGTTGCAGCAGAAATCCCCACACCACATATATCAGCACAAAAACGATTAAAACAATCAAATGGATTTTAGCGCCGAGAGGATATTGTTTGCGCTGATTCGGCACAAAATTGTGTTCCAGCCAATACAAAATGCCGACCAGTAGGAAAATCAGAATAGCGGTGCTCAGCAGCTCCTGCTGGATAAGCATATAAATGGGATAGGACAATAAATAAAAGCTGATATCATTGCCATAAACCGGTTCGGTTAAGCCCGAATCCCTGCCATAAAAGTACAGTAAAGCCGTCTCCCACTGTTTATAAAAAGGTATGGCGACCACCATCGCCAGAATCAGCGATATGGGTGTGTAGATTTTTACCGACCCGCTCATGAATTGATCAGCCAAGTGTTGAAACCGCCTGTTTTTCTCTAAATTGCCCAGCACGTCATCAGGCGGGTTTAAACCCAGATAACGCGAAGCGATCCAGAAATGCAAAAAGAAAATGGTGAAGAAAGCCAGCGTTACTCCGCCAAAAAGAAAAAACTTGTAAAGCAGTCTCAGCCAGAAATAAAACTCGAGCTTTAAGGACTCAAACCACCATAAGTCAACGAAAAAATGCAGGAAAATGAAGTAAAAGGCGACATATAAAACAATACCAACTACCAGTACCGACCCAATCAAGGCGGGTAAAAATTTCCAGTTCCCCATAGTGTCCTCTCGGCGATGAGCTTTTAACGATTATATGCATGGCATTGGCGATAATTTTATATTTTATCAGCCAATGCAACGTTCCGGATGATTTAACGAGCAATTAGGGGCAAAAACATATCCCCGGCGCTGATGTTTCAGAGAAGACTTTTACTCGCCACTTCGTAAACATCGCCGGAAATCGCTTCAGTAGAAATAATTCTTTTTAGTTGTGCCGTCATCAACTCCTGTCTTGCCTTATCATACCGGCGCCATGAAGTTAACGCATTCACCATGCGGGAAGCGACCTGCGGATTGAGGGAGTTCAGGGCAATAATCTGATCGGCGAGAAATTGATAACCCTGACCATTGGCGGCATGAAAATGCAGCGGATTGGCCTGGCTGAAGGCTCCGATTAAAGCTCTGACGCGATTCGGGTTTTTTAAGTCAAAGGCCGGATGCTTCATGAGTGACAGAACCTTGGCAAATGTATCCGGCATGGGACTGGAAGCTTGCAAGGCAAACCATTTATCAATGACCAGCGCTTCGGCCTGCCATTGCCGGTAAAAATTATCCAGACAGGATTGTCTGGCAGGATGCGGATTATTGACGATAACCGCCAACGCTGCAATTTGGTCAGTCATATTTTTAGCGGTGTTCTGGGCTGTAGTCGCCCACTCCTGAATCTCTTTATTTTCCAGTTTGCCTAAATAACCCAGGCAAGTGTTTTTAATCCGTCTGCGTCCGATAGCGCCGGCATCAAACTGCCCTGACTCTTCACGATTATTGGCCAGGTACAAGGTTTTAAACTGCGCTTGTAGCTGTTCAGCTAGCGTTAGTGCAACACATTCTCTGGCTTTATGAATGGCTTCTACATCAATAAACTGCATTTGCTCTGCCAGATAGGTTTCCGAGGGCAGGCTGAGCAATAAGGAAAAATAGGATAAGTCATCCCAGGCTTGCTCCAGTACCTGTTTGAATGCCTTGATAAAAACTGGATTTACCTGGAGTTCCCGGCCTTGTTGCACATCGGCGATTAGTCCTGAGATTATCTGGCCGGCCAGCTGTTGTCCCGCTTCCCAACGATTAAAGGTATCGCGGTCGTAGCTTAATAAAAAGGCCAGTTCTTCAAGACTGCGCTCCAGCACCAGTTTAACAGGTGCTGAAAATCCTCTTAGAATGGAAAGAATGGGCTTTGACGCCGGTAAATTCTCGAAAGTAAAGGATTGTTCTGATTGGGTTAGCGGCAGAATCACTTCTTCAGTGGCCTGATTCGTGCCTTGCATCAGGCAGGAAGCTATAGAGCCGTCGCTATTAAGCAGGCCTATTCTAACGGGAATATGCAGCGGTTCTTTAACCGCTTGCCCGGGAGTCGGCGGGCAGCTTTGCCTGAGGGTTAAGGCAAGCGTTTTTGTAGCTTGATCATAATGCTGCTGCACACTTACTACCGGCGTGCCGGCCTGGGAATACCAGCGCCGGAATTGTTTCAAATCCGCCGCGTTGGCGTCTTCCATGGCCTTGATGAAATCATCGCAGGTAACGGCCTGCCCGTCATGGCGCTCAAAATATAAATCACTGCCTTTGCGAAAGCCTTCAGCTCCCAGCAAGGTATGTATCATTCTTACCACTTCCGCGCCTTTTTCATACACGGTCAAGGTGTAAAAATTGTTGATTTCAATGTAGGACTCAGGGCGTACCGGATGCGCCAGAGGGCCTGCGTCTTCGGCAAACTGGCGGGTGCGCAGCATATTGACGTCTTCAATGCGTTTTACGGCTTTCGAGGTCCGGTCGCCGGTAAATTCCTGATCGCGAAATACCGTAAAACCTTCTTTCAGGCTGAGCTGGAACCAGTCCCGGCAGGTGATGCGGTTGCCGGTCCAGTTATGGAAATATTCATGGCCGATAACGCCTTCAATATGCTCATAATCAGAGTCAGTGGCCGTATCGGGCCGGGCCAGCACAAATTTGGTATTGAATACATTAAGTCCCTTGTTTTCCATCGCACCCATATTGAAATGGCTTACTGCGACGATCATATATAAATCCAGATCATATTCGCGTCCATAGACCTTCTCATCCCAGCGCATGGCGTTTTTCAGCGATTGCATGGCATGGCCGCATTTATCGATATCCTGTTTTTCGACGAAGATTTGCAAGCTGATGCGGCGGCCGGACAGCGTCGTAAAGCTGTCTTCCAGACATTCCAGCCGCCCGGCAACCAGCGCAAATAAATAACAGGGCTTGTTGAACGGATCTTCCCAGGTCACCCAGTGAAGATTACCGGGCAATTCGCCTCGATCGACTTTGTTGCCATTCGACAATAAAACCGGATAGCGATTCTTATCGGCAACCAAAGTCGTGGTAAATTTCGCCATCACATCGGGACGGTCCAGAAAATAAGTGATTTTTCTAAAGCCTTCCGCTTCGCATTGCGTGCACAACATGCTGTTGGACAGATATAGCCCTTCCAGGGCGGTATTGGCTTTCGGATTAATCAGGTTTTCGATGATAAGGATAAAATTTTGCTGCTGCGGCACTTCATTAATAATTAATGAGTCATGAGTCAGTTGGTACTGCTCTTCGGTCAGGTCATTCCCGTCATTCAGATTTATACGGATTAATATCAGGTTTTCGCCGGCTAAAGTCAGTGACTGGTCGCGCGACTGACTGGCGGGGTTGCGGCTCATGGTGAGCCTTGAGGTAACCCGGGTTTTTTCCTCATCAAGGACAAAATTCAGGGCCACGTTGTGAATAAGATACTCGGGAGCTGTATAGTCTTTCAGGTAAATGGTGTGGAGATTAGCGTCGCGCATTATTTTTTTCCTGGTAATGTCAAGTTGTTCCTGGCGGCGAAAAGGCTAAGCAATAGCCAGGCTGTTAAAAAAGCAAGGCCGCCGAAAGGGGTAATTATACCCAGACCTCTTATATTTAATATTGCCAGTAAATATAAACTGCCGGAAAAAAGAATTATGCCGATGAACATCAGCCACCCCGCCCAACGCAACAGGCTGGAATCAGGCGCTTGCTGCCGGATAAGCCCAATGCTGATCAGGCCCAGCGCATGCCACATATGATAGGTGACACCGGTTTGATAAACGCTTAACATTTCCGGACTTAACAGGACTTTTAGGCGATGCGCGCCGAAGGCGCCCATGCCGACGCCGATAAATGCATTTATAGCGCCGAGAAATAAAAACACAGAATGCACTGTTATTCCTCCCTCAGCCTGGGCATGAGCTGCACCAGATTGCAGGGCCGGGTGCGGTAATCAAGTTGCTCCCTGATTAATACATCCCAGGCGGTGCGGCATGCTCCTGATGAACCGGGCAGACAAAATATATAGGTCGCATTGGCGACGCCGGCAATGGCCCGAGACTGAATGGTCGAGGTTTTAATTTCCTGATAGGAAATCATTCTGAAAATTTCGCCAAAACCGGCCAGCGTCTTATCCAGCAAAGGCTCAACCGCCTCCGGAGTGCCGTCTCTGCCGGTTACGCCCGTGCCGCCTGTGGTTAATACTACATTAATCGCATCCGCGGCAATCCAGCTGGAAACCGCGGCCCTGATCCGGTAAATATTATCAGGCACAATTTTCTTTTCAATAACGCAGTGTCCTGCATCAATTGCGCGCTCAACCAGCAGGTTGCCGGATACATCATCGGCCTCAGTACGGCTGTCGGATACCACCAGCACGGCAATGTTTAACGGTATAAATTGTTTTTCAGCAGTCACGGTTTTATATCAATATGAAAAAATGCCCTGTCGACTCTTTGCTGATTCGGCAAAAATACAGATTTCTGTTATTGATATGAGCAATAACATTTTTAATCTTTGACATTACTTTAACACAACAAAGAAGCCTTCCTGTCCCCGCTGAATATTAAGCAGCAAAGCCTCGTTAGGATCAACCACCTGTCTTAATTCGACAAGATTGCGAATACGATAGCGATTAGCGGAAACGATAACGTCTCCGGCGCGGAGACCAGCACGCCAGGCAGGCGATGAACTGTCGATTTTGGCAATTAAAACCCCTTCAACCTGATCCTTTTGCGTTGCAGTCAATAAGGCGCCCCGCAGTCTCGGGTGGAGATTCTCTCCGGCCAATTGTGCGCGCGTCGCTTTGCCGATAGTGGCGGTAACTTCTTTTTTTTCACTGCCGTGAAAATATTCCAGGCTCACCTGATCGCCAATTTGCATAAGGCCAATGATATTGCGAAGATCATAGCTGTTTCTAATCGGTCGGCCATTAGCGGCGACAATAATATCGCCGGGCTCCAAACCGGCTTTTGCGGCCGGGGAGTTACTTTCAATCCGGCTGATAACCGCGCCTTGCCTGCTTTTCAGATTAAACGCATTGACCAGTTCAGGCGTCAAATCCTGGGTGATTACCCCTAACAAACCGCGGCGGACTTCCCCGTGTTTAACCAGCGCGTCCTTAATCGTCATAGCCATATTGGAGGGAATGGCAAAGCCTATGCCGACATTTCCGCCTGTGGGTGCGAGAATCGCCGTGTTCATGCCGATGAATTCGCCCCGCAGATTAACGAGCGCGCCTCCGGAATTGCCCGGATTAATTGAAGCATCGGTCTGGATAAAATCTTCATACCCTTCTATGCCAAGACCGGAACGTCCCAGGGCGCTGATAATGCCGGATGTTACTGTCTGGCCCAGGCCAAACGGATTACCGATGGCGACGACAAAATCACCGACTTTCAACTGGCTTGAGTCGGCTATTGGCAGCTGTGTTAAATTATCGGCAGGAATATGAATTACCGCCACATCGGCTTCGGGATCGGCGCCGATTAATTCGGCGTTGAGCTGGCGCCCGTCATTTAAGGTCACCATAATTTTACTGGCCTTATCGATTACGTGATTATTAGTCAGGACATAGCCGTGCTGGCTGTCGATAATCACGCCTGAACCCAGACTGTTACGCTGCAGTTGACGGGGCTGATCAGGCACATTAAAAAAGTAACGAAAAAACGGATCCTGCATGAGCGGATTGTCCCTAATCTCGATATTGGTCGATGTCGAGATATTCACTACCGCCGGCATGCTGCGCTCAAGCATCGGAGCAAGCGAGGGCAACTGGCCGCCTTCGACAAAAGCCGGCAGGGCAGCCTGAGATATCGGAGGAATAAAAATGGATAAAAAAGATATACATACCAGCTGTTTCAATAACTTATTCTTCATTATGGCTCCCTGAGCGTTAAACGGCTTAATAGACACTATATATTTAAAAGTATTTAATACAAGACCCAAGGTTAAAGTCTATAGTTTCCTGACCATCGGGACATAATAATCTACTATCCAATTAAATGATCTCGCTTAAGTTATTTTGATGGCTGGGGAGTTGAACACTGAAGACGGCGGGCTTATTCGCAAGTGAATCCCGCATAACAAATGGCCGGGCGCCCGGTTTAGCGAATTATGCGTCGAAATGACTGTACAGGAATCCCGAGGCGAAGTTTTATTTAAAAAAGGAAATACGGACACCGACCTTGTCTATTTGTTAAAGGGCGAAGTTATTCTTAAGGCAGAAGGCCTTATCGGTGAAGTTATTAGCGCTGGAAGTGAACCTGCACGATTTGCATTAGCTCACAAGATTTCGAGAAAAATTGATGCAATAGCAAAGAGAATAGTGCGTTTTTTGCGCCTCGATGCTGATATTGTTAATAGTCCGCCCCCCTTTGTTATAAAGAGGACAACTCGTATATGGTCACTGAAGAGCCTGAAGCCGATCAGGATGACTGGATGACAGCCTTACTGAAATTGCCAGTTTTTCAATGCCTTCCGCCCATAAATTTACAAAAAATTTTAATGAGCATGGAAATGATCAGTTTTAATAA
The DNA here is from genome assembly GCF_902806695.1 of Candidatus Methylobacter favarea. GTDB lineage: Bacteria > Pseudomonadota > Gammaproteobacteria > Methylococcales > Methylomonadaceae > Methylobacter_B > Methylobacter_B favarea. The sequence continues at coordinate 29,529 of NZ_CADCXN010000113.1, read as the reverse complement.
AGGCGAGATCATTGTTGAGCAAGACAGCGCCGGTGATTACTTTTATTTGATAAAAAGCGGGGAATGCCAGCTAGCCCGAAAGCCGTCGCCAACCGCGAAAGATATTAAATTAGCCCGACTGCGAAACGGTGACACCTTTGGCGAAGATGCTCTGATATCCGATGCGCCCCGGAATGTAACCATTACGGCATTGACGGATATGAGTTTATTGCGTCTGGAGAAAAAACATTTTTTATCCTGGGTAAAGAAGCCGTCTTTAAAGTTTGTAAATTATGCAGTGATGCTGGAGGCATTAAAACAGGAGCCGCTTTAATCGATGTTCGTTCCCAGGAGGAATATAATGTCCGGCATTTGAATTACAGTATTAATGCGCCGTTTTTCTCACTACGAATGCAGCTTAAGACCCTGAATCGTGAAAAACCCGTGATCGTTGTTTGCGCTGACGGAAAGATCAGTGAGGCGGCGGCATTTTTATTGCTTAAGCATAAATTTAACGCCAGGATTTTAAAAGGCGGAATGGAAGGCATTGCGCCCGATCCGGGCAATGAAACCGCTCATTTTAAAATAGACGACGGCATTGAGACGCTGATTGAATCCGGAGAAAGCGTTGCTCTGAAAAATCGGCCGGAGTCTGATGATCATTCACTAGTTGCTGCCGGTAGCGATTGGGAAAACCAGATAAAATTTCTTAAATCAGAAAATGAAAACCTGAGAAAAACGAACCGTCAACTCACGGATAAATACCGGGAGCTGACGCTTGAAAAGGAGCATATTGAAAAGCGGTATCGAATTTTATCCAGACAGATGGAAAAATTGACTCAGGTTCTGGAGAGACTTAAGGCCGCTAAATGAAGGATTCAATCGGAACAGTCAGCAAAACCACAGAACAATCAGCTGTGGTTTGGCCACATAAGCGAGATCAGCAAGCCGTAATTATTTGATTTTGGCTTCCTTGTACAGCACATGTTTGCGAACAACCGGGTCAAATTTTTTAATCTCCATTTTTTCAGGCATGGTTCGCTTGTTTTTTGTCGTGGTGTAAAAGTGCCCGGTGCCTTCCGTAGAAACCAGTTTAATTTTATCGCGCATTTTCTCTCTCCTCTTTAGATTTTATCGCCATTACTGCGCATATCAGCCAGAACAGCATCAATGCCCTTTTTATCAATGATACGCATGCCCTTGGCGGAAATCCGAAGACGAAGCCAGCGGTTCTCGGTTTCTACCCAAAATCGGTGGAATTGCAGATTGGGAAGAAAGCGTCTTTTGGTTTTGTTGTTGGCGTGTGATACGTTATTACCGGTAATCGGATGTTTTCCTGTTACCTGACATACTCTGGACATGATGAACCTCTAGTCTGTGCCTAAATCTGAAAGTTAGCTGGTCTTTATACCAAAAAATCTTTTCAAGGTAAATAACAATCTATAAAATGAACCTTACTAGCGCTGACCAGGTATGTTTTAAAGTAATCAAATCGACTTGTCGGCTTCAGATCTCGGCCCCATCATTGGCTTCGTCCTCAAAGGGACGTTTCCTTATTGCTTTAACAGGATAATAATGCTTATCAAGTTCGGTATGGTCATGGACTCCATAGCCCATATAAATATTAAAAAAGATACCAGTTTTGCCATGTTGCTTGAAGCCCAGGCTAGGGGCTGGGAATTGCATTATATGGAGCTTAATGACTTGTATCTTAGAAACGGCAGAGCTTATGCCCGGACCAGGACCTTACAGGTTGAGCGCCATGAACAACAGTGGCACCGGTTTATTTCAGAACAGGATATTCCACTGGATCAGCTGAATGTAATTATGATGCGCAAGGATCCGCCTTTCGATCAGGAATATATTTATGCCACGTATTTATTGGAACGCGCGGAAAATTTGGGTGTCTATGTGGTAAATAAACCGCAGTCGTTGCGGGATGCCAATGAAAAGCTTTTTACCGCCTGGTTTCCGCAGTGCTGCGCTGAAACCCTGGTGGCCAGAGAAGCCGCCAGAATCAGGAGCTTTCTTCAGGAACAGGGAGAAATTATACTAAAGCCCCTGGATGGCATGGGCGGCACATCAATTTTTCATTTGCGTCCGGGCGATCCCAATCTCAGCGTGATACTGGAAACTATGACTCAATATAACAAGCGGTATGTTATGGCGCAAAAGTATCTGCCCGCAATTAAGGACGGCGATAAGCGCATTATAGTGGTTAACGGTGAAGCAGTGCCCTATGCCCTGGCGCGTATACCGGCTCAAGGTGAAACCCGCGGCAATCTTGCGGCCGGCGGCTCTGCGGAAGGCCGTCCATTGACAAAAAGAGATCACTGGATTGCCAGTGAAGTCGGGCCTGCACTCCGGCAAAGGGGGCTGGTTTTTGCAGGACTTGATGTAATAGGCGATAAGCTGACTGAAATTAATGTAACCAGCCCTACCTGCGTGCAGGAACTGGATCGTCAGTTTGGGCTTAATATTGCCGGGCTGCTGATGGATCATATTGAAAAGACGATTCACTAATATGACAAATCCGGCAACGTTCTATCCGTCTGCTTCTTCATCCAATAATGATTCGTTATTGGTAGCCCTGTTTATGGCGGCTGTCGCACATGTTGTTATTATATTGGGTATTGGTTTCACACCGCCTCAAGCGGAAAAAACCAGCAGATCCATAGACATTACGCTAGTCAATACACCGGTCAAAAAAACCCCTGAAAAAGCAAAATTTCTGGCTCAGGAAAATCAGCTGGGCGCAGGCAAAGAAAGCAGAAAACCCGAACCGCCAGCACAAAAGCTTTCCAGCCGGAACAATAGCCAGAAACAACAGCTCAATAAGAGCGCGCAGCAGCAAAGCAGGCCCAAAGCAAAGCAAAAAATTATTACCCGGCAAAAAGCTGAAAACAAGCTCGTTGCGGCAACGGCTAAAGCCGCTGTTGCCAATACCAAGGAAAAACATCCGCACTTATCGCGCGAGACTTTACAGCAACAAATTACCCAAATGGGCACCGAGATCAGGCACAGCCAGCAGAATGCTGATCAGGCCAAGGTAAAGTTCGTTAATTCAGTGAGTGCGCATAAATATGTGGCCGCTCAATATATAAAGGATTGGGAAGGTAAAGTGGAACGAACGGGCAATCTTAATTACCCGGAAGTGGCGGCCAAGAAAAATTTCTCGGCTACACTGATTATGGATGTAGGTATTAAGGCAGACGGGGATATTTACAGTATACGCATCAATCAGTCTTCCGGAAATCAGGCTCTGGACGAAGCAGCTGAACGAATTGTCAGAATCAGCGCGCCGTTTGCGCCTTTACCAACTGAACTACTTAAAGAACTGGATGTTCTGATAATCACCAGAGTATGGAAGTTCTCTGATGAATCAGGCATGACCACACGATAGGAATATTTGCAAAGCTAACCACTAACACGATACATAAGCCTATGATGAGCCGCGCTACTTACTTTAACAACCAGTTTATTATCGCCATGCCGGGTTTGGCGGATCCTAATTTTTCCCATACCGTAACCTATTTATGCCAGCACAATCAAGAGGGGGCATTAGGCATAGTCATTAACAGGTCGGCACAAATGAAGCTGGGCGAAATTTTTAAGCAAATGGATATACGGGCAACTTCTTCCGTTGCAGCACAAGCCCCTGTATTTGCTGGCGGCCCTGTACAGCAGGAGCGCGGTTTCGTGATCCACCCTGCCGGAGGCAATTGGGATGCTACCTTGCCGGTCTCAGAAGCCATTTCCCTGACCACCTCCCGGGATGTAATCGAGGCCATTGCTGTAGGAAAAGGGCCTGAAAAATACCTGGTCGCTTTAGGTTATGCAGGCTGGGGCGAAGGGCAACTGGAAAAAGAAATGCTGGATAATGCCTGGCTGAATACGCCTTTTGCTACCGGAGTTTTATTTGATACACCGGTTGACCTGCGCTGGAGCGCGGCAGCGGGGCAAATTGGTATTGATATTAATCAATTAACCATGCCGGCCGGACATGGCTAAATCCAGTCCGTTGTTCTGCACTTAATCACTGCCGTAGAGCCAGTCTTGCTTATTGACTCTCATCTTGCCCCTTGTCCACCTGGCCTTTTGATCAGTTAGAGGCCAGACTATGCGAGATCCCTTGTTATCCAAAGCCCATGCCGATACTTATCTGGGCTTTGATTTCGGTACTAAAAAAATAGGCGTAGCGGTAGGTCAAACGACCACCTCTACAGCCAGTTCACTGCAAACCATCCGTTCTATTAATCAACGTCCTGATTGGGAAACAATCAGGACGTTGATAAACGAGTGGCAACCTGCAGGCTTAGTGGTGGGTATTTCAAGACAGGCGGACGGTTCGGACAACGCTGTGACCTTGCGCATGTTAAAATTCTGCCGGCAACTGGAAGGCCGCTATCAACTGCCTGTTTATCAGCAGGATGAAACCTTGTCGACATTTGAAGCCAAGCAAATGCTATTTGATGAAGTCAGCCTCACGGCAACCAGACTCTGGAAAGTACAGGATCAACTGGCTGCCCAGCTTATCTTGCAGACCTGGCTCAATAACCACACTACCCAAAATGACCCTGAACTACCTACAAATTCCTGACCTGCTTAATAACCTGGAAGCCGCGCTGAGACGCAGCATTGTTGAAAGAAAACTGACTAGCCCGCTGATGATAGGCATTCGTACCGGCGGCGTATGGATTGCCGAACACATGCATCAGCGGCTCAATATCGAGGAAGCGCTGGGGCTTCTGGATATTTCCTTTTACCGGGACGATTTTTCCCGGATCGGCGTCAATCCCAATGTAAAGCCCAGCCAATTGCCGCCAAATATTGAAGGTCGTGACATTATCCTGATCGATGATGTTTTTTATACCGGAAGAACTATCCGTGCAGCCTTGAATGAAATTTTCGATTATGGGCGGCCCAAGCAGGTGGTTTTGGCAGTGCTGATAAAACGTGACGGCAAACAAATTCCAATCAATCCCGATTGCGCCGGCGCAAGCATTATCCTGAATGCAGACCAGCGCCTTAAACTGACCGGTCCTGAGCCATTGACTATTGAGTTGCAAACCATCGAAGTAGCTGCCTAAATCCATGCCTGATGACTTGCAGTTAAATCAGGAGGGTAAGCTCAGGCATTTTCTGACTATCGAGGGCCTGGACAAAAGCCTGTTAACAGAAATTCTGGATATGGCTGAATCATTTGTAGGCATGTCCGGACAAAAGGTTAAAAAAGTCCCTTTGCTGCGCGGCAAAACTATCGTCAACCTGTTTTTTGAAAACAGCACGCGCACACGCACGACCTTTGAACTGGCTGCAAAACGCTTATCCGCCGATGTGTTAAGCATGAGCATTGCGACCTCTTCAACTTCAAAAGGCGAAAGCCTGCTCGACACCATTCGCAACCTGCAAGCCATGCATGTGGACATGTTTGTGGTGCGCCATGCTGTCAGCGGCGCCGCCCATTTTATAGCCCAACATACTGCCCCGCATATTAGCGTCATCAATGCCGGCGACGGGCAACATGCTCATCCAACCCAGGCCATGCTGGATATGTTTACCATTCGCCAGATAAAAAAAGACTTTTCAAATCTGCGCGTGGCTATTATCGGCGATATTCTGCATTCCCGTGTTGCCCGCTCACAGATTCAGGCACTAAATACCCTGGGCGTTGCCGAAATCAGGGTTATCGCTCCCAAGACCCTGCTCCCTGCGCATGTTGAAACATTGGGCGTCAGGGTTTTTCATAATCTGACGGAAGGACTCAAGGATATGGATGTTATTGCCATGCTGCGCCTGCAAAAAGAACGCATGAGCTCGGCGTTGCTGCCCAGTGAAAGCGAATATTTCAAATGTTTTGGGCTTACTGAAGATAAGCTGAAAATCGCCAAGCCCGATGCCATCGTTATGCATCCAGGGCCGATTAACCGCGGTGTCGAAATTGATTCAAAAGTGGCTGACGGCCCGCAGTCGGTCATCCTGAAGCAAGTCAGCAACGGCATCGCCATCCGTATGGCGATTATGGCTATGGCGATGCAAAAACAGGGACTTGCCTGATGAATCAGCTGCACATTAAAGACGGAAGACTCATCGACCCGGCCAGTAAAATCGACCGCATCGGCTCTATTTATATCGCTGCCGGAAAAATTATCTCCGTCACTGATGAGCCGGCCGGTTTCCAGCCCACCCATGTCATTGACGCCAAAAACCAGATAGTTTGCCCGGGCTTTATTGACTTGAGTACGCGCCTGCGGGATATGGGACACAGCCGCAAGGCAAATTTTAAAAGTGAAACCCGTGCTGCGGCCTGCGCCGGCATAACCACCATGTGCCTGCAGCCGGATACCACTCCGCCTATCGATACGCCGGCAGTTGCGGAACTGGTCAGGGATCTGGCGAAAAAAGCCGGCTATGAGCAAATTTACCCGATCGCCGCCCTTACCCAGAAACTGGAAGGCGCGGAATTAAGCTCCATGCTGTCGCTGAAACAGGCCGGCTGTATTGCCGTCAGCAATGCTAATGAACCGGTAAAAAACCTGCTGATATTAAGGCGGGCATTGGAATATGCCGCGAGCCATGACTTATTGTTAATGTTTCGGCCTAATGACTTTTGGCTGAGCAATAACGGCTGCGCCCATGAAGGCGCGTTTTCAACCCGATACGGACTGCCGAGCATCCCTGATGCCGCTGAAACCATAGCACTGGCCCAATGCCTGGAACTGGTCGAACTTACCGGCTGCCGCGTGCATTTTGGCCAGTTAAGCTGCAAGCGTTCGGTAATCAAGATACATCAGGCAAAAAAATACGGCCTGGATGTCAGCGCGGACGCCGCCATTCATCAGCTGCATCTAACCGAAAATGATATGGCGCCTTTTGACAGCATCTACCATGTATTGCCGCCTTTACGCAGCGAGACCGACAAGCAGTATCTAAGACATGGCCTGGCTAGCGGCATGCTCGACAGTCTGTGCTCTGATCATCAACCCCATGATCTGGATGCCAAATTGGGTGCATTTCCGGAAACAGAGCCGGGGATGTCATCACTGGAAACCGTCTTGCCATTAATGCTCAAACTGGTCGCAGAAAAAGCCATCACACTGGAACAGGGCATAGCAGCGCTGAGCAAAAATCCTGCCCGTATTCTCCGCATAAAAAGCGGCGCCTTGACACCTGGCTTTTCCGCGGATGTATGCATTTTTGATCCTGACCTGGACTGGCAAGTCAACTCTGACAACTGGAAAAGCCAGGGCATCAATACGCCTTTCTGGGGCCGGACATTGAAAGGCCGGGTAACCTGCACCGTGCAAGCGGGCAGAATTATTCATCGTCTGGAAGACTTTTAAGGCAAGGGCCATCCCCACGGCCGCGGGCGAATACATTCAAACGGGTCGAGGCAGCAGGATTGCGGCCTTTGACGAGCAATATCAAGGCTTGTTGGTATGGAATAAAGCAGTGAAATTACTAAAGTTAACCCGCAAACTATTCTACAACGAACGCATTCCGGAGAAATTCCCCGGCGCTTAAGCCTGACAAATGTTGGGTATTTGAGGTCTGGCGTATAGCAAAACCTCAAGAAAAGCCTTGCTGTACATAGCAGCAAGTTGTAGCTGAATGTTTGCGCCAGCCGGTGCGAGCTGACCCTTTATCGATTCGTGCTGGGCTATTGTAAAGTCCAGAGTTTAAATAAGAGTTAGCTGAAATAAGTCAACTGCGGTTTTCTCACTTTATTATTGCTAAGCATGGCTCTGAAAAATATTTGAGCTAATACAAGTCACTTTTTTTAAGTATATTCCGAGAAAACTTACCAAACCCAGAAAGGGCACAAAAACGTTTAGCTCGAGTAATTCTACATACAATAAAGATCTTTCGGGCTGATCGTGTTCTCTAGTAATCGTCGGGTCATCTGATTCTAAAGCAGCTAATGGTCAACACCTTCATTGACTCGGGCGACTTACATATAATCAAACTCAAACCCCTTGACTCAATGCATAGTTGCTAACCTGACTCCGGGTTGCGCGGTGTTATCGAGCGTATTCTGATCAATTTGATAAAAGGCAATACCCGATTCTCCCAAGGCCGCCAGATAACGTTCCATATCGGTATGCCTTCTGACAGAAATACAGGCCTTAGCTAAGTCCTGTTCTATTAACTTTTTCAGAGAATTAACAATAAATCCGGCTTCCAATTTGGCACTAGCAAACACTGGATAATAGGTTCTACCCCAGTCGTTAGAGAACGATAACCTCTTTGTTCGTCTACGCCATTATCAAAGTCGTTCAAAAAGAATACCATTCAACAACGAGACCGCACCTCGTCTGATTTGCTCAGTTGTTCGGTAGTTAACCCGTAACTTACGGCTACGGCCAATGATTTTAATGCCACATTGACTCAAAACCACTTTGCTACCATAAATTCGTTGGCGAGCCTCTCCGAGAATGAATAAATCGTTTTTATCCTCAGGGACCATTTGCCGAATTAACCGGAAGGCATTCAAACCAAAATCTTCGCCCTTATCGATAATGAGGCCGGTTAGGGTAATTGAATAGATTTACTTTGGATTAGCGTAAGCGCATCTGGGTAGACGTCTTCCGATACTTTGAGCCCTGCGTCATTTAGCCCCAATCGGTAGTTTTCAAATACTGGTCAAACTTCTTTTCTAAGAATCTGTTCAATATCTTCTCAGCAATAACGCCAAGACAGCCAAATTGACAAATTGTAAGCGGGTGTCAAGCAAGCGTTCGGTATTTTTCCAGCCCGGCAAAGAATCGCTCGATTACCCCACGTTACGCAAGCACCGCCAAGGTATGAAGCTCATGGCGTTTGGGGACTTGTAGGGCGGCACCTGGCGAACGCTGGACGGCCTCAGCAAAAGGCTGCCCTGTAAAGCCGCCATCGCCTAACAGCGAAGCAACCGCCGATAAGCCTGTCAAGTTCCGGGCAATGGCCTCCAGCGCCCCCAGGTGATCGGTGATATTGGCCGTGGTGACGGCTATCGCAGGCGGCAAAGCTGGGCTATCAACAAAGATATGACGCTTGAGGCCCGCTACCTTTTTGCCGGCTTCATAAGCTTTATCTCTGGCGCCATCGGTGTTTTTGACGCTTTGAGCATCAACGATGCACAAGCTCGTCTTGGCGCTGCGTCCCGGTTTGAGCCGGGGCGCGCAGTTCGGAACATCGTTGAGCAGCTTGACAGCAGTTGCGGAAAAGCCAGAATATTAACATGCCCGCCGGACACGGGTATTCAGCGCCACGGACGGCAAGTTGCCAGTTATGCGATCGCTTGATTTAAGCACAATACTCAATCATGCATTCACATCCTTGTGCCTGGATTCCCACGCCCTGCCGGAATGACGAAACTTTTTGATGATCACAATCCGCAAAAATGACCACGCAAAGTAAATAAGAAAATTGTGCACATTCCTTTAAATGATTAGGCTTTTAAGATTTGCCTTACCCCTGCAAAATCTTAAATCGCTTTCTTAATTCGCTCCATAGCATTCTGCAGATTCGCCATGCTGGTCGCTATCGAAATCCTGATATGGCCGGGGCAGCCGAAAGCAGAGCCTGGCACTAAGGCAACGCCGGCTTTTTCGATTAAATATTCGGAAAATTCCAGGTCGTCGTTGATACCCTCCAGTCTGGCTATAAGCTTTTTTACGCTGGGGAAAACATAAAACGTACCGTCTGTTTCAAGGCATTCTACGCCGTCAATTTTATTGAGCTCGGAAACTACATAATCATGGCGTTGTCTGAATTCGGTGCACATGCGGTCAATAAAGCCTTGGTCGCCGGTCAGGGCGGCTTCTGCCGCAACCTGCGAAATGGAGGTCGGGTTAGAGGTGCTTTGCGACTGAATAGTGCCCATGGCTTTAATCAGGTTGGCAGGGCCTGCCGCATAACCGATGCGCCAGCCGGTCATGGAATAGGCTTTGGAAACGCCGTTTAAGACGACTGTGCGGTCATAAAATTCAGGGTGGGCATTTAAAATATTAACAAACGTGCCTTGCTCCCAGAGTATATGTTCATACATATCATCGGTTGCGATAATAATCTCGGGAAAATCCTTGAGCACATCGCCCAAAGCCTTGAGCTCTTCCAGGGAATAGGCAATACCTGATGGATTGGAGGGGCTGTTGATAAAGATCAGCCGGGTTTTAGCGGTAATGGCCGCGCGCAATTGCTCGGGCGAAATTTTAAAATGCTGATTCTGTGTGCTTTCAATAATAACCGGCACGCCGTCAGCCAAAAGCACCATGTCAGGATAAGAAACCCAGAAGGGTGCCGGAATAATAACCTCATCGCCCGAGTTAAGCAGGGCCTGGGTTAAATTGTAGGAACTTTGTTTGCCGCCGCAGGACACCAGAATTTGATTAAGCTGATAATCAAACCCGTTATCCTTTTTAAATTTAGCGATAATGGCTTTTTTCAGGCTGGGAATGCCGTCAACGGCCGTATACTTGGTAAAGCCATTGTCCAGGGCCTTGACTGCTGCCGCTTTAATATGATCCGGGGTGTCAAAGTCCGGCTCGCCGGCGCCGAGGCCGATGATGTCTTTGCCTGCCGCGCGCATTTGCGCGGCTCTGGCTGTTACGGCCAATGTGGGTGAAGGTTTGACTGCTTTGACTCTGTCAGAAAGTTTGATGCTCATGGTCCGCCGTGTAAAATTCAGGTCTAAAATAAAGAATTATACGCTATGTATAATGGCTTTCTAAAAGCCTAGTGTTAAAAATAATGTCTATGAGAATGTGTAAGTGAAAAAGCAATTTAAAATTCACAGCCGGTTTCACCCGGCCGGCGACCAGCCCACAGCGATAGGGCAGCTGGTTGAAGGCTTAAGCAACGGCGAAGTTCACCAGACGTTGCTGGGCGTAACGGGTTCGGGTAAAACTTTCACCATAGCCAATGTTATTGATAAAGTTCAGCGTCCGGCCATGATTATGGCGCCCAATAAAACGCTGGCTGCCCAGTTATATGGCGAGATGAAAGAGTTTTTTCCCGAGAACAGCGTTGAATATTTCGTCTCTTATTATGACTATTACCAGCCGGAAGCCTATGTGCCGGCGTCGGATACCTTTATCGACAAGGACGCCTCGCTTAATGAGCATATAGAGCAGATGCGTTTATCGGCAACCAAGGCGTTAATAGAAAGGGGAGATACGATTGTTGTCGCAACGGTTTCAGCCATTTATGGATTGGGCGAGCCCGAATCGTATTTCAAAATGGTGTTGCATCTGGTAAAAGGCGACATGATTGATCAGCGAAGTATTTTGCGGCGTCTTGCAGACATGCAGTACACCCGCAATGATACGGAACTGCGCCGGGCAACTTACCGCGTCCGCGGCGATGTCATTGATATTTTCCCCGCCGAATCCGACCAGGAAGCGTTAAGAATAGAGTTATTTGATGATGAAGTTGAAAGATTATCATTGTTCGATCCGTTAACGGGCGAAATCGTCAAAAGAATCGCGCGTTATACGGTTTATCCGAAAAATCATTATGTTACGCCGCGGGAGCAGTTATTGTCGGCAGTGGATGCGATCAAGATAGAGCTTAAAGAGCGTCTGAAGCAGTTGCATTCAATGAATAAACTCGTTGAAGCGCAGCGGCTTGAGCAAAGGACGCTGTTTGATCTTGAGATGATTCTGGAAGTGGGCTATTGCTCCGGCATTGAAAATTACTCCCGCTATCTGTCGGGCCGGGGGCCGGGAGAAGCGCCGCCGACCATGTTTGATTATTTACCCGATGATGCGCTGGTTATTATTGATGAAAGCCATGTCACGGTGCCGCAGATCGGCGCCATGTATAAAGGCGACCGTTCGCGCAAGGAAACACTGGTGGAATACGGCTTCAGATTGCCGTCCGCTCTGGATAACCGGCCGTTGACATTTGAAGAATTCGAAATCAAATCGCCGCAGAGAATTTATGTGTCGGCAACTCCGGGCCCGTATGAAAAGGAGCATTCAGGCGTTTTTGCCGAACAGGTTGTCAGGCCGACTGGCCTGATTGATCCTGAAGTGGAAGTGCGCCCGGCAACGACGCAGGTTGATGACTTATTATCGGAAATCAACAAGCGCGTCGTTCTAAAAGAACGCGTGTTGGTGACCACGCTCACAAAAAGAATGGCCGAAGATTTGACGGAATATCTGTCCGAGCATGAGGTGCGGGTGCGGTATTTGCATTCGGATATTGATACCGTGGAAAGGGTTGAGATTATTCGGGATCTAAGGCTGGGACAGTTTGATGTGCTGGTAGGCATTAACCTGTTGCGCGAAGGCCTTGATATACCGGAAGTGTCGTTGGTCGCCATACTCGATGCCGACAAGGAAGGTTTTCTGCGTTCAGTCGTGTCCCTGGTTCAGACGATAGGCCGGGCAGCGCGCAATATTAATGGTAAAGCTATTTTGTATGGGGACCGGATTACCAAATCCATGCAGCAGGCGATAGAAGAAACCGAGCGCCGCCGTGAAAAGCAGCGCAAGTTTAATGCTGACCATCATATACAGCCTGCAACTGTTTTAAAATCAATAACCGATATATTGCAGCTGGCCATTCCCGGTTCAGGATTTATAACTTCCGCCCAGTCATTCAGCAAAGTGGCGGAACTTTCAGCCGATTATAAGGCAATGACACCTAAACAGGCCGGTAAAAAGCTGAAGCAATTGGAAGATGCCATGTACCGGCATGCGAAAAATCTGGAATTTGAGCAGGCGGCAAAAATCAGGGATGAAATTAAATTGGTGCAGGAGCAAATATTGGCATAAGGCTGATTTTTAAAACTCGTGGTTTAATCTGCAGTGACAGCACTCACCCCAAGCCAGACGATGAGTTTTACTGAAGACGCTGGAGGTAACGACTCGCGCGGGGCATCAATAATAAAGTCAAGCTAATCTTGAATAAAGTCAAGCTAATCGTGCGTCCGGTAGAACGCTATATTGGATGTTTATTGCTGCGCCAGCGCGACAAATCTTTAGCCATTGAGAACTCTGCTATGAAAGCTTTGGGCGCAGCCGAAATTCACTTTGCGGCTGATTTCATCCAATATTAAATCCAGCTTCGATATCTCCTGCGTCAAAATAGTTGTCGCCTCAAATTTTCAGACATTTTGAAATTTGAGATTAAAAAATGCCCACCCTAAAACAGCAGTATTCCAGCGAGTTCAAAGAGCAAGCCCTGGCTGAAGCCGCAGCCTTGCTGATCCTGAAAAAAAGCTCGGGGCGCTGGTGGCTGGCTAGGCCGGCCAAGACCCAGCCTGTGCCGTGCGGGGTTTGAGTCCGCCCACTTTGCAAGCTTGGCAAGCCGGTAAAGCCCTGGGCGAAGACGCGGCGATACACGCCGCCTGCGTTGAGGGAGGCCGTACGTGCGTCTTCTGTCTGTGGCCAGGTGAGGTGTAATAGTTCAGACTTAACCTGACAGCGCTCTTGAAAAGAGGAAGGGTTACGAGTTAGATAGACCTGTCGAATTTTTATCCCACCCCAAGAGGTCGCCCTCATGCTTGAGAATAAGGTAAGCCTCATCACCCCTAAAGCCGGCTTGTTGAGCGTGGCGGAAGAGCGGGGTAATGCAGCCAGGGCCCGTAAGACGCGGGGCTTGTCCCGCTGCCTTGTATCGCTATAAAGCAGCGGTTGAGCAAGGCGGAGTTGAAGCCCTGTTCGATAAAAGGCGAAGCCAGGAACTTGAAAAACCGGGTCGCTGACCTGACGGAACAGTCGGTGCTGACTCATGCCATCCCTTATCCGGCTCACGGCCAGTGGCAGCTGAGTAATGAGTGCCCTAAGGCCGGTGTGTGCGTAGCGCCGAGCGGCGTGCCAGCCTCTGACCCCCTTTAAAGATCGCCTCAAAGCGCCAGAGGTCAAAGGCGCAGAGCAAGGGCTAATCCTCACTGAAGCGCAAGTTGCCGCCCTGGAAAAGAACCGTCAGGATGACGAGGTCTGTGCGGAAATCGATAGCGCGCAGCTTAGGTTTTATCCCGGTTCCCGGGACACTTTTTAGGTCGGCATTTTTAAAGGCATCGGCGGGGTTTATCAGCAAACCTTTGTCGACATCTACTTTAAAGTCGCCTTTGCCAGACTCTATACCACCAAAACCCGGATCACTACCGCTGATGTATTAAACAATTAAGGTCTGGCCGTTTTTCACTCAAGAACAATTGCCGATGCTACGGGTTTTGACGGATTCAATAATAGGCAGTGCGTTTGCTTCATTCTGCGCCGTGGCATAGTGGTTTTTTATAGGTTCACGCTTGACTCTTTCCCTTCAGTTCCCTCAAGTCGGTTTTGTAATCTTTTCATCGGTTCCCCAATGACGTTATCTAGGGTTATTAGTAACGTCTACTATAATCTTTTAGCTTGACCGAAGAAAACCAGAGGTTTTATTAGGGGGTATTCACGGATTGTTGTACTAGCCTTTAATTGTACTGGCAATTTCGTTAAACGCCTCAACCCTTATTTTACCGGCTTTTACAAGGTCTACCCCTGTATCAACTATCATCCTCGAAAGCCCGGGGGTTTTGTAAACAAGCAAACTTAAATAACCGACAATCGGAATAGCAATAACAGCAGCAATAAAACCATTAAAGCCGATGGCGGACATGAGTTTTATCAGCAATGAAATGGCATCAAGCGGCAGTAAAACCATAGCGCCAAAATAGGTTATCACCATAAAGGTAAACAAGGTAAAAACCATAAATTGAAGAAGTCTTACCAATGCAACATTAATTTTTTTCATATGATTTTGAATTTCCGATAGGACTTGAATAGCCTTTGGCCAGAAAACAACCCCTGACCTGCTTCATCGCCAGAAGCAAGACTCTTTGATATTTTGAATTATACCTTAAAAAAGGCTAAATTAATTCATTTTTCTTAAGCGGATCTTTTCGAAGAAATAACCGGTACAAAACAGAACCGGCAATAAAGCCGCCCAAATGAGCCCACCAGGCGACATCAACAGTAACGCCTTCAAAAAGCAGCGAGGTTGTTGCATTATGTAATTGAATAATGATCCACAAACCCAGAAAAGCAATGGCAGGAACGTGAATCAAGACAGGTAAAAACAATATGGGCACCCAGACTACCACCCGCTCAAGCGGATATAGAAAAAAATAGGCGGCCAGAACTCCGGCAATAGCACCGGATGCGCCCACAACCGGTATGGCGAGAGTGGGATCAAAATACCACTGGAGAATAGTAGCCAGCAAGCCGCACATCAAATAAAAGATCAAAAATCGTAAATGTCCCATTCTATCTTCCACACTGTCGGCGAAAATCCACAAAAACCACATATTAATAATCAGATGCAGCCAGTTTCCATGCAGAAACAAACTGGTCAAAAATGATAAATAATAATCGAAGGGCAGGCCTGAGCTAATAGCCCATTGCGGGTTGGAGTATCGTACCGGAACCATTCCATAAAGATTCACTATCCGGTAACTTGATTGAAGGGGCATTAACTGCATGGCAACAAAAACAATGATGCAAATTGCGATCAAACTCCAGGTTACCAAAGGTATTGAATTACACGGCGCGGTATCTCTAATCGGTATCATTGTTCCTCTCTTTGCGTTGTAATAAACTGTTTAACACTTCTATTATGCAGTAATTTAGTTATGCAAATTCGAAATAGCCTCGTCAGTTGATTTAATTTGGCAACAGACTGTAGTACCTTAAACCCTAAATTAATTCCCCGTACTAATCGGATAAATGCCCCTAACCTTAGCATGGTCAGATCCTTTAAGGCTGGCTCAGGGTTTTATGGAAATAGCCAATAAACGCCAAGCTGTTATCTTTACATCTGCCGGGAGATTTACAGTTGCCCTATGGAATGACTTTGCGCTTGTCAAAGCCCAATCCCTCTCCAATCTAATTCATCTCCGCTGGCCCTGTTAAAGCCGCAAATCAGGTGTGCTAAAGCTTGAATTCCGCTCATAGCACTTTTGCCTTATTCTGCGCTGTGGCATGCTGGTTTTTTATAGGTTCACGCTTGACTCTTTCCCTTCAGTTCCCTCAAATGGGTTTTATGATCTTTTCATCGGTTCCCCGATAACGTTATCTCGAATGATTAGTAACGTCTACTATAATCTTTTAGCTTGACCGAAGAAAACCAGAGGTTTTATCAGAAGGTATTCAGGGATTGTTGTGGTAGTCTCCCGGTGAGGTAAATGAGGAGGTTGAACTGGTGTCACACTAGCGCACTTGTTTATTAGTTGAAACCCCCATACCCTCAGTGCTTCAAGAAATTCAGGCCTTGCTCAGGCTGAAACTGATCGAGTAATTGACCCCGTTATCCAGAGCTTGTCATAGGTCCGCTCAGCGGCCTTACGTCACCTAGCCTTGAGCTTTGCTATCCTGGACTTGCGCTCCCTTGGTTGCGGTTAGCTCGGCCTTATAAAGCAAGGCTCGCCTGTAACGGCCGATCTGTCGGCTGTGAACAGGGCCGGTGTGCCGGCAACACGTGGCACGGTGGAGACAAAAGACAAGCTGACGTGATACAAGGCTGACTTGGCGTGTCGTGTTGCCGCTGTCGAGGGCATTGGTGACCTTCAGCCGCAGAGCTTCTGAATAAGGACAAGGCAGGGCTGGGCACATCGGTGACAACTAAAGCTTTACAATTTAACAATTCTCTTGATCATAGGCGACGGATCATTGCTCTAGGTTTCGCTTGGCTGAACTGGAACAGACAGAGTTTCAGCGATTTTTTCTGCGGCAATATCGGCCGGGATTGCGCAGATACGCTAGAGCTTTTAATCGGATCTCACAATAAGGTTTGTTCGCAGCGGCCTCGACGCGCATTTGTGCGGCTGTACTGTCCTTACTTCGCCATGAAGCTATCAATCATCCTTATCCACATGGCTCAATAATGCCCCGATTTTCGCATTGTTAGAATATCGTGCTAATGTATCTTGATAATGGAGTCTCTTTCACTCAAGAGTAATGTATGGTTTTCAAGGCAACGAGAGTTGTTGCAGGCACTTGCCTTATTCTCGCAAGCCGGTTAAATTATTGGGCTCGATGGCAAGACCTATCTCCAGTTGTTCCAAGGCAAAATTAATGCGTTCTGTCTTGAACAGTGCATTCCCGACCTTAATGTGCATCTCGGCGAGTCCGATCAGGTCGGCAATTAACAGTTAACGAAACATGGCCCTTTTAATATTGCCCGCCTGCTGCTTCTCGTCAGAGCGAAATACGTTCAGTCCGCCAGCAGGTCAAGCGGATTTGACCGGATCGTTACAGATCACGTTCAAATCGTTTTGCGTACCATCCGGACCAGGTTTTATGCCGAACGCTATCGCAACAAAGACAGGTGGCTTCATTGAGTCCCTCAACTATTCATTCGATGGCGAACCGTATCACAATTGCAGCACCCGGAATACCCAAGTTATCCGCTGTTATCCTTGACGCTTTATACCCGGAAAGCGACTAAATAATGCCGGGTCAACTTCTCAGACTACTAGCTTTTAAAACTGTGGGTGAGCGGTTGGTACTCTGATTGAAATTAAACACCGATGATTCGATGCGGAAACTGGAGCAGGAGCAGACCATATCTTATATATGGCTTCAGTAAAAAATACGGCCTTAAAGATAATTAAACAATGATAAATTTTGTACGCGGCTGAAAGCCTGCTGCGCAGCCTGTAATGATACCGTCTGCAGATTAAATTTGCTGATAGCCTCGGTAAAATCCAGATCCTCTGTTTGCGATAAAACTGTTTTAAGCTCCAGCACGGAAGCAGAATTCAGATCTTCCTGTCTATCCAGTGCATTCAGCCTGACTCCAACTGATGATTGTGTAGTCAACATTCTATCCAGACTTGAAGAAATATCATCCAGAGATGCAGAGTCCGGCGCATTACTCCTCAAATCGGCAGCCAGTTTACCAATGGCTTCAAAAATATTGGTTATAGATCCGGGGGCCGGCACTGTTGCGGGTAGCGGACCGGTAGGAGCCCCGAAAACATTAATACCGTAATCGCCGTCGGAAATTTGCCTGTCTGTGCCTATTTGAATATTGCGCTGATTTGAATCTCCTGAATAAATATAGGCGCCAACATGGAGCGGGGGCGTGTCCGTGTCTTTACTGAATGGCTGAGTATCACTTTTAAACCCCGAAAACAGATATTCACCATTTGCATTTCTGGTATTGGCAAGACCGGCTAAATGGTCGCTGAGACCTTCGAGCTCCACGGCGATGGCAGTCCGGTCGCTTGGCGAATTGGTATCATTTAATCCTTGAATACCTAGCTCTTTCACTCTCTGCAGAACATTAACCGCATCCTGCAATATGCCGTCTTCCAGGGAAAGCCGCTGCCGTGCGGCATTGATATTGCTTTGGTACTGCTCCGTCTGTTTTATGCCCTGGTCAAGATCAATAATTCGAGCCGCAGCCGCCGGATCATCGGAAGGTTTCAGAATCTTTTCTTGAGCAGACAGCTGCATCTGCAATTCGCTGACCTTTGATTGCTGATCAAGAAGCGAATTAACACCCAATTGCTGAGCCCATGAAGTTGAAATCCGCATAATAGTCCTTACCCCCGGATAGCCCCGATTAACGTATCAAATAAAGAACTGGCGACGGCAATCGCTTTAGCCGAAGCCTGATAGGAATTTTGAAATTTAATCAGATTGGCAGCTTCTTCATCCAGATTGACGCCTGCCAGATTTTCCCTGGATTGTTTTGCCTGATTGAATAATGCTTCCTGGGCTGACCGGCTGATATCTGCTGCATGCGTTACTGTACCGACTTTTGCTGCGAGTTGGCCATAGGCATCGCTGAAAGTGGCTTTTCCACCCAGCAAAACAGGGGCATTTTCAAGGCCGGCCAGGCTTAATGCTACAGCATTATCTCCAGGTACAGGAGCTCCTGGCGCACCGGTTCCGGCTGCCGCAATTTCATCCGGATCAGTAATCAGGGAAGTTATTTTTTGGGCCGCATCAAATGTCGGTCTGATTAAAAAACTGTCGTTAGCAGAAACTCCCGAGGTTGACAAAATGAATCCAGGCCCGTTTATAGTTGCGGCCGGACCTGCAAAAGTGCTTGTCGTATTATCGCTCAGCCTTTTTAAGGAATAATTGCTGCCGTCATAACTCAGCATATAATCGCTTGGATAAAGTTGGCTTGCAGTGCCGGGGTCATAAACGGCTGTAACTGAACTGCCCGTTGAATTAGTCGGATCCGGTGTTATTGGCACAGTCAGCGCCGGCGTTCCGAAACCAAATAATTTTTTTCCGGCAGCTCCGTTTAAATCGAATCCCGTCTCATGCAGCTTATTAAATTCAACAGCAAATCCCGCTGACAGCAAACCGAGCTGCTGCTGAGCCGGGTCCAGTACTTCATCGCGAAATTTAAGAGCGCCGGCCAGTTCACCGCCGGTAATATTCCGGCTTATATCCTGCCCGGCTACCAGAATGTTTTTATGAGAAGGGTCAGTACTTGATTCTGTCAAAGACACAGTAGCTGTTGTCGCGCCCAATACCAGCGATTGCCCGCTGCCGATAAACACAGTCAACGATCCATCCTGTTGCGCAACGGTGGAAACACTTACTTTTTCTGCAAGTTTTGCTACCAGGGCATCGCGTTGGTCTAACAGATCATTAGGTAACTGTTCATGCGATGCGCGGTTTGAATCCAGAACAATTTTCGCATTCAGCGAAGCAATGCTTTGTGCAAATGAGTTTATATCATTAACTGTTCCCTGCAACTGATTGTTAGTCTGATGACGCAAATCCCTAAATTGGGATGACAGGGTAGTAAATTGCTGCGTCACGGATTCAGCTTCAGAAACCAGTACTTGCCGGGCAGGTATGGACGAGGGATCATTGGCGACTTCATTCACAGAATTAAAAAACGACTTTAAAGCCGGAGACAAACCGGTCGCTTCATTGGATACAATGTTATCGACGCGGGACGCCAGCGCATGAAATGCATCTGATTCAGAAAATGCGGAAGTGCTGGAAGTCAGCTGATTAGTAATAAACCGGTCATAGCTGCGGGCAACCGTATTTACATTGACGCCCTGGCCGATATAGCCGGCACCGGTAAATTCCGCCGGCCTGGTGCCAAGCTCAACCCGCTGCCGGCTGTAGCCTTCGGTGTTGACATTGGCAATATTATGGCTGGTCGTCTCCAAGGCATGCTGAGCTGCCGTAAGTCCGGATAATGATGTAGCTAAAATGCCTACCATGTTAGCGTCCTAATTCTGATGATTGTACCGGCTTATTGATAATCATGGATTCATGGCAATGACAGTATCAGGCTTAAAACCTGCGAGCGCATTGCCTTGATAAATACCCATGACCTTGTCGGCGTAGTGCGGATCTGTCGCATAGCCTGCCTGTTGTAATGCCTGCATATAGTGATTTGCGTTACCCGCCTGTTTTAATGCCTCGCCATAACGGGGATTGCTTTTTATAAAATCCACATAATCCTGAAAACTTTCCTGAAATGAATCATAGGATCTGAATCCCGAGTTAACCTGTTTGGCAATGCCTTGATCCAATTCCAGCGCAGTTACCTGAACCTGTTTGCCGTGCCAGTCTTTATCGGCTTTAATATTAAACAAATTGAAACTGCTGCCGCCATTGCTGTTTTTTATTAATGCACGGCCCCAACCCGTTTCCAGCGCCGCTTGCGCCAATATCACCCTGGGCTCCACTCCCAATTGCTTGGCCGCCTGTTCGGCATACGGCTGCAACTGATTAATAAACTGTCCTGCTGATTCTATCGGCAGGGCAGATTCATTCTTTAGAGGAGTATTAAAAATTTCCTCAACCGGGCTCTTGCTCTGATTATCAGCCGCATTGTCTACTTGCTTGTCGATCCCACTGCGCTGCGCTGAAATAACTTTTGGCGTGCCGGCCGATCTGTTCAAATAATCTTCAAGCTCCAGCTTCTGGTTTTTCTCATTGGCAGACTTCTCATTCTCAGGCTGGTCACGGCCAAGCTGCTTGACGATCAAGTCGGCAAGACCCAGGCCCGGCGATCCTGAGAGATGCATGGCCAACTGCTGATCATACATCTCGCTGTAAAACTTGCTTTGGTCGTTATCCATAAGACCGTCAGCCAGTTTAGCCTCGCGCATGCCTTTAAGCACATTACTCAGAAAGATGGCTTCAAATTGCCTGGCTACTTCCTTCACTGCCTCTGGCGACTGTTTCCTGGCCTCGCTTTTTAACTTGGACAAGCCATTAAAATCGGTATAAACATCGGCATTTTGCACGCCTAGCATGACCATCTCCCAGGTAACATAATAATCTCCGACTAGATCACAATTAATTCGGCGCGCAGTGCGCCCGCCGCTTTAAGGGCTTCAAGAATAGCGACGAGATCGCTGGGCGCGGCGCCCACATTATTTACGGCGCGGACAATTTCATCCAGTGAAACGCCGGGATTAAACAAAAACATGCGGTTTTTTTCTTCTTCGATCTTTACTTGCGACTGCGGCGTCACCACGGTTTGGCCATTGGAAAATGCATTCGGCTGGCTGACCTGCGGATTTTCACTGATAGTAACGGTCAAACTCCCGTGAGAAACCGCGGCAGGCTGCACCCGGACTTTGCTGTTGATAACAACCGTTCCGGTGCGGGAATTAATAATAATACGCGCCGGCGCATCATCGGGAGCAACCATCATATTTTCAATCATTGAAGCGAAGGTTACTTTTTGTCCTGAATCCAGCGGCGCATTAACCCTTACCGAAGTGGCGTCGATCGGCTTTGCAGTATTGGGACCCAATACCCGGTTAATGGCTTCCGCCATGCGGCTCGCGGTAGTAAAATCCGAATTGTGCAGATTAAAAATCAAGGCATTGCCATCGGCAAAGGGCATATTGACGACGCGCTCAATCGTAGCCCCGTTGGCAATGCGGCCGACATTGGGATTGTTAATGGTAATATTCGACCCATCCTGCCCTGATGCGCTCAAGCCGCCGACCACCAGATTACCCTGAGCGATAGCGTATACCTGCCCATCGGCGCCTTTCAGCGGGCTCATTAATAACACGCCGCCGCGCAAACTTTTTGCATCGCCAAGCGAAGAGACCGTAACATCAATTTGCTGCCCCGGCTTGGCAAAGGGCGGTAATTCTGCATAAATAGCCGCTGCCGCTATATTCTTTGCTTTCGGATCAAAACCGGGCGGCAATCTAAGCCCAAGGCGCGCCAGCATGCTGCGCAAACTTTGTCCGGCAAATGTCGTGGTTTTATCGCCGGATTTATTAGCCAGCCCGACCACCAGCCCGTATCCCACCAGCTGATTAGTGCGCACACCTTCAATGGTGGCAATATCCTTGATGCGTTCGGCATAAACCGGATTATCGCAGGCAATAACCAGTAGCAGACAAATAAAAGGCTTGTAGGCATTGTTCATAGTTATGACTCAGAAGGGAAACCAGGGACTAAAAAGAATCCTTGAAAGCCAGCCCATCTTGCTGGCGTCAGCCATTGCGCCATTGCCTGTATACATAATCGTCGCATCGGCGACATTATCTGAAGAAATAGTGTTGGACACATCGATATCGACAGGGCGGACTATTCCCGATAACCTGATGTACTCATCGCCCTGATTCAGGGTAACGCGCTTCTCGCCGCGCACTTTTAAATTGCCATTTGGCAAAAGCTCAACTACCGTGACAGAAATATCCCCGATCAGGCTATTGCTCTGATCTGCCCCCCCGGTTCCTTTAAATTGTTTTGCTGACTTCATACTGGTTTCAATGTCATTACCTAATAAAGCCGATGCAGTCATGCCTAATATAGTAGGCGCTGTTATGGACAAACTGTTATCTTTATTAGCATTAAGATCGTCTTTCTTTTTCGCCTGAGTTAGCTCTTGCAGCTTGATGGTCAAAACATCGCCGACTCTTCTTGCCGTATGATCCTCAAACAGGCGCATATCGTATCCGGCTTGATAGATGGCCCCGGAATTTTGCGCAGGCGCCCTTAAATCCGCCGGCGCAACCGGGGCAAAGGCTGGATCTCTTTGCGGCAATGGCGTACACGCTTCGAGTAATAGTCCGACTATAAGCAGAAAAGCCGGTTTATAAGCAATCATGCCCTCACCTCGATTTATAATTGCTGCGTCACAAAGGACAACATCTGGTCAGTCGTTGAAATCGCTTTCGAGTTCATCTCATAAGCCCGCTGCGTTTCAATCATGTTGACCAATTCTTCCACCACATTTACATTTGAGGTTTCAAGAGATCCCTGCAGCAAAGGCCCGTATTCCTGTTCACCCGGCGTGCCCAAAATCGGCGGCCCGCTGGAAACGGATTCCCGAAACAGGTTCTCGCCAATCGGCTCAAGGCCGGTCGGATTAATAAAATCAGCGGTCTGAATTTGCCCGACTTCAACGGGCGCAGCATTGCCAGGCTGCAAGACAGAGACTGTCCCGTCACGGCCAATCGTGACGCTGATGGCATCCTCAGGCACCGTAAGCGAAGGCTCCAGAGTCAAGCCGCCTGAAGTGACAAGCTGGCCCGTGGAATCCAGTTTTAGTGAACCATCGCGGGTATAGTTTATATCGCCGTTAGGCATAAGAATTTGCAGGAAGCCGCGTCCGTTGATAGCGATATCCAGGGAATTTTCCGTTTGCTGAATATTTCCCTGGGTATGCAGCTTCTCTGTCGCAACCGTTCTAACACCCGTTCCTAGCTGCAGCCCCGTCGGTAATTGGGTATTTTGCGTGGACTGCGCCCCCACCTGCCGTATATTCTGGTAAACCAGGTCTTCGAATATGGCTCTGGATTTCTTGAAGCCGGTGGTATTTACGTTAGCCAGATTATTGGCAATAACGGCCATGCGGGTTTGCTGGGCATCCAGACCGGTTTTAGCTACCCATAATGCTCGTTCTGTCATGATAAACTCCTGATTTTGACAAGATATTGACTTACACTAGATATTGAGCCCAGGGTTTATGCCATCTGCATTAACCTGGAACTAACGCCGGAATTTTCATCTGTAGTCTTCATTACCCTGGTTTGCAACTCAAAATTTCTTGCCAGTTCTATCATTTCCACCAGGGACTGGATGGCATTGACATTACTGGCTTCCAAGGCCCCTGATACCAAACTGACCCCGGCACTGGCTGCCAGCGGTTTTCCATCCTTGAGATGCAGCAAGCCGTCCTCATGCTTTTCCAGATTATCCATCGCAGGCTTAACCATTTTAATCCGGTCAACCACTGCCAGGGTCGTTGCATTGGAGCCCAGGGGAATAATGCTGATTGTGCCGTCTTCGCCTATTGTCAGCTTTTGAGCCGGCGGAATGGACGCAGGCCCATTCTGGCCCAGCATCGGCAATCCTGCGCTGGTCTGCAATAGCCCTTCCGGAGTAACGCGCAGATCACCGGCTCGGGTATAGGCTTCACTGCCATCCGCACCCTGAACCGCAAACCAGCCCTCGCCATTAATGGCGACATCCAGTTCACGTCCTGTTGTCTGTATGGCACCGGGAGAAAAATCAGTTCCCGGCCGTTCGGTCATGGCATAGACCCGGCTAGGAAAACCCGAACCGAATACGGGCATACTGCGAAATTGCTCCAAATCCGACTTGAAGCCGGTAGTCTGTGAATTCGCCAGATTATTGGCGTTTGCCGTTTGCGCCAACAGGGTTTGTTTGGCCCCGCTCATTGCTATATATAAACTTCGATCCATGACTGCTTCCTACTTAAAGGTTTAACGAATATTCAAAATTGTCTGGACGATGCTGTTTTCAGTCGAGATTGTTTGCGAGTTGGCCTGATAAGCCTGCTGGGCAACAATAAGATTGACCAGCTGCGCCGACAGATCGACATTGGACTGCTCCAGCGCCCCGGACTGAATCAGTCCGAAATTGCCGGTGCCGGCTTCACCGGGAATAGGTTCCCCTGAATTGGCGCTTTGCGCCCAGTTGGTATCGCCCAGTTTTGACAGACCCTGAGGATTGGGAAACCGGGTCATAGCCACCTTGCCTAACGGGGTTGCGCCGCCATTGCTGAAACGGGCAAAAATAACTCCTTCATCATCAATAGAGATGCCTGTTAATTTACCGGCCGCTAATCCGTCCTGCGTTAACGCATCCACGCTAAAGGGCGCGGATAATTGCGTGGAACCCGAATAGTTCATCCTGGCGGTAATATCTGCTGCCGACGTTCCGGTCGAATAAGGGGCTAAAGGAACCTGCCCATTGGCAGGAGCTGTTAATTTTCCGGTTGAATCGAAAGTCAAGGTTGCCGGTATGCCGCCGGTATCTATCGATACGGGAATTGCCGGGTCATCGGTAATGTAATGATATGCTTTCCAATCTCTTGTGGCACCGCCTGTCACGGGCCCCGCTACAAAATAAGTCGTTAAGGTATGCGATTCACCCAGGGAATCATAAATCGATACCGATGACTGCTGGTTATAGGAAGTTGAATCCAGTGGATCAAAGGTAGCAGTAACCGGGACAGTATTGTTACTATCCAGGTTAACCTGTAATTCAACATTCTTCGTCGAAACCGGCAGGCCTGCGCCTGTATTTAGCGACACTGTTTTCAAAACTCCCTGACTAAAGCCATCACTAACCGCTGTACCGTTTGGGGAATAGGCCAGCAAAGCCTGCCCCTGGGTATTGGTCACAAGACCATCCTTGTTAACCCTGAAGGCGCCGGAACGGCTATAAACAAGCGATTTAAGATCAGCTGGATCATTGGCCAGAGTGAAAAAGCCTTCGCCGCTGATCGCCATATCCAGACTGTTTTCAGTAAAGTCCAGATTGCCCTGATTAAACTGCTGCGCGACTTCAGTGACTCTGACGCCGGCGCCCGGCTGAGTTTTATTCACACCGCCAAGACTGCTCGCATAAACATCAGCAAATTCGGAGCGCGACTTTTTAAAACCCGTTGTGTTGGCATTGGCAATATTATTGCCGGTTACGGATAAATTATTTGACGCGGCATTCAATCCGCTTAATGCTGTGGTAAAACTCATTGCCTGTCTCCTGACTTACAGAATCTGTTTTATTTGATTGAAACTGACCGCGCCCAGGCCCTTTAAATTAACCTGTACGCCATTCGTGCCATTGCCCATGGAGACGCTCTCTACCTGAGACTCAATCTCCGGCTTTAACGCCGTATTGACGCCATCCACGCCGGCTTCCGCCTGGACCTTGTAAACACCGGGAGAAGCAGGAACTCCATTTGCATTCACGCCATCCCAGGTAAAAGGCACTGATCCTGCTGAATGGCCGCCCAGCGGGATAATTTTTACAATATCGCCAGTCGCATCGAGAATTTTTACGCTGACATTCGGAGAACTGGAAGGCAGTTCAATTTTGCCTTTAATTTCTCCACCGGCCGCCAGCAGACCTTCATCGGAGGGAGCTGAAACATACCGGCCCACCAGACTGGCCGCTTGCAGCGCCTGGTCCGAGCTGATCGAGGCAGAAAAATCCTTGAATAATTGCTGTAAATCCTGAATGCCGGACACTGTTCCAAACTGCGCCATTTGCGATAGGAACTCGCCATTTTGCATAGGTTTGGTCGGATCCTGATGCGTCATCTGGGTGGTCATTAACTTCAAAAATTCATCCTGGCCCAGGGCCTTTTTTTTAGTTTCGGCTGCAGTCGCAGTATCAAGAATTGCCACGCCCAAACCGCTGTAGGGATTTATGCTGCTCATTTTTTCATCTCCTTACTGGCCCATTTTCAACGTTTGCAGAAGCATTTGTTTTGCCGTATTCAACACTTCGACATTATCCTGGTAAGAACGGGATGCCGACATCATATTGGCCATTTCTTCAACCGTATTGACATTGGGTTTGAAGATATAACCGTCCTTATCGGCCATCGGATGGTTAGGGGCATATTCCCTGACCGCGGGCGCCTGACTCTCCACCACACCTAATACCTTCACCTTGCCCGCGGCATCCTGTTTATCCATGACATTTCTTAATGCTGCTGCGAATACCGGCTGTCTGGATTTATAAACCTGACCCAGGCTGCTGCTGACGCTGTTGGCATTGGAAATATTGCTGGCAACCAGATTAAGCCTTACCGACTGGGCATTCATGCCGCTGCCGGCAATATCAAATATGTTAAAAGCGGACATGGCTATTGCCCTCTTAAGGCCATCATCAGCCCGGAGAATTTGTTACTGATGAACTGCAAACTGGCCTGATACTGCACCGCATTCTCGGCATACTTAGCCTGTTCAACATGAGACTCAACCGTGTTTCCGTCCAGGGAAACCTGGTTGGGATTACGGTACATAAGTTGTGCGCCCAATAATTGCTGCGGGGGAGCAAAATGTCCGGCTTGCCTACGCTCCATAGTTTTTTCAGCCGACGTGGTTTGTTTTAGCACAGACTTAAAATCCAGATCACGGGCTTTGTAGTTCGGCGTATCTGCATTGGCTAAATTAGCCGCAAGCACCTCACTGCGCCGTTCCCGCAAAGCGAGCGCCTGAGGGTGAACGCCAAGTGCATTGTCAAAATTAATTGCCATAATAGTTACCTCAAAGTAGTCTGTTAAAAATAAAGCACAGCACATACCAGTTGATTGTAAGATTTTAAATATCAATAAGATAATATATAAAAAATGGCATTAATCCGAAAACAAGCAGGCACGGTTTTCAGGTAAAAGGAATAATTCGGCAAAAAATGGCCGTTAATTCGTTTATCAATGATTAAAACGTCAAAACAAAGCGAACGATGCGTCAATTAATTGCCACAACCAACCGCCAGGATCCAACTTTTGCCTGTCGCTTAAGGTAATTAGCGTAAGTTTGCCTGGCATTAATAATGCTTATTAGTTTTGGAAGAGTCATTAACCGGGCATTTCCGATGATTAAAAATATATTTATCATGCTGATACTATTCTGGACTTTTTTTGCTCCAGGCTATGCCGACCAACGCAGTCAATCACCCGCATCTATCAGTGAGGCTGTTAAAAATTTTATCGCGCAAAAGATAAACACTTCTGCTGAATATGAAATCAGCCTGATACCCGTTGACAGCCAATTAAAGCTGCCGGAATGTACTGAACCGCTGGAAGCATTTACTACAACCGGCTTGATAAAAGCAGGCCGGAATTCGATCGGTATACGCTGCCCGGCACAAACGAAATGGTCAATTTTCACTTCTTCCGTCATTAAATTCTATCAACAGGTTCTGGTCTTATCGAAGCCTGTACAACGGGGAGAAATTATTACTTCACAACATCTTGCGCTGGAAAAACGGGATGTTTCCAATCTCAGAGATGATTTTTTCACTGAAGCGCAACAAGTGGAAAACAAACAGGCTATTCGCCAAATGCCGGCCGGGACGATTCTTAGCCTGAGAAATTTTGTCGATCCCAAGCTCATTAAAAGAGGAGATAAAGTCATTATCAGCGCCATACAACCGGCTTTTGCCATCCGCATGAACGGCATAGCGGTAATGGATGGCGCCAAAGGCCAAACTATCAGGATCAAGAATCAGAACTCGGGACGCATTATTAATGCGACAGTCGTAGAATCCGGGCTGGTTGCTGTTAATTATTAAGCTCGGTTAAATTAGCAATGTTAAATAACAGTTAAAGTTTTTTGCCAGCCTGCCGATACGCATGTACAAATAAAAGATACTGAGGAATTTCAAATGGCTATCGAATCAATAACAGGCAGAACCCAGAGTCAGCTCATCATTAAAACCGAGCCAAAAACTGAAGCCGGCGATACCAAAAATGGGCCCATTAAAAGCCCTGAAAAAAATGACAGTGTTGCGATTACTGCCATTGCCCATGAAATAAAAAAGGCTTTTGCCTCATCATCGGCGTTGCCGGCAGTGGATATTGACCGGGTTAATGCCGTAAAAAAGGCGCTTGCTGATGGAAATTATCCCATCAACGCTGAACGAATTGCGCAAAAAATAATTCAGTTTGAAAAATTATTGGCTCAGGATGACAGTACATGACAATAATAGAAAATACCTGCCCGATAACAGCGCGGCTCATTCTTAATGGGCTTTATTTAACGCAACAGCTTCATGACCAGCTTAACCTCGAAGCCGAGGCTTTAAAGTCAATGCAGCATGCTGAATCAATTATTAATATCGTCGCCAGCAAAAAGCATCTGGTTGGGCAACTGGAGCAGTTCAATACCCAGTTGAGCCAACTACTGGCCACAGAAAAGCTGGCTAATAATCAGCAAGATATTGAAGAATATTTTCAAAGAGCCGAAACAGCGGGTTTGGCTGTCAGTGAAATGGCCGACAATTGGGCGCAAATGAGATTACTCTGGACCAAGTGTAGAAGCCTGAATGAACAAAATGGCGCAAGCATAGAACTTTTAAAACGCCACGTTGATCGCTCACTGCACATTTTAAAAGGCAAGCCGCAATCGGCAAATACTTACGGCCCCGACGGTTCAAGTAAAAGTGAGCCGTTTACCCGCTCCTTGATTTCAGTATAGTTTTTGCTGAAAAAGCTGGCGACCCAAACATATTATACGAATCTTATGAAATCTCCGGAGTCTAAGTTGAATAGGGTTGAGTTTCCGGAGAAATGCTATGTCTCACGTCGCCTTAAAGGTATCGGATCGACTCACTGTGGAAGAACTGGATAGTGCCG
>NZ_CADCXN010000112.1 GCF_902806695.1 Candidatus Methylobacter favarea | reverse complement strand
CGGCACTATCCAGTTCTTCCACAGTGAGTCGATCCGATACCTTTAAGGCGACGTGAGACATAGCATTTCTCCGGAAACTCAACCCTATTCAACTTAGACTCCGGAGATTTCATAAGATTCGTATTATATGTTTTAGTACAGATTTGTAGGGAAATATTTCAAAGTGTATTAATTCAGACTTGACCTGCTTTCCCATATTGCCTGATTAAACGTTTTACTTGGGCAGGCGAATTGCCCGTTTTTTTGAGGTATAAAGGCTTATTTTCCTTTAATCTGTCTTGCTGAGTTTCAGATAGCAAAACTTCGCCAATTTATGCTCGGCCAGCTATAGCGCATCTTTATTCTCAAATTGAAATCTAATCTCTTCGGTACTTTCTAGAAATTTTAGATTGGGTTAAGAGATTCAAATTGTGCATCATTTATGAGGGTTTCTATCCTCTTATAATGAATAGAAACTCAGTTTATTTCTGATTCATCTAGTATTGGAAAAGGTTCAGACTTGCTAATTCCGGAAATACTGGCTACACTTCGAGCTTGAAACCCCTCAATATTGGCTCTAGTGTACTTTTATGTAGTAATGTAAAAGATGGTAACAGCTGTACTGTTTGAGCCAATGCAGTATACGTAAAACAAGGGGTATCAATTGGCGGAAATTAACAATCTGGGCAGGTGCAGTTATAGTAAAAGATGTACCAGCCAGTCTTATCGTAGTTTATATGCAGGATAAATAGCATTTTTGCTAAACAATCTTTTTTTCTACCTTTTCAACGCAAGAATTTATATTTTATGAAAATATTAGTTACAGGTGGTGCCGGTTATATTGGATCGGTTTTGGTTCGTTTATTGTTAAATAAAGGCTTTGCAGTGAGGGCATTTGATTCATTAAAATTTGGCGGTGATGCTTTATATGATGTAATGCTAAACCCGGGTTTCGAATTCATGAAAGGTGATATACGCAACGCAGATGATGTAAAAAAAGCATTGGACGGAATAGACGCCATCGCTCATTTAGCTTCTATAGTGGGCGACCCGGCCTGTAAAAAATTCAGTGAAGAAGCTAATGAAACTAATTGGGATGGAAGTGTAGCTTTGTTTGAAGCTGCAGAAAAAGCAGGAATAAAACGGTTTGTGTTTGCTAGTACTTGTAGCAATTATGGCAAAATGTCCGACCCGGATTCTTTTGTAGTGGAAACATCGGAACTTAATCCTGTTTCGCTGTATGCAGAATTGAAAGTAAAATTCGAAAAATATATTTTAGAACAGAGAAAAGATTCAAAAATGTGTAGTACGGCGCTTCGTTTTAGCACGGTATATGGCTTTTCTCCACGTATTCGTTTTGACCTTACTGTAAACGAATTTACCAGAAATGCTACGATTAATGGGGAGCAGGAGATATGGGGGGAACAATTCTGGCGGCCTTATTGCCATGTAGATGACCTAGCTAGGTCAGTAGTATTGGTTTTGGAAAGCCCTGAAGAAAAAGTACGAGCCAATGTTTTTAATGTAGGTACTACCGAAGAAAATTATAGTAAAGGAATGCTTATTGAAGAAGTATGCAAAGTAGTGCCCAATGTAAAAGTGCATTATATAGAACTGAACGAAGATCCCCGCGACTATAGGGTAAATTTTGATAAGATCAAAAATGAACTCGGTTTTACAATTACAAAAAAAGTACCGGACGGGATCAAGGAAATTTACAGTTTATTAAAAACAGGAGTGGTTACGGATTCGTTTGGACAAAAATTCAGAAATATCTAAATTTTGTTAAAATAATATTTTTTAGGAGGGAGTTATATTAACGCTTCTTTTCATAGGTTTTCACATCAAAATCAGGTCGCCCTATTACAGCTATATTTGCTAAAGCTTTTCCTGCTTACGTCAAACCTTCAACCAAATTGAATGTCTCCGGAATATGCCAATTGAAGTAAAAGATAACATATCAAAAAAATATGATATAGCAATTATCGGGGGAGGTATTGTAGGTTTAGCAACTGCTTACAGGCTTTTAACCTTAAAACCAAATCTGGAGCTTGTCATACTGGAAAAAGAAAATCATGTAGCTGCTCATCAAACAGGGCATAACAGCGGGGTGATTCATAGTGGATTGTATTATAAACCGGGGAGTCTAAAAGCCGTTAACTGCATTAACGGCTACAAAATGTTGTTAGAATTTTGTGATGACAATGATATCCCTTATGATCTTTGCGGGAAAATTGTGGTGGCAACTTCTAAAGAAGAACTTCCACAACTCGATGTCTTGTATGAAAGAGGTAAACAAAACGGTCTTACAGGAATAATTCGTTTAGATGAGTCACAGATTAAAGAAAGAGAACCGAATTGCAGTGGAATAAGCGGCCTGTTTGTTCCCCAGACAGGTATTATTTCTTACAAAAAAGTTTGTCAAGTATTATCTGAAAAAATTAAAAATACAGGTGGCTCGCTTGTTTTTAATTATAACGTAAATAAAATTGAACTTAAGGGAAAATATGGCGTTATCAAAAGTGAAAAGGGGGAAGTGAAAGCCAGTCTAATAATAAATTGTGCGGGCTTATATAGCGATAAAGTGGCGGAATTCAATGAATCCAATTTGGATATACGCATTGTTCCCTTTAGAGGGGAATATTATATGATAAAAGCTGAGAAACAGTATTTGGTTAAAAACTTAATTTATCCGGTTCCCGATCCTAACTTTCCTTTTTTAGGTGTTCATTTTACCCGCATGATTGAAGGGAGTGTAGAAGCAGGACCGAATGCTGTTTTTGCTTTTAAGCGAGAAGGCTATAAAAAAACAGATATTGATTTTGGAGATTTATGGAATAGCTTGAGTTGGCCGGGGTTTAGAAAGATAGCTTTAAAATATTGGAAAACGGGAGTTGGAGAATACTATCGTTCCTATTCTAAATCAGCGTTTACCAAAGCCTTGCAAAAATTAGTTCCTGATATTAAAAAAGAAGATTTAATTCCTGCTGGCTCGGGTGTAAGGGCGCAGGCATGCGATAGGAATGGTCTTTTGGATGACTTCAAAATTGTTGAAAAAGAGGGAATTATGAATATACTCAATGCACCCTCGCCTGCAGCTACTTCTTCATTGAGTATTGGGCAAACGGTTGGGGAATTGGCTATTTCAAGACTGGATAGAACTTCGAACGCACATTTGCCGAGAACGTCATCAATTTGATGTATCTCAGCCTTACTTGGTAGTTGAGAATTTAGATAGAAACAGGCGAGGATGTTTAGGCGATGCCCTATCAGTGAGAAATAAAGCATCCCAGGGCACCATAATGGATGCCAACGATAAAGAGGTTTGTGCCTGCGCCCCATTTAGGCAATTGGAACAGCTACTGAATATTGCATTGTCGAGAATTCTCAACCCACGGGCTGATCAAGCGTTCAGCTTTATTAGCTGAAAACATACCCTCAGTGCTTCAAGAAATTCAGGCCTTGCTCAGGCTGTAACTGATCGAGTAATTGACCCCTTAAGGCTATCCGGGACTTGCGCTACCTTATGAGCGGAGAGATTATCGCAGATGAGGCTATCGCCAAGCTTCTCAAGGAAGGTCCCAGTTGGGCCACCTTATTTCTTAAAGACTTCGCCATTTATCACCTGATCCACGCGCTCAGGGGCGGTGATCCGCTCAGCAGGCAGGCCGATCCATAACCATTCATGCAAAAGAGATATGCTCACGAAAAACAATATCAGCCGTTGTAGCGACGCTTAAAATTTGGCAATTTAAAGAAAGCAATGCCTAAAGTTGATAGTAGCTTGGACAGCGGCCAACTGAACGGATAATGCATTGTCATTACTCACCAATCTAATGGCAACAAACTTAATAGATCATAGCGTATCATTTTGATTAAATACGGATGCAATGACAGCGCCTAATAGACCGGTTTAAATAGCCAGACCTAGCGACTTATTTAATTTACAGCGCGATGACAAACCCAGACCATTATCTCGACTAAAACCCTGTTTCTTGAATTTCAGTCAATAAAAAAGACCTTCGATTTCTCGTAAGGCCTTAATTTTTTTGGCTCCCCCGGACGGGCTCGAACCGCCGACCTAGTGATTAACAGTCACATAAAATCAATAACTTACAATAACTTACAACAAACAACAACAATAAACTCAATAAGTTAGCCGGTTTCTTTGTTTGCTACCTATTGCTATTTATTGCCGTTATTTATTCTCAAGTGTCCCGCCAGTGTCCCATGAAACAGGCACAGAAAAACCGCATGGTAGCGGCTCATGTTCAGAATAACCCGGTGCGACTTTTGCGACTTTGCGATTTATCGCCTATCTAATGAGGTGATACCCTACGCCACTCATGCCGAAAAATATCATACCCAAGCCATCAGCCTTGAGGAGGAGGCGGCTCAATTTCAGGCGCAAGGGTGCTGCTAATTTTGCTAATCTGCTAATTTTTGCCAGAGCGCCGGATAGTTTTCTCGGACACACCGTACTGTTCGGCCAGGGTTTGGGCGGTTTTTGGCTGGTGGTCATTTTGACCACTAGCCACTGTGTATTGATTGCCATAATTCCCGCCTTGCGGCTTCTTCAATTCGTTATACTGCTTGCCCCGGTACACGCTGAGCTGTTCGGGCGTCCAGTTGCGCCGCTGCAAATCGGAATTGAGAATACCGATTTCAAACCTGTTTACCTATCCATATCAATGTCTTACGCTTGGTTAGCGGACCTCAAAAGCGAACAGGGTAGCGGCGCAGGAATTAGCCTGGCTAGCGGATGAGATTGATACAGTCGCGCTGCTTCCTCAACAGCTTCCCCAAGTTACGCAGCATTGGCCTAATCCCGCCCTTAAAGCCATTGCGAGCGACAACCGCTTTGCCTTCAATAGACACAGGGCCGGTGGCCTTAGTCCAGGGCTGCCAGTTTCGTATCAATGCCGATTGCCGTTGTTTTCGTTCCGGTGTCCAGCCGTTCGCCATGCGTTTGCTCCAATAGTTTGCTTTGCTCGTTTTTAGTTTCCCGCGCGTGCGAGGCGGGAGTAGATACAGCATTGTTAACTTGCTGGTTTGCTGCAAAATTGGCTTGCCGGGCGAACACAACCGGCGGGTTCTTGAACTCAGCCAAGGCCTGCAAGGTGCATCGGCATTGGTTTTGCGCCTTCAATGCCAGGCTTAAAAACCGATCAAACTGCGTCAGGCTGTCCTGCTGAATGGCGCGTCGGGCCAGGTTCCCGAAAATGGCTTGTAGCGCGGCGGCTTGGCCTATCAGCATATTTTCGCACTGAGACAAATCGCCGTTTCCCACTTTTTCAAATCTCGACCTGAGTTCCTCTATCAGCTCACCCAGGTCATGCTCTCCCAAGTCGTTCGCATAGGGGCCGATAACCACCGCCGCGTTCACGGCTGCTGTGCTTAAAAATTTCGCATTACCTTCCTTCGTCCGTCCGGTTTTTTCCTGCGCTTCCGTGGCTTCTTCCGTGGCTTTCTTTTTCGCCGTCATAGTCATTTATCCTGTAGTTGATCTACGATGTTCTAGCCCTATCCGCAAAGCGTTGGTATTCATTCTCATTCAATTGGCACGCGCTGCGTATGGTTCGATCGCTTTCACCTGCCGACTTCATCTGTCTAATTTTTGCGATAATGCTATTCTCCGCCTCCTTTATCGCTAAATCGGTTTCCTGCCAAGCCAGATGTTCAGCGGCTTTTTGCAGTGGCCTGAGTTCCTCATTAAGCCGAACAATGACGCCAGGCAAGATCGACCTTTCCAGCGCCAATCCCTGACGTTCTGCGGCTTTCCCAGCCCAGTCTATCGGCGTTTTATTTAAAAATGCGGCCTCGGCCAGGGCTTCATCGAATTGCGATACCGCACCGTCAATTTGTGTTATCCGTGATTCAACAGCTTTAATCATAGCGGTTTGTGCTTTAACATTTTCGCGTGCTTCGTTTAATTCCATCGGTATATCCTCTAGTTGTTGATTGATGATTGATGCTATCTCATGCCATTTTAGCGTACTGACTGGCTCGGCTGATTTCTATTATTTGGGGCCTTAATTGGCTAATTTTGCATGTGAGGAAAAAAGACTTGGGGCGCGCAAAGGGCATTCAGTTCTGTAGAGTTTTGACCCCACCTATTGGCTGTCCGTAACCAGCGACTTCAATAATTCGCTAAATGCATTGCAGTTATCCAGGCACGCTGCCATGCCCAATGTCCCGTTTTGACTCAGGATCGTACGAAGCATTAACGCCAGGATGCCAATGAAGTCGTCAATTGTTGCGTCTGTCCCAAGCTGCTGCACTAATGCATTACGGCAACCAAGATAGGCGTTACGGGTAATTTCAATTTCGTTTTGAGTTTTCATACATTTCCTCTTAATAAAGAAGGCCCGGTCATAGTGAATCATGTCCGGGGTGGTGTTTTGGCTAGGGTTGCTCCTTAGCCATTTCCTTTTGACGCCAGGCGCTGTATTCATTAACGCTGATGAATGTGCTTCCAAACCGCCGTTTCAGACTGGACTCGGCTTCTGCCAGGTTGGTGTTAGGCATGATGACAACCAAATCAACATCCGGCTTTTCGCTCGTGCGATAGTGATAAACCTTTATCGCGGACTTGGCTTCCTTTTCGGCTTCGGCTTTTGGCAGTCCGGCCTCAAACTGCATGATGGCGCTGCGCTCTTCAATCACTTCCTTGATATTTTCCTGCAACTCATTGGCCTTGGTTTCGACTGCTTCCTTTGCCCTGCCAAGAAAGTATGCCTTCGCGTCAGGATCGTCCCGGCAGCGGGCCAGGGTTTCGGCAATCATGGCCTGATCGACTTCACCAATAGCAGATAGCCATGCCCGGATAGCTTTTTCTTGATCAATGCTTAGTGTAGATACGCTTTGAATTTCGGTTTGCGCCAGCTCTGCCACAATAGCCGCTTTATGCTGCCGTAAATAGTCCATCTGCTCAGCCGTTAATTTACTGACCGGCTTAACGCCCACGCTGCCGTTAGCCTTCAGCCAAAACTCAAAGCCTGCCTGTTTCAGCGCGGCCAGCATCAGAATTCCCCTTCGTCAATATCTGGATCGACGTCACTATCAGCCCAAGCCATGAATTCATCATCCCAGCCAGAGAGTGAATCAGTTTCAGGTGTGCTGTCTGTGCTTTCACCGTGACTTGGTATCTCATCCTGATCAGGAAGAGAATCAGGATCAAGTGTGCTGTCTGGGTCACTCTCTTGACCGGGATCTTTTGATCTTTGATCCTCCGGTGTTGGGGGCGGGACAGCCGGGACACTTATATATAAGTGTGTCCCGTCCCGTCCCGGTAAACCCCGAGACACTTCGTCATTTGTCCCGCTTTGTCCCGCTTGTCCCGCTGTGCTGTAAGCCGCGTTATCTGTGGCCTGTAGCGTTTCTTCGGCTTTTGTCCCGGCCTGTCCCGTGGGTATTTCTTCGGTTGCCTCGTCCGCTGCCTTGACAAAGGGTTTTTGTCCCGCTGTTCCGGTATCAATTCGCCAGATATAGCCGTCGTATTCGGTTATTATTCCGGCCGATAAAAACTTATTCCGGGCTCGGGTCAGTACCTTTCGCTGCTCCGTATCGTTAGGGATAACCTTGTAAGCAAACTCGCGCCATTGCTCAACGGCGACAACCTTCGCAAAAGTCCCCGTCCCAAAGCCGCTGAATTTGGCCTTGATTTCGTCTGTAGGCTCAATGCCATGCTCATTCAAGGCATCAGTCAAACTATCCAATATCTGCCGCTCTCGTGCGTTCAGCTTGGCTTTCTTCGGCTGCTTTACCGCACCGACGTTGCACTCCAGATAAACGCTCGTTAAAGGCTTTAGCTCGTCATCCACCCAGTTTAAACACACCTGTTTTAGGGTAAATTCAAGCGGCTGCGGCGGCTCAAAGTCTTTCGCCTTGGTGCAGATCAAGGTGATGGCGTTTTCGTCCTTGGCGACCGAGTATTCCGCGTCCATCCCTGCGCGTATGGCACTGCTGCCCCGGCCACGGCCTGATTCGGCATGACCTGAATGGTGAATGATCACAGTAGTCATTTTCAAGGGCTTAAAAAAATGATCCAGGTTTTGAATGAAGGCGGCAATATCCTTGCTGCTGTTTTCTTCGCCTACAAAATTTCTATTGAGTGTGTCAATGACGATCAAGCCCGGATTTATGCCGGATTGCTGGATGGCCTTTACAATATCATCACAACTTGATTTATCGTCGAGCTGTGCGGATTGCTCGCTCAATAGCAAATTATCCGGGGCCGTGATACTGTATTTTTTCTCTAACGCCTTTAGTCGCCGTGCATAACCGGCATGACCTTCTCCGGCGATAATGACGGCTCCGGCGTGTTGGGTCTGCCTGCTTTCCCAGTCCAAGCCTGCCGCCATGCAAAAGGCCCAGTCCAGGGCAAATAGTGATTTGCCTGAAGCGGGCGGGCCAAACATAAGATTGATGCTTTCGGCTTCGATCAGGTTTTTGATTGTCCAGACAATTAACTTAGGCTTGAAGGTAAGTTCATTGGCCGGGATAAGTCTGAATTTTATCTCAGCACCGACTCCTTCTTTATCCTTATATTTCATTATCGTAATCCCTGTAATGTCCGGCCAGTGCTCGCAAGCCTTTCCGTTCGGATTCTTCCGCTACTTTGGCAACCGCCAGGGCATTTTCAGGCAGTAAACTTTCAATGCTGTCTCGCAGCAATGCCCTGAGACAATGAGCGGGCATGGCCTCAGCCTCTACGGTCGAAGCAACTTGTTGTGATCGGGCATCGGTCGCCTTTCTCGGCTTGGTGGGCAGGTCATAGGCAGCAATTTGATTTTCATTAATTGCAATGCGCTGAAATTGCATATCAATGTCGTTATCCAAATGCAGCCGTAATTCCCGCTCCAAGGCCACATCAATCAGGACTCCAGCCGGGTCATAGTCGCCAATGTAGAGAATGACCAGCGGTCGGATGTCTTCACTTGCGTTATGCGCCATCGCCGCTTCATGAATGAATGACAGACTTGAAAAACCGCTGCAAGGGTACAGGTCAACCGCCAATTCATTACAATCTTTCAGTATCACAGAGGCAATGCTTCGACTTTCACACCAGACCTCGCATCGGAAGCTTGCCGACTGCCAGAGGTCAGCGCGGTACATCCCGGCCACGCGGGACAGGAAGTCTCCGGTTCCTGAAAACGTACTGACGAAATAACCGCGCCTGGACATATCCGCTATCCAGTTATAGGGAATCCGGCCTGATCGTCTCAGTTTGACGCATCGCTCCTGAACATGGCGATAGCCCCTGTCGGATTTTTCTACCGGCTCCAGTAGTCGGGGATCTGTCATGCGGTAAAATACATGCCGAACCGACTGCGGATGATCTTCTTTCAGCACGTCAATTATTTGTTGATCGAGCTGATCTAGCCTGGCCTGGCTGCGTCTTTGGATTTTTACCGTGCTAGCCCGATAAATTTTATTTGGCACTTTTTCAATAAGGCTCATCGCTCACCTTCCTTGGCAATGCGATCATTCCGCACCGCGTCCAGGTGGATAAGCAATACCGCAAGTAGTTGTTTACGTTGAGTTCTCTCGGTGTTTGATGTACGATTTACTTGCTGGTTTTTTGTATCGCTGCTGCCCGGTGTCGCAATCCGGGCGGTGGGCTTCTGGCTCATTTCGTTTCCGCTTCTGTCATCTCGACAGTGCTATTCAATAAGACATACTTGGCAACTTTCGGATGGCCCTCTGTGTTTTCTCGAAGGGTGAAAATATTCCACCCCTGTTCCCGCAACTCCTGCACCCGCGCACCCGGATGCATAATGTCCATCTCCTGCCGAGATTGAAGGGTGGTTAAATGGCCCTTAGTTTGCAGCCAGTTTAAAATTTTGGCACGTTGAGTTGATAAATTGTGATTTGCTTTCATTTTGATTCCTTCCGTCTCACGACGGTAGATTGATGATTAGGATTGGTTTTGAGCTTCGATCCAGGCAAACCATTTGGCTTCGTTTATTAAGACTTTCCGTCCATTTCGAACAATAGCGCCTGATTTGGCTAAGCCGTTTTTGTTGGCATTAAAAATCCGGTCACGAACGCCGCCGTAAGGGAAGTCTGGGTATTTTTGGCAAAACCGTTTGACGGTTGAAAGTGGGGGTGCTTGAAAGTATGTGGTGGCTTGACTGTTCATAATTAATCCAGTTTGTAGTTAAACAAGGTGCGCCGGTTTGTTTTATTCCGGCTTGGATGCAATTATTCACAACGGGATTTACCGGTAAGGTTACCGGGTAACGATTTCTGTTAGCGGTAAGTTCAAGGGTAACTATTTTTTTAAAATAGGCGGGTTTTTTCTTAAATTGGAAAGTGTTTTGTCGAAAGTCCCACGGCTAAATGTTTGCTCATTCCCATACGCGGAACACCATAAAATTTTACGGGCAGTCACTTCTTGAATAATTTCATCGGTATCATGCTTCTTGTAATTGCTCTTTATTTCATTCCATACGTCTTGAGCCGTTGGCCGCTTTCCGCTGAAAGATTGATGCACCCGCCAAAAAAAAACATGTAGCTGGCTTGGCGCGTGGGTGTTGCGCTGCTCACCCTGCCTTTGATCCCCTTTCTGTTGCTCAATGCCTGTAGCCGCGCCATCATTTTCCACGGCTTCATTTTCCGGGATAGATTCAATTCTTCCCGATTCAGCCGGAACCGAATAGCCTTTTGCCTTTGTCCAGGCAATAAAATCATCAGGCAAAACCCGGCAAGCCAATCTGTCATCCATTGTTCTGTCGAGCGTCTTTAACGAGCCTTCCATCAGGCTGGTATCGGTAATTTCAGCATCGGCTTGGCTACCCGCGCCATCAGAGGTAGTTAGCTTGGGAGCATGGGAAACAATATCGTCCCTCACGGCTTCGGTTACGCTTTTTGGTGTTTCTAGCGCCGTATTTTCAACAGGCGGGCTGTCACTCAAGAGTAGGTAAATTTCATCTTCCTTGCAGCTTATGAGGTAAAGGGCTTCTTCATACTGCTGGCGGTCACTAGACGTTATCACCCTTTCCTTTTTATTCTCGCCTTCACACAGCTTATTCCACATGCTGCTTAGAATTGTCGTAGCGTCTTTAAGCGGATTTAGCCATGTATGCAAAAGAAAATGCCTTTCCTCGTCGTCTTTTGGGTTTTGTCTTGCCAGCAAATCAACAATTGGATTATTCAATAACTCCCTGGCGCTCATCGGCCTATCTATTCCACCCACTGTCTTTTTAGCAAGTGTCCGGCTTGCCTTGATTTCCGCAATTGCCTTTTGCCGCTCTTTTAATAGTTCGGATTCATACAATAAATCGCCCATCACCCGCCCCCGAAGATTTTCAGGTTCATGCTGGCAACTACGTTGCTAACATGCCCATCCGATAAGTGGGCGTAACGCTTCACCATAGCTAGTGTTTTATGACCTAAAACTTCGGCAATTTCGGCCAATGACGCTCCGTTCATGGCAAGATAGGAGGCTGTGCAATGTCTTAAGTCATGCCAGTGAAAATCAGTGATTCCTGCGGTTTTCAGTGCCGTTTCAAAAGGCTTTCTCAGATCAATAGGCTTGTCTTTGTGGATGGTTCCCGGCCATAGTAAATCAGTATCAAGCCGCCGAATCTTGGCGTGTTGGAGTAACAGCTCCAAGGCTAAACCAGATAAGGGAACCCGCCGCCGTTCGCCGTTCTTAGTTTCATGCAGGATTAGATAACCGTCCTTAAGGTTTACGTTCTGCCACTTCAAGCCCAGCAATTCAGCCTGCCGCATACCGCTTGATAAGGCCAGAATCACACAGGGATAAAGCCATGTGTTAGACGATGCTTTGCAAGCCTGTAACAATCTTTCGCGTTCGTCATCATCCAGGAAGCGCACACGGCCCCTTGATTCCGTAGGCTTTTTGACTTTTCGCATGGGGGAATCTTCCAGCCATTGCCATTCATTCACGGCAATAGTGAAGGCATGAGACAATGCCGCCATGTATCTAACCACGGTGGCCGGTGTTCTTGGTGTCCCCCGATAAGTTTCGCCGCTTGCCAGTTCATCACGAAATTTAACAATTAATGCGGGCGTAATATCGGCCAAAAGACAATAACCAAGCTTTTCTTTCCACCAAGTAAGCTGCTGCTTCTGCTTGATATATTGCTTAGGCTTGCCGGGCAATACATCTTTAATATATCTGTCCACCAAATCAGCAAGGGTATGCTTTTTCGCTTCAGCCGTTTTGAAGTGTCGGCCTTCTCGTATGGCCGTTTCGGTATGCTGCGCCCATTTCCTGGCATCGGTTAGCCGGGCAAAGGTAGCAGTTTGGGTGGGATAGCCTTTCAGCCGGATTTTTACCCGGTAGGCGGTTTCGGTTCCATCGGTGCGTTTTTCAATGCTTGCCATGATTGCTTCCTGTAGGATAGCAACCGGCTTTTGATATAATGCGATTAGCCATTTGCTTAACCCTGCTTGTTAAGTGAATCGGTAGGGCTTGTTAGGTGGTGGTACACCTGCAAGCCTGTTTTTTTGTGTCGATAAAAGTATATAACACGCCCCAATAAATAGCAACACGTGATACCTAATCACTTGCTCCATGCCTTGCACACCTCTAATACAAAGGCTTCCAGAAATAGCTATTCATTAATGGGACACTCACGGGACAGTTGAGAATAAAAACCGCTCGAATTGGCTATTTTTTAGCCAGTTTAGGCGTGGTGGTTTTATAGGTTTTGTAGGCTCGTGGCAGGCGCGTTTATCAAATAATAAAACGGCTTTGGTATTGCGGTTTATTGCAGTGATTTATTTCGAAGTGTCCCGCCAGTGTCCCGCGGGCAATAAAAAAGGCCTTCGATTTCTCGTAAGGCCTTGATTTTCTTGGCTCCCCCGGACGGGCTCGAACCGCCGACCTAGTGATTAACAGTCACCCGCTCTACCGACTGAGCTACAGGGGATTTAACTTTTCTAGTTCTTCAAATGGCGCGCCCGGAGAGATTCGAACTCCCGACCGATCGGTTCGTAGCCGATTACTCTATCCAACTGAGCTACGGGCGCCTTATTTATTATCTTTTTTAATTTTTTTCCTGTCAATGTTGTTTGACGTAAAAGATCAATCTCTCAAATATTTGGCGGAGAGAGAGGGGTTCGAACCCTCGATGGGCTATAAAACCCATACTCCCTTAGCAGGGGAGCGCCTTCAGCCTCTCGGCCATCTCTCCTATAAAAGTTTTATTCTTCAGACCCATTTAAGCCCGTGGATTCCGCTTGCTCTTTTTTAATTCTTTCGTAAATTTCTTCCCTATGAACAGAAACTTCTTTGGGTGCGTTAACTCCTATGCGAACCTGATTTCCCTTTACTCCGAGAACAGTGACTGTAACTTCATCACCAATCATTAAAGTCTCCCCTACTCGACGAGTCAAGATAAGCATAACTTCTCCCTAATTTATATTAAAAATCACTGTTCTTACACAGCATCCAATTCATGAAACGATTGTAACAGCTTTTTTATATAAAAAAAACTTTAAGCCATTGATTGAAAATTTATTCTAATTTTGAACAAATCCAAGAATAAATGTTATAGGTAAGAATGAATGAGAATAAAAAGGAAAAAACTTGCATAATAATTATCCTGAAGCAGAAGTTGCAGGTTATTGACAAATAGTTTTAGTATAATTTTAACTAGGTTCTGTTGACATTTCACTCGACGAAGCTAAGAATTTTGCCCTTTTTCTTAGCAATGCCAAATAGAGCGGAATTAACAGATGATAAGGGGCAAACATTTTAGGGATACTTCTATTGAACCCGAC
>NZ_CADCXN010000111.1 GCF_902806695.1 Candidatus Methylobacter favarea | reverse complement strand
GCAACCGCTTGGCTGGCGCTGACCCGTGATACCGGTCAGCTCACGCAGCTGACTCATTTTCCCTGGCTTCAATCCGCTCAGGCTCAGGTTAATTTTTGTCCGGGGGCTTTTTGAGATGCGTATTACAGATAATTCTCTTATCTTTATTGATGAGTTTGATGCAACTAAAGAAAACATTCTCAACATTATTATTGAATCTGGCATGAAGCATCGGATCAATCTTCTTGATCTTTTTTTAAACATTCATAATCACCTGATGCAAAACGAATGTCCTGAAAGTTTGCTTCAAGAATCAGAATACAGAAAACAGATTCAAGAAAATAAGAGCAGAAAATGGCTTTCACCAAGGGAACAGATCGAATCATTCAAGGAAAAGACGGAACAAATATTTCAAAAGTACAAACTTCAACATACCTGTAAATCACATGAAAAATTTTCTACCGATAAGCGAAACTTCCTTTTTTATGATTATCATTTTCACAATGTCCTTGATGCTCACAACAAAAGAATTGAAATAATTCAAGACTATGATAATAGAGCCAATTGGATTAATGCTGTTGATTTTGAGAACACTGTACGAGGCATTGATATTCGTACCCTCTTAAGCGAAATTTCTGGTTTTTTGTCTTATTACCAACGTGGAATCAGCTACATAGCCGATAATTACCGGCACCTTAAGAATGAACATGATGCCATTCAAGAGGCGTTTCCACTTGAATCGGCCGTACGAACGACACTTAACCATTTCCGGTTAGATGGCACCGATGTTGAGTTTCTTTGCAAGAATATAATGGAAGGAGAGATGCCCTATGTGGGGCATGAGGATCGTTATGCAATTCAGCGGCAGAATTTTTATGAAACTGGTTTCCGCTATCATGACATAATCGATAGCGAGGAACACGACACATTATCGAAAATATATATGTATAATTTTAGTCAGACACCGGAATCGTTTTTATCAGGTATCTGCACAAAGGCTTTGGTGGTTGGTATTTCAGCAACTGCGGGTCTTTATACCAATATTGGAAACTATGATCTTGAATATCTTAAATCAAGGCTCGGAAAATCATTTATTCGCCTTGATGGTGAAGATTTGCAAAGGTTAAAAATAAATTTTGAGGAAACCACAAAAGGATATGAGCAAGTTGAGCTTAAAATCAAATTTATAGATTCCGGTTCACGGGAAGAATCAATCGCTCTGCTTGAAGTCCAGCTTGGAGATAGATTGGAGATAGAGAAGCAGCTACTGCTCTATGGAATAAGCTAAGAAGTTCACTTCCCGATAAGGATGAAAATGCAATAAGCCATATTTACAGCCGTTGTCTCAGGGTTCTTAGTGTCTGGAAATATTTTCTCGAAACTCCATCATCTCGTGTATTTCTTTGCCTGT
Source organism: Candidatus Methylobacter favarea (assembly GCF_902806695.1). GTDB lineage: Bacteria > Pseudomonadota > Gammaproteobacteria > Methylococcales > Methylomonadaceae > Methylobacter_B > Methylobacter_B favarea. The sequence goes on along the minus strand of NZ_CADCXN010000111.1, from coordinate 12,971 downwards.
TCAATAAACTTCCGAAAGAATCGGAACCTTCATTTGACTTGGCTATTATCCGGGAATATGCGAATCTGATCGGTGAAAGCATTTTTGGAGAAAATTATAGAATCGAAAAAGATTCTATTGTCGTGCTTAACAGTGAAAACTATGAGGAGTGCAAAAACAAGCTATTGTCCGAATTGCAAAAAGGTCAACGGAAGTTTATTTTGTCTACTTATCAAACAGTTGGGGCAGGACAAAATCTTCAATTTCCTATACCTGAAACGGCCGACCCAATACAAATAAATTCATTTCCAGCACGGCCAGACATGGATATTGATGGCATATATCTTGATCGTCCAACAAACCTGATAGTTAATATTTACAATGACACTTTTAAAGACAATGAATTTATAAAATATTTATTTCAGCTTGAATTTTTGGTAGAAAATGGAGCAATCTCACCAAAGGCATTTAAAAGCAAACTTGATGAAGCTTTTCATCGGTATGTGGGACGCATAAAGCCTAAACGCAAGCTTGAAGATTTTACCAGCTTATATAATACCGATGCCTACACACGTTACCTAAATAAAGTCATAATTCAGGCTGTGGGGAGAATATGCCGATCCAACATGAAAGCGCCAACCATTCACATTCTTGCCGATGCCTCCATTAAAAAGCATCTTGCTGGTTTTGACCTTCCCGATGATGTGATTCCGGTACGATAATATTCAGCGCTTGCAAATGCCGTCGGGAGAACGACTCAAGCTTCAGCCGATCGGGTGGATGCCCAAAACAGAGCTGCTTCTAGGAGCAATCGAACCGCCGCCTATATCAACAAGCAAATCAACACTCCCTGGACAGAAGAAAGCATTCTGGAATGGCAGAAATTAAGAAAACAGACATTAAAACAACCTGCCATATCTAGAGAAAATGCATGCGATTATAAATGGCGCAATATTTACGTGTGCCTTCCTATCCCTGCTAATTCATATTCTTATGCGGAAGAAAACGATTACCGGGATGTCGAAATTTTCTTCACTGCCCACCGAGGAAGACGACAGGTCAGCGAGAGTGCTGCCCGACTTACCGAATTAATGAAAATACCTCTCTTGAAAGAACATTTTAAATCCGCCGGATGGGCTATTAGTTTCCCTGAATCCGTACTGATGCTGACTCCGCCTGTTTTTAACAACATATATAAAGGCGCCCTTGGAGAAGTATGCGGAGCCTATATCTTTAAAAATTTACTAGGAATCAATCTTTTTGAGTTAGACGTTCATGAATTCGAGCTGTTCGACTTTAAAACTGCTGATGGAATTTATGTCGATTTTAAGCTCTGGAGCGATCAGATAGGAATCGTAGCAAAAGAACAGATCGAAAAAATAAGATCGAAAATCGAGAAAACATCGGCTTCAAGAGTTTACATCGTCAATATTCTAGCCTCAGAAAATACGCAATTTAAACCTATTATCTCAAAGGATGGAAAAATTATTGAAGTTCCATTTCTTTGCAAAAATAGTGATATTAATGGAGAGGCCATAAACTTTATTGGGAAGGAATTTTGTAGATGACTATCAGAACAAATAGATTAAATATCCATTTCAACATTCCGGAAATCGAGAAGGACTTTACTTTTATTCGCCTTGAAAGAAATCAAAAAGAACGTTGGTGGGGAGCAAAGGAACTTGACATAATAATGGAAGACGAAGGATGTAAGGCTCGTGCCGTGTGCTTTGCACAACATGCTTATGCTATGTTTTACAGATCAACTATTACAGATATATATGAATTTCTTAATAGCCTTCGTAAAAAACCAGAATTTTCTTCATTATCTGTAATAGAAGTGTTTCCTGAATCAAAATATATAGGAAATGCTAACAGTATATGTGGCGTGACTCTTGCGCGTATATTAATTAACTCACTTGCTGCATCAAAATCACGCTATTCAAATTTTCATTTTTCAAATTTAACAGGATCATTGCTGCTTGTTCCTTCATTTTCTAAAAAGCTATATGACTCAATTTCTGTTGCCGAAATATCAATAACTAAAACTGAATTTGAAAAAGAATTTTTGCTTAATGTCAGCGTTGGTACTTATCGAAAAAAAATTAGTTTATTACATGAATTTAATACTGCTAACGTAACAAGAAAAGAAGATATTAAAAAATTATTACGAAGGCCTGAATATTATTATCATGCAGGACGAAACTGTTTAATTCGTTGGCTGTCATTTAGCGACTCAACTTCCGATCCAAAACTTACGTATATTAAATGTGCAAACAATGGAAGACGGCTACATACAAACTTTATCGAGTTTGATAGCCTCAGTAATTTTGAATCTAGTCGAGCAGGTATATTCCATAGTATTTTCAAAAGCATAAAAAATGAGCTTTCAAAATATATGCATGTTGAGTCCTTTTCACGAGATTTTGACCATAGCCTTGGCTTGACTCACCCCATCATGAAAAATCCAAGTCAGCTCCTTTCCAAGTTGGATGGTACACCGATGAGAATTGTTGATTGCATAGGAAATGACGAATCAGCCGAACTGACAAGAACTTTAAAAAAAGCCCTTGCTCCCTATGTTTCTGACCAAAAGCAGATAACTATTGGCAAAAAAGATAAAGTTAATACTCTCAATTTCCGCATCATTCATAATGCTGCATATTATGAAGATAATGGTTTGAAAGATGAGTATTTACCTTCCACTGATGACTATCATCGCCAACACCTTACTTTTGAAGCTTCCAACTCGGGCATCCATGAAGCCATGGTCAAAACGCTCATCAAGGAACAACTTATTAAAAGAGATATCGCTCAAGGACAATTGAGCCTGTTTGATTGGCTTAAACTAAATGCGACAAAAGTATGGATATTTGCCGCCTGCGATAAAAAAGCCAAATGATTTGTCTTTATGGATATAAAGCCAGATGGATCTTTTGCTTTCAGGGAACTTGATGGAACTGACATATTCGATCTTGGCGAATATCAGCAATATATTAACTACCTAGAATCAGCTAAAAAGGATGAACGGAAATCCGGATTGACTATTGAAGGGCTTGTTGCTTCCGAAAATGGTGATATTAATCTGATCTTTCGTACAAATGAAATTACGTTGCCACAACTTGAGGAAATAGAAGCAATTATTCGAGAGGTGGATATAGAACTCCCGCTTGGCAAACGCACTGGTTTTGAGCTCGCTAAACTCGTTGATACATTCGCAAATCCACAAGAATCTACCAGCGATAAGCTGAATTTATTTTCTGACGACCTAAAGAAATTGGGAAACGATGAAATGCAGAAAAGCCAATTTAGAATATTGCTGAATGAACAACTCGGAAAAAATACAAAGTTGGCTACAAGTTTACGCGACTTTCTTTTATTTGACCATGCTATTCGCCTTAGCTTTCCCAAGCAGAGAGAAAGGCTGGAAACACTTTTTGACGCTACCTTAAATATCAAATATTTTAGCGAAACAGAACGAGAAGCTTTTTACTGTGTTGGAGATCGTCGTGAAAATGTCCAGTTCTCATTTAAAGATGCATGCTATTTGCGCAAAATAATTGCTGTTAATGAATCTAAATTGATTTTCAAGAAACTACTCCCAACGATGAATGTAGATTTTGTTCGTACCGGGCAAAGCACCGTTATTCCGTTTCCTTTTAAGTACTTGAGGGAATATATGAAGTAACCCAGCCCCCCTTTCTGAGCTTGGGGAAAACCAAAAATCATTTAGCAAACAGCATTGCCGTAGCTGATAGGATTGAGGACAATAAGTCCTCTTTCCTCGATTTATTATACTTCATCGAGACCCTTACACTACATTATTACCCAAGTGGAAGGGGTAGTGCCGGGTATCAACAAAATGGCTGAAGATGAACAGCTTCGGGCAAGTTTTGTCGATGAGTAAATCCGGCCCTTGTTGTATGTGGCTTCGACCCACGCCAAACATCATGTGTATCTGGTTAGCGATGCCAATAAAGCCTCCCATTTTATCAGCGAACTCATCAATAACAAGTATGAAATTCTCTGCGGCGAATTTATCGATGAAAAATTCCAGGATAAGGTAGCCGATATTGTCTGTAGTGAATGTAAAATCGGCTACATGGCGCTCAGGGATAGTCAACATGGCAGCTTTTTTGGATGCAGCCACTATCCGCGCTATGCATTCATACGCATCGGCCTGCCAATGATGCGGCGACGGTTTGAAGGAAAACGGCCGGTTTCGGGTTTGTGAAAATAAACGCTGCAATTATGTGGAGCCGGTTTATCCCAAGTGCGGCGGCAAGATGATCTTAAGAAAAGGTCCTTCCGGGCAGTTCTGGGGATGCTCGCATTACCGTAAAGATGCAAAGTTCTCCTGTACGCATACCGAGAAATTTATTGATTTAAATGCCGCCCGGCATAAAAGCTTGCCTGCTGAGATATACAGCATCACTTTTAGGGGTTAGTCGACATTCGAAATGAACTTAAAGCCCACAAAATCTCATTCCATTGAATCATCCATTCTTGCGTTAGGCTCGGGGAAGTTAACTGAACCACGCATTATCCGGCATATACGGCCCTTGTTTTCCCGTTCCCTGCAATACTCCAGGGATGTGATTTATCTGGCTAATCCTTCACTCGGCCGAGCGCTGGATCAAACTGAAAATGATGTCAAGGAAGGGCTCGGGTATTGGTACACTGATCGGGAAAGGGCCTGGAGTATGTGACTGCAGGAGATGGCTGCCTTCCGCCTGCGGGTGGCGACGCTGATCCATGCGCCTCGCCCTGATTGCGTGGTTCCCAGCGCCAGCGCAGGCCAGGGCTTGCGTACCGTCCTCAATTGTTACGACCAACCGGTCCGGGTCATTACCAGCAGCGATGAATTCAATTCGATTGATCACATACTTAAGACTTATGGCCGGCGCGGCCGCATTCAGTTAAAACGCTTAGCGCCGGAAAAAGGCCGCCTTTACCGGATTGAGGACTTCCTGAATGCAATCAAAGAGGGAAGCGATCTGGTCGTGCTCTCGATGGTCATGTTCACTACCGGGCAACTCTATCCGATCTGACGGATTTGATAAAAGCGGCCCATGCCCGGGGCGCAAAGGTGCTGCTTGATCTCTACCACGCCGCAGGAATTGTACCGGTAGACCTTGCAGCGCTGGACACCGTTTTTGCGAGCGGCGGAAGTTACAAATATTTAAGCGGCGGGCCCGGCGCCGGCTGGCTTTATCTGCACCCCCGCCACCTGGACGGCAGCCTGAACACGCTCGATTCAGGCTGGTTCGCAGAGCCCGATCCCTTTGCTTTTGAAAGGCCCCAGCGCCTGAAGCAGGAGCGGGCGGCAATCGCTTTCTGGAATCAACGCCGGCCATCCTGCCCTTTTATCAGGCCCGGGCAGGACTCATCTTTACTTTGACCATAGGCGTTGAGCGTTTGCGCCCTTATTCCCTGAAACAGCAGAGACACCTTGAGGAATTACTGCAAAAATACGGCATCCCTTCTCTTGGCCGGCTTAAAGAACGGGGCGCCTTTATCGCTCTTCCAAACCCACAGGCTCAACTCATTGCTGAAAGGCTTGAGAAAACCGGCGTCATCTGTGACGCACGGGAAGAACTGCTGCGCTTTTGTCCTGATATTCTCACTACCCGGGAAGAACTGACTATTGCTGTCGCTAAATTGGCTGAAATCCGAAATACGGTTCCTTGGCAGTAATGAGATCAGGCAGTGAGTTAGACGCGCGAAAAACCTGGTTGCAATGGAAAGAAAGTTGGTGATGCGCGTCTAACCCGCCCTACCATCCTTGACGTTACAGGATTTACGGTTCGGCGTCAGGCTGATGTTCCGGAGCGGCATTCAAAAAAGCCGTCTCCTGCAAGCAATGTTGATAAATATCGTTGATCAGCGGGAAATTGTTCATGTCACAATTAAAACGCAGGGCATTATAGACTTGCGGTATCAGAAACGCATCGGCCAGGCCGGGCGTAGCGCCGAAACAATACTGCCCGGAGTAAGCACTGTTCTGCAGCAATTGTTCAAGGGCGGTAAAACCTTCCTGTATCCAGTGGCGATACCAGGCTTCTTTATGGTCATGGTTGAGTGAGTCTTTTAGATAATTCAGCACCCGCAAATTATTGAGCGGATGAATATCGCAGGCAATCAGTTGCGCCAACGAGCGGACCCAGGCGCGGTCCATGGCATCGGCAGGCAGCAATGGCGGAGATGGATGGGCTTCCTCCAGATATTCGATTATCGCGGACGACTGGGTCAGTACCGTATTTTGCACCACCAGCACGGGCACGCGGCCCTGCGGATTCAGCGCCAGAAAATCGGCCTTGAATTGTTCACCGCCGTGTTTGAGCAGGTGAACGGGACGAATTTCATAGTCAATATTTTTCAGGTTCAACGCAATGCGCACCCGGTACGCGGCAGAACTTCTGAAATAGCTGTACAAAACTATCGGCATTGCCTGACTTCCTGTTCAATCGCCCCGAAAACCGAATGCCCCTGCTCATCCAGCATTTCTATCCGGACTTGATCGCCGAAATGCATGAATCCGGTCACGGCTTTGCCGGTTTCGACAATCTCAACGACGCGTTTTTCGACGATGCAGGAATATCCGGTTGTTGAGTCATAGTTGCTGACCGTACCGGAACCGATAATAGTCCCGGCAGACAGTTTTCGAGTCTTCGCGGCATGAGCAATCAATCTGGCAAAATTAAACTGCATGTCCGTGCCGGCATTCGCATGGCCAAATAACTTCCCGTTCCAATGCACCGTCAACGGCAGATGCAGCCTGGAAAGATTCCAGGCTGCACCGAGTTCATCGGGGGTCACAGCGACCGGCGAAAAGGCGCTGGCAGGTTTGCCGTGCAGAAAGCCGAAGCCTTTGGCCAGTTCATCGGGAATCAGTCTGCGCAATGACACATCGTTGATCAACACGATCAGCTTGATATGGGAAGCGGCATCGCCGCAAGATATTCCAAGCTCCACATCGTCGGTAATCACGCCGACTTCAGCTTCAAAATCGATGCCCCAGTCTTCGCTGACGGTTTCGATGGGATCGCAGGCGCCGAGCATGATATCCGAGGCGCCCTGATACATCAGAGGATCATTGAGCAGGCTCTTCGGCAGATCGGCGCCACGCGCTTTTCGCACCCGCTCGACATGACTGAGATAGGCGCTGCCGTCCAGCCATTGATAGGCCCTGGGCAACGGCGCCGCCGCCTGGCAGGCATCGAAAGGAAAAAAATCCATCTCGCCTTCGTTGAGCGCCTGATAAGCCTGTTGCAGCCTGGGTTCCGCCCCGGCCCAATTATCCAGTGCTTCCTGCAAGGTCAAGGCGATATCAGGAACGAATTTAGCCTTTGTCAGTTCTCTGTTAACGACGACCACGCTGCCGTCGCGGTCTGCTGTTTTCAGAGTGGCGAGCTTCATTTCCAGGAATCCACATAGCCGGCCCACTCGATGGCTTCAGCCTGTTTGGAGATTTCCAGCGCATCGCGGGTGTCGATCATCACCGCTACCTCATCGGTCATCGTCCCGCGCTTTTGTCCGGCATTCAGCAAGGCCTTCGGATGAGGGCCGTGGACAATGCCGCAAGGATGCAGGGTCATCATGCCCGGATAGATATGATCGCGGGAAAAAAACTGGCCGGCATGGTAGAAAATCAGCTCATCATAATCGTCATTGCTGTGGAAAAAAGGCACATTCAATGCTTTGGGATCGGACTCAAAAGGCCGCGGCACGAATGTGCAGACGACAAAACGGCCGGTGGCAAAGGTCGTATGCGCTGAAGGCGGCACATGATAGCGGTGGCTCATCAACGGCCTGATATCGCGCCAGTTAAGGCGCACCGGCATCAACGTGCCATGCCAGCCTACGGCGTCCAGCGGATTAAACGGATAGACGATCGTGCTCAGACGGTTCCTTTTTTTAACCACGACGCGCCATTCCACCTCATTTTGCTGTGCGAGAAATACTTCGTCGATCTTCGGAATATCCAGAATCGCCGGATCGAAGATCGCCTGGTTGCTGACCAGCCCTTTTTCGGGCAGCCGATAGCTGTCATTGGTCGCCTCGATCAGCAAGGCGCTGACCGATTTCTTCACGCTCAGGCGCCACATCGTGCCGCGAGGCAACATAAGATAATCGCCCTCGCTAAAACTTAAATGGCCGTAATCGCAGTACAAATCGCCCGCGCCCTGGTGCATGAAGATTAAGTCATCTCCGTCGGCATTTCGAACCAGATGAGCCATATCGCTTTCCAGCTTCATTAAGCGTATTTGTATGTTCGCGTTGCTGAACAGCAGAGCGGCTTCTGACGGGTCGTCTTCCGAAAACACCAGTTTTTGGGTATCAAACGCGTGAGGCCGCAGCGGGCCCTCCACCGTTTTCCAGCCGGTTGGCGGGTGGCGGTGATACATTTGGGTGGAAGGACCATAAAAGCCTTCCTTGCCTAATTCCCGTTCATAGGTGCCGGCCGGAAGATCGGTATGCGCCTGCCGTGAGGCATTGCCTTCCACTTTGGGTATATTGATCCAGGGCATCAGATGACTCCTCTTTTGATCTGGTCGCGCTCGATAGCTTCAAAGAGCGCCTGAAAATTGCCTTCCCCGAATCCTTCATTGCCTTTGCGCTGAATGATTTCGAAGAAGATGGGTCCGATCACGGTAGTGGTAAAAATCTGCAGCAGGAGACCTGCGCCGCGCGCAGGAGCGCCGTCAATCAGGATGCAGTCCTTCCTCAAGCGTTCCAATGGCTCATGATGACCGGGCACCCTTTCAGCGATTGCCTCATAGTAAGTATCAGGCACGTCCATAAAGGGGATGCCATTGCCGCGCAAGCGTTCCACCGCGGCGTAGATGTCATCGGTCGCCAGGGCGATATGCTGAATACCCTCGCCGTGATAGGCTTCCAGATATTCCTGAATTTGCGATTTGGGATCGGTCGGTTCATTGATCGGAATACGAATTTTACCGCAAGGACTGGTCATCGCGCGGGATTTCAAGCCGGTCGCTTTGCCGTGGATATCAAAATAACGGATTTCATGAAAGTCGAACAGTCGCTGGTAAAATTCAGCCCATTTGTCCATGCCCCCGTGGTAAACATTATGGGTCAGGTGGTCTATCGCTGTCAGCCCTATACCTTCAGGTTTTAAATTAACGCCTTCCAGCGGTATAAAATCCACATCATAAATCGAATGGTCTTCGCCATAGCGATCTACCAGATAGATCAGGCTGTGGCCTATGCCCTGAATTGCCGGAATGTTGAGCTCCATCGGGCCGACATTCGCCTGGTAGGGCAAAGCGCCCAATCTGATGGCGCGCTTGAAACACTCGGCGGCATTTTTAACCCGGATTGCAAACGCGCAAATGGAAGGCCCATGCACTTTTGCAAACGCCTGGGCGAAACTGGCCGGCTCATGGTTGATGATAAAATTGATCTGGCCCTGCCGGTAAAGAACCACATCCTTGGAGCGGTGTTTTGCGATGGCGGCAAAACCCATTCTGGTAAATAATCTTTCCAACTCACGGGTGTCCGGCGCGGTATATTCGACGAATTCGAAACCATCTGTTCCGACCGGATTTGATGCATCAGTCATTGCACTGTCTCCGTCTTATTCTGTGATCATTAGGACCCAGTCGTTCCCGATTAAGTTTCACTGCTTCATCAGGACTGATCCGGGTAAAATGCTGTGGTCTGTACTCCAGGAACTATAACTCCACACCGCTTTATTGCAGCGATTACCTGAACTTGAACATGCTGCGGAATTCACAACTTGCTGCAAGCGGCAACTATGAGCAGGAAGCGCATGACGGAATGCTGTTTATCATTACCCATCAGACTTATGAGCTGTGGTTTAAACAAATCCTCCATGAGCTGTTTTCGGCACTGGAACTTTTTTCAGCTATTCCGCTGGATGAGAAAAGCCTGCAAATCATTGCCGTGCGTCTTGGCCGCATTATTCGCAGGCATCAAGTTATCACTCATCAAATCGCCAATTTCGAAACAATGACGCCGCTGGACTTTATAGATTTTTGTAATTACCTGATCCCGGCCTCAGGATTTCCAAGCAGACAGTTTCGCGAAATCGAACTGCGGCTCTGTTTGGCTCATCATTCAAGCAACTTCAGTTTCGAACTTTTAACAAAAAGGACAGCGCCTATGTGGAAGGAATCGCTGGGCAAAAATCGCTGTATGAACGGGTCGATGCCTGGCTGGCCCGCACGCCGTTTTTGGAATTCAAGCACTTCAGTTTCTGGAACAGTTATCGCGGGGCGGTTGAAAAAATGCTGGCGAGCGATGCCGAAATTATTAAAAAACCCGATATTAAGCGACAAGGGAAAAAACCGGCAATTTGCCGAACATGAATCCATCCGGCAGAGCTTTGCCTGCCTGTTTGATCAAGGGCTCTATGAACAACACCGGGAACAGGGACGCTTTTAATTCAATCATAAAGCCACATTGGCCGCCCTTTTCATCCAGCTTTACCGCGACGAGCCGCTGCTGCAACTCCCCTTCCGGGTATTGACCAGCTTGATGGATATCGACGAGCAATTGACTCATTGGCGCAGCAGCCATGCGCTGATGGTGCAGCCGATGCTGGGCAGCAAAATCGGCACCGGCGGCTCCAGCGGATATGACTATCTGGAATCAAGCCTCAGCGGTAAACGCCTATTCGCCGATCTGTTTGATTTATCGACTTACCTGATCCCGCGTTCGCAACTGCCGGCACTGTCTGCGTCTCTCATCTGGAATCTGGGCTTTAATCAGGATTGCCACTAAGCCCTTAAGCAAAAATAATTCACCACAAGGAGGGGAAAAGCACCCTTAATTTTTTTGAGAACTCTAGGCTAAGAACTCTACGCAAAGCCGCAATTTTAGAAACTTATCCAAACCTGCTTATGTCCAATATGGAAAATTCGCAACCTTTAACGGAGGCGTATCATGCAGGATAAATTATTAACCAGTTTTGCCCAAAAGCATCATCTTGAATATTTAACAGCACCATCGCTGATTGCTCTCAGTGAAGGGCAACGAGGGTATTCCCTTAATAAAGCCAAACGTTTCCGCAAATTTCAACGCCGCATCAATACCGAACTGCTCAAACATCGCGTCATTATCGATAATCCGTATACCGCCTGGTTTGAACTAGGCGACCAGAGCCTAGCGCAAATAAAGGCTTTCATCATCCAATTCTCGGTGTTTTCCAATCAGTTTCTGATTGCCCAGCTGAACAAGATGATTCATGCCGAGACGCTGGAAAGCATGCGCGCATCCAAGGAAATACTCGCCAATGAAATCGGCGTCCGCTTCAAGCCGGCCGCGCAATCGAACGGCGAAGGTATTTCCGGACTGACGGAAGGCAGTATCGAAGGCGGCGTCTTTCATTTCGGCGCCGGTCATTTTGAATGGCTGTATTACATTGCCAAAAAACTCGGCCTTTCATTTGCTGAGATAGGCCAGCCAAAACATGGCACCGGAGCCACGCTGTTTTTCTGCAATGAACTCATCCGGCTTTATGGCGGAAATGACTACCAAATCTCACAGGCCGCCAGTTATGCGGTAGAAAACTGGGCCGCCGCCGGATTCTGGCGGCAATTGATCAAAGGCTTCAAAGGCTTTAACGAAAGCACCGGCTCCAACCTGCCTTTGGGCTTTTTTACCTGGCACGATCAGCTGGAATCACAGCATGCCGCGCATACGCAGGAGGAACTGGAGGAGCTTTATTTCACGCTGGAACTGGATGAAGGCGGGTTTATTCATTACGGCAATGAAATGCTCGATGGCGTTGCCGCATTCTGGGACGGTCTGGATGAACAAAGGCGCGAACTGGCGGCCGCTCATTGAACCGTCAGCTCAGCGGACCCAAGCGATAGCGAAATCATCGCCGTTAAGAACTATGGCGAAAATAGAAATCGAGACCGCTTTATGACAGGGTGCGGAGGTCGGCAGGTTATCATTTTGAAAAGAATCTCCGAAAAGATGAACCCGAAGCTTTATTAAAAAAGCTTCAGGCCCTCTATGCGTTTTTTTGAACCTGTCGTGTCTCAAGGCATGAACCAACAAGCCATTGATATGCGTAGCAAAACCTGCGCTAAAAACAGCATGCTAACTGAAGCCTATAAGCTTTTAATAATTTAATTTCAAGCAATAGTTTATTATTTAATCCAAGCCAATCAGATGGGAAACCGTTCAATTTGAGCCAGGAGAGTCTTCTCGTCTCCTACACATTCAATGAAGGAGGCTAAAATTTCCTATCCCCGCCTGAATGAATGATGCATCGCTACTTGAAATTATTTTCACAATGCGTAGTGCTGTATATTAACTCCACCTTGTGGAGCGCTTTTTCAAAAACCGTCAATACGACCGGCGAATATTTACGCCAATTTAAAACTTCCCTAAAAATACACGCGCTTATTCGCTTCGACCTTATGCACTTTTGATGAAAGCTCTATAAAGCCTGGCGTATTCTTGTAAATCGCTAAGGAAACCTTACCTTGAGGATCACGCTTATTATGGGAACGATGTCTGCACTTTTTCACAGGTTCAGGGAAAACCCTGGTTGCATTTCTTGCAGCTATTGACCAGTTGGTGCTGCAGGAAGGACTGGAGTCGCCGCTGCCGGATGAAACCGGAATCCTTTATATATCGCCGCTCAAGGGCTTATCGAACGATATTCATAAAAATCTCGAACTGCCGCTGAGGAACCGGCTCGCCGCTGGAAGAAGCGGCCAGTAAACATTCGGTCTATGTAGAACTTAGCGGCAATGCTGAGGGCATTCCGGTCATTTTTCTGCATGGCGGGCCGTGTTCCGGCACCAAGCCTGATCACCGGCGATTTTTTAATCCTGAACGCTACCGCATTATCCTGTTTGATCAGCGCGGCTGCGGCCAATCTGTGCCTTTTGGCGAGCTGGAAGACAACACCACTGACGATTTAATTGCTGACATGGAGCGCATCCGCCAGCACTTGGGAATAGATAAGTGGCTGGTTTTCGGCGGTT
>NZ_CADCXN010000110.1 GCF_902806695.1 Candidatus Methylobacter favarea | reverse complement strand
CGCCATGCCCCCTCACTCAAATTACTCGGGTAACGTTTTTTCCGTTTTTTGTGCTCATACTATTTATTTCATAATCAAAATTGATACCTTATGGGCGAAAAGATGAATTTCCAAACAGCTTCTTAGATTTGTAAGATCATAATTCTGTAAATAATCTAACGGGATAAGCTAACAAAGCTTGAATAAATTGATTGCTAATATAGCATTTATGCTATATTTTTACCCAATTTTCCTACTATGACATGGATAGTTGAAACGCTCAATGCAACCGTGGATAAGGAAATCGAAGCCCTTCCTGTCGATATGCGAGCGCGGCTAACCCGTATTGCGTAACTTATCGCGACGGCTGGCCTTGAAAACGTCCACGCGCCGCATATAAAGCGCATTGAAGCCCAGTTATGGGAAATGCGGATGAAGGGTAAAGATGGCATATCACGCGCTGTATGTGACGGCAAAACAAAAACGGGTGGTGATTGTGCGTGTATTCATCAAGAAAACAGAAAAAACGCCCTGCCGAGAAATTGAAATCGCTTTGCCACGAGCAAGAGAGCTTCAAAATGACCAAGATTAACGACCTGCATAACAAAGGGATGCAGGATAAAACCTATCAAGAGGCTTACGATGCCTTGGAAGACGAGTTTGCGCTTGCGGCGGCTCTTATTGAAGCGCGGTCACGGGCTGGATTGACGCAAGGCGAACTGGCCGAGCGGATGCACACCACGCAATCCGTAGTGGCACGGCTTGAGGGCGGACACATCATGCCTACTACGCGCACCCTTGAAAAAATAGCCAAGGCGACCGGATCACGGCTCAAAATCAGCTTTGAGCCGGATATAGCGAATCATTCCCCCCCTGAACAGTCGAGATGAATGCGCGAGGGGCTTAAACCCCCGTCACATATGTTTTGATTGTGTTGTCATTTCTGAGCCACTGAAAGCGCCAAGTAAGGTGTAATCAAGATGCACTTTAAGACTTATTTTCAAAATCATGAAATTTAAAGACTTAGCAGAAAATTATCTCATCAATCCATTTTTAGGCGCGATCACTTCTGTAGTTGGCGTTATGATAGGTGTAATTGGTTCTCTTTATCCAGAAACAATAAAGCAAACCTTTTTGAAATTTTGCCTGGAATACAAATGTGTTTTATCTATTGACACTCTGATTTCAGCTAGTTTTTGGTTTTGCGTTTTTGGGTTTGGGTTGCTTTTTTGGGGAGTTCAATGGGCGCAAATGAAAAGAACTAACAGTGCGACCCAAGACATAACAAAACAATCAGATGAATTAGAAGAACTAGTAACTAGGCTTTTGACCTTGCCGCCGGAGGGATTTTTAGAAAAATTTCAAGAATTATATAGATCTGCATTTGTAATTTCTCAATCAGCATTGTTGAAAGAAGACGCGACAAAAAAAGAAATTGCACATTGTGTACGGTATGTTATGGGAATCCTCGCTGCACTTGTGAAATCATTTGATGGCGATCCACAAAATATTGGTTATCACGCTAATATTATGATTTACAAGGATAAAAATATTATTTTAGATAATCCTATAGAAAAAAAGAGGATAGAAGGCATTTTGAAATTTACTGATGGTTTTAGTAATATCGAGAATTATCTGGGCATTTTGGAGCTTATTCCAGAATTTTCTACAACAAGTGAATCAAAAGATTTCCAGGTCGATAATTCAATTAACAGCATCGGACTTCCAATTCCAGTAATATCGGAAGTCCGTATAGGTAACCAACCAAAACACAAAGTCTTACCGGGTGCCCCTTGGTCATTTGTTCACAAAATTTATGCAAGTTTTCATTCAATGGATGAATTTCTAAAATGGTGTAATGAACGGTGTGATTTTAGCGGTAGCGTTAAAAACGATTTAAAAGAATATTTCACAAATGGTGATGGTAAAGACATTAAGAGTTTTATTTCTTACCCACTATTACCGTTAAGTAACAAAGAAAAATCTGATCAGCCAGCGATAGGTGTGTTAAATATTCATCGTAATAGGGAGGGAATTTTAACAGGCCGAGGTAAGTCAAAAGAAATGAATAATTTAGGATTAAAACTTTTTACACCTATTTCCGATCCTTTTAGAATACTATTAGTGTTGTTACTTCAAAAATATTCATCAGCGAACTGATAATTATTAAAAAATAAATCTTATGAATATATTAAAAATAGAGGTGGTTTATGGATAATTTGATTAAATCGCTTATTGGCGATAAAACGATAGAACAAGCAATTCAAGAAAGTTCGGCGCGAATCCAAGCTGAAAGCAAACGGCAGTCCATCAAAATAACCGAAGTAAACAATGACGACGGGTATTTCACGGGTAGTATTTTTCCAGTTGAAAAAGCCAGGTCTGGTGGTCATGGAAATGACTAATAACCAAACCGAATTAGGGTAGACCAAAATATCTTAACGTCAATAATGCCCAATATTTTCAACCCTAAACACCTGATCCGGTTCAATTTTTCGGGTTGAATCAATATAACGCATGATCCAGAATTGACTATCATCCCGACTGGTTAGCATTAACGGCTTGCCATAAGATTTATGTTCAGCGTTGATTTTTTCCAGCGTGTCATCGGAATTGATAATATGACTGCCTTTTGTTTCCACCAACCGAACACCATCGCCAGCATGACGGTTATTTATGCCAACAATAAAATCAGGGAAATAGCGGTCAGCATCCGGCATGATAATCCCAACCGACCAAGGTTTACGCGGTTCGTTACGATGCCACCAGGCAATCGTGTTGCTTGTATCCGAATCTAACAACTCAGCAAAGCGGCGTTCGTTATCGTTAAGGTCTTGCGGTATCAAACCGTAGACGTTAAGGCGGGATCGGTTGATATAGTCCGGTGCGTCAATATAAGTTGGCAATTCACCGGAATCATAAAGCAGCTTAAAACGGGCGGCACATTCACGGCAAGCGTTCCGTATTAATGATGGATAAGTTGCCAGAATCAGGTTTAATGCCCTTGCTAATTCCAGATCGTTTAAATCCATGCCCCTATGTTCATTATATTCAGAACGCAATCGCTCCAACAAACGTGTTTGCAGATTGAGGGGATCAAAATATTCCGCATCAAAAAGGACACGCTGTGCGCGTCTGGCTATATCAGCATTTGATAACCGCGCCTGAACACTATCGACAATTGCATCAACTTGACCAAAAATATTATCAATCGTCGTTCTCGTGATCCTTAAATTTCTGCGTAAACCAGCATTCAACACATTTGCATTCAAATCAATCCGTGCGCTGATACATTTTTCCAACTCATCGGTACTTAGCGGCAAGCGTTCTGTTTTAAAACGATTTGGCAAGCCGTCACGTAGTGGAAATCGAGTATTGCCTTTTAAAATCGCAGGATATGGCGTTGACTGGTTATTAAATTGATTAGTTTGAGGCAACAAAAGATCCTCCCAAAGCGAAAAATTATCGCCTGGCTTGCTAAGTAAACTGGTAGCAGTTTGCCGTTCCGCTACGGCTGCTGGTTGCCACGACGGAATGGCGTAAGGTTGCGGCAATAAAGACAATTGCCCATTAACAGAAACTTGCACTTCCGGTTGATTGCCGATTTTAACGAGCATCGTATAAGGCGTTATTTCGGACATCTTTGTAGTGATGGCATTGATTTTCGCCCCTGCGCCTATCAAGCCGCCCTGGTTCTCGGCATCGGCCAGAAACACATAACCAAACCGTAACAACGGCGGCAAAGTTTTACTGATCGCCATCGCTTGCAAATGAGGATGCACCCGCAATATGCGTCCTACAACTTGAATCCCAAAATCCGTGCTGTTTGCCCCGCGCAAAGACACCAAGGTAAAGGCGCGAGGCGCATCAAAACCCAAAGCAACCGCCACCTTAAAAATCAACACTTCCTTGCTTTCATCCCGTGCAACAGCCAGTAAATCATCGTTTGGGTCGTCGGCGGTGTACCAAGCGATTGCGTCTTCCGATACACCCAGGTTCAACAGGCGTTGTTTGGTTTCCTCAATGGCCGTTTCTCCTGCTTTGCCAGAGTTACCAACTTGCACCAACATCAACGGCGTTAACCGGATGTTAGCCCCAGCCAAATGCGCTTTAATGGCTTGATGGGTACGCCAGCCATCTTCCAATGCCGTGGTCGGCAAATCGACAATCTCTTTTTGATCGTCCGGCACAAGATAGGCGATGGACTTCACCGCTTCCTTAATCAAGCCCGCATCCACGGCATTTTGCCGCGATACCTGAATGCGATGGATGACCGCTAACCCTGCCGCCCTTTTGAATTTTTCGACATCGGCATGATCCGGCGTGGCGGTTATCAACAGGGTAAATTCAGGCCGCATCACGTCCCGGTAAAAATTCACCGTTTCGGTCGCCTTGGTGAAACTGTGGTGGGCTTCATCCACCACTACGCCGATCCGAAAACCCGCATCACGCAGTTCAGGGATAAATTCATCCAGCGATAACGATAAATCGCCACTCTTTCGTAAAATGCGCGTTTCCGCATTACGGGCAGCTACGGATGCCCAGGTAGTGACAAACACATCGCCGCTATTGGCGGAATACGTCTTGCGTTCACAACTCAAATCACGGATTTTTAAACCGTTAAAATCCCGTTTTAAAGCGCTTTTCGCCTGCTCAACCAAATTGGCAAACGGGGTAAACCAAAACCAGATAATTTTGGCATTGTCCCGGTGATCGTTACGGGCAAAACTTTCGGCAATCAGACCAGCCATCAAGGTTTTTCCCGCGCCTGTAGGGGCTTCCAATAACACACAGCCGTTAAAGGCACTGATGGCGCGTTGGCTATCGGCATCAACTACCTGATGCAACTGGTTTTCCGCATAACGGAAAATCTCAAGTGCGTTGTTTACCGCATCGCCCTGATAGCCTTTGGGTGCAATGCTTGTCATGCTATGCCCCTATTGCCAAAGCGATCAACCAGGAATTGCGGGATGGGCAAAAAGCTAATCCGGTCATCCTCAAAATGTTGCCGCAATAAGCCAGGCTGCCAACTGTAAATAACCAGGATTGATCCCTTGGCTATCAAGGATTTCATACCGTTTAGTACGGCATCGTTGATTTTGGGCAGGTACAACACGGTGGTATTGCCATATTCTAAGCGTTGGATTAGGGCGTTGGGTTCAAACAGCGATACGGTTTCCGCATGGATTAATTGCAATGCCGTCCAGATGGCTTCATGTTGGATGCTGTTGAATAAGGTCTCTGTGGGGTGACGTTGGGTACGGAAATAAGCAAAACCTCCACCCATACCTGTAACGGCTTCACCTTTTTTGTTGGTGTAGCCTAGAGAGACACGCCGTGCCCGTTCCGCACAAACATCCCGGCACAAGTTTTTATCGGGTTCGCTTTCGGTCGCTTCGGCGCAGGATACCAAGATAAAGCGACGATTGCCGTCGTCTTCGGCATTGAGCCTCATAACGGCATGAGCAGTGGTGCCGCTTCCCGCGAAAAAATCCAGAACAATGTCGCCGGGGGTTGTAGCAATACGGAGAATCCGTTCAATTAGCTGAGTTGGCTTTGGATTATCAAAAACCGCTTCACCAAAAATATCCTTAATTTCATTACCGCCATCATCAGTGGTGCCAGAATCTTTATATGACCACAAATCGATAGGCACCATCCCTTTGGTTTCAGATAGGTACAGCTTTAGCCTTGGATACATCGCATCATTATTATTACCCCACCATAACCGATTTTCTGCTTTGTGGCGTTCATGCTCAGTCATGGAGTATTTCCAAGCGTGTGTTGGATGCTTTATTTCAATTTCTTTTGGACTAAAAATTGGGTAAACGAGATTCGGGCGTTTTTCTTTAGTTGCCGGATTGACATAAGAACATGTCATCCATGCGCCACTTGGATCGTTATCAGGATTTGAAAAATTTGCATCAGCCTTTGCGGTTCTTGCTTCTTTCATAGTTGCAACTGCGGGAGATGTACGGAAAACAATTATCCAATCTTTTAACGAATAAAACAGCTTGGCGTTATTACTCCTTGTATATCGCTTTTCCCAAGCAATACAAGCCAAGAAGTTGTTTTCACCGAATATGCTATCCATAAGCAAACGCAAGTTCGCACCTTCCCCATCATCAATCGAAACAAAAATCACGCCCTCCTCTGCCAACAATTCTCGCGCCAATAATAAGCGGCGGTTCATAAATTCCAGCCATTTGGAATGGCGGTAAGCATCGTCTTTATCAACAAATCGGTCGTTGTAGATGAAATCGCGGTTGCCTGTATTGTAAGGCGGGTCAATATAAATGCACTTCACCTTACCCGCATGGGTCATCCGCAGGTAGCGCAAGGCATCAAAATTGTCGCCTTCGATAATCAGGTTGCGGTAAGGGGCTTCGCCGCAGGATAAGGCCGGGTCAAAATCCAGGGTGACAAAATCATCGTTCACCGCCTTTTCGTGTTCAATCTCCTTACGTTCCCAAACCAGGCCAAAACGCGGCCTCCGGTCACGCAAGCGCAATTCACGAATCAATTCTTCACGGCTGTAGTCGTCGTAGTTGTCGGCCATATTCTTATTTTTGTGCGCCATTTAAACCTAGATACTCAGGATTTTGGGCTGGTTTTTTCCGGTATAAAACGCTAAGAGTTTGTTGAAGAATAGCAATAAATTACTATTTTTGTGGCTCTAATGTAATAAAGCAGTATGCAACTTTATCAAAATAGCTAGGCTGTCAGGATAAAACGGTTAACCAAAACAATACTGTATTGCCTCCTTGGTTAAGAAAAAAGCGGGTAATACGAGGTTTATCAAACTAGCAACAACTTAGCCAGCGGCCACACTGGAGCTGAATAGAGGCATCTTGGGTATCTTGAGCGGGTCATTGAATAAAGGTGTGATGTAACGCAGCATAATACAGTCCAACAAGGTACGATAAGGGCTATACTATAAACCTTTATGTTCTGTATCCGATAAGAATTTATTGTAACAGTTACAATTGTCTAAGTTATTGATTATATAGAAATATATTAATGTAATTAATTTTACATTTTTTTGAGAGAAAAATCGTCAACTTTTCATTTTCAACTAACGATTTCGGCCCTTTGCCGTCTGTTGCTTCATCTGGCTCAATGGCAGCAATTTAGCGAAAAGCTGTCAGTGCATAATTTAAGGGATTGATAATGAACCGAAATAAAGCGCAACAATTCCTACAAACCTCGCTCGCTAAGCCAACCGCTGAATTCCGTGACGGCCAGTGGGAGGCGATTGATGCCTTAGTTAATCAACGGCAAAAACTATTGGTGGTACAGCGAACCGGATGGGGTAAAAGCTCGGTTTACTTTATCAGTACCAAGATTTTCCGAGATAGAGGCTTGGGGCCGACAATTATTGTTTCGCCCTTGCTGGCCTTGATGCGCAACCAGATCGAATCCGCTCAGCGTTTAGGGATTGTGGCAGAAACCATGAACTCCACCAACACGGCAGACTGGCAGGCCGTGACGCGGCGTATTTTGGCTAACGTAATCGACTGCCTACTGATTTCGCCAGAACGCTTGGCTAACGATAACTTTATCGAAACAGTCTTGCAGCCGATTGCTGACCGCATTGCCCTAATGGTGATTGATGAAGCACACTGTATTTCGGACTGGGGGCATGATTTCCGTCCGGATTATCGGCGTATCGTAAATATCCTGCGCCAATTGCCATCCAATACTCCGGTGCTCGGTACCACCGCCACCGCTAATAATCGTGTCGTCGCCGATATTCAAACACAGTTGGGCGATATTCAGATCCAGCGAGGACCCCTGATTCGGGAAAGCTTGGCGTTGCAAACCATGGTATTGCCCGGCCAAGCCTCGCGTCTGGCCTGGTTGGCTCAAGTAATTCCGACTTTACCGGGTACAGGTATCGTGTATGTATTAACCCAGCGCGATGCCGAGATGGTAGCTCGATGGTTAAATCAACAAGGTATTAAAGCACTTCCATACTACAGTGGGGTCACACACCCAGATTTCGTAAATCATGTTGGTAAAGAAGATTCAGATGCTTATCGCCAATTCCTTGAAGAACAACTATTAGCCAATGAATTAAAAGTTTTGGTTGCCACTACAGCGTTGGGTATGGGGTACGATAAGCCCGACCTGAGCTTTGTGATCCACTATCAAACTCCTGGCTCCATTGTGGCCTACTACCAGCAGGTAGGCCGCGCTGGTCGAGGAATCGACGATGCTGTGGGTGTGCTGATGTCTGGAGCAGAAGATGGCGATATACATGAGTTCTTCAGAAGAACAGCATTTCCTAGTCGACAAGATGTCGAGAGGCTCTTATCCGCTCTTGAAAACGCGGACGGATTATCACTAGAGAAACTCGAAAAAGAAGCGAACCTGCCCCAGAGACGGATAGAGCATGCCCTGAAATACCTAAGGACAGAGAGCCCATCACCGGTATTTGCAAATGGAAAGACTTGGTACAGAACTCCTGTTCACTACCAGATGGATTCAGAGCATATAAGGAAAATCACAGGGATTCGTGAGAGAGAGAGTGGGTAGAGATTAATGAATACCTGCATAGCGCCAGCTGCTTGATGACAACACTAAGAAATGCGCTAGACGATAGTAGTCAAGGAATGTGTGATAAATGTGAGAACTGTGTTGGCCAACCTATTCTATCAAAAGAGGTTGATCAAGCCCTTGGTATTAAGGCTACCCAGTTTTTACGACATGCTGAAGAAGTCATCAAGCCAAGAAAACAAATTGCGACATCAAACGATGAGGCTGCAAGAACTTTCACAGAATACAATTTCCCCAGAAATCTTGGAGCATTGATTGCTCAAGAAGGGCGTGTGTTATCCCGTTGGGGAGATGCGGGTTGGGGTAGGACGGTAGCGGACAATAAACATGTCGGCCATTTTAGCGATGAGCTGGTAGACGCTATGGCTGAGATGATTCAGCAGCGCTGGCAACCAACCCCTGCTCCTGCTTGGATTTGTTGTGTGCCCTCCCGCAATCACCCTGAATTGGTGCCGGATTTCGCTCGTAGACTGGCTGTTCGGTTAGGTTTGCCGTTCATTGATGCGGTTAGCAAGGTGAAAAACAACCTGCCACAAAAAGGGCAGCAGAATCGCTTCCATCAATGTCACAATCTGGACGGAGCTTTTGCTATCCAACAGCCCATACCTAATGGTCCCGTCTTGTTGATCGATGATATTGTGGATTCGGGCTGGACCTTAACGGTGATCGCAGCCTTGTTACAACAAGCAGGCAGCGGCTGCGTTTATCCGGCAGCGCTTGCTTCCTCTTCGGTGAACGACTGATGAATTTATCATCTACCGCTCAAGCCACACTACTGTTAACCAGTTATTTCAGCAAGGCAAGCAGCGACGATGCAAAACCGCTTACCAATGTTGAGTGGGGCCGTTTTGCGCTGTGGCTAAAAGAAAAATCCACTACGCCAGCGGATTTGCTGGTATCTGAACCTAGATCACTGCTCAATGGCTGGCACGATTCGCGTATCAGTGTAGAGCGTATTTTGCAACTGCTAAACCGGGGTCATAGCCTGGCATTGGCGGTAGAAAAGTGGCAGCGTGCTGGTCTATGGGTGGTAACGCGTTCAGACTCTGAATATCCCAGACGACTAAAACAGCGCCTGAAAACCGATTCGCCCCCCGTGTTGTTCGGTTGTGGTAACAAAGCCTTGTTGAATTCGGGGGGCCTTGCCGTGATCGGCTCCCGAAATGCCAGCGAAAGCGATTTATCGTTTACCGAGCAGGTGGGAGCCAAAGCAGCGGCCGGAGGCATAGCCATTGTATCCGGCGGCGCCCGTGGGGTGGATGAAGCCGCCATGCTCGGGGCAGTAAAAAGTGGCGGGCCTGTCATCGGCGTGATGGCCGATAGCCTGTTGAGGGCAGCAACCAGTGCCAAATGGCGAAAAGGGCTAATGGACGGCAATACTGTGCTGGTTTCGTCTTTTTACCCGGAAGCGGGATTTAGCGCGGGTAACGCGATGGCAAGGAATAAATACATTTATTGTCTCGCCGATAGTTCGTTGGTTATTCACTCGGGCAAAAAAGGAGGCACTCTCAATGGGGCAGAAGAGAACTTGAAAAAGGGATGGGTTCCATTGTGGGTAAAACCAACCGATGACAAAAACGCTGCCAACGCTGACTTGGTTGCCAAAGGTGGACGTTATTGTGAGTCTGACATACAGAGTCTCAATATTGGCTCGATGTTCACTGCTGATAACAATACAGCGCATCAGGTGAAAGAAGCACAGGATGACATATTCTCTATTAGTCCGAGCCACGAACAAGTGGCACAACAAGAACTATTTAGTTCAGCAGATGAAGGTGTTGTGCAGGAAATACCAGTTGTTAGTGATATGACAGCGGAATCGATGCCGAATGAATACTACGAATCGGCATCCCTTGAGGAAGGTGAATCTACGATTTCTCCTGTAGATTTTTATCAGGTGTTTTTGGGGGAGCTGCGCCGGTTGGCTGAAAACCCAGTGACTCTAGATGAACTGATGGAGAGTACCGCGCTGCATAAGTCACAGCTAAATGATTGGTTGAAGCGTCCCACTGACGATGGCGTGGTCAAAAAGCTTAATCGCCCTGTGCGCTACCAATGGGTAAAGAATAAATAAGAAGGGAGTATTGATTATGGCGGTTTTGAATATTGGTTTTTGAATCAGGTTCGGCTGCTTCGTTTAGCTTCCTTGAGTGGCGCTCCCCTTGCCTTTGCGTTGCGTCAGGCGGCTTTAGATGATTAACCAGTCGTTTATTTTCTCTCTTTAATGGGCTGGTTTTGACCGATTCCAGATGTATAAAAATTGTTCGGTCAATAAAAACCTTGACCTGTCTACATAACTGAGTGGCAGGAAACCGCCAATAGCAAGAGCTTAAGCAACCTTGATATATCAGCCTGAAAAATCAAAAGTCTATGGCTTTGGCTGGACTATGGGAGCACTGGCAAGGCAAGGATGGCAGTGAAATTGAGTCATGCTCTATCATCGTGACATCGGGCAATGAACTGATGCATTCCATCCATGACCGGATGCCCGTAATCCTACCGCCGGAAACTTGGTAGACTTGGCTGGATACCGCCAACACCAACAAGCAAGACTTACAAAGCTTGCTAACGCAATATCCAGCCGATGAAATGACCGCTTGGCCTGTGAGTACGCTTGTAAATAGTCCGAAGCATAATGGCGAGGAATGTATTAGCCGTGTTGCTAGTGTCGGTTAGAAAAAATGCGGATGCGGGTTCGTTGTGTCAATCACCGCTGCTGCATCAAAACGACATTTGAAGTATCCATATTCACCAATAGATTTAAACGCTCTCCTAACACGCGCCATGCTTCAGCCTGTTCTGCTTTTAATTCTTGCCGCTGATAGATTCTCTTCATTTTATTTTCCTCGGTGTGATTAAGGCATTTTTCAATCACATCAGGTGGTATCTTCAAGTTACCCATGATTGTTGCCCCTGTTCGTCTTAAGTCATGCGGTGTCCACTTACCGCCAGTTAAAACTAAAGCTTGAGAATCTTTAGAGCGGTTGCTAAGGATGGTCTTGGTTTGTCTTCCGGTAATTTGAACGGTGATGGATTTATCGCAAACATGGCTAGAATGGCCACGATTAGGAAAAATCCACATTTCATTTTTGGCTAACTGCTTTAATAGCTTGAATTGCGCCAGAGCAAAATCTGATAAATAAATCGTGTGGACTTTGCCATTTTTGCTGTTGGCTACAGGAATCGTCCAAGTTTTCAAATGAAAGTCGACATCTGAAAACTTGGCTTTGGATAATTCACCTATTCGGCAAAGGGTTGATAAAGCAATCCAGACGGCGCACTCGGTGGATTTCAATAAATTTGCATTGGGCAGTTGCCGCGCTAACGCCCTGATCTCAAGCTCGCTTAAAACTCTATCGCGCTCAACATCTTTGCCACCTATCTTGGCTTTACGGATGCTTGCGGTCGGGTCAAATTCGATAATGCCACGATCAACGGCAAATCGAAACATCTGCCGCATTAGGGCAAGTATCATTTTCGCCATGCGCTTTACGCCGCGTGTCAATAATGCATCTATTACTTGGGTAATATGGCCTTTACGTACATCCTCAACAAACAAAATTCCCAATACTGGCAAAACATCCTTTTCAAACATTCTCGACACCTCCTTAACATCCTTGCGATTAGTTAATTCGGTATCGCGCCACCGGACAAATAAGCCTCGAACAGTCACCCGAGCTTCAAGTTTGGTTAAAGCTTCCTGTTCATCAAGCTGATGTTGCCGAACGCGCTCTTTTTGGAGTTTTGCCTCAAGGTTCGGGTCGATACCGTCTTTTAACATTTGCGTGTAAGTATCTCGGTCTTTTCTCGCTTCTACCAAGTCGCTCGCCTTTAAGCTTAGCCATTGTTGCTTGCCGTCAAAGCGAAAGCGAAAGCGAAAAAATATACCGCCACCATCGGCAATAGGGCGAACACGAACATATAAGCCACCACCATCGTTTATGTTCTGTTCTTTGTCAGTGGGTTTCAGGTGCTTAAATGCCAGTGGTTTTATTTTGTTGATGGCCATCTTTCAACTCCCTTGGACATTAGATTAAGTAAAAGGATTTGAAAAAATCAAGACGTTAGCTCGATTTTTCGGGGACTCATACGGGTACACTTTAAAACTGAATTTTAATGAAATTTATAGTATCACTTTGGACAGTAGTAAGCAATAAACGACTGTATTGGTAAAGAATATTTTAATATTTAAAATTGTATTGGACGGGGAAAAACAACAATTTACCTATATGGGGTGCAAGGGATAGAAGGTTCAAATCCTTTCGTCCCGACCAATTGAATCAATGAGTTATATTAACGCCTAAGTTCAAAAATGCAGGATTAGCGGTTTTGGGATAACAATTTTATATTGTTATTCTAATTTGCTAGAGCATTTTCAGCTTGTCTTTACGAAAACTTCCACTGTCTGAATTCGGCGAAGGTTTTTCGCTAAAGAATGAAGTCCTGATGCTTAAAGCCTATTCGATGGATTTATGCAAGCGAGTGATAGACTCCTGCGTCAAGGCCAGACCCTTGTCGAAGTGGCGAAGCGCTTCGCCGCAAGCACCTCGTTCTTCGAGAAGTTGCAACAGCAGCGACGTGAGCGCGGCACGCTGGAACCCAACCCTCACGGCGGCGGACACCAGTTTCGACTCGCTCGGGCGCCTGATAAAACGCGGCGCCCCATGTTGTTCACGAAGCCCGATACCACGCTGGCAGAGCTAGGGGAGAAGCTGGGGGTGAACGTCCACCAGTCCGCGCTCTGGGATCGCCTGCAGCGCCTCGGTCTGACCTTCAAAAACACTGACAGCGGCCGAGCGGGCGTTCGTGGTCGCCTTGCACCATCGCGGCTTAACGGCTCCGATGGTGATCTAAGGGGCGATGGATGGCGGCTACATACGGTTCTAGCCGGGAGCATTGGTAGCCGCCAAAGAGCTTGCCTTGAACGGATCCGGTTCCACGCCACAAGGCGCTGGCGCGGTATCGCCCCATTCATTAAAAGATGGCTTTTCCATACTGGCTCGAACAACCGTCAAAAAGCCTTGATCAGAAAAAAATTTCCGTTAAGCTGTCCATAAGTTCCGCCCTTCCCCGCAACAGCTTAAGATTGCGCAACCTGAATCAGAGCCCGCTCAAGGCGAATGCCTCAGACCCTTAATTTTGCAAGCCCCTCTGCGCTGATGCCGAGGCTTGCCGTGCCAGAATGTAACCTTGTACATGGAGGAAAAGCATGGCCGTTACCGCAGACGCTTCAATATGCTGACGCCCTTTATATAATGCCGCCCTAGCAAAACCTCTGATCAAAAATGACAGGATGCAGCAACCGGAAGAGACGATAGGCAAGTGGCGGGGTAGCTTGAGCATCCAGATACAGGCAGCAATTGATACGTTTGGCAATCCGGTCCGGCTGTTACTGACGGGGGGCAGGTGTCCTTATGCATCCAAGCGGAAGTCCTAATCCAAGGTTTTCATGCCGGCTTTGTCCTGCGGACAAGGGCTATGCTATGATTCCGATGCGTTTATGCCTGCAATCAACGGCAACGGGGCCACCGGGATTATCCCGCCCTAAAGTAACCGCAAAATGCCCAGAAAGTATGACCAAGACATCTACAAAAAACGTAACCTCCTGGAGCGGTTGCTCCAAAAACTGAAAGCCTACCGTCGCGTCTCTACACGTTACAAAAGGCTAGTAGTCAATTATATGACGCTGCTGAGCCTTGTCGGCATCGTAATTTGGCTAAAATGAGAACAGCCCCTAGGACTTGCTTTGAAGCTGAACGAACTGCTTAGTTGGGGCAACTTGCAGCATATAAATCGGCGCTGGCTTAGGACATTATTAAAAGAGCGAGCCTACGATTAAGAACTTGCCCCTCTATAGCCCGTCTCTCAAGCTATCGTATGATTTTTGCCCCGCTGAAAACGCTCCTGTGTAAGTCAGCGGCATGACCGTATGAAAAATCTCGGGCCACTGTCGGTCAATTAATCGAGCAGCAGCATTTATTAGCCGTAGCCGCAAAGCGGCTGAATATAGGAAAATCTCTGGTGCTTTCTTGAATACATAGTTCCACGTTTTAGAAATATCTTCTGATTTTCAGTAAAATATAACGCTTTTGATTCTATCTTCGCCTTGACAATTTAAAAGTATTTAGACTCTGCAGGTAACTAGCCTTTGAACCCATTAAATTCAATCTGTGATTACTGAAGCAGGTCATTTTTCCCAGAAATTATTCAGGTTTTTATGCGCGACCTAGTAGTGAGTTCCAATAAAACAATTACACATTAAGCCACCCCAAGGTCGAATTTATTCCAGCGGAATAGGACAGGTGACGCATTAAACTCGCCGATCCCTTTTAGGATTCGCGCTTTCAGTTCATCGACAGATTCCACTCGAATGTGCCGCCAGAAAGTTCTAGCCATTTTAGAGAATGCGCACTCGATCAGATTGAGCCAAGAGCCGTGTTTTGGCGTATGCACATATTCAAAGCGCCCT
>NZ_CADCXN010000109.1 GCF_902806695.1 Candidatus Methylobacter favarea | reverse complement strand
TCGCAACCGCTTGGCTGGCGCTGACCCGTGATACCGGTCAGCTCACGCAGCTGACTCATTTTCCCTGGCTTCAATCCGCTCAGGCTCAGGTTAATTTTTGTCCGGGGGCTTTTTGAGATGCGTATTAGAATTAGCTCGGACTAATGGCTGCGCGGTTACCTGCGTGTTGACTATCGCGAGATAGTTCTATTTCATTAACCGGCCGATAGCGTCCGGATTCTAAAGACCAGTCAAGGTTTCCACGCATCCAGGCGCGCAGGACGGCTATAAGTTTCTTGACGGCCTCATCATTTTCGGCGCCAAAGCTCGGTAAGGAGCTTTCCAGAATAATAAATCGACGCACTTGACGTTCAATAAGCTTGACCACACGGTTTATAGCAGCCTGCAAACTGATCTGTTGGCGGTGATGCAAAATGAGTACCAGATTATGCATGTCCCTATGATTGAATTCCTTTTGCAGGGAAATAACATCATTAGACCAGCAGACAACATTATTGGTTAAATTAGTAAGGTGCTGAATGCTAATATGTTTTCGAACCGACAAGGGAAGTGCGACGGCTTCTGTCAGTTCGATCAAATCGATGTCTGTATAAAGCCCGCCTGTATAAGGACGCATTTGAATATAGGTTTTCGACTCCGGCCAAATCCCTTGATCCCGGTTCCTTGCCTCCCATAACGTGGATTCAAAATATTCGGCCACGCTTTGAACAAAACGCGTCAGCCAGGACAGCGGCATAAACGGTTGAAGGCGGCTGCGAATATCATACATGGCCTGAACCAAAGCCATATCCTGCTCCTGTGGCGGGCTTCCCGAAAGGGTTTCAAGGCACTTAAAATGCAAGGCGCCGAGTTGCTCGGGATGCTTGCCAATGCCCCACTCATCGCATTGATCATCGAGCATAAACAGCCAGGTATTCCAGTCTGCTACAATTTCAAGCCGATCAAGCGAGGCATTCGGGTAAGCTCTTGCCGCCAGCCAGCCAAATCTGGAGGCCCGAAGGTGTGCAAAGGCTGGTTCATCTTTAACAAGGTTAAAATGCTTCACCCAATCGAGTGTATGATTTTGCAACGCATCCGCATGCGGGCTGATTGCCGAAGGAAAAGGACAATAAATAGCTGGAATGGTAAAGTTTTGCATGATTAATATCTATAGTGAGTTGTGAGGAAAAGCTTTTCTTCAGGCAGCAGGCAAAACTTGAAGCTCCGGCTTCGACAGGGGTACTTTAGCCGCGACTCCACTTTGGCAGCGCTTCTGTCAGGGTATAATTAGCGTCTTCCCCTGGCTGGCCGATATGGAAACCCTGAAGCAGATCGATACCCATATCCCTCAACAATTCCAGCGTTGCGGCATTTTCAACCCCGACACAAACCACTTTCTTGCCATAAGCATGAATCATTGTCGTGATAGCGCGGACGAAGGCGTAATCTTCCTTGTTATTGACGAGATTTTTTATCAGCGACCGGTCAATCTTTACATAGGCTACGGGTAGATGTTTTAAGTAATAGAGGGAGCTGAAACCGGCGCCGAAATCATCCACCGCGAAGGAAAATCCTAATGAAATAACCTCTTCTGTAATTTGCCGGGCTTTTTCCATATCGGCGATCACTGCAGTCTCGGTAATTTCGAAAATTACCCGATCAGGCGAAAGATATTGATTCTGAACGGCTTGCTCCAGCATTTTAGTCCAGCCCGAATCATTTAAAGCCGCTGTTGAAAGATTAACGGAGAGGCGTTTTTCCGAATCAGTCAATAACAGGTGCAGAACGGTTTTTACTACATAATAGTCCAAATCATAATTAAGCCCTGCTCGCTCCGCAGCGGGCATAAACTCGCCAGGCAAAGCTATTCTTCCATTAGCCATCCTTAGTCTGAGCAATGCTTCGCAGTATACTGTTTCTCCCGTTTTTGCATCCACCACTGGCTGGAAGTCAAAAAACAGATGATCTTTAGCGATAGCCTGGGTGAGAACGTCTTTCCAATAGACATTTTGCTTTATTGCTTCCCCTTGCTTATGCTCGTAAGCAAAAACCCTAGCGCGGGAACGCCCTGCTCTTTTCGCCTCATACATCGCAAGATCTGCGTTAGCCATAACTTCATGAATATTGGCGCCGTGTTCCGGCAACAAGGCAATGCCAATGCTGGCGCCAACCTTGTAGCGCTTTTCGCCGAAAATAAAGGGCGCGTCTGACCAGCGGTCATTCAATTGTTTTGCGAAAGTTTCAGCGCCGTAACTATCGGTTTGCGGCATCAGTATGGCGAACTCATCGCCTCCTAATCGCGCGATAATATCGGAGGTACGCGCCCTGCTTCGCAATTCATCAGCGATCATACACAACAGGGCATCTCCTGCAGCATGTCCGCTGGTGTCATTGACTTCTTTAAAATGATCCAGATCGAAAACCAGCAGAGCGGCAGTTGCAGCGGTTCGGGTCACTTCATCATAAGTGTGAGTAAGATCTTCTATAAAGCGGTGCCGGTTAACTAAAGAGGTCAGCGGGTCATGATTGGCCAGCCAGCGCATGCGCGACTCGGCGCGTACTCGCTCGGTAACGTCCAGGCCCACCGACAGGACAGCCGTGCCATCGGTATACTCTTCATGAAGCGGCGTATGCACCCAGATCACGCGGCGCAATTCTCCATTCCTGCAAAGCATTTCAAGCTCGTGTTCCATGCGCCTCTGTCCGTTATTACAAAGCGCTTCCAGTTTATCGACTACTTCATGTTTTGAGTCGGTATCGGCGATTAAATCTACAAATTTCAAACCCTGCAATTGAGAGGGGTGATAACCAATAAGATGAGCAGCAAAATCATTTCCAATCCGGATTATGCCGGACCGTGTTTGAGTAATCACCAGAACCTGCGCTGAGGCTAAGAGCCCCTGGATAAAATCCCGCTCCTCAGCAAGCTCTTTATTCTTCATGTCCAGGGCATCGCTGTTTTGCTCGAGTTGATGTGAAAGCGTGACGGCGCTGTCATATAAAAAATCAATTTCATCGCGAAAGCGCACGCTATTTCGATGTGCAGAAAACTTGTCCCGCGCCTGGTCATACGCACCCTCTGCAAGAAGCGGAAGCGTCAGGGCAAATCGCCCCAGCCGCCGCAAAGGCACCCTGATCAGGTACAGAAGCATCAATTCTGCAGCTACCAGTCCCCCCGCCGTAGCCAGCATGGCTTGATTAAGAGCGTGTTGAATATCATGCAAGCGCTTGCTGACATCGGAAATCAGGATAATAAAACCTTGCTGCCCGGGTATGATTTTATCCAAAGCCAGATGATGCACGTCATAGCTTGAATTTCTCCATTCAATGAGTTGGCCGTCCTCCAGTTCCAGAGGATTATGATAAATTTCGGATATATGCTTTAGCAATGCGGTGAGCTTGGGAGGATCAGTTAATGCCGGCACCCTCATACCCCATCCGGAAAGTGTCCCTGCGCCGCTGGTATCGGCCGGAACAGCCAGAGCAATATCGGCTCCGGTAATCAGGTGGAAATCGATAATAAAATCGGCAATGGATTGACCAAGCGAGATGACTCCGACATTTTTACCTTCGGATAGAATAGGTACGAAGGCATGAAGCAAGCAAAGGGGCTGGCAATATAATAAGGTAAAAGGCTTTTCGCCTTCTTTTACCTTTTCCATGGCATTACGAAGATAATCGTCAGGAAGCTTCTCATCACTAGGAAGCCAGCTTCTGATCAGATCATAACCCGCCTCTGTCGTATAGATATCCAGCCGCCTTACGTCCAGTTCATATCTCAGGCTGGAATAGTTGGCAACAAAAGTGGAAATTTTATCCTGATCTTTACTGGCGAGCGCTCTCCCAAGATCGGACATAGATGCCAAAGCTCCACCCAGCCGGATAAGCCGATCCGATGTACCGGTAAATAGTCCGCGAATATGATGGCGTAATGAACGCACCTCGGACTCGCGCTGAGCATTAAACTGGGCAATCAGGGAATGATAATTTAAAGCGTAAAACGCTGAACTCAGGCAAAGTAAAAGCATGCTCAACCATAAGAAACTTTTCCACTGGAGACCAATGAAGCGCTGATTGCTTACCTCAGTTTTCGCCTTGCGCATAGGTTAGGATCGCCTCTTGATTTTCCGTATCAAAAGCGGTAAGAAAGCATTATGGAGAACATATCCCAGCGTTCCGGCCCATTCCTTTGATTCAAATCGGGATTATCCACCGGCGACACCAGGCCGGTACCCCAGACCGAATGATATTCCCCCGCTATCATCCAGTTGCGTACCACTTCCCAGCGCAGACCCGCAGTAAGATCACGCGCGTAAAAACGATGCTTGGGCAAGCCCGTCATTGCCGCGAGGTGGTTGCCGCTCCTGTCATTGACATTGGCGGTAAAACTGTCATAGCGCAGCAGCGCCGACCAATCCTGAGTAAAACGGTACTGCGCCTGAACATAAAAACTTTCCGAGGTGTTTTCCAGCGTGACGCCGCCCGGAGTAAAGCCGCTGCGTTCAGCGGTAATACGCCCGTATTCGCCGGTAAAACTCCAGTCTTCCAGATTCACCTGTGCCGAAGCCAGAGGATATAAAACCTTCAGGTTTCCTGATGAAACGCCCGGTGTAGCAGACTTGAAATCGCGATCAAGGTTTACCACGCTGAACAGCAGACGAAAGCGTCCTTCCTGCCATTCATAACCCATGCGGCCGATGAATAAAGGACGGCCGCCCAATTTCCCGCGGGCATTGGGTATGCCGGTCAGGAATTCGGCGGCGCCGCCGGTATCATCCAGAGGTTCGGACACTACAAACTCAGTCTTTAAGGCATGATCGCCGACAGCAAAGCGGTTATACAGTATCCCTCCGTCAGAAGAAATCATGGCCTGGCGCAGGGCCAGGGAATCGAAATAGACGGACTGTGGTATAAATACGCCGGGGCGGGTCCAAACCACATCGCGGGTATCGTTGTAAAGGCCGAAAGGATTTTTGACGCGCCCCAGCCGAATCCCTGCCGTAGCCTGTTTTCCCAGCGAAAAATGATAGTCGAGATTGGCGAAATCCAGGCGGAAGTC
The DNA here is from genome assembly GCF_902806695.1 of Candidatus Methylobacter favarea. GTDB lineage: Bacteria > Pseudomonadota > Gammaproteobacteria > Methylococcales > Methylomonadaceae > Methylobacter_B > Methylobacter_B favarea. The sequence goes on along the minus strand of NZ_CADCXN010000109.1, from coordinate 12,105 downwards.
TTCCCTGTCCGACCCTCCGCCGTTACGATAAAGACCTTGCGCTGCAATTAAAAGATTGGGCTGAAGGTGTCCCAGAACATTGACGCCAATCTCGGTAAAATCCAGGCTTCCATTCCCTGTGCTGTGACCATAGGCATTATATTCGGAAGTCAGGGTATAGCCCTGGCTCACAAAACCGTGCGCCTGCCAATCACCGATACCAAGCTCCAATGCAGGTACGCATTGCGCATAACTGAGTGGTAATACCCAAAGGATGCTGATAAAAAATCTATAGCAACAAAAGCTCGTATTTTGGCTATACAAGCGCCGCCGCCTATTTTTCGATATAACCGATAGCATCCGGTGTCTCCTTTATTACAGTTTTCATTTTTTCCAGAGACTCCACCATAGTGGGAGGTACGCCGGTCCCCGAATAAACCATCCGGTCCCAGACGGAGCGAAGTTGGTAGGGGTAAACTCCCAGGACTTCTTTTGAAAAACGAATATGCAAGGGATCATGATCGGGCAGTACAAAAACCCTGAGGGGGGTGCCGTCCGGCCATCGCGTTCGGCGGCCGAAAAATATTTCTCTAAGATCATCACGCGTAAGGTGAGTGTATTGCTTTGATACGCTGTAGGGAACCAGAGTAGTATTGTCGGCCCTGGCGGGTTCCGGCCAGAATATCAGCGCAGCGCTGACTACAAACCAGGCCGCTACAAACATATGCATATAAAAAATGCCTTGTATCTGTAGTTTGAAAACCGGGAATAGGCGGAGACTGGTCATGGTCTTTTAATATAGTAGGATTATTTGATCTTACAAATTTCTGAGTAAAGTTAAGTTGTCAGTTTTTAAGAGTAAGAAGAGATACTATATTTGTGGCAAGAGTGACACTTCCGTTTTGATTTTTTTCGACACTGGAAAATAATTGTTCTGGCTATGGATGCGGCCGCTTTAACGGCTCTTTAGCCATTAAATGACTCTCACATTCTTACGCTACAACGCGAAATATAAAAGGCGCTATATAGGCCGCGCGGGAGTTATCGCCTGCCTTATCTGCACAATCGCAGCCTCATTTATTTGTGCAGTTCTATTATGCTGCATACACAGGGCGCCCCTGAAGCCTAGATAGTCGGGATGAAAAGTCATCAACCCGGCTATATCTTCCAGCCTGAGAGAACCTGCAAGTCCGCAAATTAATTGATGGGTTTTGACCAGGCCGACAAATTGCCGAATATCGGTTTTTGCCATAATCTGCGTTAATGAGCCGTTTTTTTTATCCCGGGTATCCAGCATAACGCCCTTGAAACCGGCATTTTTCAAAGACGGTATGAGGGTAAAACCCTCTTGCACCTCATTAAATTGGGTATCGGCAAATAATACGGCGATCAGAGCAATATCGTGTTGCGTTAAAGCGGATAATTTCTCCACGGTTTCCGGCCAGGCGCCGCCGGGGAAAAAGCCCACTTTTATATAATCGACGCCCGTTTCAGCCATAGCTTTTACCGCATTGAAAATAATCTGGGGCTTCATAGGCAAATCGCCTATGGTGGCGCTGACCGGACAACGGCCATCCATCCAGGTAACGATCTTTTTAACACTATCAGTTTCCAAAGCGCCCAAAGCGCCCAATACAGGCTCTTTCAAGTCAATAATATCTACGTTCGCGCTTAAAACCAGAGCCGCTTCTTTCAGGCTGTTAACGCTGGCAAGCATACCGGTCATGCGCGGGCTCCGGTTTTAAAGTTCTCAATAGCAGTCATTAACCAATCCCAGGCCTCACGCTCCCTGTCACCGGCTGTTTTATCAAGGCCAATACGTAAATATTCAATTTCAGATTCTATTTTTTCCAGAGGCAGCCTGTTTAATCGGCTAACCAGAATGGCCGCTTCCAGTACTGCATGCTGGCCGCGGTTAAATCCCCTGAAGGGCGCATGGTTTACCGTATGCAGGGCTTTGCAGAATAATTTTGGCCGGACAGCATCTTCTTCCAAACGGACAAGTTCAACTTCCGTATGGGCCAAAGCGCAAGCCAGAATCTGGCCGTTGATTTTTTCTGCCGGTTTCAAGGGCCAGTCGCGCCGTCCGGTCAAGCAGCCTGCAAAGACGCGCACATCATCGCAGTAGTTAATTACCGCTGTTTTACTTTCCAGCAAATTATTGAGGGTGGCCGAAGGATAAAAAGGAAGAATGATAAATTCATCGCCGTTGACATGAATACCCATAGGCGCAATATGCGCCACACATGAACTATTCTGCGTAGTTACAATCGTTTCCTGAATCATTTATTTTTTTGTAAAGTTGTTCCTGCCGGTTTAAAAGTGTGCAGATCTACAGTCTGCTCCGCCTGATCGGTGGCGCAGCCCCAGTTCAACGGTTGATCCTGCGTGAAGCGCTTGCCCAGTTGCCAGGCTATTTCGGCACGGGCAAGTTCCACGCCCAGGTAAAAAGCGTGGCCGCCGTCATTTTCAACGTGAAGATGAGGAAACAAATCGAACGGGTCAATGGCGCTGTGGAAGCCGTCGCGATTGAAAATATGCAGGCCTTCGGAACTGGTTTGAATGCGAAAACTGGGATCCCGGATTTGCGCCGCCAGTTCCCTGATTTCATCCAGACCATAAGGAAAAGGCGAAGTCTCGTGCAAAGCCATTAACCCGGGATCAATATGTTTGGGCAGCATATGGTGTTCTTTTGCCGCAAACATAATTCGCCGCGCCAGATCCGCTTCCTTTATCGCCCGGCGTGCATGGTTGCTGACCTCAGTTGCCAGAATATTGTTGATATTCAATTCCGAGCAAATGCCCAGCAGCAAGGTATTCATGCCTACTGTGTCGGCATGAGTGAGCTCCGTTATATTGCCGACACCCATCATTATTTCAATGTCCGGGTGGTTTTTTCTGACTTCATGATAACGCACCAAGGATTGAGTAAAGCCAAAATGCAGGACGTCCAGAATAGGATCGACAATAAAATCCCGGTTTTTTGCCTGCATGGCTTTTATAGCTCTATCCAATGAAGCCAGATCTTTATGTTTTTCCGGAATAAGAATGGGGGTTGCGGCGACATTGTCAGCAATCCAGAGGCTGCTTTCATGCAGGCTGAGCATGTAATCAGCCCCTGCTTTGCCGCCTTTGAGCAGATCATTATCATCCAGCGAATCAATGCTGACCGTAAAACCTTCGTGTTTCAAGGCGCCGATTATTTCTTCCATATGCGGAAAATCAGTGCTGGGCAGGCAGCCTATATCGATGACATCGGCGCCGTATCTTTTATAATAATGCGCACGCTTGATCACTTCTTCAGTACTGATATTCGGGGCATCGACAATTTCGGCAAAGATTCTGACGCTATAGCGGCTGATATCCAGCTTCTGCGCCTCTTTGCCAAAATACAGCGGCAAGTCCTTGAGTTCTTCCGGCCCGCGCACTATCGGCAGACCTTTTTCGGCCGATAATGTCTCCAGATCGCCACGGCAACGCCCCGGTACGATAATGCGATCGGCACCAAAAGTATCGGTCAAGCGCCGGGCAATCATATCGGCCGTCATTAGGCCGGCAACTTTAAGTCCCAGCTGATGCACGGTATAGGTGAAATCCGGCTGCATTTTTTCCAGTATATTATGCAGCTGTTTTTCCGCCAGTTTGCCGGTAAGAAAGAGGATATGTTCGCTCATGTTTAAGGCTTAAGCCGTTCTCCAGCTTTAATATTCATTGGTCCACATTGTCCGTGGCTTTAATTTGCAAAAGCATATATTTCCGTCTCTCGAAGCCTGGCAGGAAATCCTGATATTCTTCTACATAATGACCGGAGCCTTGAACCCCGGCTAAAGAGCGTTCATTCATTACCATACTTCGCTTTGAAAGTATTGCGTTATTATACCTGAAGCCATGCTTTGATTTCGCGCCCAGGAGCCTTTAGGAATGTTCAGTCATATAACCAAACCCCTGATTATGGGAATTTTAAATGTTACGCCGGATAGTTTCTCGGATGGCGGCAAATATTCAGCTATTAACGCAGCCTTGCAGCAGGCTGAACTTATGATCGCCCAAGGTGCCGATATAATTGATATAGGCGGAGAATCAACGCGGCCTGGCGCTGATCCTGTTGCCGCTGCGGAACAAATTCAACGGGTGGTGCCGGTTATCAGGGCCATCAGACAGAGGCTGGATAATGTGCCAATCAGCATTGATACCACGTTAAGCAAGGTTGCAAAAGCAGCACTGGATGCCGGAACCGATATGATCAACGATATTTCAGGAGGCCAAAATGATCAAGACCTATTGGCACTGGCCGCTGAAAGAGAGGTGCCAATTATTTTAATGCATAGCAAGGGAGCGCCCAAAACCATGCAGAATAATCCTAATTATGATGATGTTGTGCAGGAAGTGGTTAATGCCTTAAGAGAAAGAATCAATTCAGCATTAAATGCCGGGATTAAGCCGGCAAAGATAGCCATAGATCCGGGTATAGGTTTTGGCAAGCGCAAGCAGGATAATATCGACTTATTGGCGCATCTTGAGGCATTTGTGGCAATGGGCTTTCCCGTTCTTTTAGGCGCCAGCCGCAAACGCTTTATGGGAACAATCTGTGATATCACGGAACCCAGTGAACTGGTGACAGCCACGGCCGTAACCACTGCCTTAGGGGTTATGGCCGGTGTGCAAATGTTCCGCGTGCATGATGTCAAGGAAAACAGACAGGCGGCTGATGTGGCCTGGGCAATCAGGCAGAGCCGGAAGAAGTAAGTCAATCCAGTCGTAAATAAGGGATTCTGCCGAACAGCTTCAAACCGGATTTTTCAGGCTCATCCAAGCACCCCGGCACAGGTTTTATCGCGAGGAATTCCCAATACCAATAAATGAACAGACTACGTGTTCTTGTCTATTCATAACCAATGTCATCAGAAAAAACCTAAAGGATTAATATCGTAACTGACCAGTATATTTTTTGTTTGCTGGTAATGATCCAGCATCATTTTATGATTCTCACGGCCTACACCTGATTTTTTATAACCGCCGAACGCTGCATGAGCTGGATAATGATGATAACAGTTTGTCCATACCCGTCCTGCCTGAATACCTCGCCCCATGCGATAGGCACGGTTCATATCGCGTGTCCAGAGGCCTGCGCCGAGGCCAAACTGGGTGTCATTCGCAATAGATAAAGCTTCCGCTTCATCCTTGAATGTGGTTACCGACAGCACGGGACCAAAGATTTCTTCCTGAAAGACGCGCATGCTGTTATCGCCTTTCAGCAAAGTCGGCTGAATGTAGAAACCTTCAGACAAATCGCCGCCCAAAGCCTCAACCTCACCGCCTATTAATACTTCAGCCCCTTCATCCTTGCCTATTCGTACGTAATCAAGAATTTTATCAAACTGCTGTTTGGAGGCTTGCGCTCCCACCATGGTTTCTGTATCTAGCGGATTGCCGCGTTTAATCTCCCGGGAACGCTTGACCACTTTAGCGATAAATTCTGAATAAATTGATTCCTGTATTAACAGACGGGAGGGACAGGTACAGACTTCGCCCTGATTAAAAAATCCCAGCACCGCGCCTTCCATGCATTTGCTGACAAAGGCATCTTCCTGATTCAGCACATCCTCGAAAAAAATATTAGGCGATTTGCCACCTAACTCAACTGTAGAGGGAATAATGCTTTCTGCGGCGCATTTTAGAATACGCGAGCCTACCGGGGTCGAGCCGGTAAACGCTATTTTTGCAATATAGGAACTGCTGGCCAGAGCCTGGCCTGCTTCGGCGCCAAATCCGTTGACAATATTAATCACCCCCGGCGGCAATAAATCGCCGATCATTTCCATCAGCACCAAAATGGAAGCCGGGGTTTGTTCGGCCGGTTTTAATACGACACAGTTTCCTGCGGCCAAGGCTGGCGCCAATTTCCAGCTTGCCATTAACAAGGGAAAATTCCACGGAATGATCTGGCCCACGACTCCCAAAGGTTCGTGGAAATGATAAGCAATGGTGTTTTCGTCTATTTCACCAATAGAGCCTTCCTGAGCGCGAATACAGCCGGCAAAGTAACGAAAGTGATCAACTGCCAAAGGTATGTCGGCGGCCAGGGTCTCTCGTACTGCCTTGCCATTATCCCAGGTTTCAGCAACCGCTAAGGCTTCAAGGTTAGCTTCCATACAGTCAGCAATTTTTAGTAAACAATTCGATCGGTTTGTGACCGATGTTTTTCCCCAGGCATCTTTCGCTGCATGAGCCGCATTCAGGGCCAACTGGATATCTTCAGCCGTGGAGCGGGGAATTTCACAGAAGACTTTGCCGTTAACGGGGCTTAAATTTTCAAAGTACTGGCCTTTAACCGGCGCAACCCAGCTGCCGCCAATAAAATTTTCATAACGGGGTTTAAAATTAATTTTACTGCCGGCTTGATTGGGGGCGATATAAAGCATTTTCTTTCTCCTGCTTAAGACTTGAGTATTTTGGCTGAGCCGTTTTAAATTCTTTAGCGTAGTCCTTAAAAAACCTGAAAGCAATAGGTATTTTTCAATCAAAGCCCTACCTTCTTTTAACTTGTGATACTTTTTTATAAGTATTTTTATTAATCCAGTAATAGTTTCAGGGATAAAAAAATTGAACATTCCCGGCAATAAAAACAATGGCTGTTTCTGCCATCGATTAATTTTATCCTTGGTAATTATTTTGGTTTCAGGCTGCGCCGCTGTTCCTGAAATAAAACCTGCAGCCCGGCAAGTGATCCAATATGCCTTGAGTTTGCAGGGTTTGCCTTATCATTATGGTAAAAACTCCCCGGCTCAAGGTTTCGATTGCAGTGGTTTTGTCAATCATGTTTATGAACAATATGGGATTCTTTTACCGCGCACGGTTCAAGAGATGGCGCGATCCCTGCCGCAAATACCTAAAAATGATCTTCATTCCGGTGATCTGGTTTTCTTCAAAATTAACGGAAAAGCCTATTCCCATGTAGGTATCTATGTCGATAATGACCACTTTATTCATGCGCCTAGCCGTCAAACGGGAAAGGTGCTGGTCTCCAGTCTGAAGAATCCTTACTGGCGGAAAAGATTTATAGGCGCGGGCCGACCTTAAATTCCATTTAATCAGCGTCTCATAAAATACAACAGTCAGAGGAAATTTCAGCTTGCAGGGTTTTACTCCGGCTTAGAAAGACCCGCTATTTTCCCTTATTTATACTAAACAATCCAATCCCAAGCTTTCTCCGGCCTTGAAAATCAGGTGAAGCAATAATAGCCAAGGTTAAAATTCCGCCGCTTGTCTTCAACTATAAATCAATTCCCAAAGTGTTATTTACATCAAAGTTTCGCTGAGCACCCGAATGAGCAATGGTATTTGCTTCACAGATTTGTCTGCTTTTTAACTCAATACTATCAGCCGACATCAATTCCACGCGAGAGATTAGCCAATGAAACTCAAAAATATAGCCGCCTTGCTCTTGACAGCTTCATCAATGTTAATAGGAGTGACACCTGCGCTTGCATCAGGCAAAGCACAGCTGCCGCCACCTGATTTATTCGATGATTATGATATTCAGCAATCCCCTAACAATGATTATAATATTCAGCAATCCCCTCACAAAGTACTGCCTAAAAAAGCCGTGAAGGGAAAAAACCGCCGCGTTAATGTTCACACCGATTTACTCTGGTCGGATTCGCTCACACTGAATCTTTTTAATGATGTGGTTGTAACAGCGGTTCGTGACCGCTTGATAGACAAGGTTAAAGGCCATTCTACCTGGATAGGTCATGTAGAAGGCGAACAGGATAGTGAAGTATTTTTGACAGTCCGCGGCAACACCATGTCCGGTAACGTGCAAATTGGCGGTAAGAGCTATGAAATTGAATTCAAAGGCAATAATAAACACGATATCACCCAGGTTGACCCGGATAAAAACCCGAAACACAGCCATTCAAAGCAACCCGAAGATTTTCTCGCCACCGGCGGGGAGATCGATAGCACCATGACATTCGCCGCTCCTGCCACGAGTAATGCGGCAGCCGGGACAATCATTGATGTGCTGGTCGTTTATACCGCAAGGGCAAAAAACAACGCCTCAGGTCAAGCAGGTATTGAAGCCAAAATAAGCAATGCGGTTGCAATGGCGAACCAGGCTTATATTAACAGTAAAATCGACATGCAGATTAACCTCGTAGCCATGAAAGAAACCAGTTATGTCGAGACCGGCAATATGAGCACAAGTCTTACCGACCTGACCGGCGCCAGCGACGGTAAAATGGACGAGGTTCATACCTGGCGTAATCAGTATGGCGCCGATCAGGTCGCATTAATGTCTGCCGATGCCAATTATTGCGGTATTGGGTATATGATGACCGGTTCATGGATAAGCAGCGCCTTTGCATCTTACGCGTTCAGTGTGGTGCATGACGATTCGGCTTATGCCTGTCTTTCAACCCAGACCCTCGCGCATGAAATGGGGCATAACCAGGGTGACCAACATAACAAAGAGGATTCCGGCGGCACTGCGGGAGCGTACAGTTATTCTTACGGCTATCGCTTATGTCAGACCGGCGGCTTTCGCACAGTAATGTCCTATAACTGCACCGGGGGCACAAGGGTCAGCTATTTCTCGAATCCCAATGTCATGTTATCTACCACCGAAGTGACCGGCAGCAGCACGGCCAATAATGCCTTATCAATGAATAACACCAAAGGCATTGTTGCTGCATTCCGGTCAGCTGTCGATACCACTTTTCCTAATGCGCCGGGCAATCTGACAGCAACGGCGGTTTCCGATTCGGCAATCACGATGGCATGGGCCGATAATTCCGGCAATGAAACCGGCTTTAGAATTGAAAGATCCTTCGACGGTGTAAACTGGGCTGAAATTGCCGTTGTTGGCAGTAACAGCGTCAATTTTAACAATACCGGCCTGTCTGCGGCGACAACTTACTTTTATCGGGTGCGCGCCTATAACAGTAACGGCTTTTCTCCGTATTCAAATGCAGGCAGCGCACTTACAGGTTCCGCGGTTTGCATCGGAAATACTCCGGCTTTGACTTTGGCTCCCGGTTCTATCTTTAGCAAGACCGGGGCGGCCATAAACCTCAGTATTTCATTGACCAACAAAGACGCATCGGCTTGCGGTATCACAACCTTCACGCTAACAAACAGCGACGGCGCTACATTGGGCTCGTACTCGCTCAGTCCTGCCGGTTCCGCATCCGCGAACTGGTCGTTGACAGCGCCTTCAGGGGATGGCAGCTACACCAAATCAGTGACTTCTTCAGCAGCAGGCCATAGCAATGCCACTGCATCCGCGGCCATTATTGTCGACGGCACAGCGCCCAGCGCACCGGGAAGCTTGACGGCCAGTATAGTTAAAAGAACTCAAGTGGCGCTTGCATGGCAAGCCTCTACCGATACGGGTTCCGGCATTGCGCGTTACGACATCCTGCGCAACACTACCAAAGTGGCAAGCATCACCGCTACTGAATATACCGATAAACCCCCTGTTAAAGGAACATATACTTACACCGTACAAGCATTTGATAAAGCTGGTAATTTCAAAGGTAGCGCCGCGATAGTTGCGGTAGGCGATAGTACCAGAAAATAATCTAAACTAATCTTGGTAATAAGAAAAAAGGGCGCTTAAAGCGCCCTTTTTTATTTGAGTAAATTTCCCTTTGCCAAGAGAGATGCCTTTGAGGGATTCGAGGGATCAAACCGTTTCAATTGTGGCTGAAAATTGTAGAGATCAGTCATTTGAAAAATGTCAATCGAGCACGATCCGATCCATGGATCAAAAAGAAAGGGAGCAGTCGCTCCCTTTCTTAGTTTCAGCGTTAAAAGGGATTTAAGCTTGCAAAGCTGATTTTGATTGTTTACTTAAGACCATCGTCAAACTCATCAAACCTATGCCTATCAGCCAAATTATTGACGGCTCAGGAACTGTGTCAGGGTTTGTAGGTGGAAGGTCCCCTTGTCTGGCATATAAGGTCAAGTGTGACAAATCTGGGTCATTACTGCCGCCATTTGCAAATACAATGTTAAATGTACCAGCACTTGTACCTGTACTGTTGAACACTTCATTATCAAAAAAATACGCGGCCCAGGAATTGCTGCCTTTCAATACTGCGAGAAAATCAGTGGCCACGGGTAAGCTTGCAGGATTTGGATCAGCTATGGTCAGCGTCCAACTGCCAGTTGATCCAGCGCTCAAGGTCCAATCCAAACCTAAAAAACTGGCACTGCCGGAACCGGGAGCGCCTGGAGAATCGTCTTTAAGTTCGTACAACCAATTGGTGCCGCCAAATAAGAGATTGTTGGCCGAATCATTAACCGCTGTCAGAGAATCATTGCCGCTAAAAACGCCGCCGCAACCGTCAGAATCACTATCTCTAAACGTAACATTAATGGTATCCAAACCCCCTGATGTCCCGCAAGATGCAGCATAAGCGTTGGTAGTAAATGCCGAGCCGAGAGTTAACAAGCCTGTAACAGCCAAAAGAAACGCTAAACGAAAAGGAGTTTTTTCCTTTTTTATCATTATATTCATAAATAAATGCCTCTTAAAAAAACCACTTAAAAAATTAACCAAATTTACTATAACTTGCAATTCAGCCATCTCTCATAGTGAAGTTCAAAGAGATCTGTAACTTTCCGGCCCTGTTTCGCAGCAGGTGTAGCATTCTGGGTGCTATAAAGGCCTGATCTATGCCAGATCATATAGCCTTTGCACAAGTAATATACGCATCCTTCATGCCATTTTTTTTATATACTAAATATCAATTAATTACAAAAATAGCCTTTCTTAATATCCCATTTTATTTTATGAATTGTAAAATATGCTGACAGCGTATGCTAACGCTACGAGGGATATACCTTGCAAATCTCTCTTACATTTTTAGAGAAATACTGGTGCCTGTTATTGCCAATACGCATTGTTCCCTGTACTGTTTTTGCAAGTACAAAATTTGCGAAGGAGATATAGGGAAAGACGGTAAAATATCTTGAGAGCCTATTCTTATAAAATAGACTTTAAATACAGTTTCAAATTATCTTGCTTATTGATTTGGTAATCTAAATAGTAGAGCTAGCTATAGTATCTATTCTTCCCTCAAGATAGTATGTGTCGGCAGAAAAATACCACTGACCCTTCAACTGTTTTCTTGCATACTGATAACTTTCAACTTGATTATTTCCTTGGTTTTAAAAAACCATTGTGTAAATAATTATTTGCTGTGAATATAAATTGAGGATTGAGTTAATAAGAAACTTAAAATTGCTTTAAACTTTTAAATTAGGCAGGAATACATTCGCAGATTTAAAACATAACGCAGCACCCTGCTCATTTACACAACAAAAATAATAATAGAAGGTAAACATATGACAAAATCAGGATTAACGGCCATTTTTATTATGATTTCTTTTTTTAATAGCATGACAGCCCATGCCACGGAACATCATAGCGGCCATGGCGGCAGCATGGGTGGAAGTAGCAGCGGGGGGGCGTGTATAAAACCACGTCTGGCTAAATTATTGCCTGCACACTTATCTACTGTTGCACCGGAAGCAGAATTCTCTTTTTTGGCTTTCAATATCCAAAAACCCGAGCAAATTGCCGTAACAGTAAAAACCATTCCGGTTGATGTTACTACGGAATATAAAGAGCCTTTCTTTATAGTAAAAGGGAAATTACCAAGTTCACTGAAAAACACCGCAGCTCGAATAAATGTCAAGGTCAGCGCCAAATCCTCACAATGTGAGCTTGAGAATGGCTGGCTGGTAAAAATCTCGGACAGATAATTATTTTAAATACAAATCTCTCGTTTCTGTATCAGCAAAGGATTGTTTCTTTGCCTGCCTGCTCAAAGGAGAGGCAACCGGCTTTATTTAACTGAATTACCATGCCAGACCACTTTTAAAATCACTTATGCCGGAAAACTTTCCCATCAAGCAATGCGCCGCCTATTGTCTGACGCAACGTTTTAATATGAATGCATTGGCTGAATTAATACCGGCCTCGAATCCATATATGGACTCCTCCCCAATTGCAAGCCAAGTTTTTACAGAAATTGATGTTTCCAACAGAAATCAAGATTGCAGCCATATATTCGGTCTCTTGGGAGAGGTATTTAACCTCTGGACCCTGATGAA
>NZ_CADCXN010000108.1 GCF_902806695.1 Candidatus Methylobacter favarea | reverse complement strand
GGTGAGGCCCACCCATGACAAAGTGGTGCTTGACGGGTGGACAAACGCCTGATGTCACGCCAGCCATTGGTTTAGTGGATGGCATTCTGGCGGGTGCGCCAGGCGCCGACAAGGCCTGGGAGGCTGACAGTGTACTGGAGAATCTCGAAGAAAGCCAGGCCAAGGCGGTTATCTCTTGGAAAAGCAACCGTCAACAACAACGGGAATTTGACCGGCACCCGTACAAAAACCGTAGCGGGGTCGAACGCTTCTTTTGCCGAGTCAAGCAGTTCCGACGGCTTGCAGCAAGGTATGAAAAGCCGGCTTCGCGTTATTCCGCCTTTATTGCCTTGACCGCCAGTTTTATAAGGCTGACTTGATGGCCAACAGACTCTGGTTCATGTTCTCTGCTCGCTTTGTGGTAAATATGTCAGCCATTATAAATATTACCGTGGTTATAATTTAGAAGGAGTAAATCTCTATGCGTTATCTACATACCATGATCCGGGTTCGAGACCTGAAAGAATCCCTCGATTTTTTTTGCAATAAGCTGGGACTTCTTGAAAGCCACAGGATGGACAGCGAAAATGGCCGTTTTACACTGGTCTACCTGCATGCCCCGCTCGATACCAAACAGGCGGCTGAAACGTCAGCGCCCTTAATAGAGCTGACTTATAACTGGGATACGGAAGAGTATGGAGGAGGGCGCAACTTCGGCCACTTGGCTTTTGAAGTCGATAATATTTATGAAACCTGCCAGAAATTGATGGAGGCGAGCGTGCTGATAAATCGCCCGCCGCGCGATGGGCATATGGCTTTTGTCCGTTCACCCGACAAGATTTCTATCGAGCTTTTACAAAAAGGCGGAGCACTTGCCCCTGAAGAGCCTTGGGTTTCCATGGGAAATACGGGAAGTTGGTAAAGGCTGCTGGATAAGTGGGAAGAAGGCTGCTTCAGCCCCATATTTACATTTTTCAATCTGTTCAATATCTTCTCAGCAATAAGGCCAAGAAAGCCAAACTGACGAATTGTAAGCGGGTGTCAAGCAAGCGTTCGGTATTTTTCCAGCCCGGCAAAGGATCGCTCGACCACCCCCCATTGCGCAAGCACCGCCAAGGTATGAAGCTAATGGCGTTTGGGGACTTGTAGGGCGGCACCTGGCGAATGCTCGCCGGCCTCAGCAAAAGGCTGCCCTGTATAGCCGCCATCGCCTAACAGCGAAGCAACCTCGATAAGCCTGTCAAGTTCCGGGCAATGGTCTCCAGCGCCCCCAGGTGATCGGTGATATTGGCCGTGGTGACCGCTATCGCAGGCGGCAAAGCTGGGCTATCAACAAAGATATGACGCTTGAGGCTCGCTACCTTTTTGCCGGCTTCATAAGCTTTATCTCTGGCGCCATCGGTGTTTTTGACGCTTTGAGCATCAACGATGCACAAGCTCGTCTTGGCAGTGAGCCCCGGTTTAAGTCAAGCCGCGCCAGTTCGGAACATCGCTCGGCAGCCTGCGCCGTACCTGTCGACTGTCCGTAGACGCGTTTTCTTGCCGGCACTTTCCAGCAATGGCCTGAGCTGTTCAAATTGTTCTCGATTGATGTCGCTGGGATACACTTTTCTCATGCCCCTGTTATCAAACATATTTCGAAGATATTGAACAGGCTCTAAGAACAGTTTACTGGTGCAAATGCGTATCGCAAGGGCATAACTTTGATGCAGACAAAAAGTTTCCAGCTTAACTGACCTTTTAAGATTATGCCTTATTTTCTCCGCCGAATAATTCAATTAATCGCGGCAGAAAATTCGACAATTCCAGGGACATAATTGAAAAGTCCACATCAAACTGTTCTGCTTCATCGCTGGTTTCGACCTCAGCCGCCTGATCCTGTATTAAATCAAGAAATCGCAAGCGTTTAATGGACAAATTTTCATCAACAATAAAGGCTATGCGGTCTGCCCAGTTTACTGCCAGTTTAATAACTTCCTTGCCGGTATCGAGATGATTTTTAATTTCCGGCAGAGCCAGATCATGACGTTTGCAGCGAATGATGCCGCCTTCTTCTTCGGGCGAGCGCAATTCACATTCATCTTCAATAAAAATATCTTCCGGAGCCTGATTATTTATTAACCAGCCAGTCATGGTGGTGATAGGTTTTTCGATCGTATTGAGCGGAACAGCCGGCAATGAACCCAGGCATTTACGCAGGCTGCTAAGCAAATCCTCGGCTTTTTTAGCAGAGGCGGCATCGACAATCAGCCAGCTGCCTTTAGGGTCAATATAGGCGTAGGTTTTACTTGAAAAGGTGAATGCCCTTGGCAATAACTCAAAAATAAGCTCATCCTTGAGAGCAGTACGCTCTTTTTTAGACAATTTATGACCTTGCCTGTCTTCTGCTTCAAGAATTTTTTCCTGAACCATTTCATTAACTACCGCAGCCGGTAGAACTTTTTCTTCCTTTTTCCCACAAACCATAAAAAAGCCGTTTGCAGAGTGCACCAGCTGTTGTGATGTCTTGCCTAGTGGTGAAGTCCAGCCAAATGCAAATTCTTCATGAGGGCCGCAGTGGCGAAAACTCATGGATTCGAGTTTTTGCCCAAATTCCTCTGCTGATAGGGTGAAGGTTTCGGTAAGACGAAAAATGCCAAGATTTTTAAACCACATGCGTAAGGAATACCTGTATAAAATATAAAGCTGATTATTATCGCAAATTTAAGGGTATAAAATTAAAGTAAATTTTATGGCAAGCATAGATGTCTGAGGTAGAGGGATTTGCTCCCATAGTTTCCCCCCATTCAAGCCTCCTGATTTTGGGCTCCATGCCTGGCGCGGCTTCACTGCGCAAGCAGCAATATTATGGGCATCCCGGCAATGCATTTTGGCCCATTATGGGGGCATTGTTTGCCGCCTATCCGGAACTTGGCTATCAGCTGCGTAAAGAGATTTTAATTGAAAATGGCGTAGCGGTCTGGGATGTGCTGCAAAGTTGCAAGCGCTTGGGCAGTCTGGATTCAAATATAGAGCTGTCATCAATCATAATAAATGACTTTACGAGCTTTTTTGATGAATACAAGCTTATTAGGCGCGTGTATTTTAACGGCGGGATGGCTGAAAAAGTCTACAAAAAACATATTCTGCCAACTTTAAATCAGCGTTTTTCATATCTTGAATATCAGCGGCTGCCTTCAACAAGTCCAGCATTCGCCACATTGACGTTAGCGCAAAAAATAGCCGCATGGCAAGCGATCAGGCAGGATATGCTAAAGTAGCTCTTATTTTAGAGGTAAACACTCATGGAAACTTTTTCAACCTGGGAAAGCCTGTTGCTCGGCGCTGTGGTTTTACTTGTCATTTTTTGGATGGGGCCTGGCATCAAGGCTTCCCTAGAGCAAAGCCGAAATGCAAAACCGGATTGGCCGGGAGTGCTTGTGCCTATAGGTCTGGTGGTGCTATTTGTTATCTTTTTAATTGCAATGGTTTGATTGAGATGGCTGAAGAATTCAATTATGAAGATGAAGAAGATATTGAATACTACGCTGTACGGCCCAATAAAACTCAAATAAAAAAAAGTATTGCCGTGCTTTTTGCTTTGGGCGAGGAAATGTCAAAGTTGTCTGCCGCCCAGTTAAAAAATCTTGAGCTTCCTGAAAAGCTCTATAAAGCCCTTTCTGAAGTAGCGGGAATGCCGCCTACCGGTGCCAGAAAACGGCTACTGAAATTTATTGCCGGCCAACTCCATAAAATGGATGTAGAACCTTTTGTGGAAAAACTGGCGCGCCTGAAAAATCAAAGCGCCCATGCTGTGAGGGAGCATCATTATGCTGAACGCTGGCGGGACCGGCTGATTGCTGAAGGAAATGAAGCGTTGACGGCATTGCTCAGCGAACAGCCGAATGCAGACCGGCAGCAGTTACGGCAATTGTTGCGCAATGCCCAAAAAGAGGCGCAAGCAGCCAAGCCGCCTAAATCGGCTCGCCTGTTATACCGCTATCTGAAAGATTTATTTGAAGACGACATTTCTTAATATTAACCTGAGAATGTCAGTGGCAGTCGCTTTAAATGCAAGGACTTTTGGGGAATGGGCAAATCCTCAGTTGGTATCAATGCTCTCTTTTTTCCAAAATTTTTTGAAATTAATTAACAAGGTTCAAGATGGGCATATTTTGACTTTTATGAAGTTGTCCGGAAAAACATATAAATCCGATCATGCAGTCCATGCCTGATAATCCCTGCTAGCGAATTACTGAACTCCAGTGAATAGCCTCGGCAGCGACTGTTTCAATAGCCGGAAGTGCCCATTTGTCTTCTTCCACAAAAAAGATACGGTCATCAATGGGTTCTCACAGCGTATCGACAATCCCCGGAGATTTCGGCAAGAGAGCCGCTGAAGAAAGAAAAACAGCAATTTTCAATCAGCGTTGCGGAATGATCTGGAAGGTCAGAGCCAATATTTTTTTTCTAAATGGCTCTCGAAGTCTTCTTCTTTTTTGCTCTTAGCTGTCGGGCTTTTCCCGAGAGCTTCAATTAAAGCCTTTTTATTCCACATGATCTGGTGGGGACGGGCAAAGTCATCACTGATAAATGTTGAATAAGCCTGATCGTTTAGCCTGTAATTAATAAGGCCGGCGTGGAAAGGAACTCATTTTCAACCATCGGCATTAGCATTTTATCAAACCGGCACGCAGGTATATGAAGGACCGAGCGGCATAAGGCCATGTCGTTTGATCAAGGCTCTATGCTTCATTTGCAGGCAGCTTATTCAGTCAAATAACTCCAGTTGCTGAAAACGGCTTATTGAATGCTGGTTTGCCAGCGCTGAAAGAGGGATTCCGAGTAAACGTACGCTGCGTTTGCCAATGGCGGTATTTTTTAATAAGTCTTCCAGAATGATACGCGTGGTTGATGTGTTTGTAACGCTGCGCGCGGCAAAGTACGGCTACGGGTGATTTGAACAAATTTATGATATTTTATTTTTACGGTTAAGGTATGCGCGTCCAGCTTCTTGTCGGCTATTTTTATTAAGTTTTTTTCCAGCAGGTTTTGCAAATGTTCAAGGACATCTTCCTTGCTGGTAATATCCTCCTGAAAAGTGGTTTCCGCCTCTAGCGACTTGCGGATTCTATGGTTGTTGACAGGGCGAGTATCAATGTCTCTGGAAAGATGATAATAATACTGGCCGGACTTGCCGAAATACTGCTGAAAACGGGTAAGGGCGGTTACTTTAGATCGTTCCCGGTTTTTTATGCCCCGCGCCTGCATTCTGCCGGCCGTGGCTTTGCCTACGCCATGAAACTTTTCTACCGAGAGCTGTTCAATAAATTGAGTACACCGTTCAGGAGTAATTACATAGAGCCCATCCGGTCTATCCATATCCGAGGCAATTTTAGCGAGAAATTTATTATAAGAAATTCCGGCCGAAGCGATAAGCCGGGTTTTTTGTTTAATCTTTGCCTTGATCGCCTTGGCGATTAAGGCGGCCGAGCCCTGATGTAAAGACATATCGCTGACATCCAGATAAGCTTCGTCCAGAGAGAGCGGCTCAATAAGTTCTGTATAGTCGGCAAAGATTTCCCGAATACACATTGAGGCTTCTCGATAGGCTTCAAACCGGGGCTAGACGAGAATGGCCGGGGGGCATAAGCGGTAGGCCCGGGATGAAGGCATGGCTGAATGAGTGCCGTACGCTCTTGCTTCGTAGCTGTAGGCCGCGACCACACCACGGGAATCGGGAGCGCCGCCAAACAAAGCTTATTGTGGCGGTTGGTTCAACTCGGGCTGTTGCAGATCTGCAGTCAGGTTCCAGGCGGAAAAAGGAAAGGGCAGCGTTTCAGTATTGTAGGTCAGAAACAGCAGAATATGATATGTATACACTGAAAGACTGCGGCCGAAATTGAGAATATTGCTGTTAGCCTTGCCGGTCAATAGAGTCGATGCCACCTGTAGTAAAATGACTGCCCAAAGTATCATTTTGACCATTCCGCCGATAGCCGCAAAAACAAGCATAAAGAAAATTCTTCTCCAGGTGGAAGCCTGGGTCAGGTTATAGTTGATTTGTTCATCCATAGATTATCCTCGGTTCATAATATCGCGCAAATCAAGAGCCGCCGCATTTGCGCGCGCTATATAATTTGCCATGGTAAGGGAGTAGTTGGCGAAAAGCCCATAGCCGCCGCCATTTAAAATCATCGGGCTTAATATGGGTGTCAGGGCATTTTCCAATGCTTTAATCATGATATCAACGGTGCGCATGGCCCGTTTATCGATCAGTATGTCGGCGAAATCATGTTTAATGGCTCTCAGTATATGCAACAAAGCCCAGCTTGCGCCGCGCGCCTCATAAAAAATATCGTCAATTTCGAGCCATGTTACTTTAGCTATGGGGGTTCCCTGCTCCTCAGCCTTTTTTATCTCAAGCTCGCTTAAGCCCGGGCCATAGTTGGATCCGGAACTGTTTGCAGTCAGCCGGGTAGAAAGGCCGCCCAGCCGCTTTATGACCACTTCCGTATACTGCCACAGGTTATCAGCTCTGGAATAGAACTGAGCCTGCTTTACATTGCCTCCGTATTTTTGCAGGCGCGACATATATTTATGCAGGGCATCAATACCTTTTTGATATTCTGCTTCCGTTGACGGCAATGCCCATGAATCGTTTTCATAATAAAAATAAGGCTCGGCAACCGCCAAATCAGCATCCTCTGCTGATTGAGACTGGTCCCTTGCAAAGTGATTTCTTAAGGCAGTTGTGGCGTCTCGCAACATAACCAGAGCGCCGTATTCCCAATTGGAAATGTTGTCGAGAAATACGCCCGGAGGAGCCACATCATTGGTAATATAGCCGCCGGGTTTGTACATCAGGACTTCAGCGATATGGGCCAGCGTATTGGTATAGGTATAGCCGACGGGTATATTGGAGGTGTGAGTCTCCTTAGCGCGTTTCAGGGCTTCGTCCTGTATATTGAATTGTTCGGGTTCACTTCCCCACCATGCCCCCAGGATAAACTGTATGACCAGTATAATAATGACAAAAACACCAAAGACCCATAGTATTCCTTTGGATTTTACATCTTGAAGTGTTTCAATTGCCGCCATTTCAGGTATCCTGTAAGTGTATCTGCGTAAAAAACAGATGGCTTTTTTATATAAAATTATGTTGCATGATATCAGATTTTTGAAATCGTTGCTTATGTAAGGAATCCGCTATCAGGATTTTTTTTTGGCTCTTGGATGGGCTTTATCATAGACTTCGGACAGATGTTGAAAGTCCAGATGAGTATAGATCTGCGTGGTGCTGATATTGCTGTGCCCAAGCAGTTCCTGGACGGACCTTAAGTCCTGGCTGGATTCGAGTAAATGACTGGCGAAGGAATGTCTTAGCATATGCGGATGCAGGTGCTCTGCAATAGCTTTTTTTTTGCACCACTGTTCCAGTCTTAACTGCACACTGCGCTGGCCCAGCCGCCTTCCGCGGGTAGAGATAAACACGGCGGACTCAGGTGGAAGGGCGATTTTTGCACGCTCTGGCAGCCAGTTTTCGATGGCCGTGACCGCCTTGCTGCCTATCGGTAATATCCTTGATTTACCTCCCTTCCCGCTGCGGACAATAAGGGAGTTATCAGGCAGATCAAGATCATCAAGATTTAGCGCAGTGAGCTCGCTAAGACGAAGCCCGGATGAATAGAATAATTCAAACATGGCCAGATCGCGGATCTCCAGCGTTGAATTTGCCCCTGCTTCGAGCAGGCCGCTTATCTGGTCTACATCCAGGGTTTTAGGCAGTTTGCGAGCTTGCCTGGGGGCTTGTACATGCTCGGCAGGGTTAGTGTCGGCCAGGCGCTTTTTTAACAGGTAGTTATAAAAACTGCGGATGGCGGACAGCTCTCGCTGAAGGCTTTTACTGCCGATACCCTGACGATGCCGATTGGCTATATGGGAGCGGATATCGCTTTGACGCACCTCCGTCCAATGGCAAATAGCTTTATCTGTGCAATAGCCGATTAATCGTTTAATGTCCCGTTGATAACTTTTTATCGTATGGATGGAAGCGCGTTTTTCAATTTCAAGCTGGTTAAAAAAATCCCCCAGCGTTTGTTCGGCTTCCGCATGCATGCTCATATTTGCTCTAATAATGAAATCAGCCGGGTGCCTATAATTTCGCTCATTTGCGTTAAAAATAAATTGCCCATGCTGTAGTGAAACCGGCTTTCGTCGCGGCTGCCTATGGCTACTATCCCCTCCAGTCCGGCGCGCTTCATGGGAATAATGGCGCAGGATTTAACCTCCAGCGCCGCGTTTCCAAATAGAACTTTTGCCTGCGCCAGCGTCGGACGGCCGCATTTGGGTTGTTTGCGGGCAAATACCTCGGCAAACGGCTCCAGATTTTTACTGCCCGGTTCAATAAACAGATTGGCAATGGCAGTGCCGGAGTTCTGCCTGATAATGCGTATGGCGACAAAATCAGTCAGAAAATAATCGGATAAAACCAGATCAAGGTTGGCGACAGCTTCTTCCAGCGTTGAAGCCTCCAGCAAGGCCAGAGTAAGTTTATGCATGCGGTTGAGGGAGGTATCATTGTCCCTGGCTATCTCTATGAGCGCAGTAAGCTGGCTTTCAAGCTCGCGGTGTTTGCTTCTGAATATTTCCAGCTGTTTTGATATCAGGGAGATGGCATTACCGCTAGGGTGGGGAATACTCATTTGCTCCAGCAGGTTTAAATGCTCATTGAAGAATTCGGGATTTTGCCGGAGATAGTGTTCAACCTGGGTTGAAGTCAGCTCAGAGGCTCGCTTGCTCATAAAGGTAGGTTTCCATCAAACACGAAGATGGCGGGGCCGGTCATGAATACCGGGGCCTTGCGGCCCGCCCAGCAAATTTTTAATATTCCGCCGGGAAGTTCGACCCTGACTTCATGGTCCAGCAAATTTTGCTCGATGCCGATTACCGCGGCGGCGCAAGCACCGCTGCCGCAAGCCAGGGTTTCAGCCGCACCGCGTTCAAAAACCCGAAGTTTAATATGCTGACGGTCGATGACCTGCATGAAGCCTATATTGGCCCGTTCCGGGAAAATCGGATGGCTTTCCAGTGCCTGCCCCAATTCAGCTACCGGCGCCTTATCAACATCATTAACTTGAACAACGGCGTGCGGATTGCCCATCGAAGCAGCGCCAAACGCCAGTTCACTGCCATTAACAGTAATGAAATACAGTTTTGACTCACGCTCTGCCAGCAGGGGAATTTCCACCGGCTTGTGTTTGGGGACGCCCATATTGACGGTTATCAAATTTTCTTCATCAAAATGCAGCAGTAGCTGGCCCGCGTCTGTATCGACTGTTATTGCGTTTTTTTCAGACAGCTTTTTATCACGGACAAAACGCGCAAAGCAGCGTGCGCCATTGCCGCATTGCGCGACTTCGCCGCCATCGGCATTAAAGATGCGGTATTTGAAGTCGGCATTGGCGCTGACCGGCTTTTCGACCAGCAGCAGCTGATCAAAACCAACGCCGAAGTGGCGGTCTGACAGCTGCCGTATCTGCTCCGGCGTTAATTCAAGATGCTGATTAATAGCATCAATTATCACAAAGTCATTGCCAAGGCCGTGCATTTTAGTAAAGTTGATCATTTATTCGTAGGTTAGGCAAAAATGATAAATACCCGATAGCGCAACATTATAAACTAAACAGCATGACTTAACTGCTAGGGCAGCAGCTGTTCACCGGCCCAAAGCTGCGCGACCGCTTCCCTTTCCCTGATCAAATGCAGATTACTTCCGTCCACGAGCAGCTCAGCGGCGCGGGGCCTCGAATTGTAATTTGAGCTCATGGAAAAACCGTAAGCGCCCGAGGAGCGTATTGCCAGCAGATCACCTTGAGAGATTTTAAGCGCACGGTCTTTGCCCAAAAAATCGCCTGTTTCACAGACCGGGCCGACAATATCCCAGTGGTGTTCCCTAGCTTTACTCTCAAGCTTAACAGGTATAATTTCCTGCCAGGCATTATATAAAGCCGGGCGCACCAAGTCGTTCATTGCCGCATCGACAATGGCGAAGTTTTTACTGGCTGTGGGTTTAAGATATTCAACCTGAGTCACCAGAATGCCGGCATTGCCGACGATGGCACGGCCCGGTTCGAGTAAAATTTCAAAATCGCTGCGGCCGAGCCGTTCCAGAACAGCCCCGATATATTCCGAGGGCTCTGGCGGTTGTTCATCCTTATAGCGGATGCCGAGCCCGCCGCCCAGATCCAGATGCCCAAGATGAATACCTTCGGTTTTGAGGATGGCAATCAGCTCAAGAACCCGATCCAGGGCATCCAGAAAAGGGCCGGTTTCTGTCAGTTGCGAGCCGATATGACAGTCTATGCCGATAACGTCGATGTGCGGCATGGCGGCGGCGCGGCGATACTCGGTTAAAGCCTGCTGAATATCTATGCCGAATTTGTTTTCCTTTAAACCGGTCGAAATATAAGGATGCGTTTTGGCATCCACGTCAGGGTTTACCCGAAACGATACCGCGGCAATAACGCCCAGCCGTCCTGCCAGCCGGTTAATCCTGTCCAGCTCGCCCGCGACTTCAATGTTAAAGCAGCGAATGCCGGTTTTCAAGGCCGCCAGAATTTCATCTTCGCGCTTGCCGACGCCGGAAAAGACGATTTTTTCAGGATCGCCGCCGGCTGCAATAACTCGCACCAGCTCACCCAGCGAGACAATGTCAAAGCCTGAGCCCAGGCGGGCAAGCAGATTCAGAATGGCAATATTGGAGTTGGCCTTGACGGCATAGCAGATTAAGTGCGGATGTTCGCCGAAAGCTTTATCAAAGGCATGCCAGTGTCTTTCCAGCGTGGCTCTCGAATAAATATAACAGGGACTGCCATAGCGATAAATTATGTCCTGCACAGCGGTATCTTCAGCATAAAGCTCGCCGTTTTGATAAGTAAAATAATCCATTGTCAATGTTCTTTTGCAGGTTTTGTTTCAGGTTCCTTTTTAGGTTCTGTCGCCGGTTTTTTTTCGGGCTCGGGTTCAGGTTCTACATGAATAGGCGGGCGGCTATCGGGCAGATAAAGGGGCCCCGGCTGTCCGCAGCCTGGCAAAACCGAGCCCAGCAATAAAAAGATGAATAATTTAGGGGTTTTCATGGCTGTCATCATCAGTGGGAACCAGGTAATTGCATCAATGCCCAGGTCAAAACAATTGGCATAATAATCTGAATTGCAGTAAAAGGCATCAGGATGCTGCGCCGAGAATGACGGCGCCGGCTTTAAACACGGCGGTGGCAGGTTTGCCGGTAGTTAATTCCAGCGCTTGAAGGCTTTCGTTGGTTATGGTGGCTACTACTGAATTGCCGCCTTTTAGTTCGATCACGACTTCGGCATTTACCTCGCCTTTTTGAATACGTGAAACGGTGCCTTGCAGTTGATTGCGGGCAGAAAGACGATAGCCTCCAAAGTCGGTTACGATGATGATTTGGGAGACTTTAACCAGCGCCACGACATCTGCGCCGCTTTTAATCGCGAGCGATTCCGCCGATTCCCTGGTAATGGCGGCAACGATAATCGCGCCGCCTTTCAAGCTAACGGTGACCTCTACATTGATAGCGCCTGTGGATACCTGGCTGACTTTGCCGAAAAACTGGTTGCGCGCACTGGCTTTCATAATTAACTTTCTCAATAAAAATACGATATCCCGATTGTTCATCAAGCGATCATTTATTTGTTCCAGGAAATTTCGATGTTCTTCCTGAATCCGGATAAATAATTGTAAAAAATCTTTACCGGCGGGCGTAAGCCGGGTGCCGCCGCCCAAGCGGCCGCCAGTCGCCGTTGAAATCAATATTTTCGGCGATAAGTTGTTGGCTCGCTCTATCATTTCCCAGGCGCCCTTATAAGTCAATCCGATCTTGCGCGCGGCCTGATTGATGGAGCCGCTGCTTTCGATGGCGGCAAGAAGCTGAAACAAGCGTTCATTCAAACCGCCTATCAGCCGTATATCGCCTGCTACCAGCCTGGGCGTTGCCGGCTCGTCCTTTGCTTCCGCCCTGTTATTTCGGAGCCTGCGGATAATAGGCGGTGTTGCTGGGATGTCCACGAACAAGATTCCTGATTAGACTGAATAAGTGCTCGTTAATGAGCTGCTGCGTAACAATAGGCTTTTGAACCTGTTTTTTCAAGGCATTGAAAATTGCATTTTTGCAAATATCCGTCTATGTTGGCAATCGCTGTCATTACACAAACAGGTGACATCTGAAGCCTGGAATTTGGGATCGTTGCAGTATTTCGGCAAGCAGAAAAATATATCCAGTGGAAGTGATAAATGAATGGCCAGGTATTCATGAGCCTGTAAAATTAATGCTAACACCGATGTCACTCAGGAATATAGATATTCTTTTTTAATTAGCAGATAGCAGGGTGGTAATTTATGAACTGGCAGAGTATTTCAGAACAAATTGAAATTGCCACCGGCGTGCCGTTTAAAGCGGCTTCCTCCCGTGCTGTGCACGGCGGCGACATAAATTCCGCTTTTCGGCTCCAAGGTGATGGTAAGTCCTATTTTGTCAAGCTGAATCGCGTGGCTTTAGCAGCCATGTTTAAAGCCGAATTTGCAGGTTTGCAGGAAATGGCGCGCACTCAAACCGTACGGGTACCTGCTCCTGTTGTTTGCGGGACAACAGCAGAGCATTCCTTTCTGGTGCTGGAAAACCTTGAATTCGGTTCAGCAAGCAAAGCCTCCGAGCGCTTGCTGGGGCGCCAGCTTGCACACCTGCATCAGCGACTACAGCCTTATTTCGGCTGGCAACGGGACAATACAATCGGCAGCACCCCACAGCCAAATTGTAAAAGCGATGACTGGCTGAATTTCTGGCGCGAGCAGCGTTTAGGCTTTCAATTAAAGCTGGCCGCGGAAAATGGTTATCGAGGAAAACTGCAAGCCCAGGGAGAGTTGCTTGTCAGTGACATGGACGACTTGTTTCAAAATTACCGGCCCACGCCTTCATTGCTGCATGGCGATTTATGGAGCGGCAATGCCGCGGTAAATAAGGAAGGCTGTCCTGTCATTTTTGATCCCGCCTGTTATTACGGCGACCGTGAGGCGGATTTGGCAATGACTGAATTATTTGGCGGTTTCAGCCAGGATTTTTATGCAGCCTACCAGGAGGTTTGGCCTCTGGATCATGGCTATGCAGTCAGGAAAGCATTTTACAATCTTTATAATATTTTAAATCACCTGAATTTATTCGGCGGCGGCTATCTGAGGCAGGCTGAAAATACCGTTGCCCGGATTCTGTCTGAAATCCGTTAGCGTTTATGAAATACCAATTATTTGTCAGCGCTCCATTCAGGGAGATAAAAACCGGCACAATTAATTATTACCATTCAAATAGTTTCCACATATTAATATTTTTACCCCTGTCCAGGTCATTGCCCCGTACATCCATGGCGCCGTCGCCGTCGGTATCAATGAAGTAATACGGAGGCCCAATATCCGGTATGACTTTAATCATATAAAGTTTGTGGCCCCGGCGGTATTCCTGGATGGTTTTTTTACCACGGCGAATAATGGTAATATCAGGCTCAAGGTTCTCGCCGCTTTGCACCGGCATAGGCGGCTCAGGCGCTTCCGGCACAGGCTCAAGTTTTGGCGGTTTTTCATCAACGGCAAAGGCCGGGAAGGCAAGCAAGCTGAGCAGGATAAGGCGGCGCATGATGGACTCTTTCAAAATGGTAATTGTCATTATCTTATTACAGTTTTCATTGGCCTGCTTGACTAAAATGCAGGGAGCGACTTCAGCCGCCTGATTTCGGCCTGCTGGCTACAGCCGCCTTTATTTCACTGCATAAACGCTTAATTCTGCCCTGAATTAACAATGTCTTCTCCATGATGAAACACCAGAATGCATGCAGGATATTTATTTATACTGCCCTGCCATGCGAAGCCAAACCGCTGGTCGAACACTTCGGTTTAAAGAAGGCCACCCGTGTGCAGCCGTTTGCCGTTTATTCTGATCATGACCTTTGCCTGACGGTGACAGGAGTTGGAAAAAGCGCGATGGCCGCCGGGGTTGCTTACACGCAAGCGCTGTTTTCGCCTGCTGAAAATCCGGTCCTGCTTAACGTCGGCATCGCCGGACATAAAGATCATCCAGTAGGCAGCCTGTTTTTAATCGATAAAATTTCCGATTTTGACAGTAAACGAAATTACTATCCGCCCCTGGTGTGTACGCCGCCTTGCCCGACCGCCGACATTCAAACGGCATCAAGACCTCAGACAGACTATGATCAGCCGGCTCTTTGCGACATGGAAGCCTCTGCATTTTATGAAACAGCGCTGCGTTTTACTTCAGGAGAACTGACCCAGTGTCTGAAAGTTATTTCAGATAACAAATTAGCGCCCGCCGAAACCATTCAGCCCAAACAGGTTTCTTCATTAATCGCCGCGCAGGTATTTACGGTTAAAGTCCTGCTGGCGGAATTGAGCCGCCTGGCGGAGCTGATAACCGCGCCTGAACCAGAATTGTATGCACAGCTTGTACAACGCTATCATTTTACCGCCACTGAACAGCTTCAATTAAAAAACAGGTTGATTCGCCGGGACGTATTAACCCTTCGCTGCAAACCCGATTTTGGCGATGTCCGCCTGCAAAGCGGCAAAGAGCTTTTACGCTGGCTGGATCAACAGCTAAGCAACAGTGATTTTTATTTGTAGCGTCATTGCTCAATTATAAAAAGAACAGCGCGTTTTTGGTAACGGCGACCATACCGATATAAGCAAAACAGGCGATTGCCGCAGCAAAAGCCAGCCATCGCACAGCGCCTTGATTATGCATAGCCGCGACGCCAAAGCCGATGTACGCCGCTAATCCAAAAAGCTTGCCGATAATCCAGCCATACTCTCCCGAAAACCAATGCCCCTGAATTGCCAGCATAAAGCCGCTTGCCAATAACAATGTATCGATAACATGGGGAGTTATTTTGAGCGCTTTTTGTTTAAGTAGTTCAGGCTGGATTTCTGCAAGAATAATTCTGCCGGTAAAACTGAAAATGGAGATTAATACAAAGCCAAGGTGAAAAGTTTTAATCATACAGTTCCCAAAGGATTAAAAGCTGGTGTTCCGCTTGTAAAGGTAAGACGCAGCGGCTGAGTAAACTCGGCTGATGCGATTTATGGCCTGGATTATTCCAGGGTAACCTGGCGCAAAGCCGCCATTGCCGCGCTGCCATATTCGTTAAAGGCATTGCCCTGTTGCTCGATGAACAAGGCGGCAATACCCGCTGTGTCAGCCGCTTCGATACCCGCTTTACGCCCGAGGCACAACAATGCTGTAGACCAGGCATCTGCCTGTACAGGATCGGCATGAAGCACCGTTACCGACACTGTTTCATGATCAACCGGCTTGCCGGTTCGGGCATTCAGAATATGGCTGTAACGTTTGCCGTTCAGGTCAAAGAAATGCCGGTAGGTGCCCGAAGTCATTACCGCCAGCGGCCCGGTTTGCCTGATGGTAATCACCTTCTGCATGGTTCTTTCGCCGGACAGCGGCTTCTCAAGCGCCACCCGCCAGGGTGCGCCGTCAGGCTTATGGCCGCGCGTCTGCAGTTCGCCGCCGATTTCAACCAGATAATTTTCAATGCCCTGCTTTTCAAGCAAGGCGCTGATGCGCTTTACGCTATAACCCTGGGCAATGGAGGAAAGGTCAATCTCCAGGTTGGGAATATGCTTGCGCAAATGCGTGGCGTCAACCACGTCCACTTGCGCGAAGCCGACCTGTTTTTGCGCGGCCTGCAGCGCCGGCTCATCCGGCGGCGTCAGTTTATCGTCGCGAAATCCCCAAAGCTCGAACAAGGGCTTGATAGTCAGATCGTAGCAGCCGCCGCTGGCCTGACTCACTGTACGAGCCTGCTCAAGCAGAGTAACAATTTCCTCGCCCACTGCTTGAGGCTCGCTATTCCTCTTGGCGTTAAACTGTTCAATGACGGAATCTTTCCGGTAATTGGAAAGCTGCTGGTCCAGCCGACTGAATTCCGCATCCACCTCCTGTTTGACCGCTTTCACATCGGCAGCTTGCTGTGACCAGAAACTGACATGATAAGTCGTGCCCTGAGCATAGCCGCCGAATTTTTCAACCTCTTCAGGCTGGGCGCAGCCATTAATCATTAATGTTACTGCTAATATGAATAAGATCGGGCACGGCGAGGGGGGTGGATAATTGCTCATGGTTTTAATGGGCGTTTTAAAAAAAGACTAGTAAAATAACATCTTACCAGTTTCCTTGAAACTTTCAGTCATCAATGCAACAGGGATACTCGCAAATTTTCCACTGGACGTCACCACGGCAGGGAGGCGGGGATCCAGGCTACATCAATCGGAACTGAACGAGTACTATAATGGCTAACCACCCTACGTCCTCGCTGGCCTTCAGGCCGAGATCGGCAACCGGCAAGGTGATTTGATTAAACTCTTCTTTAAATTACCACGAAGTTTTAAAGTGCCCACGTTTAAAGGCAATTATATTCCTGACTCGGCGGTAGTGCTCAGGAATGATCGGGACGAGTGTTTTATCGCAGAAACTAAAGTATTTTTAGATAGGCAAAGGCTTCGAGTACTTGAAGGAATGAAGATTGCTTGCGGCGAGAAACAATTTGCCTTATTCAGGCTTCAGGGTTGAGTATAAATTAACGCTAACACGAGATTTGCAATGGCTATATTTTAGGCTGGCAGTTTGTAGGCGAGCCGTAACAAGCCATTGCCAGGTTTTGTTATTATTTAATTATTTTTACATATCCATAAAGCGCTTTGTCATACCGCAGGGAGAGCGCGTAAATCTTTTAGCCGACAAGGGGCAGGGATGCCGCCTTTTCTGATGGCATAACGTAACTGATTGATTTGCAGCAAGCCAAATGTCAACAGAATTTAATGTTTTAGAATTAAATGCCGGGTTGCAGTAGCAGGCAGTATTCATATTGCCGGGCCCAAAGAGCTTGAATCATATCAAACCGCTTTTTTCTATCCAGTTAAGAATGAGTTTGATGTTTTATAATTGAAATCAAAAAAAGAAAAATCTTGAAAAGAATATATTTTTTAGCTCCAGATATGAAAACTCCGGATGATTGTCGAAGAGCTCCCTTCTAATGGTAAGGAGATCGGCATATGCACGTGTTGTCAAAAAGAGATAACTCCCTACTGGCTATAAATAAATCATGTAGAAGCTTTAAATTGCGTTCAAGGTTAGGAGAGGCGCCCATCCTGAACATAAACTAATTGGAACAAAATCCGTTATCGATGAAATTATTTAAAGATTATCTTTTGCTTTGCTGGTTTAAAAACAATCCCGCTGATTTATATCCTTCCCAATCATTTTTATGGGCTTGCGTCGTGTTTTATCTGGTATCAGGAATTATTGTTGAAGGCCTTATAAGTGACCCGGCGGACGGTACTCTGGAAGTCTCGATGAGAGTAATAGTCGCTTTGTCATTAATAGCGATGCTAGTGTTTTTTACAAAAAAACGGTCGCATTTCAAGCAACTGCTGACGGCTGTTTTTATGTGCGAAAATTTTATTATTACTCTGGGGATAGGGGCTGAAATACTCGATATCTTTGCGCAACGGACCGAATATGAAGACTATCCCTTATATCTCGGAGTGATGCTGATAGGCTGGTATTTGGCGATTATCAGCTACATACTAAGGCGTATGTTCTGTTTCGGTAAAGGCGTCTGTTTTGGCTTGGCATTTTGTTATTTTTGTTTAACTTACGGCGCCCCTTTTCTGTTTATGGAAGTGATCTGAAATAGGGCATTGCTAAATAAATATAGACAATGTATAAGTTTTGGAACATTCAGGTGCCTTGGGAGGGCGTGATGGATTGTCCAAAATGCGGCAAGCAAGCGAACTGCAAAGACGGCCGAGCGAATGGCCGT
>NZ_CADCXN010000107.1 GCF_902806695.1 Candidatus Methylobacter favarea | reverse complement strand
CGGCACTATCCAGTTCTTCCACAGTGAGTCGATCCGATACCTTTAAGGCGACGTGAGACATAGCATTTCTCCGGAAACTCAACCCTATTCAACTTAGACTCCGGAGATTTCATAAGATTCGTATAAGATGCTCATGGAAGTAGTATGACTGCTCGATAAGCGTAGTGTTTTTTACGAAAAATTTGTCCATACTGAGAAAAAGTACTGTACGCTCATCCGTGAACACGGCTGGGTATAACTTACCTATCCATTGAAAATCTCTGTTGTTTTTGATTTCCGAAAGACGCGCAGATTTGGTTTTAAATTCCTTGTAAAGCACTTCTGTAACAAATTTTCGGAATGCGGGCTCTAGCTCCCGCTTGATTTCAGAAGCAAAAATATCTTTTACAGCAGGAAGCTGATTTTTTTGATTTAAAGTTTCAATGTAAGATTTAAGACGGCTGTATTTGGAAGTTTTAAAGCTGTCGGGAATTTCGCTATCTACCGATACCAGGTTTTTAACTATCGAGTCGGCATTGGAATCGATAAATAGTACATTTTTTTCAAATTCATTAATTTTTCCATCTTTCTCAAAACGATTCCTTAGTTCTGATATGGGGAGGTTTTTTTTCAGATTTGTGATAAACAGAATTTTACGGCCTTGTGCAGAAAACTCCTGGTAATGCTCATATATAAAATTAAGAACATTGTAAGTCTTACCGAAGCCGGTAGGCATGCTCAAAAGTAACAAGCCGTTGCTATGTTCCGATAAACAGTAATGCTCAAGAATTTTCCGCATTGGTTTCTTTCCTTAATTTAAATTAATTTTTAATGGGGCCTGGAAATAAGGGCAATTGTGCAAAATATTTTAAAATATAACGGATCTTACGTAGCCGACTCTGAATTTGGTTATATGGCAAGAGGATGAAAAAAACAAAAGAAGAGGTCTTGTAATTAAGCAGATTGAACAGCATAGAATGAATAATAGAAAATTTAACTCTGCTGCAATCTTTTAATGCCCATCCACCTTGGACATTGCTTTTTCATACACCACCCTTTCGCTATCCAAATTTATCCTGAAAATCTGTCGCTGGATGCTTATTTCAGAGTGAGCTTGTCGTGTTCATAGCGGTATCTGTTCAGCGTTTGAAGTGAATACCCGATTGGATAGACCAGTACAGCACAAAAAAATAATTAAACTATACTTGAAAAACTGTGAAGGCAGCATTCACGCCTGTGATTTTGCTTTTAAAACCTGAATTTAATGGAGAAAACAGTGGCAAGCATTCTTGCAGTTGACGACTCAGCTTCAATGCGGAAGATGGTTACATTTACTTTAAAAAGTGCCGGGTACGAGGTTGAAGAAGCCGTGGATGGTGTTGATGCTTTAATCAAAGCACAATCCAGACTGTTCGATTGCATTGTTACCGATGTCAATATGCCAAACAAGGACGGCATTACCTTGATCAGGAATTTGCGTTCGTTGCCTGATTATAAATATATCCCCATGCTGATGCTGACGACCGAATCGGGAGTGGAAAAGAAGCAACAGGGTAAAGCGGCGGGTGCGACCGGGTGGATTGTCAAACCTTTTGATCCTGATCAGTTATTAAAAACCCTCAAGAAGGTTTTGGGCTAAGTGTCAGCCTTTGTTTCGATAAATTCAGGAATATACAGGTAAGGCTTTGTCGATTGACATGTCACAATTCCAGCAGGTTTTTTTCGAAGAATGTTTCGAAGGCCTGGAAGCCATGGAATCAGGATTGCTAAATCTTGATATAGGGAATATTGATTCAGAAGTAATCAATACCATTTTCAGGGGAGCTCATTCAATTAAAGGCGGCAGCGGTACCTTTGGATTTTTCGGCGTTGCTGATTTCACGCATGTAATGGAAACCCTGCTTGATGAAATGCGGGATGGGCGCAGAAAAGTGACGCAAACTGCCATTGATGTGTTGCTGGGATCAGTTGATTGTCTCAGGGAGATGCTGACCTCGATACAGCATGAGCAAAATGTTGAAGAGATCAGCGTAGCCAAATACAAACAGGCTTTGGAAATTGAGCTTTATGGCGCTGCCGGGGTAAGAGCATCGACGCTGCCGAGTGAAAATAATTCAAAAAAAGAAAAAGCTGAAGTAAAAATTTTATCAGACGATAAAGCTGTTGAATTAAGTCAGCAAGGCTGGAAAATTGCTTTTTGCCCTTATCTGGATTTGCTTAAAACCGGCAATGATCCGGTAAGAATGTTTAGGGAACTAGCTGAGCTCGGGGAATTGATAACGCTGGCGAATGTTCAGGATGTGCCTGGTTTTTATGAGCTGGATCCCGAAGAATGCAATATAGCCTGGGATTTAAAAGTGCTGGGAGAGAGTCCCTTGGCAGAAATAAAGGAGATATTTAATTGGGTTGAAGGTGATTGCGAGCTGGATATTCAGCCGCTGGTTGTTAAATCTGCAAAACCCGCCCTGGTTGTAAATAAAGCGGCCGATGCCGAGCCTGTAATAACACTGGCCGATAAGCCGGCATCCGCGCCGGGCATTAATGCCGATATAATCCCCGACACCCCGGCGACTGTTCCTCAGCACAAGCGTGAGGAAACAAAGTCTGCTATCAAAGCCTCAAGTTCCATCAGGGTGGATACGGCAAAAATTGATGCTCTAATCAATATGGTAGGCGAAGTGGTCATAACCCAGTCCATGCTGGGTTTGGTAGGCGAGAATTTTGCCATGGAAAAGGTAGGCCAGCTTAAAAAAGGACTTGCCCAACTGGAACGGCACACGCGCGACTTGCAGCAGGGCGTCATGAATATAAGGATGCTGCCGATCAGCTTCGTGTTTAGCCGTTTTCCGCGTTTAGTACATGACATCAGCACTAAATTGGGCAAAAAAATCGAGTTGAAACTGGTCGGCGAACAGACTGAAGTCGATAAGGCTGTTGTTGAACTGATCAATGATCCCTTGGTTCATTTGATAAGAAACAGTCTCGATCACGGCATAGAAATGCCGGCAGAGCGGATAGCCGCCGGCAAACCGGAAACCGGCACCATAGAGCTCAAGGCTTATCACCGCGGCGGTCATATTGTTATAGAAATTACTGATGACGGCCATGGCCTGGATAAAAAGAAGCTGATTGCAAAAGCCGTAGAAAAAGGCTTGATCGAGGAAAACAGCATTTTTACCGATAAACAGGCTTTTGAATTGATCTTTATGCCGGGTTTTTCAACCGCTGAGCAGCTTACTGATATTTCCGGACGCGGCGTAGGAATGGATGTCGTCAGGAAAAACATTCAATCTTTGGGCGGCAACATAGAAATAATTTCGGAGCTCGGTAAAGGCACCACCATCGCCATCCATCTGCCGTTAACCTTGGCAATTCTGGATGGCCAATCAGTTGCAGTAGGGGATGAAACCTATATTGTGCCCCTGGTCTCGATTATCGAGTCCATCAATATTACTGAAAAAATGCTAAACAAGGTTGCCGGGAAAGGTGAAACCTTTCGTTTACGCAATCAATACATTCCCATCATCAGGATGCATGAGATTTTTAATGTGCGGTCTGTAAATAGAGAAAAAACCACCGAAGGCATCCTTGTCATCGTTGAGGGACAGGGAATTTTGTGCGGTTTATTGGTTGATGATTTACTGGGCCAGCAGCAGGTAGTCATTAAATCCCTGGAAGCCAATTACCGGCGCATAGAAGGAGTGTCCGGAGCCACCATTCTGGGCGATGGTTCAGTGGCGCTCATTCTTGATGTGCCGGGTTTGATGCGTTTTTCAAACCGGTAACATCCATGATAAAAGAAGCCAAACCTACAGCTGGTGATAACTATCATCACAACCAGCAGATGGATAATGCTGTGCAGTATCTGAGTTTTACCTTAGGCAAGGAAGAATATGGCGTCGATATTCTGCGCGTACAGGAAATACGCAGTTGGGAGCCCGTTTCAAGGATACCGAATGTGCCGTCTTATGAAAAAGGCGTAGTCAACTTGCGCGGCTCCATTGTGCCTATTATCGATTTGAGGGAAAAGTTCAAGCTCAAAATTGCTGAATATACGCCGTTGACTGTAGTTGTCGTATTGCAAACCGGGGATAGTAACAAAATGCGGACAATGGGGGTGGTGGTTGACACGGTTTCAGATGTCATCAGCGTGGATAAAACCCTGATTCAAAATGCCCCGGACTTCGGCGCCAAAGTCAGCAATGAATTAATTAACGGACTGATATCGGTTAATGAACGGATGGTCATGCTGCTGGATGTGGACAAGCTGCTCAAGTTAGAGGTTCTGGATCAAAATGACAGTTAAGAATTATTGGCTGATAGCTTAAGTTTGGGGTGAGATAGTATGAAAATCAATATGCCTGTAACTGATAAGGAAGTCCTGATGAAAAAGGGTTCATTACTGGTTTCCCGAACGGATTTGAAAGGACATATCACTTATGCAAATGATGCATTTGTTGAAATCAGCGGCTTCAGCCGTGACGAACTGATTGGCGCAAGCCATAATATTGTTCGACATCCTGATATGCCGCCGGCTGCATTCGAGGATTTATGGGCAACCTTAAAAGAACTTAGACCCTGGACTGCCGCGATAAAAAACCGGACTAAATCCGGCGATTATTACTGGGTAGACGTCAATGTAATGCCGGTATTCAAGAATGGCAAAGTCCATGAATATCTTTCTGTTCGAGGCGTGCCCAAGCGCGAGCAGATTGAGAAAGCTGAAGCATTATACAAAAAGCTTAACGCCAATAAGGCGAAAATGAAACCTGCGGGTTTAGCCGCAGTGATTAAATCAATCAGGGGAATTGCCCTCTGGAAAAAACAGGCCTTGGCATTAACAGCTTTTCTGGCGCCAATTTTCTTCCTCATGTACCTCTTATTTCAGGCTCAGGAGTACATGGCCTTAACGGTAGTGGCGCTATCGGCCATAGCGGCATCGGCTATTAGCATAAGTTTAACCCGAATTCTTAATCATACATTGGACAACACTATTGGCATTTTTTATCGGCTAGCCGAGAAAAAGTTTGGCAATTCCATTGATTTAAGCCGGAATGATCTGGTTGGGGATTTTTATAGAGGTTTGTATTCCATGGAGGTCAATTTGAGTCTGGATTTGGCCGAATCCAGGCAAGTCGCTTCCCAAGCTTTAAGGATTAACCAGGCGCTGGATAATGTTCAATCGTCTGTGTTTGTACTCAATTCCGGTTTTGAAATTATCTACATGAACCGGTCTATCCAGCAAATGTTCAAAAATGTGGAAAATAATTTTCGTAAGCAATTGCCGGATTTCAATGCCGATAAGCTGATAGGCGCTACTATAGATGTTTTCCAGCAGCCTGAACTGCAACGCGGCAGGCTGGAAAAATTAAACAGTTTGCTTCATACCGATCAGCTTATTGGCAATCGGCATATGAGCATTGATCTTAATCCCGTGATTGATAACAGCGGCGAACGCCTCGGTTTTGTTGCCGAATGGCGGGACAGAACCGAAGAGGTTCAAATAGAGCAGGAGATCGAAGCTCTGGTAGCGCGCATTAAAGGCGGGGAGCTCGGTAAACGCATCAATACAAGCGCTCAGCAGGGCTTTCTTAAAGCGCTTGGCATGGGAATTAATGAACTGACGGATGTGATTGAACGAGTGTTTAACGACATTAACCGGGTGATGGAAGCTATGGCGGGCGGCGATTTGACCAGCGCAATCAATAATGAATACGAGGGTGTATATGCGCAATGCAAGCATAACATTAATGACACCATGGCAAAGTTTAGTGAATTTATTACTCAAATCAGGGATGCGGCTAATTTTATAGATGAGTCATCCCAAGAAATCGCCAGCGGCAACAATAATCTTTCACATCGGGCTGAACAGCAGGCTTCAAACCTGGAAGAGACCGCGGCCAGCATGGAAGAGCTGACCAGCATCGTTAAAAATAATGCCGACAATGCCCATCAGGCTAATGAAGTGGCGAATTCAGCAAAACTCAAAGCTGAAAAGGGCGGCGATGTGGTTAATTCAGCCACTGCAGCCATGCAGGAAATCAATGATAGCAGCAATAAAATTGCTGAAATTATCAGTGTTATTGATGAAATCGCCTTCCAGACCAATCTTCTGGCATTGAATGCCTCCGTTGAAGCCGCCAGAGCCGGAGAACAAGGTCGCGGATTTTCGGTAGTAGCGACGGAAGTGCGCAATCTGGCGCAGCGCAGTGCAAACGCCGCCAAGCAAAGCAGTGAATTGATCCAGAATAGTGTGCAAAAGGTCCGGGCAGGAACAGAGTTTGTCAATGAAACAGGCGCAGCACTTAACGACATTGTCGGCAGCGTGATCAAAGTAAGTGAGTTCGTAGCCCAGATTGCAGCAGCAAGCGCCGAACAATCGGCCGGTATTGAGCAGGTCAATCAGGCTGTTGCTCAACTGGATGATATTACTCAACAAAATGCTGCTTTGGCAGAACAGGCCGCAGCCGGCAGCATTTCCATGAGCGAGCAATCCACCAATATGGCCAATTTGCTCAATTTTTTTAAAGTCAATGCTAAGGTAAGTCCCCGCCCCAATCCTGCAAAAGCCCAAAAGCCTGAGCCTAATAAGCTTCAGAATGCGCCACTAAAAACCGTAAAGCGACCCGAAACAAGAGCTTTCACTCAGGATTTGGCAAGCGCAGATAATGAATGGGAAGAGTTTTAATGGCGATGGTAAAGCAATGCTGCAAACCCGGAAGATTTAAAAAATGACAGGCAATAAGCCGGGGAAGAATCAGATAGAACAATTTCTTACCTTTCAACTGGCCGGGGAAGCCTATGGTGTCGAGATTTTAAAAGTCCAGGAAATTCGGGGCTGGGAAGCTGCGCGCGTAATACCTGGCGCACCGGATTTTATTAAAGGAATTTTAAATCTGCGCGGCGCTGTTGTACCGATAGTGGACTTACGCGAACGATTTTCCCTGGCACATAGCGAATATTCTGCAAAGACGGTTGTTATTGTGCTCTGTGTTGAACATGACTCAAGCTCTTTTGTAATGGGCATAGTCGCCGATGCCGTATCTGATGTGCTGGACATCAATGGGGAAGACATAAAAAAGACTCCGCATTTCGGTGCAAAAATTAATACCGATTACATACGCGGCCTGCATGTTTACAAGGGAAAGATGATTATGCTGCTGGATGTGGACAAATTGCTCAACCCGGATGAGGTTGGGAATATCGATAATCTGGGGTGAAAAAGTGAAAGTCATCGCAATAATTAACCAGAAAGGCGGCGTTGGCAAAACCACTACCTCAGTTAATTTATGCCATGCCCTGGCAGAAGCCGGGAAAAAAGTTACAGCCATCGATCTTGATCCTCAGGGACATTTAGCCGTTTCCTTGGGAGTTCGCTTGCAACAGCAGGGCGGAATTGATGAGGCGATGTTGAAAGAAAAAAACATTAGACAGCAAATTATAGCCGTTAGAAATAATCTGCAATTGATTCCCTCAGGGCCGAAACTCAAGGAAATCGAACAACTGACTGAAAGCCGCAGCCCGCGGGGTCTTTTGCTAAAGAATGCCTTGCAGGGAAACCTCAATGATCAGGACTTCGTTTTTATTGATTGCCCCCCCTCAGCAGGATTGCTGATTGCGAACGCATTAATAGCAACCGATGAAATTTTAATACCCATGACCAGCGATTTTCTGGCCTTGCAGGGACTGTCTCATCTAATGGGGACGGTTAAAAGATTTGAAAAGTCCTTGCAGAAAAAATACAAGGCATTATTAGTGATGTCCCGCTATGCCCCAACCAGAAGAATATCAAGTCAGGTATTAAGCAGCCTCCTAGCATATTTTCCGGGCCAGGTATTAGCGACAATTATCAGAGAGGCGGCCGTATTGGCCGAGTGTCCAAGTTTTGGCAAGACCATTTTGGAATACAGTCCGAAAAGCCGTTCCGCAAGTGATTTTCGCAGCCTTGCCAACGACTTTCTTGAAGGCAGGGTGATGCATGAGAGCAAATGATAAAAATAATTTAATCGGTTACGATCCGCTTGCCTGGCTGGATGAAGCCGGCAGCGAGATAAAGGATCAAGCGGAAATTCAAATTATGCCCGATGATGGAGCTGAAGAACAACCGGGCCTTTCTGACGATGAGGCAATTTCAGGTACTCGAAATTTGAAAGAAGATACAGGAAATACTGCAATTGATTCAATAATTAATCTAGAAGCCAACTTAACCATTCAGAAGGTGCTCAAGCTGCATGAAAAATTGAAAAATTCCCTGACCGCCAACGATACCGTGATAATCAATGCAGCTGAGGTGGCATCCATAGATACGGCCTCCTTGCAATTATTCGTCGCCCTGAAGAAGACCGCAGTCAAGCTGCAAAAAGAAATTGTTTTTGCAGCGCCATCACGCCGATTTATAGACTCGGCCGCCTTGCTGGGTTTACTGGAAGTGCTCGATGTTAATGGGTAATGGTTTACTGACTGAAATGAACACAGTGTAGCGTATGGCAGTGCAGGAGAAAGAGCGTGAATTTAAATTTACCGTGGAGGATTTCAATTTTTTAAGAAAGCTGTCTAATGATTATTCAGGCATTCAGGTGCCTGATGAGCGCTTCGACATGTTTTACTCAAGGCTGTCCAAACGGCTAAGAAAGCTTGGACTCGCACATTTTAAGGAATATTGCCACTATCTTGAAACTCACCCTGATGAAGAATTTACTGAGTTCATCAATGCCATAACTACCAATTTAACGTCTTTTTTTAGAGAAAATCATCACTTTGATTACCTTCAGGCTGTGGTCATTCCCGAACTGTTAGTCAGAAATAAGAGCTCGCGCAAAATCAGAGCCTGGTCGGCCGGCTGCTCCACCGGCGAAGAGCCCTATTCGACAGCGATAACTTTGATGGAAAATGTACCGGCTGACTGGGATATTAAAATTTTAGCAACCGATCTTGATACGAATGTTTTACAGACCGGAGTAAATGGCATTTATGCCGCAGAACGCGTTACCGGCATTTCTGAGGACAGGCTTAAGAAGTGGTTTATGCGCGGTAAATCTGCGCAATCAGGCCACGTGAAAATAAGGCCTCAATTGCAGCAAGTCATTGAGTTTAAAAGACTGAACCTGATGAAAGCATGGCCTATGAAATGCCGTTTTGACTTTATCTTTTGCCGCAACGTGTTGATTTACTTTGATCGCGATACCAAAGCCATGCTGGCAAAACGCTATGCGCAGATGCTGAATGATGGCGGATGGTTATTTATTGGTCATTCAGAGTCATTAACCCAGCTTTCAACTGAGTTTGAATTGGTTGCAAGCACCAGTTACCGGAAAAAGTAATCTCCAATGAGCTCTGATAATGATATTAGCCGCCCCTCAGTCGAGGGTTTTGCTCATATCAATCGCTACTGGGACAAGCAGAATGAAATTATTGCCGCGAAGATTTTACCCGGTGAATATTATGTAACCAGGGAAAATGAATTGATTTCGACAGTGTTAGGATCGTGCGTATCGGCCTGCATTCGCGATAGGGATTTGCGGATTGGCGGCATGAATCATTTTATGTTGCCAGAGACCAGTGCCGACAAACTGAAACAAGGCAATGAAGCTATTGTCGGCAATGCGAACCGCTATGGAAATTACGCCATGGAGCATTTAATTAATACTATACTGAGCAACGGCGGCAAAAGAAAAAATCTGGAGATAAAGGTGTTCGGGGGCGGAAAAATTATTCCCACATTAACTGATGTAGGCATCAAAAATATTGAGTTTGTCCTGAACTATATTGATGCAGAAGGATTGAAATTAATATCCCAAGACTTAGGCGATGTTTATCCCAGGAAAATAGCTTTTTTTCCTGCAAGCGGGAAAGTCCGGATGAAAAAAATCCGGGCGTTGCATAATGAGACGATTATTCAAAGGGAGAGACGGTATTTTGACACCATTAAAAATGCACCTGTTGAAGGTGATGTTGAGCTTTTTTAAGTGCATGGCATGAATAAAATACGGGTATTGATTATTGATGATTCGCTGTTAATCAGAAAAATGCTGACGGATATCCTGAATTCATCATCAACTATTGAAGTACTGGGTTCTGCGGCCGACCCTCTTATTGCCAGAGCTATGATCAAGCAATTAAACCCCGACGTGTTGACCCTGGATATTGAAATGCCGCATATGGATGGCCTAACCTTTTTACGAAACCTGATGCGTTTGCGGCCAACGCCGGTTGTGATGATTTCGACTCTCACCGAACAAGGCGCGGAAGCTACTTTAAAGGCGCTGGCCCTGGGCGCTGTCGACTTTATACCAAAGCCAAAAGTTGACAGTAATCATAGGCTTGATGAGTATGCTGAAGAAATAATCGCCAAGGTAAAAATAGCAGCGCGGGCTAATGTAAAAAACGCTGAAAATAGTCTAGTCAAAAGCCTGGATTTTGGGGCGACAAAATCTGCTGTTTTCGCCCGCCCCGCGGTTGATG
This sequence comes from Candidatus Methylobacter favarea, assembly GCF_902806695.1. Classification (GTDB taxonomy): domain Bacteria; phylum Pseudomonadota; class Gammaproteobacteria; order Methylococcales; family Methylomonadaceae; genus Methylobacter_B; species Methylobacter_B favarea. The sequence continues at coordinate 7,603 of NZ_CADCXN010000107.1, read as the reverse complement.
GTATTTTAAAAAGGGCCTTCTTAAAAAAACAGGCTAATTCCCATCACAGGATTATTGCAATAGGCGCTTCAACGGGCGGTACGGAAGCCGTCAAAACGGTGGCTAGAGGCTTGCCCGCCGATACCCCGGCTGTTTTTATAACCCAGCATCTACCGGCTGCATTCAGCGAATCATTCGTCCGGCATATTGACCTGACAACGCAAATGTCGGCCGGCATTCCTCAGCATAACCAGCCGGTTGAAGCAGGCCATATTTATCTTGCTCCCGGTGACCGGCACATGATGGTAGTCAAAGACGGTGGAAAATATGTTATTCAGTTAAGTGACGACCTGCCTGTAAACCGGCATAAACCGGCAGTGGATGTGTTGTTTCGCTCAATAGCTCACAGTGCAGGCGCTGATGCCATCGGCGTCCTGTTAACCGGAATGGGTACAGATGGGGCAAGTGGCCTGCAAGAAATGCATGCTGCCGGCGCAAAAACGGTGATACAGGATGAGCCGTCCAGCGTGGTTTGGGGTATGCCCGGCGCTGCCTTTAAACTGGGCTGCGCCGATTATATTGTGCCATTAGCAGAGGTTGCCAATAAAATTTTAACTCTGCTCGGGCAAGGCAGTATATGCAAACCGGTTTAGCTGTGCCGGGCCTTATCTTGTTACCCATTCTCTGACTGAACAGTGTTTTTCGATACGGTCTTTAGTTCTGTTGAACCGCATGCATGCTTTTCAAATAGCTATTATGCAGTCACCCGTAAATCACTTCATTAGGGATGAGCAAAACCATATTGCTCACCACACGAGCTATTTGCTGTTGCGAAAATATGCAACTAATTGCTTATTTAAAATATTTCGGTTTTTAGTATTATTGCCTTACTCATGAGATGTTATATTCTTTATAAATACATAAGCCCAGGCGACTGCTATACCAAAAACACCAGTAAGAATAATATCTATAATCATAAGACGTTCCTATTAGTTAATTTACTTTATTTCATCGATTCATCAAGACTGCTCAATAATGAATCGTGTCAGTTCCTGGAAAGAACTTACAAATTATTAAGCCATTTCCATGCCAAAGTTATTAAATTAATAAGATGAGTGAAATCAAGCCTATAGTCAGAGCAAGGATAATTTGAAATAAAAGAAGAAAAGTCAGAGGTTGAAATAAACCGTTTCTACCCGGGTTATTTCAACTATATGCGATTATTGACGCTCCCGCGTTTTCTCGACTTGTATAATTAACTATGTCTAATCAAACCAAATCACAGTTTGTTGCAGTAGCCTCGATTACTTCAGAGTTAACCGCGGTCATGGTGGTAGCCAGGGAAATTTCCCTGGCTGCTGCCAATGCCAAGGCCATTGCATTTCGGGCGGGTGATAAAGCTAAAGGATTTCAGCCGATCACTGATTTTATTAATGAACTGGCTAAAGAGACCATAGAACTGGTCACCAATATTAACGTATCGGCCTTATTGTTATACCGGGTAACGGTCAATGAATATCGGCGAACCTCTGCCTATAATAAATTCCAACAGGCGGCAAAACTTGCGGATAATGCAGTCTATGCCAAATCCATGCAGGCGCCCGTGAATAATGCAAAACTCAGGATGGAGGAATGTCAGAGACAATTTAAACGCGATGTAGCCCTGCTTCTGGGCCAGCTTGAAACCGTCATGCATCATGCGCGGGCGGCGCGGGTAATTGCTGCCAATTCAAGGATTGAAGCCTCGCAAGCCGGCGAATATTTGCAAAGCCTGCAGGCAGTTGCCGAAAGCGTGGATAAAGCCGCGCATACCATTCATGATAATGTGCAGCGCTGCAGAAGGGCATTATCTGTCTATCGTAATAACTGAAGTTAAAATAAATAACTGTGGAGACTTTGTTTTTTCATGAAAATGATCAAAATATACGAAGGATCGCATCAATGGATAATGTTTGGCCGCGATGAAGGCAAGCCTGACAAATTGATTGATACCAATCAATATGCCGTATGCACAGCCAACCGCTGCCTGCTTTTGGAACCCGGAGGCGTAGAGACGTTTGCTCCGATGATGGCGGCGTTATTGCATTTTACGCGCGTGGAACAAATAACCGACTTGTTTGCTTCAAATCCGGATCCTGATGTTATTTCATCGCTGGGCTTATGGGATCAGGCCTTGACGAACGCCACCTTACATGCGCCTGCCATCTGGGAGAAATTTCTAAACCATTATGGCTGTGATTCGATAAGTTACGCGCCGATTGCCGATAACGGCGGAACAATCAAACTGGATTCCGTGGAACTGCAGCTTATACCCGCTCATTATCTGTATTCTCCGGGCAACTTTCATGTGTACGATCCGCAAGCCAAAATTCTGATGTCAGGGGATGTCGGCGCGGCTTTGGAATCGCCTGGGGCGCCTGTTTTTGTTGAAAATTTCGCTGCGCATATCGAAAAAATGCGCTTTTTCCACCAGCGCTTGATGCCTTCAAATCAGGCAAAAAGAGCCTGGATCGAGCGGGTAAGAAAACTGGATATTGATATTTTGGCTCCGCAGCACGGACGCATGTTCAGATGCGATGACGTGCAACGGTTTCTGGACTGGTTTGATGCGTTACAGGTAGGTGTAGCGGCTCACATTTGAATACGGCCGGGCTCGAAATTATCGCGATTTTAGGCTCAAATTAATTGCCCCTGAAAACCCGGCTCGGCTCAAAATAAATGCCACTGAGCTTGCATTTCATGAATATGGGCTCAAATTAAATGCAATCAAAATTCCTGGCTTCAGAGCCTTGGTATTCGACAAAGTCAAATCTCGAAGACCGCTTACTTGGCGCACACAGCGTAAATGACATTCGTGGCTATAGCTCTCACCTGATGTTCATCCAGATGCGCCATATTTTTTTCATGCACATAAGTTAAAGCTTCTGCATCAAGTTGCGCCAGCGTGCCACGATAGCCGCTGCCTATGGCAATGGCCCACCAGTCCTCCGGCGAAGTCAATGGCTGTGTGCCGGATTCGGCTATGATAGCGGCATTATATATGTCTGCCTCGGCGAGCATTTCCCGTAATCCGGACGGCTCCGAAATGCGCTCCCAAGGATTGAAACTCCGCTGCAGATCGGGGCGTACATCGGAAACGGCATCCCAGAAGGCGCCATTGGCCGGCTCAAAAAGGTCAGGGCCCCAGGTTGTGATAGCCAGACGACCGCCGGGTTTCCCCATGCGCCATAACTCTTTAACCGCCGCCACCATATCCGGCACGAAGAAGATGCCGAATACGCAGACCACGGCATCGAAGCCGGCGTCGGGATAGCCCAGATCCAGCATATCGGCGACCCGGAACTCGATGTTGTCAAGACCTCTGGTCTGTGCCTTTGCTTCAGCCAAGGCAATCGGGCGTTCAGCCAGATCGGCCGCCACCACCTGGCCATCGGGTCCAACTAGCTCGGCCGCTGCCAGAGCAGACATCCAGCACCTGCTCTCCCGGACGCAAACCAATGCGTTCAATCGTTTGCCGGCCAAAGCCGTGCCAGAAGGAACTGACGGGATGGTCAAAATAGTCGGCCGCCGCATTGTAGGTCATCGCCGCTTTGGCTTTGGCGGCTTCAAGTTCATTCATGGATGTCTCGCTTTTAAATAGTCGATGGTGTCACTATTGAAGTAGCAGGGATTAGTTTAACCTATCTCGGGCCTAGAGTTTCCACGTCGTCTGCCCGTACGCCACTAACCGGCCGGCAGGAAGTACTTTTTCCTGAAGTAAAGCGCCACGTTGACCAGGCCGATCAGCACCGGCACCTCCACCAACGGACCGATCACCGCCGCGAAGGCTTCGCCCGATTGCAGCCCGAACACCGCCACAGCCACGGCGATCACCAGCTCGAAGTTATTGCTGGCGGCCGTGAACGACAGCGTAGCGCTGATGCGATAGCCAGCACCGGCCTTGGCCGACATGTAAAACGTGACCAGGAACATAATGATGAAATAGATCACCAGCGGAACGGCGATGCGCAGCACGTCCAGCGGCAGCTGCACGATGTATTCGCCCTTCAGGGAGAACATGACCAGAATCGTGAACAGCAGGGCGATCAGGGTCATCGGGCTGGTTTTGGGAATGAATTTTTCCTCATACCATGCCCGGCCTTTTTGCCAGACCAGGATAAACCGGGTCAGCATGCCGGCGAAGAAAGGGATGCCTAAATAGATGAGCACGCTTTCGGCCACCTCCAGCATGGTAATCTTCACTTCCAACCCGGAGGCAATGCCCAGCCAATCCGGCAGAAGGGTGACGAAAAGATAGGCATAAACGGAAAAGAACAGCATCTGGAAAATGGAATTGAAGGCCACCAGGCCGGCGCAGTATTCTGTATCGCCATCAGCCAATTCGTTCCAGACCAGCACCATGGCAATACAGCGGGCCAGACCAATAATGATAAGTCCCACCATATAGCTGGGGTAGTCCCGGAGGAATATAATCGCCAGCGCGAACATCAGGATGGGGCCAATCACCCAGTTCTGGATCAGGGAAAGCGATAGCACCTTCAGGTCTTTGAAGACCATGGGCAGTTCCTCGTAGCGGACCTTGGCCAGCGGCGGATACATCATCAGGATGAGGCCGATAGCGATCGGGATGGAGGTCGTCCCCACCTGAAAACGGGTCAGCCACGTTGTGACTTCAGGAACGAAATTGCCCACGGCCACGCCACCCGCCATCGCCATGAAAATCCACAACGTCAGAAACCGGGCCATGAATCCCAATCGCTTCGGAGCCGCAGGCGGCGAGCTACTGCCGGGGCGAGTGTGAGACCGCCCTGAGGTATGAAGATCTTGCGTATTCATAAAGGTGCTCCTTAAGTTCTATAAATAGAATGATAGTTGTTTGACAGATGGGCGGAGATTAGTTTTTGCCGGTCAATTCCAGCAGGCGGTTGACACCTACCGGCTCTTCTTTCAGCAGCGGAACCACGGCATAACGCCGGGCATGACGGCTGGCCACGGCCTCGATCTCGCGTAGTTCATTGATGGCCCGCTGGCGCAGCAAGGGCGATTGGGCGGCAGCCGCAGCAACACTCATATTGATGATCCAGGCCCATGGCTCGATGCCGGCCCGGCGCAAGTCCTCCTGCAGGTTGGCGGCTTCCAGCCCCGGCGTGGTTTCGGCCAGCGTGGCGATCAGCACTTTCGTGCGCAGGGTATCCTGCAACTGCATCATCGGGGTGCTGTAATGCAGACCGGACTTGCCCATCTGACGTGTCACCTCTCGGTAATAGGCGCCGGTTGCATCGAGCAGCAGCAAGGTATGGCCGGTCGGCGCCGTATCCATGACCACGAATTGCTTGCCCGCCTCGCGGATGATGTGGGAAAAGGCCTGGAATACCGCAATCTCCTCGGTACAGGGCGAGCGCAGATCCTCTTCAAGCATGGCTAGGCCCTGTGCATCAAGCTTGGCACCTTTGGTCTTCAACACATGCTGGCGGTAGCGCTCGGTTTCCTGTTCGGGATCGATACGGCTGACGGTCAGATTGTCAAGCGCACCCTTCAGTGTTTCGGCCAGGTGAGCGGCCGGGTCAGAGGTCGTCAGATGCACCGGCAGGCCCCGATGCGCCAACTCCACAGCGACCGCGGCGGCCAGTGAGGTTTTTCCCACGCCGCCTTTACCCATCAACATCACGAGGCCATGGCCGTCTTGGGCAATGGCCTCGACCACTTGGGCAAGACTGGGCTTTTCCAGTGCGGCAGGAATATCCACCTGGACTTCTTCTAGTGAGGATGTGTCCACCAGCAGCTGGCGCAAGGGGTCTATGCCGACCAGATTGAAGGGTTTGAGCATGACTTCATCGCGCGGCAGGGCTCTCAAGGCGTCCGGCATCGCAGCCAGCGCAACGCACTCTCTTTCATGAATGGCGGCCGCTAAGGGATCTTTATCGGCTTCGGCAGGCGGCAGGATGCCGTTGATCACCAGGTATTGCTGTAACAAACCGATGGCGGCCAGTTCTTCATGCGTGCGAGCCACTTCGCGCAGGGTAGCCTGCTGGGCACGGGCCACCAGAATCAGCCGGGTGCGGGCTTCATCGGCCAGCGCCTCCACGGCCGCCCTGTATTGCGTCCGCTGCTTTTCGAGGCCAGCCAAGGGGCCCAGGCAGGACGCATCGCTCTTGCCGGCCTCCAGAAAGCCGCTCCAGGCACCGGGCAATTGCAGCAAGCGAATGGTATGACCGGTAGGCGCGGTATCGAAAATGATATGATCATAGTCGGCCGTCAGCGCCGATTTGGTCAGCAGCGCGGTAAATTCATCGAAGGCGGCAATTTCGGTCGTACAGGCGCCGGACAGTTGTTCTTCAATGCCTTTTACGGTCGCATCCGGCAAAACGCCGCGCACCGGGCCAACGATGCGGTCGCGGTAGGCCTGCGCCGCCGCTTGCGGGTCGATTTCGAGAGCGGCAAGCCCAGGCACACTGGTAATTGGGGTGATCTTGTTGCCGATGCTGATGCCAAACACCTGACCGACATTGGAGGCCGGATCGGTACTGACCAGCAGCACGCGCTGACCGGCTTCCGCCAGTTTTATCGCCGTGGCGCAGGCAATCGAAGTTTTGCCGACCCCGCCCTTGCCGGTAAAGAACAGGAAGCGCGGCGGTTTGTTGAGAAATTTCAGTTGCCTGTCAGTCATGGCGATCGCTCCAAATGGCGTGTTAACAGCAGCAACTACTGCCGCCGCAGCAGCCGCCAGCCGGTTTAATTTCAATCACGGGTTTGCTGATTCCGGCCCAGCGTGCCAGCTCAGTACGAGTGGGGTAACGGCCGGCCAAAGCCACTTCACCGTCGACCAGAATCAACGGTAAAGCTTCGGCGCCGGAGCGCTCAAGTAAATTTTTGACGACCGCGTTCTCGGCAAACGTCATGGGCTGCTGGGCAAGGTTGAAGCGTTCGACCTGTGCGCCTTGCTGTCTGGCCCACTCCACGTCAGCGGAAAAGTCCACTAACTGCTGGTCGACATCAACGCCACAGACACCGGTGCTGCAGCACCGGGCAGGATCAAATATTTGGATGGTTTTCATGGGTAGTCTCCACTCAATATTAAAATAACAGTTATTACAAAAGCGCGCCGATCCGGTCCAGTTCCGCTTTCAGGCGTGCCGGATCGTTTTGCAACGCTGCCAGCGGCAGCGCCAGAAAGGTTTCGATGCGGTGGCGCAAAATGCGATAGGCCCTCATAAAAGCCGCGTCTATTTCCGCGTCCGTACCAGTCGCATGGGCGGGGTCTTCCACGCCCCAATGGCTGCGCAGCGCCGGGCCCAGGTAAGCCGGGCAGGTTTCACCCGCCGCGCTGGCGCATACGGTAATGACGATATCCGGCGTCTGCGGCAGGTTGTCCCACGACTTGCTGTAATAGCCTTCAGTGGCGATGCCTTCGCGAGCCAGCAGCGCCAGCGAACGCGGATGCACCTGCCCGGTGGGCTTGCTGCCTGCGCTCATGCCCGTCCAGCCAGCCGGGGCTAGATTGTTAATCACCATGCAAAACTTACCAGGGAACCGGGGGAATCAACATTGAAAAGTTGCCACCCCGGTATTGTGCAATCATCCGGTTTTTTTGCCGGAGTTACCCTGGGTGTTATCAATGGAATTT
>NZ_CADCXN010000106.1 GCF_902806695.1 Candidatus Methylobacter favarea | reverse complement strand
GATTCTACACTGTTTTTCCCGTAGTTCACACTGTTTTTCCCGTAGTTCACACTGTTTTTCCCGTAGTTCACACTGTTTTTCCCGTAGTTCACACTGTTTTTCCCGTAGTTCACACTGTTTTTCCCGTTTTTAGCTCTGTAACACTATGATTCATAAAGTGAAAAACGCTCCCAAAACATATAAAACATATAAAACAATAAAAACAACTACAAACCGTGCGAGAAAATGAAATTCTTAGTTAGTGGTTAGTTAGTTTTTATTATCAATTTGAAACTAAAAGGGGTGACTTAAGTTGTTTTTTTGATTTGTTCATAGCACCGCTTTTTTTTCAGGGTAGGCGCCAGCCGTAAGTTCCTTGGTTTTCAAGGGGGTAAGGGAAACAGTAGCCTTTTTCTACCGTCCATCCTTTGCCTTCGCATTTGGCTAGGCGCTGAAGTTCACCAGACTGGGCGAAGCGGTAGGCCAGTTTACCCTGGGGTGTATTGGCCCAGGCAGCGGCGGCTTTTTCATCCTTGGCCTCAGCATAGCCAACGCCATAGCCTGAATTATATCCCGCATCGTAGGCTGTGCTGTGCACATACCAGCCGAACAGACCCAAAGCGAGGAAGGCCACTGCCAAACAACCGCCCGCCCACTGCCACATTTGTTTAGCTGAGGTGTGGTAGGCTACCTCACGCGCGGCTAAGGCCACCGCTTGCGCCAAGTCCGCCTTGGCTGCTTCCGCCGAGGCTTTTACCGTTGCCTCCGCGGTCGCCTTGAAAGTGACCAAGGTCTCGTTAGCCGATTGTGCTATCCGCTTGGGAAACGTTTCGTACTGGTCTTGATAGTGCTGCAACGCCATGAGTACGAGCCACAGCGCATCATTGTTTTTTAGGCCGAGCGCATCCCTCACCGTGTAGAGTTGTTGCCGTTCTGCATCACTGGGTTGTCTGCCGAGCAGCTTGGCAAAGCTATCGTCCAGTTCAGTCATGAAAGATTGCCGCCAGGGTTTTCTTCACCTCGCCTCGCCATCGGGACAGTTCGGCCCGGTTGCCTATCGGCATTTCTTTTAAGGCTTTGGCGATACTCAGCCGCTTGCTATAAAGGTCATCGCTGACCCGATCCGCCAACTCCGGAAAATTTAGCGACTGGCCGCCGCGTGATTCGACGGTGCCACTAATTTTAGAATCGTTGTAGAGTTCGAACTTTTTTTCGTCGCCGAAGTAGCCGTTTCTGAGCACATGCACAAGGGTGTCGGGAATGGCGTCCATGTAGTCCTTGAGCAGTTCAAGACTATCCCGCTGCCGGTTAATCACCCACAGCGTGACCAAATCGCGTTGCAGTTCCGCCAGCGTGTTATTCAGCGTGTTACCATAAGCACTAACACCCTGGTTATTTCGCGCCGCCGTATTGATGACCACCACACACTCCGGTTTGCTATCGCACAGATTCACTAAGTGTATCCAACCATCGGCAGCATCCAGATCAACCAGTTCAGCGGCCACGCTGTCCTTGTAGGTTTTCCACACATCGGAATTACTGGTATCCGATTCAATCAGCAAAATGCTTTCGCCTTGTTCTTGCAGGTAGTCAACAGTTGCCATTGAGACCATGCTTTTGCCAACGCCGCCTTTGCTACCGCCGATTAAAACTATTTTTTTAGCCATGAGTAATTTTCCCTTAAATTAAGCTGGTTATGTAGTCGTCTTTTTTAGTGATTAAATATCGTCACTGTCGGGTTTCGGCGTAAACGCTGCTTTAGAGGATGACTCGGATTGATCGGTATCCGCTGGTTTTTTATGTTCTGGCGTTAGGGTCATTTTATGCTCTTTTTGAGTGTCTTTTTTTTGTACATTATCAGGTTCTTTCAGTCCTTTATTTTTTCCTGCTTTAATCCGCTGTAAATAGCTTTTAAGGGTAGGGGTGGTAATATCCAGACCTTCGCCTCTTAAGGTTTCCGCAATTTGATCCAGCGTATAGCCACGCTTTTGCAATAATGCTATTTCTTTTGACAACACTTTTACGGCATCCTGTTTACTATGTTCCTGCTTCTTTTTCTCGATGACCGGCATGGTTTTCAACTTAGCCGCAATCGCTTCTAATTGTTCATTACTGTATCCCATTGCATCCCTCAATTGCTTGCTGTGTTAACTAATCGCTATCTGTCCATAGCATAAAACGATTTACAGCCGTTGAAAAGCGGTTTTAAACCGTCTAAGATAGATATTTTTAAGTAAGACTAACTATTGATACAGGATGGCCCTTGGAATACACATACTGCGTCTATGCTTCCAAGGGACGCCAAACCGTTCGGCGCTACGCTTCTCACAGTCCGGCTCAATCCTGTCAGGGACACCCCTGAACCCCGGCACTGCGACGCTGATGTTGCTAGTGGCAGTCAATACTCAGGCCACCACATGCGTTGACACTTTGAAGTGATATCGTTCAAAACCATGACTGATCATAACCGGCCACAATAACACTGGAAATAGAGACAAACAGATGGTATTCGAAACCCTAGGCGCCGAACCGCTCGATGCCATGCTGCGGTTACGCCTCACCGCCAGCGAAAAAGAACGCCTGCGCGAAGACGCCGACCTGGCGGGTTTAAGCATGTCGGAACTGGTGCGCCGCCGCTATTTCGGCAGGCCGATTATCGCCAATGCCGATGCGATCATGATTAAAGAATGTCGACGCTTAGGCGGCCTAATCAAACTCGTCCATAACGAAAGCAACGGCATCAACAGCAAGGAAACCGCCGAGGCGCTGATCGCACTGAAAACCTACATAGAGACTCTAAGCGATGGTCGTCAAAAAAATTAAGAATCCGAAAAAGTCGGCCAGCAAAGCCGCCCGCATCGGCGGCCTGTTGGACTACATCCTCAACCCAGAAAGCAAAAATGAAAACGAGAAATGCGTCTATTCCGGTTCGCGTGGTTTTTTGACTGACACCCCCAACAGCCAGAAAGCCGAAATACTGGCCTTGTCCCAGGAAGCGGTTAGAAGCAAAGATACCATCAATCACTACGTCATGAGCTGGCAAGCAGGCGAGCAACCCAGCCATCAACAGATAGACGAAGCCGTAACCTTATTCCTGGATGAACTGGGATTGAAAGACCATCAGACCGTCTACGGCCTGCACGCCGACACCGATAATCTGCACCTGCACCTGGTCATCAACCGGGTGCATCTGGATACGCTGAAAGTCATCAAACCGAATAAAGGTTTTGACATCGAAGCCGCCCATAAAGCGATAGCCCGCCTTGAACACGCCCAAGGCTGGCGGCGTGAGCAACACGGACGCTATCAGGTGTTAAACAATGGCGAGCTGGGGCGGGAGCCTATCGACACAGAAAAACAGCGGCAACCCGATCAGACCAAGCGCGACCGGGAGAACCGCAGCGGCGAAAAATCGGCAGAACGGATGGCGATTGAGGATGGTGCCGCCCTCATCCAATCGGCCAGCGATTGGCAATCCTTACACCGGCAACTGGCCGAAAAAGGCCTGCGTTACGAAAAAAAGGGTAGCGGGGCCCTACTGTTTGTCGGCGATGTCGGTGTGAAACCCAGCCGCGTTGACCGTGCCGCCAGTTTGCCGCAGTTACAAAAACGGCTGGGGCCGTATGAGCCGCCCAGCAACCCGCTGCATATCGTTGAACGCAAGCCGGAACCCGTCCAGGCCGGACAACCCGGTTGGGAAACCTTTATTTCCGGCCGGAAAGCCCACTATGCTGCGAAGAACACCGCGACATTGGAACTTCGCAAGCAGCAGGAAGCAAAGCGTCAACAACTGGCGACGCAACAGAAAGCCAAACGCGAAGCGATTTTAAAAGGCAGTTGGAAAGGCAAGGGGGATTTATTGAACGCCATGCGCAGCATCCTCGCCGCCGAACAGGCCGCCGAGAAAGCCGGCATGAAAGAATGCCACCAACAAGAAAGGCAGCAGTTGCGTACACAATACCGGCCGTTTCCGGATTTTGAGCACTGGCTACGGCAGCAGCAACAGCCTGAGCTGGCCGATGCCTGGCGATATCGTGCAGGAGAACCACAGCGAATCAATGGCGATATGACCGAGCCGCCGACGCCGCGAGACATCCGGGCCTATACGCCGAAAATTCATGGCCAGCAGGTTCATTACCTCCGAAAAGATGAGACGGGGCAGGATTGTGTTGCCTCTTTCGTGGACAAAGGCCGGGAGATCGACATTCATGACTGGCGGAACAAGAACTGCATACTGGCTGCCTTACAGTTATCCGCGCAGAAATGGGGCAGCTTCCAGGTCAACGGCAATAACGACTACAAAGGGCTGTGCGTCCAGCTGGCGGCGGAACACGGCTTCAAGATCAGCAATCCGGAACTGCAAGCCAACATCGAGAGCGAGCGGCAGATGCGGGCGGGGCAGAAAAAAACGGCGCAGCAGCCAGCGCGCGAGTCGAGCTTGGTAAGGTAAGTTGTAGACAAAATAGGAAGAGAGAATATGATTTACTCTTGATAACCGATTTTATCAATAGTTGTAGCACCCCAAAAATGACAGCAAAGACGGTGATCTCGACACGCCCACCAGATAGGTCTTTACATTGTCCGGTTAATTACCGTACAATAAAAAAGATAAAAGCGAGGACACCATGATGCCAAGAGATATTACCCGCAGCTCGCGGTTTGAAGCCAGGCTCTCTCCAGATGTGCTGGCTGTGATCAAGCGCGCGGCTGAATTGCAAGGGCGTAGTGTCAGTGACTTTGTCGTGGCCGCCGCACAAGAAATCGCGCAACGGACGATTGAAGAGACCAGTGTCATCCGGCTTTCCATCGAAGACCAGCGTCGTTTTGTTGATCTTCTGATTAACCCACCAGAACCAAACCCAGCTCTGCAACGTGCCGCCAAAGCTCACGCCGAATTGATAAAAGCCAGTGACGGCTCGTTTTAGCATAGAGACCCTCGCTTCCGAGCATGACCGAGCGGGTTTTTCGAGTGGCGTAGAGCCTTTGGATAAGTATTTCCGCGAGCAGGTCGGCCAAGATGTGCGACGTCGTGTGACCGCTTGTTATGTTGCTACTGAAATAACCACGAGCAGGATTGCGGGTTATTATACCCTTGCGGCTGGAAGCATCCCGTTGGCTGACGTGCCGGAGCAACTGGCAAAACGGTTGCCTCGTTATCAAACCGTGCCGGTCGCCCGGCTGGGTCGTCTTGCTGTTCATTTGGACTATCGTGGACAGAAACTCGGCTGCGCTCTTTTGTGGGATGCCATGACGCGAGCGATCCGGTCGGAAGTGGCCATATTTGCGCTTGTGGTCGATGCCAAGGATGATCAAGCAGTTTCATTTTATCACCATCACAGCTTTGTGAAATTTGGAAGCCTTCCAAACCAGCTGATTCTTTCTCTCACCAACCGGATGATCGGGACGTAATTGTTACAGATGGCAAGCCTCTGTTTTCAGGCCTCTCCTATCTGTGATAATGTCCTTTATCACAGATAGAAATCAGGCTAAAAATACCCACGATGATTTCGCGCAAGTAAAAAGCTTTTGTGCGGCCTGTTTGGACGGCGAGATAATCAAATCGTCGCTCAACTTCAGGCGCTAATCGAATCGAAGTCGCCATGTCACAATCTCCTGTATAAAGTCATTAAATACATGTTTTCAATATATCACAATTCCCATTTTATGGCGTTTATGGGGGTCTAAGCCCAAAACGCCGAAATTTCCGGCGCCATGAAAATATTCGTAACCAGTTGATTGATAGTGTAATTTTTTGTATACCAAATAACGGTCGTTAAGAGATTATCATTTTGATAAATATATACAGGGCGTAAGGCATGAGCAATGTGTATATTTTTGGGCGAAAAACAGCTTAAGTTTTAACACTCACGTACGAACTCACTAAAATCAGTCGTTTTTGACCTATTAAATACTTGCCAAATAACGAAACAGAATTTTCGGCGGTTTGTGGTTATAACCCCTTTACTGTTAAATCACTCATTTAAAATAGCCCATTAAAATTAAAATAGTTTTTTAGTTCTTTAAAGAATTAGCTTATTTAATTGTAAAAACTTCAATAGCTGGTGTCGAATGCCACAATTAATAAAAAGAGCCAATTGATCTATAAGAGATATTTGATTTTTTGTGTCATTAATTTTTCACTAACTCGGTACACTCTTCACTAATTATGGCATCCGAAAGGAGTCGCCCCCATTGAGTAGACTCATCTTACCCCGCCTATCTCAGCACGGAATTCTTAGAGCTTATCCGTAAGTAATATTAGCTTAGGTTTGCCGTTTTAGGTTACGAAAAACGATCACAGCGGCAACCAGCCTCAATAACCCTAGATATCCAATTCCTTTTCTCATAGCGAACCTCTATTTTCCGGAACCGATTGAATCAGGCGTGGCAGACTGTAGTCACCCGACGCTTCGGTTTGAACTCAAGGTGCTTGGCTTTTTCTTATCGAAGCGTTGCCATGCTCCGTCAAGGACTTCCATTTCCTCATATTCCAGCAGACCCTTTTGCCCTAACTGCTCACATAAACCGGTTGCCTCCCCGTCAAGAACATACTGATGAACCGAACCCCTGATCCCGAATTCATTTCTCGGCAGGGCTTTCCAATGATAACCCCGTTCGCAACACTTACCTTTAAGAAGAAGTTAAAAAACACAATGATTGCCTGGCCTAACTCCTTTTATCAATTATATTTACGGATAAGCTCTAAAAAATAACTACCTACTATCTGCAAACCCGCCGTCTTTTACCCTAATGTGTCCGGATAGAAGTCATTACGGCTCATGACCTTATGGGGCATAGTGACAGCAAGATCATGGAAATCTATTTGCAAGCGGTCGGCACTGAAAAGAAAAAACGGGTTATGCACGCGTGTGGATGAGGGTGAGAGCTAATGCCTTGTCAACCGCTGCTCCATAAGGGAAAGATTAGCTAAAAAGCATGGAAATCATCGATAACATCAATCACCTGCTCGGCGATAACCTCAAACAGACGATAAACACGGGCTCAAAGTTAAAAATCGCGGCATCTTGTTTTTCAATTTATGCATTCGAAGCCTTAAAGAAGGAGCTGGAAAATATTGACTCTCTCGAATTCATTTTCACCTCGCCAACTTTTGTGCCCAATGAGGTCACAGACAAAATAAAAAAGGAACAGCGTGAATTTCATATTCCCAAAGCTGAGCGTGAAAGCAGTTTTTATGGCAGTGATTTCGAAATACAGCTCAAGAATAAATTGACGCAACGGGCCATCGCCAAAGAATGCGCAGACTGGATGCGGCGCAAAGCCAATTTCCGCTCCAATCGCGGCAAAGCGCCTATGCAGTCGGTTGTCTGCGTACAAGGCAACGAATCGGATGCGGTTTATCTGCCGCTACATGGTTTTACTGCGGTCGATCTTGGCTATCAGCAAGGAGACGCGGTATCGAATCTCGTTAACAAAATGGACGAGCCCGCAATCACGTCGACTTATCTGAACCTCTTCGATCAGATCTGGAAGGATACCGAAAAACTGGAAGATGTTACCGCACGTCTTTGTGATCATATCGCCTCGGTCTATCAGGAAAACTCACCAGAGCGCATCTACTTTTTGATGCTCTACAACATTTTTAATGAGTTTCTGGAAGACTTGAATGAAGACGTACTGCCCAATGACCGTACCGGTTATCAAGATAGCCTGATTTGGCAAAAGCTGTTTAATTTTCAGAGGGACGCAGCTAACGGAATCATCAACAAACTGGAAAGCTATAGCGGCTGTATTCTCGCGGACAGTGTGGGCTTGGGTAAAACCTTTACCGCCTTGGCAGTTGTTAAATACTACGAGCTGCGTAATCGTTCCGTGCTGGTGCTTTGCCCCAAAAAACTGGCCGACAACTGGCTGAACTTTAACCGCAATCTCAAAACCAATAGATTTGCCAAAGACCGTTTCAATTATGATGTGCTTTGTCATACCGATCTGCAAAGAACCAGCGGCGAATCGTTTGGCATCCCACTCAATCGCATCAATTGGGGTAATTACGATCTGGTCGTTATCGACGAGTCGCATAACTTCCGCAACAATGATGCTTTTAAAGACCGGGAAACGCGCTATCAAAAATTGATGAATGCGGTTATCAAGGAAGGCGTTAAAACCAAAGTGCTGATGCTCTCGGCCACCCCAGTCAATAATCGCTTTAATGACCTGCGCAATCAGCTCGCGCTTGCCTACGAGGGCGATTCAGAAAACCTGAGTAAAAAGCTAAAAACCAATAAAAACATCGATGAGATTTTCCGCAAAGCTCAGGCCAGTTTCAACTCATGGTCTAACCTGCCGCCTGAAGAGCGTACTGCCAAAGCCATTTTAAGCGCTTTGGACTTTGACTTCTTCGATCTACTGGATAGTGTCACCATTGCCAGGTCACGCAAACACATTGAAACTTTTTACGATACCAAGGACATTGGCAAATTCCCCGAGCGCCTCAAACCGCTTTCATTTCATTGTCCGCTGACAAGCAGAACGGACATACTAGGATTTAATGAAATTTTTGCGCAACTGTCTTTATTGAAATTAGCTGTTTATGCGCCTATTAGCTACATCCTGCCCAGTCGTCTTGCCAAATACGAAGAGCAATATGACACTCAGGTAAGTGGCGGTAAAGGCAAACTTAAACAGGCGGATCGCGAAAGAAGTCTACAGGCGTTAATGACCATCAACCTGCTCAAGCGCCTTGAAAGTTCCGTCCAAGCATTCCGGTTGACCCTGCAAAAACTGAAAGACAAGCACCTTGGCACGCTCTCCAAGATCAATGATTACCAGAAAACCGGCAAAGATGTTCGTTTTGCCGACCTTGCTGCCGCCTACGAAAATGCCGAACCCGACGAAGACGATTTTCCCGAACCGGACGATGTCAAGATTGGCGGCAAGATACAAATCAGCTTGTCCGACATGGATTTGCCATCGTGGGAGCACGAATTAAAGGCCGATCTTTTTGTCATTGACGCTCTCCTGGCGGACATGACAAAAATTAAACCCGCTGAAGATGCCAAGCTTCAACATCTAAAAGCCCAAATTGACAACAAGCTGGCTGCGCCCATTAATCCAGGCAACAAGAAGATTCTGATTTTCACTGCGTTTGCCGATAGCGCCAACTATCTGTATGAGCATATCTCGGCCAGTCTGCTGCAAAGTCATCAGTTGCACACAGGAAAAGTCACCGGCAGTGACAGCCCAAAATCCACACTTAAACAAAACTATGACTTCCAATCCCTGCTGACGCTGTTTTCCCCGCGGTCAAAAGAAAAAGCCGCTATTTTTCCGAATGAGCTAGGCGAGATTGATATTCTTATCGGCACGGATTGCATCTCCGAAGGCCAAAATCTCCAGGATTGCGACTATCTGATCAATTACGATATTCACTGGAATCCCGTGCGTATTATTCAGCGTTTCGGGCGTATTGACCGTATTGGCTCGCAGAACGCCAGCATTCAACTGGTCAATTACTGGCCGGATATTACCCTCGACGAATACATTAACCTCAAAGAGCGCGTCGAAAACCGCATGGTGATTGCCGATGTCACTGCAACGGGGGATGACAATGTACTAAGCGCGCAAGCCAATGACGTCTCTTATCGCAAAGAGCAACTACGCCGCTTGCAGGATGAAGTGATTGAAATGGAAGACCTCAAAACCGGCGTTTCCATTACCGACCTTGGCCTTAATGATTTTCGTATGGACTTGCTTAACTATGTAAAGGCCAACGGGGATATGGCTGGCGTACCCAATGGCATGCACGCCGTCGTGCCCGCCGCTCCGGATCGAGGCTTGCTACCGGGCGTGATTTTCACCTTGCGTAACCTTAACCAGAGCGTCAACGTCAACCAACAAAACCGCCTGTATCCGTATTACCTGATTTATATCAGCCAGAATGGCGATGTCATTACCAACCATACGGAAGTCAAACGCCTGCTCGACTTAGTGCGCAGCGCTTGCAAAGGCCAAAATCAGCCTATCCCTGATGTTTGCCGGCTTTTTAATCAGCTCACTGCCGACGGTCGCAACATGCAGGCCTATTCTGATTTACTCGGCAAAGCCATTCGTTCCATGATCGATGTGCAGGAAGACAAAGACCTCGACAGCCTATTTAGCGGCGGCCGCACCACGGCATTGGTTAACACCATTGCCGGCCTGGATGACTTTGAACTGATAGCTTTTCTTGTCATTCAGTCAGGCAGGCTTAAATGAGCCACGCGCTGTTTCATTATCCCCAGCAAGCCGCCTTCGAGCGCCCCTTACCCAAGAAGAAAATCTATGACCATGCAAAGCCCAGTAGCGCCTTGCGTGAGCAATTTGTCGCCCAGGTAGACAAGATTGTATGGCAATACAAATTGGCCCCTGAAACGATCAACTTACCCGCTAAACTCAGCGCACCGGAAATCCAGATTTTTTCCATTGCCCTAAAAACGCCGGAACTCAGCGAGGATGTCTTGCGTGGTATTGATCAGGCCATTCCCTTTCCCATCATTTACCAGCTCACTTTTGAAGACTGCATTAAAGCTAAAGCCGCTTACAAGCGCCCCAGTGATGCTGATGCCAATAAATGGGTGATTGATAGTTACTTCGAAACCGGCTGGTTGCCCAGCGATACGGAACGCGCTGAACTGCCCGTGGCCCTGGACTTGGCCGGGCTTTATGAGCACTTGCTAAGACGCCTCCTGCCGTGGCCGCCGCGAGCAGGCGAAACCCTTAAAGCCCAAGTGGAACGTCTAGGCCAGCTTCGCAGTAAACAAAACGAATGCCAAAAAATGGAAGCCCGTTTACAGAAAGAACAACAATTTAACCGCAAGGTGGAATTGAACGCACAACTGCGCAACCTCAAAAAACAATTAGAAACCCTAACCAGCTAATCGCACCCTGGATTAACAAGCCTCATGAAAAAACTGAACCTGCACAGCCCCGATTTTATACAAGCCAACATCGCGAAATTGGCAGAGTTGTTCCCCAATTGTGTTACCGAAACCCGAGCGGCTGGTGGAACCCAAATGAAAGCCATCGACTTCGATCAACTACGCCAAGAGCTGTCTACGTCCGTTGTTGAGGGAGCGCAAGAGCGTTATCAGCTCAACTGGCCGGGCAAGCGCGAAGCTTTATTAACCGCCAATGCACCGATTGCCAAAACCCTGCGCCCGTGCCGCGAAGAAAGTGTTGATTTCGACACTACGCAAAACCTGTTTATCGAAGGCGATAACCTGGATGCGCTGAAGCTGTTGCAAGAAACGTATCTGGGCAAGATCAAGATGATCTATATCGATCCGCCTTACAACACCGGCAATGATTTTATTTATGAGGATGATTTTGCAGAAGATACTGAAAATTACAAGCTGCGCTCCAACCAGAAAGACGCAGCGGGTAATCGTTTAGTCGCCAACACCGAATCCAATGGCCGTTTTCATTCAGATTGGCTCAGTATGATGTATTCGCGCTTGAAGCTGGCAAGGAATCTGTTGCGGGACGATGGTGTGATTTTTATTTCGATTGATGATGGTGAACAGGCTAATCTTAAACGATTATGTGATGAGGTTTTTGGGGAATCGAATTTTTTAAGCAGTATCGCAGTAAAACTTTCAGAAGCTACTGGAGTAAAAATGGCTCATGTTGAGCAAAGAATTCCAAAACTCAAAGAATATGTGTTGTTTTATAAAAAAACTGAAAATGTTCAAATTAATCCTACAATGATTGATAAAGAAAAATGGGATTCAGAATACCGTACTGTTTGTTTAGGTATTTCTAATGAAGAGCTTGAGAATATAAAAGCTATTATTTCAGAGGAAGATAGAACATACACTGATTTAGCCCTTGTTGAGGAGTATTTAAAAAAAATTTCATTTCAGCCCGCGTCAGTTATTTGTAGACTAGAAACTAATCAAGATTTGTCAGAGGGCTGGCTATTCGCTAATGCTTACCGAATAGTCCAATTTGTAACACTTACTGGTGGCGCACTGAATCTAGCCCGTGCTAAAAAAGAATCTTTTAAAACAGAGTTGCCCCCCGCTTTCTTTGTTATAACACCAAAAAATAAAGCGTATCTCATCAAATCTGATTTTAACCATGAATCTGATTTACCTAGATGTAAAATTCTGTTTGCCGACCAATATCTTCAAGTAAATTCTGGAGATTTTTGGTTCGATATTAAAACGACAGGGCTTGATAATGAAGGTGAGGTTGATTTCAAAAAAGGCAAAAAGCCTCTTAAATTATTAAAAAGATGCATCGATCTTGTTTGCAAAAATGACGACATAATTCTTGATTTTTTTTCTGGATCAGCAACAACCGCCCATGCCGTGATGCAGCTGAACGCCGAAGACAACGGCAAGCGCAAATTCATCATGGTGCAATTGCCCGAAGCCTGCGACGAAAAAAGCGAAGCCTACAAAGCCGTTTATCAAACCATCGCTGAAATCGGCAAGGAACGCATTCGTCGCGCCGGGCAAAAAATCAAGCAGGTGGGAGAGGCTTTAGCCTCGACTGGAAGAGAGAAAGAACAGCCAGTCGAGGCTAAAGCCTCTCCCACAGCCTCTCCCACCAACTCTCCCACAGCCTCTGCCACACCCACTATCGACATTGGCTTTCGTGTCCTGAAAATCGACAGTTCCAACATGAAGGACGTTTACTACACGCCTGACCAACTAAAACAGGGTGATCTGGAGCAATTTACCGATAACATAAAAGACGACCGCACCGCTGAAGATTTGTTGTTTCAGGTGCTGCTGGACTGGGGCGTGGATTTAACCTTGCCGATCACTCAGGAAACTATCAAAATCAAGGATGAAGGCGAAAGGCTGAAGGATGAAGAAAGGCGTGAAAGTTCATCCTTCAGCCTTTCGCCTTCATCCTTTAAAGAATACCAAGTCTTCTTTGTCGATGACAACGCCCTGGCTGCTTGCTTTGACGCTGACATTAACGAGGCTTTTGTCAAGGAACTTGCCGCCCGTCATCCGCTGCGGGTGGTGTTCCGCGATGCCGGTTTTATCAGAGATAGTGTTAAAATCAATATCGAGCAGATTTTTAAACTGTTGTCGCCACAAACCGAGATTAAGACGTTGTAAAAATTTTATTAATGGGAAAACCCGCATGAATCCACAACAAACCACTACTGCGCATAGTCTTTATGCTCTCTACGAAACCCTGCCAACTGAAGTCCAAAAATCGTTTCTTGAAGAGTTGGTGCAAAAAAAACATTCTGAAATAAAAGCACTGGCATTTCCTGGCTCATCTAGCAATGAAAAGCGCAATACGGTTATTTTAGGCGTGATGGAAGATGCTTTCAGCATTCCGGATAATTTTGATGAGCCTTTATCCGAAGACATCATCAACGAATTTTATACCGATAAGCTATGAATCTGCTGTTGGATACCCATATTTTGCTGTGGGCATTGGCAAAACCGAAGCAATTGCCCGATACAGCGGTTAATGCCATATATCAGGCGAATGCTGTATTTTTTAGCCCTGTTAATCTCTGGGAAATTGGGATTAAAGCTACTATTTGGACGGAGTACGGCATTAAACGGATTGAAGATATTCACGCTGGCGCACTTAAGGCGAATCTACAAGAATTGATCGTAAATTCTGCTGATGCGATGCTGGCAACACAGTTACCCATGATTCATCGTGATCCTTTTGACCGTTTATTGATTGCCCAATCCCATAATAATCAGTATCACTTGGTCACAGTCGATGACAAAATCGTGCAATATCACATGCCTTATGTCATGGGTGTGTAGAAAAAATGAAGCTGAAATTTAAGAAACAGGCGTACCAAACCAACGCCGTCGAAGCCGTGGTGAATTGCTTTGCCGGACAGCCACAAACTAGCGGGTTTAAATATAATATCGATCCTGGCTTGGCTAAAATGGGTGAACAAGAGAGCCTGCTGGAATACTCTGGTTTCAGGAATGAGAAAATAAGCAAGTCAATAAATTTGCTGGAAAACATTCATTCCGTTCAAAGCCACCAAAACCTGCCGCTCTCTGCTGCGCTGGTTAACGATAAAAAAACCGGCTGCCCTATCAACCTTGATATTGAGATGGAAACCGGCACCGGCAAAACTTATTGCTATATCAAAACAGTGTTTGAGCTGAACACACGCTATGGCTGGAGCAAGTTTATCGTGGTGGTGCCCAGTATTGCGATACGTGAAGGTGTGTATAAATCACTCAAAATCACCGCCGAACACTTTTTGGAAGACTACGGCAAAAAAATTCGCTTTTTTATTTATAATTCCAAGCAATTGCATAACCTGGAAAGCTTTTCCTCCGATGCAGGAATTAACGTGATGGTAATCAACGTGCAGGCGTTTAATGCCACCGGCAAAGATAATCGCCGTATTTATGAAGAGCTAGATGATTTCCAGTCACGTAAACCCATTGATGTGATTGCCGCCAATCGTCCAATTCTGATTCTTGATGAACCACAAAAAATGGAAGGGGCGAAAACCCTGGAATCTTTCAAGAACTTCAAACCCTTGATGATTTTGCGCTACTCAGCCACGCACAAAACCGAACACAATAAAATTCATCGACTCGATGCGCTGGATGCCTATAACCAGAAACTGGTGAAAAAAATATCCGTGCGCGGTATTTCAATCAAAGGACTGAGCGGCGCCAATCCTTACTTGTATCTGGGCGGAGTTGAAATATCGGTCAGCAAACCGCCGGTTGTCCGGGTGGAGCTGGAAATCAAGCAGAGGTCCGGGATTAAACGGGTGCTGCGCAAGTTGAACCGGGGCGATAACCTGTTTGTTCTGTCCGGTGGACTGGATCAATACACAGGGTTTGTGATCTCGGATATTAACTCTAACACCAACACGCTGAGTTTTACCAATGGCGTCGAACTACTGGCCGGCGAAGCCACCGGCGACGTCAATGAAGCCGCGCTGCGCCGCATTCAAATCCGTGAAGCCATCAAAGCCCATTTTGAAAAAGAGCAGGCGCTATTCCATCAGAACATTAAGGTGCTGTCTTTGTTTTTTATAGACGCCGTAGCCAAATATCGATGTTATGACGAAAACGGCGAATCTTCCGGCGAATACGCCCAGATGTTTGAAGAGGAATATACCCGTCATCTTAATGATGTCCTGACGTTGGATGACAATACTTACAATGACTATCTGCGCGGTATTGAGGTAGCCAGAACTCATCAAGGTTATTTTTCGATTGATAAAAAGAGCAAGAAACTTATCAATCCTGAAACCAAGATGGTTAAAGATGATGAAACAGGGAAAAAAACCGCCCTTTCCGAGGATGTCGATGCCTACGATCTGATTTTAAAGGATAAGGAACGCTTATTATCGCTGAGTGAACCGGTTCGGTTTATTTTTTCTCACTCGGCTTTACGGGAAGGCTGGGATAACCCCAATGTCTTTGTTATCTGCGCTCTGAAGCATAGCGATAATTCAATTTCACGCCGCCAGGAAGTCGGTCGCGGTATGCGGCTGTCGGTCAACCAAACTGGTGAGCGCATGGATAACCCGGCCACTGTACACCAGGTGAATGTGCTTACCGTGGTAACCAGCGAGAGCTATACCGATTTTGTGACGGGCCTGCAACGCGACATTAGTGACTCACTGTCTGCACGTCCCCCAATCGCCGATGAAAAATACTTCACGGGTAAAGTGCTTAAAACGGAGGCAGGGGATGTAGAGGTTAAGCCACAAATGGCCAAGCAGATATATCGTTATCTCAATAAAAACGATTACACGGATGACGGCGATAAAATAACCACTGCTTATCACGATGCCAAGAAAAAAGGGCAGCTGGCTAAGTTGCCGCCGGAGCTGGCTGTTCATGCTGAACAAATATTCCAACTGATTGACAGCGTCTTCAGCGAAGGTCAAATGCCTGAAATTGAGAATGACCGCAATACCAAACCCAATCCCCTTAACCCCAATTTTGACAAAAAGGAATTTAGGGAGCTTTGGAATCGCATCAACCACAAAGCCGCTTATGTCGTAGATTTTGAAACACCGGAGTTGATCAAGAAATGTGTTGCAGCGTTGGATAAAGAACTCAAAGTTAACCCGCTTCTATTCACCGTTGAAACAGGCACTCAAACCGACGAAGTAACCGATGCAACGTTAAAAGCAGGCACCGGCTTCGGAAAGACGAAAACGGTGACAGACAAGCTCACCAGATCCACTCATTCTTCCGTCAAATATGACCTCATGGGTAAGCTGGCCGAACAGACCAAACTCACCCGTAGAACCATCGCCGCTATTCTTCAGGGAATAATGGTTGATATTTTCAGCGAGTATAAAATCAACTCGGAAGATTTTATCGCTAAATCTTCGCGACTGATCAATGAACAAAAAGCCACTGTCATCGTCGAGCATCTGGCTTATGACAGCAGTGCCGACACTCACAGTTTAGATATTTTTACCCATGAAAAACGGATAGTGAATCTAAGCAATGCCGGGGAAAAGCTGAACCGGCACATTTACGATTACGTATTTACCGACTCTAATATCGAACGCACCTTCGTCAAAGAACTCGACGCCAGTGCAGAAGTGATGGTATATGCCAAGCTGCCAAAAGGTTTTTTTATTCCGACACCGGTAGGAGACTACAACCCGGATTGGGCTATTTCATTCAAAGAGGGCGCCGTAAAGCACATCTACTTTATCGCTGAAACCAAAGGCTCAATGTCGTCGATGGATTTAAGAAAAATCGAGGAATGTAAAATCGATTGCGCGAGGAAGTTTTTCGCCAAAATCACTTCGGAACAGATTAAATATGATGTTGTTGACAGCTATGGCAAGTTGATGGAGTTGGTGAAGTAGAGGATTATCCTGCATAAAGGCTAAGCGTAAGGATTGCTTCGTAAATTGATAGCAGTGCCCTGCAAGCCCCATCAAACCTACATTCTCATCGTTTTTACAGCATATAGTTTCTCAGATAAATAATTTCCAGGTTACTACGGTTAAAGTTACGCAGTGATCGCAAAATCCTCGCGGATTTTTTTCATAACACAGGGGTTTAAGGTGCAATGGAACGGAAAGTTGAGTTAGCGGCTAAAATAAGCGTCTTTACGTCCAAAATGGGTATACTGATATTGGCCAACTATAAATCATGTGGCTAATAATGAAAAATGCAATGTAATTTGGCTACCTGCTAATTGACCATCTATTTTGGCTAGTGTCATTCTTGTGAAGAGGAGTTCTGAGAAAAATAAAAAATGGTGCAGAGGACTATTGATTAGACACTGATCAATAGTCCTCTTCAAGGGAGAGGTCTTGGCCAATAAGATGGTGCAGTCGTCTTCTGAAAATGACATCATACAAGTCAGGCTGTTTTCAAACGCGAGCGGTTATACTTAACTTCAATTTGCTGATTTTACATTTTCGGGGGATGGGCAATAATAGCCTTGTTGAGGGTATTGTCAGTGGTCATACCTCCTTATATTACAACAACACTCACAATGAGACAGTTATTTTGTGACAATCGCTAAGGGCAAAGATAGAAAACATATTTTGTAAAGCAATTTTAGGCCATGGCGCATTGATTTCTAAACTACTTGAAGATAAGCAAATACGAAAGTTAATTATTAAATTAGGTAAAGAGCATAAAATAAATAATATTTTCAGAAAAGATATGCACAGCAGAAAACTGGAAAAATGGCGGTCACAAGCAATGTGAGCTTATTTCAAGGAGGCTCACCGGGTTTGGGAAAAAAGGCATAGGTTAAACTGGAGCTTGTGTAAGCATAAGACAGGCAATGCCTAACTTGCCGGTAATGTTGGTCTCGATAATTTTTACACCCGTCCTATGCCGGCAATGAAAATATTAAAAAACAGTTATGTACATACAGGCCTTTATATTGCTTATTAATTCCTGCACTTCGGCATTATTTAATTAGGAGAGTCATTATGTCTTACCAACAACGACTTCTTTTCGCCCTCGGTTTAGCGTTGGCTTCTGGCTTGGCAAGCGCTGCCCCAATTCAGCTTATTACGAATGGCGGCTTCGAGACCGGCACTTTTGCCAGCTGGACCGTTACCGACCGTTCTGCTGCTGGGCGGGGTGGTTCGTGGTTCATCGGTACCGACGATATAACCACTCTCTCTGGGCACCCGACGGTTGGTCCCGCAGCGGGAAGCTTCTACGCGGTAACCGATCAGGTTAGGACCGGCGCTTATGTACTGGAGCAGTCATTCACCATCCCGGTTGACGTTACCTCGGTAGTGCTTTCCTTTGATATGTTCAGGAACGACTGGGACAGCGGCCCCTTTGTGAATGCAGCAGGTTTGGATGACACCGCCTTTCCTAACCAACACGCTAGGGTTGACATCATGACGGCTGTGGCTGGTGCTTTTTCCACGTCTCTGGTGGACGTAGTAGCAAATCTGGTCGCTCCCGGAGTCGACGCAGGTGCTGATCCCAATCCCTATACGGCCTACCCTTTCGACATTACGGGTCTCGTGGCACCCGGCACTACATACAAACTGCGGTTTGGGGAAGTACATAACCGGAGTTACTTCAATCAAGGCGTCGATAATGTCAGCATTCTAGCCGACGTAGCCCAAGTTCCCGAGCCAGCAACGCTTGCCCTGCTCGGGGTGGGTCTTGCAGGTCTTGGTTTCACTCGCAAGCGCGATAGGGTGGGGAAAGGCGCAGTATTACCTTCCCTAACTTTTCACATTGTGTGATGCCGGCATATTGACTCAATAGCAATTATTTACCGTCGAGTTCCTGTTAATTGCTATAGGGCCTTTCCTTAATATACTTAACGTTCGGATTAACGGGCGCGGCCAGGCGTTCTGTTGAATGAAGGGTTAGGCGCTCTTAGCGGAGCCTGGTTTTAGCAAGCCGCCTCGCGTTGGAGGCGGCCTTGCGATGAACCGGCCCCAGCCCTTTGCCCAATACGCCCCATGCGGCATTTTGAACTTTGGCCGCGACCTTCGCGGCGGATGGCTTTTTGCGTGAAAACGGATTAAAAAAGGCGGTGAGCAG
>NZ_CADCXN010000105.1 GCF_902806695.1 Candidatus Methylobacter favarea | reverse complement strand
CGCCATGCCCCCTCACTCAAATTACTCGGGTAACGTTTTTTCCGTTTTTTGTGCTCATACTATTTATTTCATAATCAAAATTGATACCTTATGGGCGAAAAGATGAATTTCCAAACAGCTTCTAAGGGAATAGGTAAATCCGCAGGAATGGAGAAAATTACATCTGGTGGAGGTTGAATATTTTGCATTGTGATTATCCAAAAAGCCTAACAATTAGTAATAAAGTTTCAGCATATCTTCCTTGTTTCAGGTATTAATGACAATAAATTACAGTTTTACCTCGTTTGCCGACAAACTATGTATGCCGCAAACACCGCCGTAATAAATCCAGCGCCAATAGCGCCGCCTGATTTTGCTTGCGCTTGATGGGGCCGCCTATAGAATAGACGGCTTGATGAAATTCAGCTCCCGTCAGCAGAACGTTGTACAGGACAATGGACTGGTCTTTGTCGTGCAAAGCTTTATTATCCCCTGCATAGAGCTGAACGAGCACAAACTCGGCGGCGCTGGATTTTTGCATGGCGGCGGCCAGGGCTTGCGCAGTTGCCATCAAGTCATCAGCATTAATTTCAACCGAGAATTTTTGCCCCAGTCTTGACAGAGATTGTTCATAAAGCGTGCTGAGCAGCCAGTGCGTCCCGATACATTTAGCGCTCAGCAAACCCTGGCTGGCCGTTTCAATAACAGCCAGAGTATGCTTTCCGGCGTTCATCAGCTTATCTACAACAGCAACCAGGTCGCCTGTGGGTTCAGCCAGGCCGTCAATAGCAAAAACATGTTCTCCCAGCTGACTCGCAACACTAGTCGCCAATGCCGCCATGGCCGTTTCCGAATAATCATTCGGGAACAACAGCTTGGTTTGAACTTCATCGGCACCTGCGCGAAAACCCAACTGAACCTGAGACGGTATGGCAACGGCGCTGATCCGTTCCTGAATATCGGACTCGCCGATGCCTATCGTTTTAATGCTGATTAATTTGCCGGGTTTTAGGGAAAAGCGGCTTTTAAGTCCCGGCTTTATTGTTTCCAGAAATAAATGCTGCATTTCCATAGGCACGCCGGGCACAAAAGCGAACCAGCAGCGTCCTGATTGCAGGGAGAATCCGGGCGCCGTTCCCCATGCATTATCTATGCGCTCGGCGCCTTTGGGAAACAGCGCCTGTTTGCGGTTTACTTCAGGCATTACCCTGTTTCTGCGGGCAAAAAAAAGTTTGATCTGTGCAAATGCAACGCTGTCAAATTCCAGCGGCAAGCCGAAAGCTTCAGCGACGGCTTCGGCAGTCAGGTCATCACTCGTGGGCCCCAGGCCGCCCGTACAAATGCAGCAATCCGCACGCGCTGAAATCTCCCTGAGCAAAACTACCAGGTCATCCAGTTTGTCCCCTACGGCCGTATGGCGCGTTACCTTAAAGCCCATTTGCATCACCTGTTGAGACAGCCATGCGGCGTTGGTATCAACCGTTTGGCCGCTAACAATTTCTTCTCCCTGGGAGAAGATTTCCAGTGTTGGATTCATTTAAAAACTCATCTTCATTAATATGCCATGCCAGAACGGCAGCATGACCAGGCTTAAGGCAGTCGTTACCGTTACCGCCATCGCATAGAGCGAGCTGTCAAGATGATAGCGATCACAAAAAACGATGCCTAAAACCATGCTCGGCATGGCGATATCAAGCACGGCTGCCGCCTTATAACCGCCGCCCAAGGTTAACAGCCCTACAAACCATAAAGCAAACCAGGGCATTAACACCATTTTTATGAGGATAACCGGCAGTACAAATGGCAAGTTCCTGTAAGTCACGGCGCGCCAGCTGAGCGCCAACCCCAGGGAAAACAACATGATCGGCACGACGCCGGCGGATAATTTCTGCAAAATACCGGCCAGCCAGCCAGGCATGGCGATATTGTTTAGATTGAGCAGGACAGCAATAATGGCCGTCCAAAAAGGCGGCGCATTTAAAAAGGACAAGACGGATGGGTGCTTTCCGGAATTATCTTCGCCGTAATGCCGGGCCGCCATAATACCGGCTGTAAATAACACCGGCGAGGTCGCAAACAGGTCAATTTGTATCGCAACCGATCGCGCCCACGCGCCGAAAGTCTGTTCCAGCACCGGCAAGCCCAGATAAGTCACATTGGGAAATATAGCGGCAAGCAGCATGGCGCCAAATTGTTTATTTTCAAATTTAAAAGCTCGCCCGGCTAACCAGATACACAGCATGCCGACAAAAAGGCTCGCCACGCCTAACAGCGTATATTGCAAAGACTGCAGGCCAATTTTCGAAGTCCACAATACCTCCAGAATCATTGCCGGCAAAAATAAATAATACACGACCGTGGTCAGCACCGGCCTGGTTTGCTCTGCCGACAAACTTCCTGGCTTTATAATTCGCCAGACAGCGCCACAGGCAATCAATACCGCCATTTGTATTAACGTCGAGGTCATAATTAGGAAACGTATAGTGAATACTGTATTTTAACATTCACTATTGGAACAGGTTGGGTATTCTTCAGCAAAGATCAGCCGGACCCGTGAGAGTATTTTCGGTTTAGAAAAAGATGGTTAAAGTCTCTTGCTTCAACCAAAATAGAAATTATCAATAAGGCCTGCAGGCAAAAGGTATGGATATGGGTGAATACAGAGCTCTGGCGCTGTGCATGATCAAGCGGATTTCCCAGCCCATGAGAGCCGCATCATTAATCCTGATGCTTTACCTTCCAGCGCTCATGGTTAATGCTGAAGTTTCGGTTTCCGGCCTTAAAGGGGAAGCTGAAGATAATGTCCGGCTAATGCTGTCCCTAGGAAAGGAAAAATGCAACGCACCGGAATGGAAAATACGCGGGTTATTCGCAAAGGCCGATCAGGAAATTGATGTGGCTTTGCGGGCTTTAGGTTATTACCATGCCGTTATTAAAAAATCACTGGCTTTCAACAAGGCCTGCTGGAATGCCGGCTTTGATATTAATGCCGGGCCGCGGGTCATTGTCAGCGCTATCGATTTTTCCATTCTCGGCGATGCCCGGAATGATCCCGCCTTTCAAAAATTGCCTGACACCTTTCAGTTAAAACCCGGCAGCCCTCTCCATCATGGTTATTATGAAAAGATGAAAAGCCGCATCGAATCCCTGGCGCTGGAAAGGGGTTATCTGAACGGGAATTTTACAGAAAAAAAACTGTTGATCGATAAAGAGGGCAATACTGCCCGAATCAAATGGGTATTTGATTCGCAAAAACGCATGTACTTTGGCGAAATTGCCGTGGAACAGGACATATTAAATCCTGACTTTGTAAAAAAATATATTCAGATAAAAGAAGGAGAATTTTATACCAGTGAGGGCCTGGGTAAAACCTATAATGCGCTTTCACAAAGTGGTTATTTCGAGACGGTAGAAATACTCCCTGAAACTGAAAATACGGGTCAGCAGGTGCCGGTCACCATTAAACTGCATCCTAAAAACCGCCACCATTATACTTTCGGCCTGGGCTTTGATACCGATATAGGCCCTTTGGCAAGCGCTTCTTATATTAATCGGCGCTTAAACCGCAGAGGGCATTATCTTACTTCCACTATCGATATCTCACCGGTGTTATCGACTGCCGATGTGCAATACAACGTGCCTCTTGAGAATCCCGTCAGTGATGCTTTCACCTTGGGCGGCGGTCTTAAGTATGAAAATACCGATACTTTCAAGTCCAAATCAGCGAAACTTTCGGGGCTTTTAAAACATGCGTTTGCCAGCGGCTGGAAGCAGACGCTGTTCCTTGATCTTAGCTACGAGGATTTTGATACAGGAACACAATCAGGTAAAACGCTGTTACTGGCGCCGGGCGCCAGTTGGCTGCGTTCTGTCTCGGATAATCTGCTGCGTCCGACTAAAGGCTATCGATTAAAATTTGAAGTCAGCGGCAGCTATAAAAATCCTCTTTCCGATGTCAGTTTTGCGCAAGGGGCGCTATCAGCAGTCTGGGTTCACCCAATGCCCTGGAAGGGGAAATTTATCGCCCGCACTGACCAGGGGGCAATGCTGGTCGACCGCTTTGATAAACTGCCGACCTCATACCGGTTCTATGCGGGCGGCATTAATAGCGTTCGGGGTTATGATTATAAAGAACTGGGGCCCAAAGATAGTTTCGGAAATATCGAAGGCGGCCGATTTCTGAGCGTAGTCAGCGTTGAATACGAACAGGCTGTTCTGGATAACTGGGGTATCGCTGCCTTTATTGACACCGGCAATGCTTATAATCTCAATAGCATCAATTTTAAAACCGGGGCAGGATTGGGAATAAGATGGTATTCGCCCATTGGCCCGGTTCGGGTGGATTTCGCAGTGCCCATGAATGAGGCAAGTTCTTCATTTCGCATTCACTTTGCCGCAGGCGCAAGAATATGAGGAAACGCCTCATCCTGATTGTCCTGTTGATAATTCTGATTATCCCGGCCGGTCTAGTGGTATTGATCAGCAGCGAAACAGGCAGCCGCTGGCTGTTGCGGCAGGTTTTCGCAACTTTGCCGGCACAGGTTTCTGTAGAAACAATACAAGGCCGGTTAAGCGATCGTCTTTTACTTAACAATATTCATTATCAAACTGACTCGCAAGCCATTGATATTAAAAGTCTTATTTTCGCATGGCAGCCTCTTGAGCTGTTTTCCGGGACATTGAAAATCGTTGAACTTGGCCTGGATGGCTTAAACGTCAGCATTATTGAAACCCAAGAACAGAAAAAAGACAGCTTTGATTTTGAAGCCGAGCTAGGCTTGCCGGTGCAGGTTGTGATTGAAAATTTCCTGCTGACTGACCTGCAGTTGCAGATCGGCAGCCAGGTGCACAGGCTGGAAAAACTGCACTTGTCAGCAGCGACTGAAGACGGCCGGCTTAAAATTGCTTCATTGACAGCTAATGCCCAACCGCTTGCCGCATCCTTACAGGGAGAGGTCACTTTGGGCAAAGGCTTCCCTTTAAATTTAACGATGAACTGGCGATTTGATGCGAAAGAAAACGGGCTTTGGCAAGGTTTAACGACAGTGAAAGGAGACCTGCATAAACTGGCCTTCGCTAATAATTTATCTTCGCCTTTCCAGTTAATTTTAAAAGGCGATCTGGAAAATCTGCTGGATAACCCGCACATTGCAGCGCGCGGCGATTGGCAAAATATCAAGTGGCCGATTAACGGCGCCGCGCCGCAGATTAAAAGCGAACAGGGATATTTTGAAATAAACGGCTTGCTGACTGATTATAAAATCATTTTAAACGGGCAGTTAAGCCAGCAGTATTTACAAAAAGCAGGCTTATCGTTTAACGGCAAAGGCAGTCAGGACGCCATGACTATTGAAAAGCTGGAGCTGAAATCGGCAAGCGGCTTGCTTACTATTAATGGAAATGTATCCTGGAAGGCTTCCCCGGCTTTTAATCTGGTTGCCAAAGGGCAGCATTTCAATCCCGCCATAGTGCTTAAGGAGATGCCGGGCAATCTGACTTTCAGCACTCATCTCAAAGGCAAACTGGCTGAAGAAGCGTTGCAGCTTGATGCGGATATAGACAGTCTGTCCGGGAAACTGCGGGGCTATCCGGTCAGCGCCCACGGCAAACTGGCCTTGGCAGGCGATCAGCTCAAGGTTGATGGGCTTCGTGTTAAATCCGGGGCCGACAAACTTGCGGTAAACGGCATGCTAAGCCCTAAACAGGGCGCTCTTGAAATATCTATTAACGCGCCGAATTTAGCTTCCCTGTGGCCGAACCTGGGCGGTTATTTGAAAGGAAGCGGGCATTTGCAGGGAGCCTGGAAAAATCCTGCCGTAAAATTTCAGGCTAAAGGCAAGCGCCTGCATTTTGCTGAGCACCGGGCCGAGCAGTTAGCGATAAACATCGATTACCATCCGGATAGCCAAAAAATCTCCACCTTGGATTTATCTGCACAGGCAATCAAAAGCGGCGACATTCAACTGTCAAAACTGCTTGTTGATGGCAGAGGCACAATCAAACAGCATACTTTCAAAGCCGATATCAATTCTTCGTACGGCCTTGTATCGGCAGCGTTAAAAGGAGGGGTCAAGACTGATACATGGCAAGGCGATCTTAGCAGGCTGAATTTGACAACACGGGATTGGGGAGTTTGGCAGCTTGAAAAAAACATGGGCATGCGAATAACGCAAAAGTCTTCCGGTGTTAATGCGGCTTTGGATAAAGGCTGTCTGATTCAGCAAGCCGCGTTTATTTGCACCGAGGGCTATTATCTTGCCGGCGGCGATTTTCAGTTCGACCTGAAAGCCGCGGCTGTGCCTTTGGCGCTCATGCAGCCTTATTTGCCTCAGCAGGTAAAACTGAATGGCGTTATTAATGCCGATGCCGAGCTGCGCAAGAACAACCGGCTGCTCACAGGGCATTACGGACTCAACATACCTGCTGATGCGAAAATAACAGTCCGGACCAAAGACGTGACAACCGGTATTCGGCTGGGCGCCTCTTCCCTGTCCGGCAAAATTCACGGTAATGCTGTTTCAGCTGATATGAATCTGGCCTTGGCAGCCAAGGATTATATGCGGGGCCAGCTGCAAATTGATACCGGAAAAACCCAGGCCATATCGGGCCGAATCACCGGCTCTATTGTTGAATTTGATTTGTTTAAGCCATTCTTTCCCGAACTGTCGGGCATTCAAGGCCAGCTTAAAACCGATCTGTCAGTGCAGGGCCTCATAAAAAAGCCGGTAGTAACCGGGGCAATACATCTTGCCGGTGCGGCTGTTGAGATACCGGAATTTGGTCTTGGCCTTCATGATATTTATCTTGACGCCCTTGCTTCAGCCGATAATACCGAGCTTATCCGGATCACCGGTTCGGCAAAATCGGGTAAAGGCTTCGTTAGGCTGAATGGCGATATGCTTTTACAGGCAGAAGCAGGCTGGCCTGTTAACTTAAGGCTGACCGGAGAAAATTTTGAAATTGCCAAACTGCCGGAAGCACAAATAACTGTCTCGCCGGCATTAAAACTGGAATTTGCTGATGCCCAGGGTCAGGTCACAGGCAGATTAAAGGTGCCGAAAGCAATAATGCAGCTTAAACAGCTTCCTGAAAATGCCGTAAAGGTCAGCAATGATGAAATTATTCTCGGGCAAACACAAGCTGAAGAAGACGTTCCTGCGGCTCCCGGTATCGATGCGGATATAGAGATTGAACTCGGCGAGAAAGTAACTTTTACCGGCCAGGGGCTGAAAACCAGTCTGAAAGGTAAATTGAAGATTATTAAAAGCGGAGAAAAAATGGCTATGCATGGCAGTGTTGAAATGAAGGAGGCGACTTATAAAAGTTATGGTCAGGATTTAACAGTTCGCAAAGGCCGTTTCGCCTTTAACGGCCCAGTCGATAATCCCTGGCTGGATGTCGAAGCTATACGGGTTTCAAATAATAAGAAAGTTACTGCGATTCTCAGCTTGACAGGGCCCTTACAGACACCGCAAACCCGCATATATTCTGAACCTGCGCTGCCGGAAACCGAAGCGCTCGCCTACCTGATTACAGGCAAGCCGTTAAACCAGGTCAGCCAGTCAGAAGGCAACATGATTGCCGGTGCAGCCTTGTCTTACGGTGCGGGACGGCTATCCTGGCTTACTGACAAACTGGGAATCGATCAACTGGAAGTTGAAGAAGGCAAAACCTTTCAGGACACATTGCTTGCGATGGGCCGTCAACTGACGCCGGACTTTTATGTCGGCGCCAAAGTAGGGTTGTTTAATAAACAGGCATTGCTGATTTTGAAACGCAAACTTACCGAATCGCTCAATGTTGAAACGCAAACGGGTGAATCGCAACGAATAAAACTGAACTATGAGTTTGATGGCAATTAACAGATCAACAGGACGCGCCGGCATTTGCCGGTCATTCGCCGTTTTGATCTTAATCCGGCCTATTTCCATTTTACTTCTTCGCTTCTTCTCCAGCCTGAAAATCAGGGTGCAGGCTTACCCTGACTATTCAGGCTAAATAATTTATCGGAATTTAATCAATTGTTTCTTAAATAGTTTTTATCATTAAAGTAGGCGCCAGTAAAGCATTTATAGTAACTCTGGAATCCCTTCCTAATGCTTATTGATTTATTTCGTGCCAAAATAAGATTTATCCTGTGCCGTAGAGAAATGATTTTTTATGAAAATTGCTATTTTATCTCGTAACCCCAAGTTATATTCGACTCATCGACTGGTTAAAGCTGCAGAAGCGCGAGGGCATCACGTACGGGTTTTGGATATATTGCGTTGCTACATGAATATTACTTCCCATAACCCGTCCATCCATTATAGAGGCGAAGACTTAACAGGATTTGATGCCGTTATTCCCCGCATTGGGGCTTCAGTTACCTTTTACGGTACGGCGGTATTGAGACAATTTGAAATGATGAATGTACTGCCCTTAAATGAATCTGTGGCCATATCGCGTTCGCGCGATAAATTACGCTCAGTCCAGTTACTGGCCCGAAAAGGCATCGGTCTGCCGGTAACAGGCTTTGCCAATAATCCCGATGATATTGAAGATTTGATTACCCAGGTAGGCGGTGCTCCGCTGGTGATTAAATTATTGCAGGGTACGCAGGGGATCGGCGTCGTTCTGGCAGAAACCCATAATGCCGCTGAAAGCGTTATTCAGGCTTTCATGGGCCTGAAAGCTGATATTATGGTGCAGGAATTTATCAAGGAAGCCGGCGGCAGTGATATCCGCTGCTTTGTAGTGGGAGACAAAGTGGTAGCCGCCATGAAACGGCAAGGGGCAGATGGGGAGTTTCGCTCAAATTTGCACCGCGGCGGTTCTGCTACTTTAATTCGATTAACGCCTGAAGAGCGCTCAACGGCGGTGCGGGCAGCTAAAATCATGGGCTTAAATGTCTGTGGCGTTGATATGCTTCGTTCCAATCACGGTTCGGTAATAATGGAAGTCAATTCTTCTCCGGGATTGCGAGGAATTGAAGAAGCCAGTAACAAGGATATTGCCGATTTAATTATTCAATTTATTGAAAAACGGTTTGAAACGCTGGAAATCAGCAAAGATAAATGTCCCGCCCGCACCCGAACCCGGGGTAAAGGATAATTCTTTCTCAAGATTGAATATCAAAAGCCAGGCAGTTAAGCAACCTTAATCTCTGTTTTTATGAAAAGTCTTCTGATTTAAAACAAAAAACCCAGCCAGGCTGGGTTTTTTGGTGGTGCGGAACGCTTTGTTTAAAGTGTAATGGAACTGGAAACTTTTTGCTTTGAATCATCCGGATTGTCTATGCAGCCAGCTAAGCCAACGAGCATTAATGTAAGAGCTAAAAGTGATAAAACTTTTTTCATAATGAATATCCTCCAAAGGGGTTTAAATTATTTTTATTTATTGTGCGCCAATTTATAAAAGCACGGGTGTTTTATATCATGACTGGAATTATGTTGCAATAATAAAAGTTTATTACCTGACCTGAACAGTCACAACGAATTAATATCTTCAGGCAAATCAAATGATATTATATTTTTAGCCCATTTTACAGTTCCAATAGTTTGCCATTCAGATTCAAAATTCTGATGCAACTGATCATGAACCCAGTAAACAGGCGAGCTGATTTTTTTAAGCTTGATATGAAAGCGGGTATTATCGAGAATCAGCCCTGTTTTTATGCCCCAGAACGCCGTAACTTTCATAATAAATTTATGTAATCGCTGATTATCAATGGTAGGGGTAACGGCAATATTGGCCCACATGGATTGAACGCGGCCCCAATTCGGCGCAAGCAGCCGGCCCTGCTCATTCACAAAGGGCAGCCAACGCTCAATACCAAGGGGGTCGATATAGGTGATCGCTAAAATATGATCATAGCCGGCAAAATGATCGTGCAGGTAAAGCGCATGCGGAGTAATGCCGAAAAAGGTATGGGAAATTTGGATAAGGGAATTGCTGGCTTGGGAAATAGCGGCGATGACAGGGTTTTGCCGGGTATCAATATGCAGCCTGTAAATAATTCCGTAGTGTATGGAACTGTTTAATTGCAAAAGCAGAAGTGCAGTGAGTATTTTTGCAAACTTTCTGAGAAATGCCTTGGGTTTGCGGACAGCAATACCTTCAAAAATCCGATGATAAAAAGTATCGTCCTGCAGTTTGGAAGGCACAGGACATTCTGCTGAGCATGGAAGACGAATGCGTGAGTCGGCAATTGTGCGGTATTGTTTTGAAGCACACTGGTATATGACGGGAAGACTTAATATCAACCCGAGCGGCGCTAAATAGCGCATTTTTATAAAAATCCGAATGTAAGTATCCAGCCCGTAATAGATACGGTTGTTTTTATCCAAAGCATATAAGTCGGTTAACAATGTATCCTGGCTGAAAGAAGCAAGCGCCGGATAATGAGCGGCATGTTCCTGGGCGCTTTTAAAGTCTATGCATCTGAATATATCAAAATGATTAAGGCTAAGCACGGCACGGTTGCATAAGGGGCATTGCTGATCGTAGAACACGACAAGAGCTGAGCTTTTGGCTTTGACCCGGTTCCCCACTGTCTCCAACCATTGGCGGGGAATAAGCAAGATATAAAATATAAGCATTCCCATTCCGTAAGGATAAACATTTAAAAACAGGATGATGCCCACATGTAAACCCAGACCGATTAATAAATAAATTATGCGGAACCGGGAGTTGGCGAACAGGAATATAAAAGTAAACTGAAAAATTATAACGGCATAACCAATAGTTTTTTGCAGAAGCTCATTATTCAGCAAATATGAGGTATCAATGGCTGAAACATAATAGGGCTGGGTCAAGGGTAGCCAGGAACCCAGGCCATGTCGCCAATGTTCAGCAAAAAGCTTATGGATGGCGGAGTCAAAGTAAACAAAACCAAGGCATATGGCTACAGGCAGGTAATAATCAAGATCCGAGACAGTTCGAGGTATAAACGAGCGATAATGAATAAAAGGCGTGCTGAGTTTGTATCTAAGATTATCGATGGAAAATGCCCGGTCGCCGGGCATGAAAAGCAGAAAAAAACCTGCGCTAATCATTAAGGCATCAAATCCCCCATCAAAATCCCGCTGCATGGGGGTGAAGTTAACAAAGACAATCCAGAATAGGTAATTACAAATGACAGCAAATCGATAGCGATAGCCAATAACAATTAAACAGGCTACAACCATCCACAGATATAAAAAAAGGGGGATCATCGGAAATTCGACATCCAGGTAAGGAATAGGGTCAAAAATCAAATGATTGAAATACGCCAGGAAAATTATTTCCTGTAAGGTAACTAATCCGTAAAAAAGCCGAAATAAACCAATGCCTGTGGCACTTGTATTCCGGGAATGGAGAGTTAAAATTTTAGATGTTATAAACTTATACATTCAAGGTTCGAAAAATCGAAAAAATGTATAAATTATAAAAGAATTAGCTGTTTAAGTCTCTGAAATATACAGATTAAAATACACATTAAACAAAAGGCCGCCACCGACTTCCGAGGAAACGGTAGCGACCCAGGTATGAGCGGAATCTATTGAAGGCTTATTTTTCGTCGTCCGGGTGCGGAGCAAAAACCCATTTTACAAGGAAATAAATAGCAGCTATAACTACAACAGCGCCGACCATGCCAGCTGGTTCTTTTAACATTGAAGTGAGATCTAAGATGAACCCCATGGATGCCCTACCTATAATTTTTGTATTTTAGAAATTGCTAATTACATAGCAAGCGGAATATCAATGATACTTTAGGGAAAGTTAAAGTCAAGATTTATTATTTGCTGATTTTAAAAGTTGATAAACATTGGATGAACTTTGATAACGGGATGAAACTTATAGCTCCAAAGCCGATGTGATATAATTTGTTTTTAGGGTATAAATAACTATAAGGAGTAAGGAAATGATGAAAAATTACATTGAAATAATAGTATTGGCGGCCAGCTTTTTTACACTTTCAGCTAATGCCGACGTCGCATTAAAAGATAACTCTGAAATCCTGGGCAAATGGAATTTATATGCTGAATCGGCTAAATTGGATGGAGAGAAAAAGGCAGTTACTATCGAGTGGGACTTTCAAGAAAACGGCGTACTTCAGACCAAGGCAACAGACACTCGCGGTCGAACTAATGAAATGAATATCGCAGTTAAATATTCAGTCGCAGAGGGCGTAATTAAAAAGCAGTCATCGCCGGGGCGGGAAAAATATGAATCGTGTAAAGTCGTTGAAAAGAACGGCCCAAACATGACATTAAAATGTGCATATCTTTTCTTCTTTCTAACAAAAATATGATAATTAAAAAAAGGGTATAACTATGATAGGTGGAATTGTAATGATTTTTGTAGCTGTCTGGATTTATCAGTCGGCTGTAAAAGCTAATGTTAGTAATGTGCTGATGTGGGTTGGCATTAGCGTGATAGCTTTTTTTGTTGTGCAAACATTGTTAGTTCAATTAAATGTCTCTATTCTGGAGTCAATCCGGGGCGGCGAAGCTGACACAGGTTATGAACGGGATTTAACAAGTATTGGCGATAGAAAGAATGAGGGCGGTTTTCAGGGAATCAAAGGTGCTTTATTGTCAATGTTTTTTGAATTAATGCCTCCACTCGCTGGTTTCCTGGCCGTCGCATTTATTCGCACCAAATTTATGCTGAAGGAAAAAATTTCCCTTACCAATTTATTCGGTGGTCTGAAAGAATTATTTCAAAGCATAAAACAAAGTTTTAAGACTGCAGGTAAATAAAATTTCCGGGCAAGTTATAAACAAAAGCTCAAGCGGTGCTTGGGCTTTTTTTATGGTTATGCTCAGTAGTGAGTTTCAGGGAAGCTGTTAGCAAAATTAGCGTTAGCCGCCTAAAACGATTGAAACAAGAAAGATGAGTCCCAGAATAAAAACAATAGTGAAAATTAGCCCTGCAATAATATAGGTTGTTAGTGATCCCTGTTCAAAGGCCTGATGCCTATTCCTGGTGCTTTGCACTCCGATAAAAGCAGCCAGAGTACTTTTAATCACCTGAATAATCGTTGGTTTTGACATACACATTTCCTGAAAAATAGAACAAAATAGTATAGCTTGAGCGCTTTTTAAGCAATCATAATATTCGGATAATTCAACACATCATTGGCAATCTCCATGAGCAGAACAGAATTATTAAAGCAGTGCTTGTCCCAAAGAATCTTATTCCTTGACGGCGCCATGGGCACCATGATCCAAAGCTACAAGCTGGATGAAAAAGATTATCGCGGCGAGCGTTTTGCGGCATGGGATGTTGACCTGAAGGGAAATAACGATTTATTGTCATTAACCCAGCCGGATATCATTAAAGCCATACATTCGGCTTATTTTGAAGCAGGTTCAGATATTGTTGAAACCAATACCTTTAATTCAACGCGTATTGCCATGGCTGACTATAAAATGGAGTCGCTGGCGTATGAAATTAATCTTGAATCGGCTCGTCTGGCCAAGCAGTCAGCCGATGAGTTTAGCCAGAAAACACCCGCCAAACCGCGTTTCGTCGCCGGCGTACTGGGCCCTACCAACCGCACGGCATCCATGTCACCCAATGTCAATGATCCCGGCTTTCGCAATATTACTTTTGATGAGCTCGTGGAAGCCTACACGGATGCCGCGCGCGGGCTTATTGACGGCGACGCCGATATTATCCTCATTGAAACCATTTTTGATACCCTGAACGCCAAAGCAGCCATTTTTGCTGTCGAACAGGTTTATGAACAACTCGGCTATAAACTGCCGGTCATGATTTCCGGCACCATTACCGATGCCTCGGGCAGAACGCTGTCAGGACAAACGGTTGCAGCTTTCTGGCATTCGCTAAAACATGCGGAACCGATTTCATTCGGCTTTAACTGCGCTCTAGGCGCGAAGGAGCTTCGACAATACATCGCCGAATTATCGCTTATTGCAGATACTCATGTTTCCGCTCACCCCAATGCCGGTTTGCCTAATGAATTCGGGGAGTACGATGAATCACCCGAAGCCATGGCGAAAGAGCTGGAAGACTGGGCGAAAAGCGGTTATTTGAATATTATCGGCGGCTGCTGCGGAACTTCACCCGAACATATTAAGGCGATAGTCGAAGCAGTACACACTTACAAGCCCCGCGTGCTTCCGGTCATAGAAAAGCAATGCCGGTTGGCGGGTCTGGAACCCATGAGCATTGGCCCGGATTCCCTGTTTGTCAATGTCGGGGAGCGCACTAATGTCACAGGATCTTTAGCGTTCAAGCGTCTGGTTATTGAAGGTAATTTTGAAGCGGCTCTGGAAGTTGCCAAACAGCAGGTCGAGAACGGCGCTCAAATCATCGACATCAATATGGATGAAGGCATGCTGGAGTCAAAAGAAGCGATGGTGCGGTTTTTGATGCTGATTGCATCAGAACCGGATATTGCCAAAGTGCCGATTATGCTCGACTCCTCCAAATGGGACATTCTGGAAGCCGGCCTTAAGTGCCTGCAAGGCAAAGGTGTAGTGAATTCCATTTCGCTTAAGGAAGGTGAACAGGCCTTTATTAAACATGCCACGCTTGTCCGTCGCTATGGCGCGGCGGTAATCGTCATGGCGTTTGATGAGGAAGGCCAGGCGGATACCAAGCAAAGAAAAGTCGACATATGCGGGCGCGCTTATAAAATCCTGACTGAACAAGTCGGCTTCCCGCCTGAAGATATTATTTTCGATCCCAATATTTTCGCCATTGCCACAGGCATTGATGAACACAATAATTACGGCCTGGATTTTATTAACGCCACCCGTGAAATCAAGCAGGCTTTACCTCATGCCTTAATTTCCGGCGGCGTTTCCAATGTGTCATTTTCTTTCCGCGGCAATAATCCGGTGCGGGAAGCCATTCATGCGGTGTTTTTATACCATGCTATTCAGGCCGGCATGTCTATGGGCATTGTCAACGCCGGACAACTGGCGATCTATGCCGACATTCCGGAGGACTTGCGAAACGCCGTTGAAGATGTCGTATTAAACCGCCATGATGGCAGCGGCACAGAAAAACTGTTAGAACTTGCCGCCAAATATCGCAGTGATGGCAGTAGCAGCGAGGTCAAACAGGAAAATCTGGAATGGCGCAGCTGGCCGGTCAGCAAGCGGCTGGAACACGCCCTCGTTAAAGGCATTACCGATTATATCGACGAAGATACCGAACAGGCGCGGCTGGAAGCCGAACGGCCCTTGCATGTCATTGAAGGCGCATTAATGGACGGCATGAATGTGGTCGGCGACTTATTTGGCTCCGGTAAAATGTTCCTGCCTCAAGTAGTCAAATCGGCACGGGTAATGAAAAAAGCCGTCGCCTATTTAATGCCGTTCATGGAAGCTGACAAATCCGGAGAAGATCGCCAAACCAACGGCAAAATCCTGATGGCGACGGTGAAAGGCGAT
The DNA here is from genome assembly GCF_902806695.1 of Candidatus Methylobacter favarea. Lineage (GTDB taxonomy): Bacteria > Pseudomonadota > Gammaproteobacteria > Methylococcales > Methylomonadaceae > Methylobacter_B > Methylobacter_B favarea. The sequence goes on along the minus strand of NZ_CADCXN010000105.1, from coordinate 4,388 downwards.
GTGCATGACATTGGTAAAAACATTGTCGGCGTGGTGTTGCAGTGCAATAACTATGAAGTTATCGATCTGGGCGTGATGGTGCCTGCTGAAAAGATTTTGCAAACAGCGCGTCTGGAAAATGTCGATATTATCGGCTTGAGCGGCCTTATTACGCCCTCGCTTGATGAAATGGTGCATATGGCCAGAGAAATGCAGCGCCAGGGTTTTACGATTCCGTTGATGATAGGCGGCGCCACCACTTCGCGCGCGCATACCGCCGTTAAAATTGCTCCGAACTACCAGGGACCTACCGTGTATGTAACCGATGCTTCCCGAGGCGTGGGCGTAGCCAGCAACCTGTTAAGCGCCGACCTGAAAGAAGAGTTTGTTAAAAGCGTGCGGGATGAATATGAAGAGGTCAGGGAAAGACATAAAGGCAGGGAGGCCAAAACCAAACAGCATTCCCTTGAGGAAGCCAGGCAAAATAAATTTAACGGCGCGTCGCTGCAACCGATAAAACCGTCTTTTTTAGGACTGAAAGTGATTAATGACTTTCCCTTAAATACTCTGTCCCGCTATATCGATTGGTCGCCCTTCTTTCAAACCTGGGAAATGGCCGGAAGCTATCCGAAAATACTCGATGACAAAATTATCGGCATTGAAGCCCGAAAGCTGTTTGAAGACGCCCAGTCCATGCTGAAAATAATCATCAATGAACAATGGCTGACTGCGCGCGCCGTTATCGGCTTCTTTCCGGCCAATAGCGCCGGAGATGACATCGTAGTTTATAGCGATGATTCCCGCACTCGTCAACGGGAAGTATTGCACCATTTACGGCAGCAAAATATCAAAGCGCCGGGCAGGCCCAATTATTGCCTGTCGGATTTTATTGCCCCGGTTGACAGCGGCAGAGCCGATTATATCGGCGCCTTTGCCGTAACAACAGGCATAGGCATAGAGAAAAAACTGAAAGAATTCGAGCAGGATCATGATGATTACAGTTCAATCATGCTTAAAGCCCTGGCCGACAGATTGGCGGAAGCGTTTGCGGAATATATGCACGAGGCCGTCAGAAAAAACTACTGGGGCTATGCCATAGATGAAACCTATGACCCCGATGAATTGATTAATGAGGCTTATAAAGGCATACGCCCTGCTCCGGGCTATCCTGCCTGCCCTGATCATACCGAGAAAGGCAAGTTATTTGAATTGCTGAATGTTACCGAAAATACCAGTATAGAATTGACTGAAAGCTACGCCATGTATCCGGCATCGGCAGTCAGCGGCTGGTATTTTGCTCACCCTGAAGCCCAATATTTTAATGTCGGCAAAATAGACCGGGATCAATTGCAAGATTATGCCCGGCGCAAAGGCATGGCGGAAGAAGTGGCTGAACGCTGGCTCTCAGCTCATATACATCATTAAGCAAGGCGCTTGCAGGCATGACTCAAAAAAACAAAATAGAATGGTCGCTGGAAAGACTGATGTATGCGAGCCGCTGGCTTCTGGCGCCGGTTTATTTCGGCATGAGTCTGGCTCTGCTGGCGCTATGCGTAAAATTCTTTCAGGAACTTTATCATTTCTTTCCGCTGGTGCTAAAGGTCGATGAGTCTCAGCTAATCTTGAAGCTGCTGACCTTAATTGACCTTACCTTAATTGCCAGTCTGGTGATCATCGTCATGTTTAGCGGTTATGAAAATTTCGTCTCGCAAATGGATCTTGTAGAGGATACGGAGAAGCTGGATTGGCTGGGAAAGCATGATTACGGCGCCCTGAAGATTAAAGTCTCCACCTCCATTGTTGCTATCTCGGCTATTCATTTATTAAAGATTTTTATGAATGTCCAGACTACGGACGACGATAAAATAATGTGGTATGTCCTGATCCATCTTACCTTCGTCATATCCGCCCTGTTTATGGCCTACCTGGATAAACTGACCAAACATTAATGATGAGATTAGTGTTATTCGGCACCTCCGGCTGCCATCTTTGCGAGCAAGCCGAACAACTTATCCATAATTATCTGCGAGCTGATTTTGAGCTGATGATTGAAACCATCGATATTGCAGAATTTGAACAATGGCAAGAAAAATACGCTATCCGCATTCCTGTTTTATATCATCCTGAAACTCAAAATGAACTGGCATGGCCGTTCGACCAAAGAAATGTTGAAGAATTTATCAATAGGTTAAGCAATGACTGAAAATTACCGAATAGAAAAAGACAGCATGGGCGAACTGGAAGTCCCTGCGCAGGCTTTGTATGGCGCACAAACGCAGCGGGCAATCAATAACTTCCCGGTCAGCGGTTTAACCTTGCCGCCCGCCTTTATTAAAACCGTGGCGCTGATCAAAAAAACAGCGGCCAAGGTCAATATGGACCTGGGCGAGCTTGATGCTGCGCTGGGCAACGCGATTATCCGGGCCGCGCAGCAAATCATTGACGGACAGCATCAGCAGCATTTCCCTATTGATGTGTTTCAAACCGGTTCCGGCACCAGCACCAATATGAATGTCAATGAAGTTCTGGCTAATCTGGCAACCCGAATGCTTGGCCAAAATGTCAGCGCCAACGATCACGTTAATAGGGGGCAGAGCAGCAATGATGTCATTCCCACCGCCATTCATGTCAGCGCGGCGATTGAATACCGGAAAAACCTGTTGCCAAGCCTGACTCATCTTGCCGAAACTTTGGAAAAAAAAGCTGCATCATTAGATAACATTACTAAAACCGGACGTACGCATTTAATGGATGCAATGCCGGTGCGCATGAGCCAGGAATTGAGCGGCTGGGCTTTGCAAATCCGCAACGGCATAGACCGGATTAATTCGGCCCTGCCCAGAGTCTATAAATTGGCTCAGGGCGGCACGGCAGTTGGAACCGGCATTAACGCCCACCCTGAGTTTGCAGCGCGGTTTGCCGGCGTTTTAAGTAAAGAAACCGGCTTACCCTTTAAACCGAATGAGTCTTTTTGTGAAAGCCTGAGCACGCAGGATGCCATGGTTGAATTATCCGGCCAGATGAAAGTGATCGCAGTTAGTTTAATGAAAATCGCCAATGACTTGCGCTGGATGAACAGCGGCCCTCTGGCAGGTCTCGGAGAAATAGAACTGACGGCCTTGCAGCCTGGCAGCAGCATCATGCCGGGTAAAGTCAACCCGGTTATCCCGGAAGCTACGGCTATGGTCGCCGCGCAGGTAATAGGCAACGATGCGACCATTACCCTTGCCGGCCAGTCCGGCAGCTTTCAGTTGAATGTCATGCTGCCGGTAATCGCCTACAATATCCTGCAAAGCATTGAGCTCCTGGGCAATGTCAGCAGACTGCTGGCCGATAAAGCCATCGCCGGTTTTACGGTCAGGGAAGATAACCTGCAAAAAGCATTGGCAAAAAACCCTATTCTGGTGACGGCTTTAAACCCGCTGATCGGCTATGCAAAAGCGGCTGAAGTCGCCAAAGCAGCCTATAAGCAAGGCCGGCCTATTATTGAAGTCGCCGCTGAAATGACTGATTTGAGCCAGGAAGAATTGGAAAAATTGCTGGAGCCTTCGCACTTGACGCAAGGCGGCATCAGCGAATAGGCGGTTTGTGATAGCAAGTAGCCCGGATGGAGCTTTGCGCAATCCGGGGCAAGTGGTTCCGCTTATCCCGGATTCCACTGCGTTTCATCCAGGCTACTTACCTGAGATGTAGAGGGTGATATTCGATAAAAAGTTAAAAGATGGCAGGAAGAATTCGTTTAGCAAGCAAAGCGGAATCGAGCATGTCAACTTTTAAAATCAGGCTCTCCCAATTTCATATCGTCAAAATTTTCACCCGCCCAATTTGGCGGCAATAAACTTTGTCGAACATAGCGATGAAATGACGAATAAGGCCAATCTATCACACGCTCCACCAGGCCATGTTTAACCGGATTAAAGTGAATGTAATCGGTATGGCGATTCAAATCGTCGGCATCACGGATCGTATGTTCCCAATAGCGGCGTTGCCAGATTAAGGCGCTACCGTCTTTACGTTTACCAACAGGTACACCGCTTTTTTCCAGCTCGCGAGTAAAAATGGACTTAATAGCCTTCCATCTTCCCGGATAATCGCTATCATCTGGCGGTAAAGTCCAAATGCTATGCAAATGCTCCGGCAAAACCACCATAGCGTCTATCCGGAAAGGTTTAGCCTCCCGTGTTTTACGAAAAGCCATCCGTAACAAATTAATTGATTCAACCAGTTGCCGGGAATTCCGCATCCGTAAAGTAACCGTGAAGAAATACGTTCCACCGAGCACAAAATTACGCCGGTAATTGACCATTGTTATACCAATTGGGATACATCGTGAGTCGTAGAGTCGTAGTAGAGTCGTAGCCTCGATGCAGTGAAACGGAATCGAGGCTTTATAGGCTCCGATTATCCTC
>NZ_CADCXN010000104.1 GCF_902806695.1 Candidatus Methylobacter favarea | reverse complement strand
TCGCGTCGTCTCAGTAAAGCCTACGAACGACTGACTCGCATCGACGAAGCTTGGATTTACATCGCCATGACTCGCATCATGGTGAATCGTTTGGCTTGACGCGATAATTTCCAAACAGCTTCTTAGAGATGGAAAAGAAAAACACCAAACGCATCAATATAGGCGATTTGTTAGGTCAATCGGCCTGTTTTAGTGATGATGGAAGTTTTGGCAAAAGTGAGTATGCCTTCAAATTTAATTTACCGGCAATGTATGATTTATGTCGGGTTTTAAATTTATATACGCCCATGCTGGAACAATTAAAAAAGCCTGGATTGGCCTCCGATATATTAAACGACCGTATTAATTCAGAAGAGTTAAAAGATAAACTATACAAAACTCAATTTGTCTTTGACGAGCCAAGTAAAACAGTTTTGGGCTTAGTAGGCGTGTCTTATGTAGGTTACAGTAATCAAGATTTTTTGGATGATGTCTGTTTTAGTTTGTCAGGCAAGAAACAAAAATCCTGGATGCCAAACTTTGGTGAATTTGATTTTTCAACCTCTTACTCTATCAATACGCATCTTAGTCTTAGGCTAAAGAATGAGTCTAAGAAGGGAGTTGTTAAGGGAAAAGGCGGGGAAGCAGACGATATCAGTATTTTAGGGCTTCAGATTTCTAATTCAATGGCCGGTGGTAAAGCGCTACGAATGGCCTATTTTGTCAAACGTATGGTTTGTGCAAACGGTTTAATCTTACCGGTGGGTGGAACACAAGCAAGGTTAATTCATGCTGGTCAAAGAAAAAACTTCAACAAGCGATTAGCTGAAAAAATGGCTGAGGTAATTGGTTCGCTCGGGACAGTGAAGAAAACCCTTGAAGCACTTGGGGATATTGAGTTTAGCCCTGAAAAATTAGCTAAACAATTCGACGATTTAAAAAAATTGTACAGCATCATTCCTGGTAAAGATTTGGAACAATTAGGTTCTGATAAACTAAAACATCTTACTGGAGACCTCAAGCAATTTGATAAAGGTGAGAGGGAGCACCAGCGGAATATAAAGTTGATTGCTGAAATTCCTAATTTGATAGGCGGGGAACATTCGGACAGGGTTTTTAAGAGCCAATATCGCGATAACGCTACTATGTTTGATTTCATCAATGTTTTTACTGAAGAAGCGAAGAAGTGCTGCGAGCCAAGCAAACGTATTCAGATTGAAAAAAGCACTGGTGAGTTTGCTGATTTTATTGCCAAAAATAAACAGAGTTTTGCCTGATTGTAAAACGAGGTGGGTACAGAATTGTGCGACAACAAACGGGACATACACAACCAAAGTCACCGATTTAGCTGCTAACCATGCGGCTTTTTTGTAGCTGAAATTCAGGCAAGTATTGCGGGTGTTTTTTTCCAAGTGCGACAAAATTGCGACATTTTTTAGTCAGGCATAAAAAAAGGACTTGGTAAAAAACCTAAGTCCTTGATTTTCTTGGTGCCTCGAGCCGGAGTCGAACCGGCACAGTGTTACCACCGAGGGATTTTAAGTCCCTTGCGTCTACCAATTTCGCCACCGAGGCATGGATAATAGAGATAAGGTAAATATTATAAGGCAACAAAAAAAATAAACTAGTGTTTAATCGCATAAGTTATAGATTCATTACCTTAAGATTCGAATTTATACTTGTCAAAATGGACTATAAACCGACATTTAGGAGTTAGCTATTTAAAATTTCAAGGGCTGGAGCAATAAGAATGATATTTATAGTTTGAAACCTTGACTTTTCATTTAGGCCAATCTTATGGAGTAGCATTTGGTGAAGTGTCAACCTGTATGCTCACACATCATTAGGCCGCTTTAAACTGCAATTCATAGCCAACAGGCGATACATGGTTTGGCGTAATGCCAACATTCCCGATTGTAAAGACTTCGATATTCGAATATTGCATGCTTTGCTTGTGCTCTATTTTGATGACGTCGATGATAAACCAACTTTGTTTTCAAGCTAGGAAAAAAGTTTTCGGGCACAGCCCTGACTTTCCCAGTTCAGATAGCACAAACCGCATTCTTCATTCCTGCAACACGCGTAAAGATCATATCTGCTGTAGCGCTGCAAGCAACACTGAATTCTCTGGTAGATTTACCTTCAGATATCCGGCGGAGTCAGCGACTCCGCTTCTGGCATGTTTCACAGCTGATCCTCTAAATTCAGGAGTCTGAATTAACAATTTTTCCTGGCTCATGAGTTCACTCTTAACTTTTAACAATGTAAAGGTAGCCGATAGGTATGACAGCGCATTTGATAATCTCTCACGGTATTTATAGAACGTTTATTTGTCACCATTGTCAGGCAAATAACCATGCTTACATTAAAGGCCTCCACCTTATTACCGGCGGCACAGCGATAGCAACACCTACTCGGCCCGATATTTTCAGCATCTGCTCGAGACCTTGGCCTGGGAACTTGCATCCCTCCAGATAGCTGGAACTCTGGTACAGTTGCGTGAATATTTTTAAAATGATTAAATACCGTTAGAAGTAATTGTTCCGGGCGCTGGAAAGCTAGCGTTTGGATGGCCGTGTAAAAGGCAGGGTGAAATTCTACAATAGATCATTCCAGGGGACGGCTTAAGTTAGGAGGTTCAAGGTTTGGGCCTGTGAAACCGTTTGCCGATGCCATTTAAGAACTACTGCGCCATTATGACGTCTTTTGCCTGGCGAGAATCAGTTCATGGTTTTTGATCGCCACGGGTTTGCAGGGCAAGCTGATAGACACGGGTCAATTGAACTCTATCATCTTGCACAGTAGCTCTGCAGCAGCGAGCAATTTCCGCATATAGCAAGGTTTCCCCTAAAAAACCAGCTCATTGCCGCGATCTCAGGTTATGTTCAGCTACAGAAACCCGGTGCTAGGATGTCGCTTTTTGCTATAGTTTACCTCGTCTCTTGTTCAGCAACACTAGCGCTTCGTAAAGGAGTGCATTTATGCCGGGCACGACGCATTTAAACCGAAAATTTAAGGCGCTTGTCAATGCGTAATCCTTATATATCCAAGTCCTAACTGCTATTAAAATCTTTGGAGTTTTACATTGAAACAGCTTGATTGTTGGCCGCAAAAAAGGCATGCCGTACTTCTTGCAATGCTATTAATCCTATTTGGTTTTGGCGCAACTGCGAGTGCAGAATATATAATCGGGGCGGATGATGCCCTGCAAATCAAAGTCTACGGTTATGAAGACTTGACAACTGAAACAAGAGTTTCTGCAGAAGGACGCATTACATTTCCACTCATAGGAGAAGTAGTTTTAGGTGGAGACTCAACCTTCGCAGCTGAACGTAAAATATCGAGGTTATTAAGTGAAGGCGGATTTATCCAGAACGCTCAAGTCAGTGTGACTATTTCAGAATACAAGAGCCAGCAAATTCCGGTACTGGGCTACGTTAATAAACCCGGACTTTATCCCCTGGAATCTCAAAGTACAGTAATTGATGCTATTGCCATGGCGGAGGGTATTACTCCCCTGGGTGAGGAGCGGGCAATTATTACACGTCATAGAGATGGCAAAACCATAAAACAAGAAGTTGACTTACATAATACCTTAGAAAATTCGGAAACAAATGCATTATTCCCTATTGAAAAAGGTGATGTAATTTATATTCCCAAAGCACCCGTATTCTATATTTATGGTGAAGTGCAACATCCTGGTGCTTATCGTCTTGAACCAAACATGACAGTAGCACAGGCGCTGTCTTTGAGTGGGGGCTTAACTTTGCGAGGCACCTTGCGGGGTATTGTTATCGAACGTCGAGATAGCAGCGGAAAATCCGAAACAGTGGAGGTTCAATTAACTGATGTTGTGCTAAAAGACAATGTTGTGGTCGTTGACGAACGGTTATTCTAAATAATTTGAGGTAAAATGCATGAGTTTGCAGCAACTTTTTATCATTCTTTGGTGCCGTAAGATATTAATAATAGCTTGTCTGTCAGTGACTGTTGTTACTGCACTGATTGCCAGTTTATTGATGGCAAAGCAATATGTGGCCACAACTACGCTGGTTTTGGATCAGCGCGGTATCGACCCCATTACAGGATCTGTATTGCCTACGCCGTTACTGACAGGATATATGGCAACGCAAATGGATGTGATAAAAAGTCATAATGTTGCATTAAAAGTGGTTAATGCATTGAAGTTGGCAGAAAATAAACAAACGCAAACAGCTTTTGAAGAAAGCAAACAATCCGGCGATATACGGGATTGGCTTGCAGATTCACTGTTGCAGAAACTAGAGGTAATACCCTCAAAAGAAAGCAGCATTATCCATATTACATTTTCTGCAAAGGACCCTGAACTGTCAGCCCGGACAGTCAATGCATTTGCTCAGGCTTATATCCAAACCACTGTCGAGCTAAAAGTCCAGCCTGCCAAACAAAACGCCGACTGGTTTGAAATCCAATTAGCCTCTTTGCGTCAGCAAATGGAAGACGCCTATGAGAAGTTATCCGCTTTTCAGCAAGAGCATGGCATTGTTATGACTAAGGACAGTGATCACCTGGATCTGGAAGATGCGCGCTTGTCAGAAATAGCTAGACAGCTCGTTGAAAGCCAAGGCCGTACTTATGAACTTATTTCCCGAAAGAATCAGTTAGCGGAAGCTTTGGCGGGTAAGGAGTCATTTGAATCGTTACAAGAAATATTGACCAATTCTTTTGTGCAGCAACTGAAGGCGGATCTCGCTCGTGCTGAAGCGAAATTTGCCGAACTGGCCGAGCGTGTTGACAGAAAGCATCCCGAGTATCTTCAAGCGCAAGCTGAAGTAACCAGCTTGAGGAAAAAAATTAAATCTGAAATTAGCACTGTCCTGAATGGTATTTCCAGTAGTGTAGCTGCTTCCAAGCAACATGATAATAGTCTTGCTGCTAGCCTGGCTGAGCAAAAATCCAAAGTTCTAGAGCTTAAAAAACAGCACGATCAAATTGCTGTTCTTGACCGGCAGGTAGAAAATACGCGAAAAGCTTATGATACCGCGATGCAACGTGCTGTTCAGACACGTATGGAAAGCGAAACAAACCAAACTAACATTGCTTTATTAAATCCTGCACTGCCACCCAAATATGCAAGCAAACCTAATGTAAAGTTAAACCTTTTATTATCAGCTATTTTGGGATTTATATTAGGCACCGGAATTGCATTAATTATCGAGTTGTTTGATCGGCGTATACGCTCTGCAACTGATATAACCGAAAGCTTGGGTTTGCCGGTTTTTGGCATTGTACAATCTCCACAGCAACATAAAAAACTGCTTGGGCCGTGGCGCCTGGCAAAAGGAGCTTTGTCTTGAAACCGGTGACAATCGGCGGGTTGTTGCTCGATGCCGGCAAAATTACCCCTGCTGATGCAGAAAGAATATTGCGATTGCAAAAAGACCATGGTTTGCTTTTTGGCGATGCGGGAAAAGTCCTGGGACTTCTCACCGATGAGGATATTCAGCAAGCATTATCGCAACAGTTTGATTTTCCTTTTCTGATAAATTCTGACGCCAAGGCATTAGATGCCGAGTTAGTTAGCGCTTATCAACCCTTTAGCCAGCAAGTAGAAACTTTACGCGTAATACGTAGCCAGCTAATGCTGCGCTGGTTTAGCGATAATCGCAAAGCCTTGACTATTGTGAGTTATGCTAATGGAGAAGGTCGTAGTTATTTTGTGGCCAATCTGGCGATTGTATTTTCCCAATTGGGGGAGCGAACATTATTAATTGATGCGGATATGCGTCAGCCGCGCCAGCACTTGCTTTTCAATATTCAGGACAAACAGGGATTATCTGATATATTAGCCGGGCGTGCGGATAGTTCCGTTATTGCAAACGTACCTGAGCTTCGAGGTTTGTCGGTATTGCCGGCCGGAACAATTCCTCCAAATCCGCTGGAACTTATAAGTCGCGGAATAGCGGACTGGCTGGAGCAGTTTGCTTTGGAATATGATGTGATTTTAGTGGATACGCCTGCGGGTTCTCAAGGTTCCGATGCGCAACTTTTAACAATCAAATCAGGCGGAGCACTGCTGCTGGCCCGGCAACATCAGTCCAGGCTGGCTGACCTGGAAATAATGAAAAATTTACTTGAAGGCTCAGGTGGCGCTTGCGTTGGAGCAGTAATTAATGCTTTTTAAATTCAGTATAAGTTGTGCTTGAATAAAGTAATGATTGAAAAAACTTAATTCTCTTATTAGAGACGGCAGTATTACTAACAGCATAATGGGATTGAATAGGTTGATGTTTAGGTACTCCAGGTCTATTGATTATGAAGTTACAGGATACAATGCGGCAAAAGCAATTATACAAAACATGTCCCGAGCGATGAGTTATTCGGCAATTATGGGCGGGTTTTGTTTATCGATAAGCCAAAACACTTTCGCAACTTCAACAGCCGATGACACTTTCAGACCTTATATAGGAACAACCCTTACCTATGACAGTAACCTGTTACGCCTGGCAGATGTTATCACTCCTGAACAGGCAGCAGGAAAAAATACCAAAAGCGACTTTATTAAACGGATCAGGGGTGGAATTGACATAGATTGGCGAATAAGTCGACAGCAAATATTAGCAAAACTAGAAGTTAACCAGAACTGGTTTCAAACTTTTTCTGAACTTGATTACTTGGGCCACACGGTAGAGGGCCAATGGAATTGGCAGATAGGAAGCGATCTTAATGGTGTAATCAGATACAGTAATAATGTTTCGGTCGGCTCCTTTGGGCAGTTAAATCAACTCGTCAAAAACATAATGACCCTAGAGCAATATGGAGCCACTGGGGCTTATCAAATTTTTCCAAGCTGGTTTTTGCGCGCTGGAGTTCTACGGAATAATATTCTCTTTTCAGAGGAATTATTAAAAATCAGTAACCTCCAGGAAAACACCGGAGATTTTGGCGTACGCTATGTTAGCCCTGGCAATAATATGCTAGGGCTTCGGATGTTACTAACAGAGGGCAGCTTTCTAAATCGAAGAGTTTCAGCAAGAGTTGATAATGCCTACAGGCGAACCAGCTATCAGATGGAATGGAACTGGAATTACAGCGTTAAAACGCAGGTTGACGGATATATAGGTTACACTCAGCAGAAATTTGACCACCTCAACTCACTTGATTTTGCTGACTTTATAGGGCGTGCCAACATTAATTGGCAAATAACCGGAAAAACTATGTTAAATCTCTCAGGTTGGAGAGAAATTGGACAAGCAAATGATATAAATGCCACCTTTGTACAAAGGCATGGGCTTCTACTGAAGCCTAGCTGGTTGACTACTCCAAAAATAACATTGGAGCTGCCAATCTCATACGAACAGCAAGACTACCTCGGCGATTCCGGGTTTTCCCCGAATAAACCAGCCCAGGCTCGAGTAGATAAATTATCTAGAATTGGAATGAATTTGATTTACAAACCGCTTGAAAATACCAAAGTCTCTTTATTTATTCAGCATGAAGAGCGTAAATCAACCAATCTTCGGAGTAATTATGAATCGCAGTCTGCAGGAATTAATATGCAGGTGGCGTTCTGATTGCGTCCCGTAATGGACCGATTGATAATCAATTTCTAACGGGCGCCGGTATTGTTTAATTTTAGTGATAAATAATTAATTAACACAGAACTGGATTCTGCCATGTTATAAACTAGCAAGTGGTTTAAACCAAAGAGACATAGACAAGAAATAACCAGCTTTTCAGCATAGGCATCTAAATATGTGGTTTACTGATACCCTGTCTGTATTTTTAGAGTTATTATCATGTGCTTATATAAAAAATATCTATTACACCTGCTTTCAAAAAGTCGCGTTTGGACTGGATTATTCGGATGATTGCAGTCTTCATCGTCCCCTATATAAATCCGCCTGGTTCACAAACTTTGACTGATAATAATTAATTCCTATATGTTGTTTTATGAGTTAGCCGCAGGGCAATCTACCAGAAATCATCTTTTTATTTTTGATAATGAGTGAATAACAATACAATTATTATACGAGCAAGAGCTCCTCTAAGACTTGGTTTGGCCGGCGGCGGTACCGATGTGTCGCCGTACTCCGATGAGTTTGGCGGGCTTGTTCTGAATGTAACAATTGACAAGTATGCCTACGCGACCATCGTAAGACGAATGGATGGTCATGTGGAGTTAATAGCTGCCGATAATAATAATAGATGGCTCGGCAAGATGTCAGCGCAACTGGCAAGGGCGCCAGGACTGGATCTGCATGTAGGCGTATATAACCGCATCATCAGGGACTTTAATAATAACAAGCCGCTATCGCTTTCCATCATTACCCACTCTGAAGCGCCTCCTGGCTCAGGATTAGGCTCCTCTTCTACAATGGTAGTCGCCTTGGTGCAGGCATTCTGCGAATTACTGTCCTTACCGTTAGGTGAATACGAAATTGCACAGCTTGCCTATCAAATCGAACGTAACGATTTAGGTTTAACCGGGGGTAAACAAGACCAGTATGCGGCAACATTCGGGGGCCTGAATTTCATGGAATTTTATAAAGACCGAGTGATTGTCAATCCGCTCCGAATTAAAGCGCATATAAAAGCTGAACTTGAGTCGTCATTGGTACTCTTCTATACGGGGGTCTCCAGAGAATCTGCAAAAATTATTGACGAACAGACCAGTAATGTGAAAACCGGTCAGCAAAAATCTCTTGATGCCCTGCATGCCGTAAGAGCTGAAGCGCAAAGCATGAAAGAAGCCATTCTAAAGGCAGACTTCGAAGCATTTGCCAAGTCAATGCAGCTAGGCTGGGCATCCAAGAAAAACATGGCCGATAGCATTACTAACCCGATGATCGACGAGATATACAATGCTGCGATTGCAGCCGGCGCCTATTCCGGTAAAGTTTCCGGAGCGGGCGGAGGCGGCTTTATGATGTTTTTTGTTGACCCTTCGCAGCGCCCTTACGTCATGCGTGCGCTTGCCAAGTTTAACGGCCAGGTGTCAACCTGTAACTTTACTGATACCGGCACTCAGTCATGGAGAAAAGGTTGAGAACATTTATTAGGGCAGAGGTAGAGAAATCGGTCAGCGTATTCTCCAGCATTCATGCTAATGAGAAATTGCTGGCTAATGTAGAGGTCTGTGTAGAAGAAATTTGCCTGGCACTGAAGAACAAGAACAAGGTTTTACTGGCGGGTAACGGGGGCAGCGCCGCAGATGCTCAACATATCGCCGGTGAATTTGTCAGCCGTTTTAATTATGACAGACCGGGCCTGGCGGCATTCGCGCTGACCGTAGATACGTCTATCCTGACCGCTATCGGTAATGATTACGGCTACGAGAAACTTTTTGCCAGACAGCTGCAAGCGGTCGGTCTTCCAGGCGATATTTTCTGGGCATACTCCACTTCAGGCAAGTCACCTAACGTCATTGCTGCTATGGAAACCGCAAAACAGCTGGGTTTAAAGGTAATAGGATTCACTGGAGCAAATGGCTGGAGCAGACCTGGGCTTTGTGACTTTGCGATTGAAATTCCTTCTGCTGAAACACCCAAGGTTCAGGAAGGGCACTTGCTTCTTGGGCACATCATCTGCGGCCTTGTAGAACTTAAAATCTTCCCTCGCACATGATGAGGCCTATACTTATTCTGGCTGGCGGTTTTGGCACGCGCCTGAAAAGCGTCGTGCCCGATTTACCCAAAACCCTTGCTGACATCCACGGCAAGCCATTCCTGTGGTGGCTGTTGCGTCAACTGGAAAATGAAGGGGCGAAAGACATATATCTCTCGGTTGGCTATCTTCATGAGCATATTCAGAGTTTCTTTGGCTCCAAATTTAATCAGGTCAACCTGCACTATATTATTGAAGCGGAGCCCCTTGGAACCGGCGGGGCGATTCTGAATGCCTGCCAGCAAATCCCAGAACAAGAGATGGTAATTCTAAATGGCGATACACTGGCCATGATAAACCTCCGCCAGTTCATCGAGTTTGCATCTGACTATTCATCCAGATTGTTTATGGCGGTTGCCAAGGTGAATGATTCTGGACGTTACGGCACTATCCTCCTCAACGACAATCAACAGATTACCGGTTTTGCTGAAAAAGGGAAAATGGGCCCAGGATTAATCAATGCAGGCGTCTACCTGCTCGATAAATCCCTGTTTAATGCTTTTGATTTACCGCAAAAATTCTCTTTCGAGACAGACCTGCTGGCTAAGCATATCCATCAGCTTGATCTTATTGCTTACGATCAGGTCGCTGACTTTATCGACATTGGCATTCCCGAGGACTATGCAATTGCCCAGCAGAAGATTCCGGCAATGGTAAATTAAAGTATGACGAAATATCCGGCGCTTTTTCTGGACCGGGATGGCGTCATTAATATCGATAAAGGCTATGTTCACAACAAGGAAAACTGTGAATTTATTAATGGGATATTTGACTTGGTCAAGCGCGCCAATCAACATTCCTACAAAGTGGTCGTAGTCACCAACCAGGCAGGTATTGCACGAGGCTTCTATACAGAAGAACAGTTTCTTGGTTTTAGCGAGTGGATGAAAAATGAATTTAGCAATCATCAGGCATTCATCGATAAAATCTATTTCTGCCCTCACCATCCTGTCTATGGCCAAGGCATTTATCACGTTAGCTGCAATTGCCGAAAGCCAGCCCCGGGGATGTTCCAGCAAGCTCAGGAAGAATTTGATATTGATATGTCAAAATCGATCATGGTAGGTAATAACCTGTCTGACATTGAAGCTGCCTGTGCAGTTGATGTGAAACATAGATATCTTTTTATTGAGAGCAAGGAAAAGCATATACTGGAAAGTGATCAAGCTCAGGAAGACCCCTTACTTTTCAGAGCAATAACCTCACTGGATCAGGTGAATTTCCTAAGCGCCTAACCCCTTTTATTCCATTCGTTCCATACCAGTTTTGGAAAAACAAAAGCATCGTTCAGATATCGTTTCGTGAGTCTTTTAGGTTCAGTCGCCATTCTGTAAAACCATTCAATGCCGATACGACTCATCCATTTTGGTGCGCGCGGTTTCTTTCCGGCAAGAAAATCGATCGTTGCTCCAGCGCAAATCGCTACTTTCACTGCTAACTTGTCGGCATAATGGTTTACCCAAGTGGCCTGCTTCGGGGCACCAAGCCCAATGACCAGAAATTCAGCACCGGAAATGCTGATCAATTCACAGATACGCTCACATTCATCAGGGCTATTCTCAAAACCGAATGGCGGACTATAAAAACCGGTAATCGTTACCTGCTGATACGCCTGTTCAATTTTACCTGCAGCCAGCTCAGCAATGCCGGGCATCGCCCCCAATAAAAACACCTTGAGCTCATGTTGTGCTTCATCGTGAAAGCGCTGAAATATAGCAGGCACCAAATCACTACCTGTGACAGTGCCGGGAATCTTTTCGCCAAACATTCTGGCAGCCCACACCACTGGCTTACCATCAACCACCACCATTGACGCCTGCTGAAATGCATCCCGATAGCCCTGATGCTTGCTTAACAAAACAACACAGTTAACATTGGGCGTAACTATATATTTACAGTCGTGTTCAGGGGCCTTTATCCACCCACTCACATAATCAACTGCTTCATTCATGGTAAGAGGATTGATCGTGATACCAAAGATATTGATTTTTTTATCAATTATGTTTGCCATAGTCAGTAAATTTTAGTTTCAATTTAAAAATGTTCAAAGATCTCTCTTGGAGCGTATCCACTCGGATTGTCGTTTGAATATAAATCTTACATACAAGGGGATTTTCACAAGCATATAAATTGGCGCCCTCGACAACAATGAAAACGATAAAATTGATCGGCCAAATTTAAACCAGGCGAAAATGACCGCTAGACCCACCATCAGTAGATCAATAATAGCCAAAGCCCATGGAAATAACTGTTGCGTCATCACCCCAAAAATTACGCTCAAGCCGCTTAACGTGATAATCATCAGAATGAGTAACGCCAATGGCGGCACACACATATCCAACGCGAGAGCCAGCAGCTTTACATTCGCATGCCTGAAGCCCTGCCATATCAAGCGCGGGCCTTCTTTGACAATCATTCCGATATGGCCATGCTCCCAGCGGGTACGCTGGGTCTTGATGCCTTCATCGTTGGCAGGGAATCGGCTCGTAATCAGGGCATTCGGGCAGAATCTGGGCGCGAGGTTCAGTCTGGCCAGATCCACACCTAATTTCATATCTTCTGCAATGTGGCCGCTAGCAAGGTCAACCTGCCTAAGCGCCTCCCAGGGAAATGACATGCCCGAGCCCATCAGTTGACAGGGCAGCCCTAAGCGATGAAAGCCCAAGGGCCTGGCCCGGTTCTTAACAGTCCAGGCAAACTCCGCAATACGGATCTTAAGCGGAGCCTCAGGCGTGGTATACATAAGATACAAGCCTTGTATGGGGCATTGATAATGCAACGCATCATTGACCAGTATCGAGATTGTGTCTTTTCCCAGCAAGCAATCCGCATCCAGAATCACCACAACCTCAGGCGGGTTTGATGATAAATGCTGAATCCCGAAATCCAGAGCATAGCCTTTTCCTCGTTTTGTATCGTTGAATCGCTCAATGACTTCAACGCCATAACTTCTTGCGACTTCAGCAGTATCGTCATTACAGTTATCCGCAACGACCAGCACTTCGGCATTTGACCATAGCTGCCCGTTAATCGATAACAACGTGGGTGAAATACTGGTTGATTCATTGTGCGCCGGAATCAATATCACCACTGAAGGCTGGTCTTTGGCCTTGTGAGGCTTTCCTGTATAGGGCAGCAATGAAAGTACGATCTGTGCAAAAAGAGTAATGACTGGCACCGAGAGGGTGATGACAACAAAACAAAAAATGATCTCAACAAAGCTCAGCATCATGCCTGCCAATCCTCATGCCCTGAGATTTCGTCCCGGAATAACTGCGCCAGTTTTTTCGCCTCCTTATCGACGGAATGCCGTTCAATCACCCGTGCATAGGCGGATTCACCCATTTGCTGTATTTTCTGGTTAGATAATTTAAGCAACTTCTCAAGCGCATCTGCAAGGGCATATACATCACCGGCAGGAAAGAGATAACCGTTTTCCCCGGTAATCACCAGTTCAGGAATAGCGGCGATATAAGTACTGATTACTGGCCTTCTCAACGCCATTGCCTCCATAATTACCACCGGCAACCCTTCCGCAAAACTGGGCAGCACCAATGCCTTGGAACTTAAAATCTCATCGCGCACCTGGTCGCTACTTATCCAGCCGGTAATGCGCACTTTCTGCTCAAGTCCATAGCTTTTGATCTGCGCCTCCAACTCTGCACGCATATCCCCATCGCCGCCCAGCACCAGCTCAAAATCAACAGCTTTTTTTGCCAGGATATTCACTGCATCTATCAACAATAGCTGACCTTTCTGCTCACATAACCTGCCAATGCATACCAGCTTTGGCCTGGCGGAAAGCGGTACTGGTGCGATATCGTGAAAAGTCCCTTCAATACCGCAATGTACTTCTTTTACTTTTGACCATTGCGGATATTTGATCCAGCGGAAAATCTGGCTGCGACAATACGATGAAATGGCAACCACAAAGGTAGAGGCTTCAATTTTCTCGGCCAGCTTGATGAACTCGGGCTTGTCGAATTCTTCGGGCCCATGCACGGTAAAGCTATAGGGTGGGCCGCCTAAAGAACGAACCAGCAAGGCTACCTCCGTGGCATTGGCGCCAAAATGCACATGCATATGCTGCGCCTTGCTGTTTTTAAGCCATACCAGAATCTGGCATGCTTCTGCCAGATACACCAGATGATAAGGCCAGTATCTATCGGCCCTGATACCCATTTTTATAGCCACTGACAAGGTTTTTAAGAACCTCACGGGGGAATTAAAGAATACCTTGAACACAGCGGGCAGCAAGCCAGAAACGCCTTTTTTCAGGGCATATCGGGTTTTATCACGCTCCTGAAGATCCACTGCATCCACCAGTTCACCATCCCATCCACGTATGGAAATACGCTCTACTTCAACACCTTCAACCTCAAGCGCGAGTATTTCTCTTCTGATAAAACTATGGCTTACCTTTGGGTATTGGCTGACGAGGTAGGCTATCCTAATGTTGTTCAAGGTATAGCGCCCTTGGCCCGCGCTCTGGCGCCATTTTCCCTAATTGTTCCAGAGCCGACAGGTGAACTGGGAACGGATTCACGATAGTGTATATAATCCGGGAGGTAAGCGCCGTCAGTCGTAATGTAATCGCGGCCAAACACGCTGATATGCGGCTTTCTTCCAGAGATTGACTGCAGCAATAATGAGATTAGATATGTCCCCGGTTTATGACGCTCGTCAAATAGCTTTGAACAAGCGGCTCTATCTGCATAAAAATAATGCAGGCATATCAACTTAAGGCGGTAGGCACGCTCATAATCAGTCAGCACCCCAAAGGTAAGACATCCATCTGCATTACCTAACAGGTCAATTAGAGAGATATAAACCACGCTTTTGATCCAGCCTAAATTTTTCCATAAAATTATCTGTCTCAAATGGTTCCTGACTATATAAGTCAGCCAAGCCAATACAATACTCGCTATAACAGCCATAACCCCGTACTTTCTGGGCACCTGTCTCATTTGAACATGAAGAAACGAAAGTAATGGCCAGTGCCATAAGTAAATTGGATAACTTATTACACCAATAAAAACGGTCAAGGGATTGGATAAAACAAATTTATTGAACAAACTTTCTTTACCGGCAGCTAAAATCAGCAAGCTGCCATCACTGGCATTAATGCCCACTAACCCGGAAAGGCATTGGATCAATTTAGCAAAACCATTGAAAGCATCATCAATAACACCCCAAGAAAAGCACTTGCATTTTTCATCAGCTTGTCATGGCGAGGCTCTATGCTGCAGAAGAAGAACCCTTTAGTTTAAGAAATTGAAAAAAAGGAGTTAACTCTTGCTAATATATCATGCAATTTTGATGATAGTTTTTTACCTACGCCTATGGCTTTTTGCTCATAGTAATAAGTAGAAATATGGGCGCAAATAAACAATATTAAAAGCAGCAAAGGCCGTTTACTGTATTTTTCCACAATGTCGCCGCTTCCCAGCCAACTAGATACGAGTAATGGGTGAATTACATAAAGAGCAAATGAAACTGAAGCGATATAAAACAGGATTCGATTTTCGAGAAATTTTGCAAATCGTGTATCCTGGTTAAATAAGGTTGTACCAATAAGCAGGGCTGCCAAATATGGCCGAAAGTAATTCATGAATCCGCCATCAGAATGACACGCGATTAATAACAGTGGCAATACAAATAGGTAATTCACTCGCGACATCCTATCTATTATTTTTAAGCCGAATTGGCGATCATATATCAGCGCCAATATGCTGCCAGCCAATATCTCATCAATCCGGAAATGCGTGATGACTGAATCGTGCATTCCTGCATAAACACGCCACAATGTGATGCCGATACAAATGGCCGGAATAAACAATAAACCTCTCTTATTAAACAATGCAATCAGTAGAGCAGCACCTATATAAAAGTGCATCTCTACACAAAGGCTCCAGATATGATCTGTGACAGGAATGAGCGGTTTGGGCGGGTAGTTCGCGTAAAAGAATATATGAGCCAGCCACGCATCTCTACTGACTGGGTGTAATAGTAGTACGATTAAAATGTAAAGCCAGGCCAATGGCAAAATTCTGAAAAGACGTCGAATTAAAAAATCCAGAATTCCGGAACGGTTCAGTAGGAAATGAGTGACCAAAAAACCGGATAATGTAAAAAACAGTGACATCCCCAATAATCCCGCTGCAACATTCAGATGCAGGGTTTTAGGGCCTATGGGCAACAGATGGCAGGCTAACACAACAAGAATACTGATACCTCGCCATCCGTCCAGCACACCAAACCTAGACTCAGCACTCATAAAAATTTTCTCTCGACATAACTATCTAAATAGTAAAAAATTTTCTTTTCCTCCTAAGAAAACTAAAAAGTAAATTTTAATTATTTAAATAGTATTTTAGCTGGTATTCCAACGGCAGTTGCATTATCAGGAACATTTTGCAGCACCACTGACATTGCGCCTATTTTACAATTATTCCCAATACGAATATCTCCCAGAATTTGCGCGTACGCACCAATATCCACATTGTCTCCAATAACTGGCGCAAGTTGATCTTCCCCTCTGTTTCCAATTGTAACGCCTTGCCTAAGAGTACAATTTGAACCTATGATAGTATTTGAATGGATAAATATCCCTCCAAAATGCCATATTCTCAAGCCAGGTCCAATAAGCGCCGATTTGGGTATGCTAATTGTTGTCAGAGTTTCAACGATGCGAAATAAAACCCAGTACACTTCGGTTTGTAATTTTTTGATTACCCCATTCTTTCGATAATCAACTCTTCGACCAAAGCGGTAAATCCATATGGCCCATATCGATTGCTCTTTTAAGAACGGCCTTTTTGTCGCGTATCTGGCTAGGTCTGCATCCCAAAAAGGATCTTTTCTCATTTTCTAATTAAGGCGGGTAGTTTTGATTTGATTATGTTTTATTTTTTTTTAATATATCCTGAAAATACTTAAACCACAGCAATACTGATACCAAAGTGTGAGGCAAGTCTAGGTGTTGTTGACTATTTCATTCTCAATACGCTTTTTATCGTAATACGCAATGGAATATGTGGCCCCTATAATAAACCAGAAATACCAGTTAAAAGCCAAATAACTCAACAAATTGTCTGAGTAAGCAATTAAAGCATATTGGCATAACAGCATAATCGCCAAGAATATCATTAGCTTATTAGTTTTATAAAATTTGGCCAAATAATATGCAACACTTCCGAATAACCATATAAATGAAAGCAAACCTATGGCGCCTGTATCAAAAAATAACTGCACATAAACATTATGGGCACCTCTTTGTATGCCACCCGCAAGCGGGAAAAAAACTAATGAATAGTGCATAAAAGCCTCAACGCCATAACCTAAAAAATAATGGCTCGGCTTCATCCAGTTTAATCCAGACTCCCATATGTACTTGCGCCATGCATAAGAATTCAAGGTGCCATAAGTAACGACCTCATTGCCTTGAGTCAAATCGACTATGCGATCGCGAACCTCTGGAATGAAGAACGCGGCAATAGGTGAAACAATTACTAACACAAGATATCTGCGTTCGTATAGCAACCCATATAAGGCAAAGAAGGCAAAGCATGCCGCCCACGCACTGCGTGTTTTTGTAAACAGCAGAAGGACAATCATCATGATGATATATAACGGCAACATCCTTTTAAAGGCCGAGGGGATATAGACAACCCTGGATTTAATAAAATAAAAACTAAGGGTCATAATCAAAAGCAAATAAAAAGCCAAAATATTTGGGTGAGTAAAAGTACTCGCAACCCGCATGCCACCATCTGCCGAGACTACACCGCCGGTAGCATAATCAAAAAAACCGTAAAACACGGGAATAAGTGATGAAATCAGCAACACACGCATCCATCGGCCATAATCTGCTTGCGTCTTCACCAAAAATATGCCCAAGGTAAACATGGCTGTATTTGAAAGTTGCTGCAAGTACATTTTAATTGCAGACATAAACTCAGGTGCGAAGCCAACCGTGACTAACAGAACTACCAGGAACGGAGCCCAGATCTTGATTAAAAATGAACGTAATTCGAAGTCTTTTTGAAAAATTGCTATGGCTGCAATGATAATAACAAGGGCGTTTAATATGGCACCAACACTAAAACTACCCATTTTCGTTTTATCCAGAACAGGATCAAGCACAGGGCGAAACATTAATATCAACATAAACAGCAGATAACGATCAAGAACAAACAATAGCCCAATGATCATGACCGCAGGCAGAGCCATTAACAGAGAAGGCTTCTCTCCAGAAACACCCACAAACCCCACCGAAAAAAGCCCGCAAAGCACTGCAGCTAAAATAACTACAAAGTCTAGTATACTGAATGACCCCAACTTTTTTTTCATTTAAGTTATGCTCAGTACATTGTATTCAAAGAGTATAAGTTCTCATATAATCTAAGATGCGCCAAGATATAAGAACGAGAATTTTGAACCACAGAATTGTTTCTTCACTATAGGAAGAGAGTATTTCCGGTCCACTACTAAATCCATCAAAGCCGCCCAAATAGGGTTGTTATTGTAAGCAAATATTCTGCTGCTTATATCAAGGAACTTGTCAATCGAGTACTTTAACAATTTTCAAAAAGAATACACTATACGGTGGCACACCATTAATTTATTTAATTTAAGTAAAAGTATAGGGGGACTTATTGTCCAGGCAATTTAATAGCGAATCCAGGATGGAGTTATCTCCTACAGCGGCTTGGCACTGTTCCGTTGTTTTGTTGCTGAAGCATGTTGTCATTCACCAAAATGATCCACTATCTTTGCTCTTCGCCTTCCCTTGTCTTATAGACGTGGTCCGGCGTTTTATAGCCTAATGCCTGATGATTCACTTAACGTTGCAGAAGAGAAAATACTTGACCTGACCACTAAAAGTTCCGGTGGGGCATAGTTTTGAATAGATAGCCTTGTCCTTCTCCTCCACTGTGGATAATGATGTGTGTACCGTTTGATGATCACTATTTGCTAGCAAGCGTTAAGGATAGGCTGGATTGATGCTGTAGGCTGCACAGATTGTTGTTGCAGATCGTTAAGTAATTCCTTTACATATTTATTGCATTTTCCACAGTCTCCGCCGACACCCAGGCATTGAAATAATTGCCTGCGCGTACAAGCGCCCTTATCAATGGCGTTTTTTATTTGGGTATCGGTGACTGCTTTGCAAACACATACATACATAATAGTGAAATACCTCCTAAATAATGATAATAAGTTTATACAAATGATAACAATTCTCATTACAAAAATAAAGGATAATATTTTAACTCCTCAACTAACGATTCAATATAAAGGGTTCAGGCTTATTATTGGTAGAGTTGCTTTAAGTGTTCACTGTCAGATATAAAAAATCCATTGCTGAAGCAATTTAAGATTGTTGCGTTAGTTTTTAAGGATTTAAATACAAGTTTGAAGACATCGTGCCGGAGACAGGGATCCCGAATTTGGCAGAATACCGGGTTGATGATAACTGATAATATCGTTAATAATATGGCTAGTTGCTCTAATTAACAGGCGCTAGTTCAAAAATAATTATTTCTGCAGAGTCTTCGCCGATGTTTTCAACCGACAATAGTGAGCCGGATTCCCAAAATACCTCGCCGGCACAGTAGACATTGGTTTTTCCGTTTTCGACGACTTTCAGTTTGCCCTTGACAATATAACGAGGTCCGGGACCCTGGTGAGTATGCCAGGGGGTTTTAAAGGCGGAAGGAAAGGTGACCCTTATTAGTTTGGCATTAACCCTATTACCGGGAAGCTCAACCTTATTTTCCAATAATATTGTTCTGTCGAGCGCCGGTTTTTCCTCAGCTGAAACAGCCTCTGCGCCAATAGAGAAGAGTGCTGTCAAGGTTATGCAAAAATATCCTGTTATTTTCATAAGTTGTGTTCTGAACATTGCCTTCTCCGTACGGATTATGGTCTAAAAATCACGGCGACATGCACTAAACTGCAGGGGTTTAAAGCTACAGTTTATGGTGTGGAGTTGCCTGCTTCAAATAAATTCCACAGCGATTCCCGCTTCCGGCTCAACCCGTTTAACTACCACCGGCTTGGGTAGGGCGTTGTCAATTTCCAGAACCACAACCTCCATGACGTCTCCTACGGACGGCGCAATCCTGAATGAGCCTATTACAAATAAACCACTGTCAGACAAGTCCCTGGTATAGGCGATTATAGATTCATTGGCACTGACGCTGCGAGACAGGAGTCGAGTAGTCCCCAGAAGCGATAGGGCATGTGTTTTCACGGAGCGTTTTTTGCGTAGTGAAAATGCAGGCTTTACGAAATCGCGTCGAGTCATATAGGGACTCCTCCCCA
>NZ_CADCXN010000103.1 GCF_902806695.1 Candidatus Methylobacter favarea | reverse complement strand
TTCCTTGCCAGGTTGCGCCGCAAGTCAAAATGCTACAGCAAGTGCCAAAAGATGTTGGAATATTCCGTAAGGCTTCTGATGGCTAAAAGAAATAATGAGATTATCTATAGTTAATTAGCAATACCAATAAAAAAATACGCTTATTTGAATACCAATAGCACAATTGTTTTTTGTCCCGTTTTCCCTGTCAAATGCTGGGAAGACGGAAGA
The DNA here is from genome assembly GCF_902806695.1 of Candidatus Methylobacter favarea. Classification (GTDB taxonomy): domain Bacteria; phylum Pseudomonadota; class Gammaproteobacteria; order Methylococcales; family Methylomonadaceae; genus Methylobacter_B; species Methylobacter_B favarea. The sequence goes on along the minus strand of NZ_CADCXN010000103.1, from coordinate 20,014 downwards.
TGTTCAGTTTCAGGGTCTTTTAATGCAGGATTTTTTTTCCTTAGCTAATAATGTGTTCGGGCAAAGCGACGATGGCATCAGTCTGGAATTGACAGAGATCGGTTTGAATGCTGCTTATCAGCCTTTTTACAGATTGAGGTTTGCGGCCCAGGTTTTATATCGCCGTGCCGGAAATATTGACTCCGGCAGCGTCAGGCTGGATTCCGGTTCGGCTGATTTACCATTATTCAACTATAAAAGGGACCGGATGGGCATTCCTTCGGTTTGTATAACGAGACCTGCGATATATCTTTTATCCATCCAACCATACTGCTGCCCAAAGGAATTAACTTTGAGTATTCCCGCTCCTTAATGCTTTTTATTGCTTTTAGCCATGGCGGCTCCTTCTATGCAGAACAGGCTGCACGTTGTTGTGATTTTTTCCTTTAAATTTAATGCCGGCATGCCGTTCAGAGATGATCACGAACTCCAGCCTCTCGTACTGGGCAGAGGTAATGCTAAAGGAGAGCTTGAAGAACAGCCGGCAATTGCTACGCAATTGGCTTATGAGATTAATGGCAGCGAATACCTATTTGCAAAGAGTTTTAGAGATTTTGAGCTTGATTATCATGCCGCCGCAAGTGAAGTAACATCAGCCGGCTGCTCTCATATACAACCGTTATTGTTTTCAGCGCAGTATAACGAAGAAAAAATCACGCTGACAGGAGAGTATAATTATCCATGCAACACGTTTGGAGCCTTTGCACCGGCCGGCACACTCATACGGAAAGCTGGTACATTCAGGGCAGCTATCAACTATTACCGGAATTTCAGTCAACAGTCAGCTATGATGTTACTTATATCAATAAGAACGACAAGCGGGGCTGGGGCTGGAGCGCCTGGATCTAAGCCTTTCATTGATGCCAAGGGTGGATTATCATTAGATTCATTGTACGGCTTGGCGCTCGAGGCGGATAATCACGCGGATACGTACTCGACGACTCCGGACTGGGATTGGTGTAGCTTGCAGCTGTCTTTCAAGTTTTAGCTAAAGAATGGGGAATAGCCGATTTTTTTTTAGTATGAGGTGGAAATTAGCCATCCTGTTTGGTGGTGTATTTCTGGCATTGCATAGTGTTTTTTCCTATGTTTCCTATTTAAACGCCATCGATGAGTTTGCGATTGCTCGAAAAAATATTAAGAACAGCCATATCAATATTGCCAAGACATTAACCGAAGATTCATTTTTAGTTCTGGAGCAATTTGCAGAATTGCTGGCGATGGTCAGGGAGTTTTCGTCTTACGAAAAAAATCCGCAGCATCATATACCTGCGCTTGATGAAAACTGGTCGCAATGGCAATTAAGCTGGGGCATGGAGAACGTTACTTTTTTTAATCACGAGGCTGTCCCGCTTAAGTCCTGGGGCAGCCAACTGCTGACTTCGGCAGCAAAGGTTAAGCAGGTAGTGCAAAATGAAACCCCTGAACATCAGATATTTTGTTCCGACAACTGCTATCAGCAAACCATTATTCCGGTAAATGGCAAGTCGAAGATAACCGGGGCATTCAGTATAATACGTTCCTTTGCCGACGTTATCATTAAATACAAACGGGCTACAAGCTCAGATATTGGCGTTCTAGTTGCTAATACTGCAGCCGACAGTGCTCGGGGAGCAATGTGGAAGCATCACTGGAGCTATAAGCTGTGGGGCATGACATTGCCAGAAAAAAATGTGCCGGTCTTTGAATATATCTCCCGTAATTACACACTAGCTGAACTTTGGGCGCATAGTAAAACGATAGAAATGGCAGGTTCTGTTTTTGAAGTCAGAGTGTTTCCTGTTCAGCAATATACAGGGTTCAGTCCGCCGTTTTTCCTGATGGTCGATGATATTACTTCAGATGTTGAAAATCTGGATAAGAACCTTAAACATGTCTGGTTATACGGTGTTGTCAGTCTGTCAGGTTCATTATTATTATTGTTACTGGTACTGCATTTGTCTTTACGCAGAGTGACGATGCTTTCCCAAGCCTTACCTTTATTATCACAGAATCAATATGATAGATTTAGAAAAGAGTTAACAAGCCAGAAAAATTTTACTATGGGCTATGATGAACTGGATAGATTGACCCATACTGCCTTGAATTTGACAGATCAGTTGGAACAGCTGGAACATCAAGTACGCAACCATACCTTTATGTTGATGGAGAAAAGCCAGGATCTTGCAAGTGAAAGGGATTTTATTCGGCAATTAGTTGAAGTTGCCCCCATTATAATTATTACTCAAAAATTAAATGGAATAATTTTGACTATTAATCAGGCTGGAGTTGATACTTTTGAGGCGGACAGCTGTTCGATAGTCGGTAAGGTATTTGATGTTTTTCTTCCGGACTCAGACCGGGAACACCTAAAAAAATTAAATCAGTTAAGAGATGGAAAAAGTACTGAACAGTTTCAGATTAACGGAACTTTAATCACTGAATCCGGCAAACAACGCGATACCTCCTGGCTTCATTCGTTATTAAAATCTAACAGTCACAGTGAGGAAACAGTTATTTTAACATTAGGCATGGATATGAGTATGAGCAAAATTGCTGAGGAGAAAATCTTCAGAATGTCCGCCTATGACTATTTGACCGGATTAGGCAATCGCAGGAAATTTCATGAGGAATTTACCCTGCAACTGGCTTTGGCCAAGCGACATGGTTATCAGGTTGCCTTGTTCTATCTGGGTCTGGATCGGTCCAGGTTCATCAATTACGAGAGTGATTATGAAGCAGGCGATAATTTGCAGGTGCAGGTCGCCGATGTGCTTAAAGAGACAATACGTTCAACGGATCTATTGTACCGGGTAGGAAAGGATGAGTTCACGCTTGTAATTCCTCACGCTGAAGAGCCGGGTGTTAATTCCATGGCCGAAAAAATCAAGGACATGCTGACAGTTCGTAATTTCAGCTTCGCAGGAAAAGCCTGCCAAATCAGTACCCGCATAGGTATTGCCATTTTTCCCGGCCATGGTTTGACTATTGATGAGCTAATGGCAAATGCTGACATGACCATGCATCAGGCAATGGAATAAAGCAGAGGATATCATATTTTTTCTCCGGATCAGGATTGCCAAATCAGGTTAAAACATCTGATATACTGCCAAAAAACCTTGAAAACGCCAGTATCAAAGATAAATTTGTATTGCCTTATCAGCCTATTCCTAATATCAACACTAATCATATAGATCATTTTTTAATGTCTGCTGCTCCGCCTGCATCAGAATAATGGTTAATGGTCAGCTTATGCCGATGGATTTCGCTTATTCTGAAGAGCTTGGCTTGGCAGGAAAAAATGACAGATTAATGCTGAAAAAAGCTCTACAGAAGCAGGGCGAATTAAATCATTATAATAACCATTATAAACTGGCCCTAAACTTATCCGCTTGCTCATTCAATGATGCGACAATTTTTGAATATATTTCCCGGTTATTGAATTTCCGGCGAATAACCCGGGAAACCTTATTTTTCAAATTACCGAAGCCTTGACCTTAGCCAATTTTCCGGGGCACGATAAAGTTTTTGTTAAGGCTTTGACGGCAGCCGTGCAGGCGTTTGGCAAGAAAACAGTAGCGGAATTTGTCGAGAATGAAGCGATCGTGACTATTTCTGAAAGAGTTTGGAATTGATTATGTTCAGGGAAATCAGGTAGGTAGACCCGGACCCTTTATTGAATAAATTGTCCCGCTTTTTTTTAAAAAAAATTTATCCTGTCGCCACTAGCTGAGCATTACCAAACTCTTCCTCAGCTGAAGAAACTTTTACCTCTGCCCCCAAAGCAAAGCCGGGTATAAAGATGACTAGCCAACAGGAAATTCTCTAGCAGGTATGTGCTCTATAGCATCTAAACCTGCGGTTCCAGGATTTTGGATGCACTCTTCCTTGCCTGCTGTTTTTCCAGTAAATAATCCAGCCACAGGTTGGAAAGTTTTTCCTGCACGGTATTTTGCCGAAGACGGGCATTCAGGTGTTTGAAATCGACCTTGTCCAATTCCTGATCCTGGTTGTAGCAGGAGTAGACAAAATATTCCTTGCCCGTTTCGGCATCGACATGTTTGCACAGGCATTGCGCACAAATACCCTTCATCATGCATTGCATGGGCGAATTAATGGAGCCGATGGCGTGTTGCACCTTTTTCAGATAGGGTTTCAGCACATTGAAACGGGCGTCCTTGACAGCCGCCATCATCCGGTCTGAACCGATGACTATCAGGTGATCGACGTCAGCCAGCGGGATAGGCTGACCGCCTAATTCGCCTTTGGCATAAGCGGTCATGCATTCGAGAATATTGCCGACAAAGGTTTTATCCTGGGGCCGGGTAGTCGGTATCGCTTCAACACCCGGCCCTTTATCGACAGACCAGATAATAAGATCGGATGCCGCTTCAATATCTTCAATCTTGAAAACATCCTGCCGGTATTTATAACCGGCAAAATAGATCACACGGTTACCGGCGGCACGCAAGGCTTTACCGATTGAGAATAAAACAGCATTGCCCAAGCCGCCGCCGATCAACAGCACTGTCTGACCGGTGGGTATTTCGGTCGGCGTTCCGGTTACGCCCATGATCACCAGCGGATCGCCGGTTTTCCAGGTTGCGCAAAGGCGCGAGGATGAACCCATTTCCAGCGCAATCAAGGAAATCGTGCCCTTTTCCTTATCGACTTCGGCGCCGGTAAGCGCCAGACCTTCCGCCGTCAACACCGTCCCTTCCTCAACCGGCGCCAGGGCTTCAAAGTTCTGGACGCGATAAAATTGTCCGGGATGGAATTTTTCAGCCGCCAGCGGCGCTTTAACGACAACTTCTATAATGGTCGGGGTCAGCCGGTTAATGGCGACAATCGTGGCCGTGAAAGCTTCATCCAGAGCGGCGAATAATTTCTTTAGAGCGGCATTGCGCTCGGGCTGCTGAGCGGGATTCAGCTTTGCCAATTCCTGCTCAAATAATTTGACGACATAAGGATAACCATTTTTCGCACTGGCCATGGCTTTTACTACATTGCCGGCATAAACAGGATGATTGTCGCCATAAAAACTGATGAATTTGCCGTCTTTATGATAAGACGTCAGGGGCGCGGGCTTACCCAGTTTAGGCGCGGTTTCATCGTGCATGGCCACCAATTCCAGTTCGCCATCGACCCATTCCGGCTCATAGCGCTGAAAGAAATGCCTGTCCATTTTGAATGTATCCGGATACTCGCTTTGATAAATGGTGTTCGGCGAAGTGCCGGCCGCAATATAAAGACTGCGCAGAGGCACATTGACAAGCTGGCCCGAGTTTGTCCATTTTCCGTTTTCAAAAACCAGTTTTTCAAATTCCACGGCATTAAGATGGCCGTATTCATCCGCCAGTGCGCTTTGTGGGCTCATGCCCTCGGCCAAGGCAATGCCTTCTTCCAGCGCTTCGGCAATTTCTTCGTGGTTTTGCCGGTAGGCCGGAGCCTCTTTCATGCCTTTGCGGTAAAACAGCGTAACGCCGCCCCATGTTTCCAGCAGCGGCTGAAAGTTCGGCTGTTCGCCGGCCGTTCTGGCGCGCTGGCGTTCGCCGCGAATTGCTTGGCCATGGCTCAGAAATTCGTCAAGAATAAGCGTTTCTTCTTTATCATAACGGCTGCGAACGGTTTGTTCGCCATAGATATCGACCAGCACTTCATAGCGGTTCAGGATTTTTTCAACCTGCACCGGATAGTACGCCATCAGCTCAGTTGATGTGTCAATAGCCGTCAGACCGCCGCCAATAACGCCGGCAGGCAGACGCACCTGCAAATTTGCCAGCGATGGAGCTTTGGCTGCGCCGGTCAATTGCAAAGCCATAAGGAAATCGGAGGCCTTGCGGATACCGCGTATCAGGTTGTTTTTCAGGTCAATAATCGTGGGCTTGCCGGCGCCTGAAGCGATGCAAATATGATCAAAGCCCATTTTCCAGGCATCTTCAATGGTGATTGTGCCGCCAAAACGCACGCCGCCGTAAGCGCGAAATGTCTCGCGCCGCAGCAAGGTCAGGTAAATGACTTTAAGGAAATTTTTATCCCAGCGTACGGTAATGCCGTATTCAGCCACGCCGCCAAAACCGGCCAGAATACGCTGGTCCAGTTGTTCATAAAGCTCGCTGAAATCGATGATCGGGGTCGGCGGATTTTCGCTGTCGCCGGTTAAGGCGATGGGTAAAGGTTCCAGTTTTAAGGCATCGATTCCGGCGACGCCGAAGCCTTCATTCAATAAATAATGACTCATGGTGTAGCCGGCTGGACCCAATCCTACAACCAGCGCATTCTTGCCGTTATAAGGCAGCATGACAGGACGCTTGACATTCAAAGGGTTCCAGCGGGTCAGCAGGCTGTAAATTTCAAACCCATAAGGCATAAATAACACCTCAGTCAATACATTCGTTTCAATCTGCGGAATATTGACAGGATCGGTTTTTTGATAGATGCAGCCTTTCATGCAGTCATTGCAGATACGGTGGCCGGTGCCCGGGCACATCGGATTGTCAATGATAATAATGGCCAGGGCGCCGATATTGTCGCCATTGCGTTTAACCAGATGCATTTCCGAGATTTTTTCATCCAGCGGACAACCTGTGGTGGTGACGCCCAGCGGATCAACTTTAAAGGTATTGGTTTTTTTGTTGCGCATGCCTTTAGAACACGAGTCGGTGTCGCGCTCATGGCAATAAATGCAATGATCCACTTCAGACAAAACCTGCCGCTGGTTAAAGCGCGGATCAGTCAGCTTAAAGCCGTCACGTCGGCGGCGGTGTTCCTGCTCGCCCATCCACGCAGTGTAATCGCCGCGGTCTATTGTATCGTGCTCGACCAGATCTTCGAAATCGCGTTTTTCAGGAAATTTGAAACTCAGCCATTCAGAAGTCAGCTTATTATCGTTAAGCGCCACAAAACTCCAGCGTTGTACAATATCCTTCAGGCTGTTAATAAATTCCGCGGGCTCCTTTACCGCAATAATTTCGCTAAATTCAGCGGCGGCCTGCTTATGAGCGGCCAGCTTGGAACGTAAGTCTTCTGCAGCCTGATCAGCGTCCTGGTAATGGCTTTCCTTGCCTTTGGCGACCAGCCTGTAATGAGTGGAAAGAAGTCCGATAAAGGCGCCGGCACGCGCGACACGGCGCTCAGGATCATTATCCTGATTGGCTTCAGGAAAACCCGCCTCGATAAGCAGTTCGAAACGGCTTTGGATAGCATTAATATCCCACTCACTGATGTCCTGGTCTTTAAAGACCAGATTCAGCTTCGCTAGGACTTCGTTCTTATAAGTGAAAACGCTGTCAAATTCGTCTTTTATCTTCAGGCTTTGTGCCTGATGCTGCCCGGAAACATTAAAAAGCCTGGCGACAAATTGCCCCACATAAGGCCCCATCTTCACCAGCAGATCAGATATGGCTTCCGGCTCAAGCCCTGTTCCCTGATTTTGGCGATAAGCTGCAAATTTGTTGTAGAGCTCGACATCATGCTTTTTAACCGATGCATCGAATACCTCCAGCAAATCATTCAGGCGGGCAGCATCGTATAAATCCGAGTAGTTGAAGCCGGGAATTCCAAGGGCGAGGTTGTTTTGTGCCATATTTTTTCTGGAATAAGTTCAAATCTGATCAAATTAAAGTCTAAAAGCGGCTTTATTTGTATTGATTAGGAGTATTGAAAAGGAGTAATTCAACAGACCATTATAATTAAATTTGTCATGCTTTTCCACAGATAATGATTTTCAATACTCGGGCTTTTGTTTAAGGACATAGCAAATTTCCAGATGTTCCTGGCCCTGAATATACCAGAATTCAGGCAATTAAGCTCAGGAATACGTTGCCGGCATTTTCTCCCTGAGCTTTAAAAAGCGCTGGTATCGAGTCATCGAAATCTCATTTCTTTCCGCAGCCACACGCACGGCACAACCTTTGTCATTAAAATGGCGGCAATTATTAAACTGGCAGTGATCCAGCAGAGGCTGAAACTCTCTATAGCCATACGCCAGTTGCGGTTCGGAAAGACCGGCCAAGCCGAAAATGGCAACGCCGGGGCTATCAATCAAATCGCCGCCGCCGTTGATATGATACAGCGTCGCCGCCGTGGTGGTATGTCGGCCATGTTTAGTGATTGTTGAAAGAGTGTTGGTTTTCAGCGCCTTATCGGGAATAATGGCGTTGGTTAAAGAAGACTTGCCGACGCCGGATTGTCCTGCAAACATGCTGACCTGATCTTTCAATGCGCGCTTTAATTTATCGACACCGGTGGCATCAATGGCGCTGACCCGATAAAGCGGATAACCCAGATTTTGATAGTCCGCTAGTTCTTTTTCAATGCTGTCTGATTTGGCAAGGTCTATTTTATTAAGCACTAACGCCGCGGCTATATTCATGTTTTCGCAAATAGCCAAATACTGGTCAAGCAATAAAAAATCACAATAAGGCTCCACCGCGAAAACAACAAAAACAGTATCGATATTGGCGGCAACAGGCCGGGTTTTATCGCTTCTGGAAGGGCGCGCCAACAGCGAGCGCCGGGGTAGAATTTTTTCTATGCGGCCTTGGTCCGGGCCCGTTTGTGACCACAACACCTTATCGCCCACCGCGACGGTTTCGAGTCGCCGCAGCGTTTGACATAGAACAATTTTATTCGCATGTTCAACAGCAATTCCCTGGCCTAAATGAGCAATGACCAGGCCTTCAGCAAGCATAGCCCCTATGCCGGTTGTATTTTCGATTCCAGATGAGCAATACGTATGGCGGCGGGGGGATGGCTGTAGTGGAATGCGGAATAAAGCGGATCCGGCGTCAGGGTGCTGGCGTTTTCTTCATACAGCTTGACCAGACCGCTGATCATTTTTGAAGCCTGTGCGTTAGCTGATGCGAAATCATCGGCCTCAAATTCAAATTTACGTTGAAAATAAGCGCTGACCGGCTGCAGAAACAGGGTAAATACCGGTGAAACCAGCATAAATAATAATAAAGCAGCAGCATTTGAAGCATGTTCTACCCCGAGGCCGGCATAGAACCATTGCTGATTGATCAGCCAACCCAGAATCGCAAAACCGATTAAACTCATAACGGCAGTGGCAATCAGCATTTTTATGACATGTTTGCATTTAAAATGCCCCAGTTCATGGGCCAGTACAGCTTCCAGTTCTTCCTCGTCCAGCGAATTTACCAGATTATCATAGAATACAATGCGTTTGTTATTGCCAAGGCCGGTGAAATAGGCGTTGCCATGGCGCGACCGTCTGGAGCCGTCCATAATAAATATGCCCTGGCTGTTAAAACCGCAGCGGGCCAGCAGTCGCTGGATCCGGTCTTTTAAAGAACCCTCTTCCATAGGAGTGAATTTGTTAAACAGCGGCGCAATCAGGGTAGGAAAAAGCCAGCTCATCAGTAGTGAGAAACTCATCATTATTCCCCATGCCCACAGCCACCACAGCGAGCCGAGGCTGTCCATAATCCATAGAATCAAAGCCAGCAAAGGCAAGCCTATGGCTGCACCCAAAGCCAGTTGCAGCACATGATCCTTGATGAATTGTTTTAACGTACTTTTATTAAAACCGTATTTTTCTTCAATAACAAAAGTCTGATACAGACTGACAGGAATATCCGCCCCTGCCATTAACAGAAAAATAGTGGCTATAGCGCCAACCCCGGCTATTAAGGGAGATGCGGTCAGGGATGACCAGTAGTTAAAAGCCAGATTTATCCCGCCGCCTAAGGTTAACAACAACAGGACAATACCGCCGATAATGCTTTCAATATTCCCCAGCCTGCCTTTTTCGACGGTATAGTCGGCCGCTTTCTGGTGGGCTTCAAGGGATACGCTGTTTTTAAACGCTTCGGGAACAGCTGCCCGATGATCTGCAACGTAAGCGGCCTGTCGTCCGGACAGCCAAAATTGTATTGAATAGGAAATAATCAGTGCAATTAAAAAAATAATAGTAAAGGTATTCATAGGTGGGTACCAATTTTAAGAATTAGGCTTACAGATTGCCCAATGCTACACTAACCCTAACTTTTTTGACAATGGAATCAACACATGCCACCGGATGCTCAGCGCCTTATCTGGATAGACCTGGAAATGACGGGCCTTGATCCCGACCATGATTTGATCCTTGAAATTGCTACGATTGTTACTGACAAGGACCTGAATATTCTTGCCCAAGGTCCGGTGCTGGCAGTGCATCAGCCTGATTCAGCATTGGCTGCTATGGATGCATGGAATCAGAAGCATCATGGACAATCGGGATTGATTGATCGCGTTAAAGCTTCGGCGATAAATGATGCTGAAGCAGAACGGCTGACCATTGAGTTTCTAAAACAGTGGGTTCCGGAAAAAACCTCACCTATCTGCGGCAACAGCATTGGCCAGGACCGGCGTTTTCTTTATCGCTATATGCCTAAGCTGGAAGCCTATTTTCATTATCGCAATATTGATGTTTCAATGCTCAAGGAACTTGCAGACAGATGGGCGCCGGAGCTAAAAAAGGGCTTTAATAAAGAATCGAAACATCAGGCGCTGGACGACATTGTGGAATCCATTGAAGAGTTGCGCTATTACCGGAAACACTTTATTAAATGTTGATGTGATATATCCAGGCAGTCATAATCAGTCGCCATAAAGAACATAATCAAAGGCGTTACCGAGTGCGTTTTTTAAAAAATTTCGCGGACTTTCGTTCTCTATGGTAATTTTTGCCTGCCATCAAATTAAGTCCTAGCTTTATGAATCAATTGCTTGCTGTTGCACTGGGCGGATCTTTTGGTGCGGTAGTGCGGTTTCTGGTCTCATCCGGTATCTATCAGTGGCTGGGCCGGGGATTTCCCTATGGAACGTTAGTTGTTAATATTACCGGTTCGTTTTTAATCGGTATACTGACTGAAGCCCTTATTCTTCAACGTATTGCCATGACAGTCGAATACCGCGCCGCGATATTGGTCGGTTTTATCGGCGCGTTTACCACCTTTTCCACTTTTTCACTGGAAACTGTATATCTTATCGAGCAGGGCAGCTTAACCAAAGCCGCACTCAATGTAGTGATCAGTGTTGCCGGCTGTATCCTTGCTGTCTGGATTGGCTTGCTTTGCGGCAGAACCTTATTTTTTTACTCGGAAGGTATAATTCAATGGTCCGGAGGCATGTTTCCTTATGCCCTGATCATAGTAAATACAATAATCGCTTTTCTGATCGGCATCATAGCAACTGTTTTATTGCAGAAAGTGATGCTATCCCTGGAATATCGGGCGGCAATTATTGTGATTATGATCAGCGCGTATTTAGCATTCTCCGGTTTGTATTTGGTGCTTTTTTTAATAGAGCATGGCTATACGTTCGAGTCCAACTGGAATTTAATGCTGAGTATTTTTTTCGGGAACGGCTTGCTGTGTCTTTTGGTAATTTGGCTGGGTTTAGCGGCGGGTAAGCAGATATGAGTTCAAGCGCGATAACTATGGCAAGAATATACGCAATGGAAGGTCATGATCAGGTCAATCAGATTCTGGATATCCTGCATGACGAAGAAAAAATCTTTGGCGTCACCATTGTCCGGGGGATCGCCGGATTTGGAAAAGACCGCAAGATACATACCTCATCCTTGCTTGCCTTATCCCTGGAATTACCCTTGATTATAGAGTTTTACGACGAGCCTGTGAAAGTGGAAAAAGCCATTCAGACGCTCAAATCCAGACTTGATCTCAAACATATCGTTAGCTGGCCGGCTACGGCTCATACCGATCCAGCTACTTGATTTCATTTTACATTCCTCAGACATACATTTTTATAAAGGTAACTGCGCTGCCATGCTGGATCCCCGTTTATTTAGAGCTGATCCTGATTTTATCAGGAAGCAATTAAGCAGACGTTCATTTGATTTTAATTCCAGGTACTATGCTGAACTCGAAGCCAGACGTAAAGATATTCAGGTTAAGACCCAGGACTTACAGAATGAGCGCAACAAGCGCTCAAAATTAATTGGCCAGGCGAAAGCCAAAGGCGAAGATATTCAGCCACTTCTGGATCAGGTTCAGCATATGGCGAACCAACTGAAAGAGGCGGAAATGGAGTTATCTGAAATTCAGGCAAAAATGACCGGGCTGATGGAAGGCATTCCGAATATTCTCGATGGGTCGGTGCCGGATGGAAAAAATGAAGAAGCTAATATTGAAATCAGTCGCTGGGGAGAAAGTCCGGCATTTGATTTTGAAGCCAAAGATCATGTCGATTTGGGCGCCAGGAATAAGCGCATGGATTTTGAGCTGGGCGCAAAAATTGCCGGCGCCCGGTTTATTGTATTAAACGGCGCGCTGGCCCGGTTGCAGCGCGCCCTGATTCAGTTAATGCTGGATACGCACGTTTCCGAGCACGGCTACAGCGAAACCTACGTGCCTTTTCTGGTCAATGCCGACAGCCTGCGCGGCACCGGACAACTGCCCAAGTTTGAGGCTGATCTGTTCAAGGCCAATGAAGATCCTGCTTTGTACCTGATTCCAACAGCGGAAGTTCCGGTAACGAATATGGTCAGGGATGTCATTATTGATGCAAAAGACCTGCCGCTAAAATTAGTCTGCCATAGCCCGTGTTTTCGTAGTGAAGCCGGAGCATATGGTCGTGATATGCGCGGCATGATCCGTCAGCATCAATTTGAAAAGGTCGAGCTGGTGCAAATTGTCAGGCCGGAAGAGTCGGGCCGGGCCCATGAAGAACTGACTGAACATGCGGAAGTTATTCTGAAAAAATTAAAGCTGCCTTACCGCAAGATGTTGTTATGCGCCGGAGATACCGGCTTTTCATCGTCAAAAACCTATGATCTTGAAGTCTGGCTGCCCGGTCAGGGCGCCTACCGGGAAATATCGTCCTGCAGCAATTTCAAGGATTTTCAGGCGCGCCGTCTTCAAGCGCGCTGGCGTAATCCGGAAACGGGTAAACCGGAGCTGGTTCATACCTTAAACGGCTCCGGTTTGGCGGCCGGCAGAACCTTGATTGCCGTCATGGAAAATTATCAGGATGCCCAGGGACAAATTCATATTCCTGAAGCATTAATTTCTTATATGGGCGGCATTGAAGTTATTGAATAATACCTGCTGATGCCTTTATTAATCAGCTGCTTTTTTGTCACCTAAAGGAGGGTTAAACAACCCTCCTTTAGGCGAGTAAATTTTTATTCAGATTCCGGTTCCTACTATAAACGAACTATAAACGAAGTTATTTGAAAACTTTAAACTCGACCCGCCGGTTGTTCGCCCGGCCTGATTCGGTGTCATTGGTGTCTACAGGCTGTCTCCAGCCATAGCCGCGAGCTGTCAGTGCAGCGCTTGCCCCGGCGTCATGGCTTAATAAGTAAGCCTTGACTTCCTGGGCGCGGCGCTCGGACAGTTGCTGGTTATAGGCGGCCTTCCCAGTCCTGCTGGTGTGGCCCTGTACTTCAATGCTCAAGCCGGGGTTGTTTTTAATGACTGTTACGACATTATCCAGTTCATCATAATATTCAGGCTTGATAGTGCTTTTATCATGGTCAAATTTTATCTCTGCAACCCAGCAGCCAAACGGGTTAACATGAGCGCCTTTTAATGTATCAGGACATTTATCCTTGCTATTAATCACGCCGTCGCCATCATCATCTCTTTCAACCGGCATGCCGGCTTTTAGGAAAACTTTTTGCACAAAATTTGCCATGTCGCCGGCACTTGCAACTTTTTCAGCCAGGGTGCTGAAGCCACAGCCGCCAATATCGGCGATACGATTTAAGGTATTGATACCGGAATTTTCCTCTTCATTGCCTACCCATATTGTATAAACGCACACCCTGTCGCCATAATGTTGTTTCAGGGATTTAACCGAGGCCACCGAGCCCGAACCCAAATGGCCATCGCTGAGTATCAGAACGCCAATGTTACCGGCTGTTGCTGACAAATCCGCGATTGTTCCTTCAACACTGGGAGACAGCGGTGATCCCCCGCTGGCGCAAATTAACGAGTCTATACCGGTGCCGAAAGATGATTTAGAATAAGTAACAGGGGGCAGATTAAGCTGGGTAAATTGGTAGGATAAACAAGGGCCGAAACCAAAACTGCGAATGCCGGCAGTCAATTTCAAGTCGGGAATAGTCTGGTTTATTCTGTTCAGGATTTCTTTTTCAACGGAAAATTTTGTAGGAACAGGCTGGCCTGCAAAGCCAACACCGCGATACTCTTCTGTCATGGATGAGGAAGAATCATTAATTACAAAAAAGTTATCGATTTTTTGTTGATACTGACCGGAGGCAACCAAAGCATTTAAGTTTTTGGCTGCAAATAACGGAAAAGTGCTTATGGGTTGGGAAGCGCACCCTGATACAACCAGACCGGCAATAGCTGCAATAATTACAAATAATTTTTTCATTGAAATCTCCTTGTCAACAATCGTCTGGAATAACACAGTATTATGCAGTATCAATCGATTTCGATTCTAGCACTATCTTAAATCAAGTTGTATAGCAAATGTACGCTTATTTCCGGTAGGCAATAATCCTGTGTTTTAATAACGAATAGTATAAGTTATGAATAGTTATAATAATAAATATAAGTATAATTATCTTATTAATACTTGGTATAAGCGCAAGCATTAAAGAGTGGGGGCAGTATTGGCTGTTAATTAATAAGACGATGGCTATAAGAATATAATCTGAGCAGCTACTATAAACTACACGATTCATTTAAGGAATAAGCTGGGTAATGCATATCAAAAATGATAAGTTAGTTAAATACATAGCCAAATGCAGCCATGCAAGCTTTTGCAAGATAATTTAAAATTTTTATAAACAAGACATAACGTCCAATGAGTATAACAACACGTTTTGCCCCAAGTCCAACCGGTTATTTACATATAGGCGGCGCTCGTACTGCGCTGTTTTCCTGGCTTTATGCGCGTAAACATGGCGGAAAATTTATTTTAAGAATTGAAGATACAGACCTGGAGCGTTCAACTCAGGAATCTGTTAATGCTATTCTCGAAGGCATGACCTGGCTGGGCCTGGAATATGACGAAGGCCCTTTTTATCAAACCCAGCGTTTTGAGCGTTACAAAGAGATTATCCAGCAGTTGCTAGCGCAAGGCGATGCGTATTACTGTTATTGCAGCAAGGACGAGCTGGAGCAGCTTCGAACTGAACAAATGGCCAACAAGCAAAAGCCGCGATATAACGGCAAATGCCGGGATGCGGGAGAGCCAAGGCAAGGTGTAGAGCCTGTTATTCGCTTTAAAAATCCACTGGCCGGCGTAGTATCCATTTCTGATCTGGTTAAAGGTGAAATTGTCGTTGCCAATAAAGAGCTTGATGATTTGATTATTGCCAGAGCGGATGGAACGCCAACCTACAATTTAACGGTTGTGGTTGATGATATGGATATGGGCGTCACCCATGTTATTCGCGGTGATGACCATATCAACAACACCCCCAGGCAAATAAATATTCTTAAGGCATTGGACGCAAAATTGCCAAACTATGCGCATTTGCCCATGATACTGGGCGCCGATGGTACGCGTTTATCGAAGCGGCATGGCGCAGTAAGCGTGATGCAATATCGGGATGACGGCTATTTGCCGGAGGCATTGCTGAATTATCTTGTGCGTTTGGGATGGGCGCATGGCGACCAGGAAATATTCTCAATACATGAGATGATCGAGTATTTCGAATTGGAAGATGTCAATGTCTCTGCGTCTACATTTAACCCTGAAAAACTGTTATGGCTAAACCATCAGTATATTATGAATAGTGATCCGGGCTATGTAGCGCGTCATTTAAGCTGGCATATGGGCGCCCATGGCATTGATCCGGCTCAAGGCCCTGCTCTTGTTGATATTGTAAAAGCCCAGAGGGAGCGCTGTAAAACCCTGGTGGAAATGGCGGCCGCGAGCATTTATTTCTATAAGGATTTTGATTCCTATGATGGAAAAGCGGTTAAAAAGAATTTCACTGAAGGTTCGGATGACATTTTAAAACAGTTGTATGAAAAATTTGCAGCAGTAACAAAATGGAAGGGTGACGAGTTGCACCGGATTGTTCTGAATCTTGCCGAAACAAATGGCGCTTCCCTCGGTAAAGTCGCCCAGCCTTTGCGCGTTGCCGTAGCAGGGACGTCAGCGTCGCCGGCAATCGATGTAACACTGGCGCTGCTGGGGAAAGAAAAAACCTTAGACCGCATTCAACGAGCCATAAATTATATAAGAAGCTTAAATTAGTGCTGGACTTGACTGAAGAATGCTGTAGAATGCGCGTTCTCAACTTAGGGGCCATAGCTCAATTGGGAGAGCGCAACACTGGCAGTGTTGAGGTCGGCGGTTCGATCCCGCCTGGCTCCACCAAAAAAGCAAAAGCTGACTAACAAGTTTAGTCCCCATCGTCTAGTGGCCCAGGACACTGCCCTTTCACGGCGGTAACAGGGGTTCGAACCCCCTTGGGGACGCCAATTCATAAAAAAAGGCCTACACGTATAGGCCTTTTTTTATGTCCGCAGATGCTGGATGGAAATGATAATTTATGATGGAAAAGGCAAGCCGGACGCTAGCTGATAACCGTGAAGAATAGTCAATCGACGCGCTAGACCGGAGTCTGAAGTTCCAAAATAAATCCTGAATAAAAATGTCCTTAACTTATAGTCCGGGAGGATCACTCATTCAGACCTGATCTTGAATTTAGGCTGCTAACCCGCAACTCAAAGATGAGCACTCCTGGCATTTTCTTACTTATGCTAATATCTGTGGAAAAACGCTTTAAAGGAATTTATAAAAAAGAGTTGGCTAATTATCTTTTTTGCATTTACCTGGGTATGAAATTTTATGTCGACACCTCAAAATGGCGATTTACACGGAAATGCTCCGGAAAACTCGCCCACAGTTATACTCATTATTGATATTATTAATGATTTTGAATTTCCGGGAGGAGATGAATTAATCAAGCATACGGAACCTGTTGTTAACTGCATCGCCGAACTTCGAAAAAAAGCCGATAGCAAAAAAATACCCGTAATCTATGTCAATGATAACTTTGGCAAATGGCAATCGGATTTTCGAACATTACTTAAGCATTGCTTGACTAAAACGTCGAAAAGCAGGTCCCTAGTGGGAATTATAAAGCCGCGCCGCAAAGATTATTTTGTGCTAAAACCAAAAAATTCAGGGTTTTATTCGACCACCCTCGATCTACTACTGGATTATTTAAAAGCCGAGACATTGATTATTACGGGGCTGACAGCGGATGTTTGTATCTTGATGACAGCCGCTGATGCTTTTTTGCGTGATTATAAACTCCTGGTGCCGAGTGATTGCACCGCTTCAATAAATGCCAATGACCATCAACAGGCGCTGTCCTATATCAAACGAGTCTTACGCGCCGATACCCGACCTTCAGATCAAATTATATTTTAAGCCTAAGACTGGTTCGTGCAGGCTTTTAAGCCTTTTTCCGAAGCGATTTAAGTTCGTTTCCGGGCCCAAAAAATACGTGCAGGTATGCGAGTTATCGCACAGAGTAGAAAAGTAAGGAATAGTATTCTGTTAACTCTTCCATAGATACAGTATGGAAAAAATCACTTTACCCTTAAATAAGATACTTTCAATTAATATTTGTTAGGAGAGATACTCATGGCTCAACAAAAACAATCAGCGACCGATAAAAAAGGCGCCACGGCAAAGCGGGGTTTTGCTTCAATGGATGAAGAGAAACAACGGGAAATTGCCAGCAAAGGAGGGCATGCCGCTCATGAAAAAGGCAGTGCTCACGAATTTACCCAGGAAGAGGCTAAAAAAGCTGGCCAAAAGGGTGGTAAAAAATAAACGTTACATCTGACTAAACACAAAAATTTAGCTGATTTAATTTTCTGCTTGCATTAGGGAATCGACACTGACTCTTCGGCCAGGCTTTATATTTATACTAAATAGGATCAATTATGTCTACACTCACTACCGGCACTGTTAAATGGTTTAACCCTGATAAAGGCTTTGGCTTTATCACGCAACAATCAGGACCCGATGTTTTCGTTCACTTTCGTAATATCAAGAGCTCTGGTTATAAATCCCTGTCTGAAGGACAACAAGTACAGTTCAATGTAACAAAAGGAGAAAAAGGATTTCAAGCTGAAAATGTAAGCGTCATCAGCTAAGTTGGCATTACAATCGCGGCGCCAGGTGCGTCGCCGTTTGTAGTTAAAAACTCATTCAAGGCTATCAGTCAGGATTTTCAATAGCAGGATGTTATACGGCTTTTGTTGCCCTGACTGTAGAGGCTGCTTAACAGCCGGAGCCATAAAGATCATAGCTTCATGGTTTTAATGGCCGGCGCCCGGCTTGGGTTTTCTGATGAGAAATCGCCGAACCTGTCCTTCAGGTCAGCTGTGGCATGGTTTTCTTCCGTGATAACGCGCGTGAATAGGCCAAAGATAGTTGGAGCCAGTCGCTTCGACCGAACCGATAAGGCGGGATGAGTTTCTCCCGTGTACTCATCGGGATGCTCGGGGTAGTCAATTGCCGGATGGAAGAGTTGCAATCTTTAAACCTATTGCTTCCTTGCTTAAGATGATTTCAAAGCTTACTCGTAGTGATGAAAGACCTTAGATAATCCGACATTACTGTTAATGTATAGGCATAAGCGAGGGCTTCATCGCTGGCCCGGGGTCCTGCTATATTTAGAGTCTTGATAGCGTGGCCGGCAACGAATTTTTGAATCCGCTCAACCGCACGGGCCGGCGCTAATTCAGCGGCGTCGATCAGCAAAAAGGATCTTTTCAGATTCAGGCAGAATAGCAAGGTTTGCTCGGTTCCGCCGGATAAGGTATCGAAATAGATAATCACAGTTCCGTCGCTGTCGATGACATTCTGCCATGTTCTTTCTGAGCCGCCGCCTTTTAATTCCGAAAGCGGATAGCGGCAGGGTAGAATTCCGTCTTCGGCTAATCGTCCTTCCGGGCACCAACCGCCACAGTCGATACCGCATTGCAAGGCGGCATCTAACGCCGCTCGATCAACTCCGGTCTGGCCGCCGGAAATGATTTTGAGCTGAGCTTTAGTGGTTTTATTCATTTTTAAGTTTTTTCACTGAGTAAAGTCATGTCTTAAATTCAGCTTCAATGCGGTCGTTTCGCACTCAGCTGTCGCCTGTTTTTTGTCCATCGCCTGCGTTTTGTCAGTTTACAATTCAAGCTCCATTACTGGTCATATTGCTGTGTTTGTTCGTATCCATCCGTAGTGCCCTTCCGCTAGTCAACCGTTCATGATAGCCGTGGATCAGATTTTGCAATCCTAAATTCCGGAATTATTGAATTCCCGTTCCTCAGTGAAGATAGGCTGTCATGCCTGCCCAATAAACCAACGCAAGGCTTTGCCCTTATTTGTTATTTTCTTGCTACATTGAGAGTTTCTATTGATATCGTGTTTTCTACCGGCAGCGCGATAAGCAGACCTTGTTCAAGCATCTCTGAATCCGGTGAGCCGGTAAAAAAGCGACACCTAAACCTGAGCATAGAGCGGTTATTTTTTCCTTTCCGTTACCGATGAAACACCTAAGATTGGAGGCTTGCTGAATACGCGCTGGCTCTGGAGCGCCTGACTTCCGGGAATCCCTGACCATGATAAACGGTGCTGCTCAATCAACTCTGCCAGGATAGCGGCAGGGCTGCCTGGTTAAGCTCATGCCCTGGCGCAACGCAACGGCAAAAATCCATTCAATCTGCTGAATCTTTTGATGGTTAACGCCCTGACTCGACGCAGGTTCAGCGCCTGCTCCTATGACAAATCAGCTCGATTGCTGATGATCCCTTCTGGACGACGTCTAATACATTGTAAGTACCCAACCGTGTCATTTAAGAAATATTTTTTCCCCTGCAGCATCTGGCCTTGGCATTGGCATTGGGCGGGCTCTGCATTCAGGTGGGGCAACCCTAAGCTGCTGCGGGGAAGGGCTGCGCTTGGGGCTGATTCAAGGTCAGTAATACAGGCTTCGCGCTCAGTCAGACGCAGCGGCAGGCTGCCGAGG